>NZ_OERU01000029.1 GCF_900240845.1 Peptostreptococcus faecalis
TTTAATATGTGGTTATTACAGCAAAGAGGATACACCTGTTCCCATTCCGAACACAGAAGTTAAGCTCTTTAGCGCCGAAGGTACTTGATGGGAAGCTGTCTGGGAGAATAGGACGTAGCCACGTGATTTGCCGAAGTGGCGGAACTGGCAGACGCACAGGACTTAAAATCCTGCGAAACTTATACTTTCGTACCGGTTCGATTCCGGTCTTCGGCACCAATATTTTTTTATAGTGACAGACACCAACATTATGGACCATTAGCTCAGTTGGTTAGAGCGCCCGGCTCATAACCGGTAGGTCCGGGGTTCGAATCCCTGATGGTCCACCATTTAACCATAGGGGTGTAGCTCAGTTGGTAGAGCGTCGGTCTCCAAAACCGTGCGCCGGGGGTTCGAGTCCCTCCACCCCTGCCATGAGAATTTATAAAACCAAATATATTATATGGGCCTATAGCTCAGGTGGTTAGAGCGCACGCCTGATAAGCGTGAGGTCGCTGGTTCGAGTCCAGCTAGGCCCACCAATTTATGCCTAGATAGCTCAGTCGGTAGAGCAGGGGACTGAAAATCCCCGTGTCGGTGGTTCGATTCCGCCTCTAGGCACCACTTTTTCTAAAAAACTTAAAAAAAGTTATTGACAAAAGAAATTAAAGATGTTACTATTATCTAGTCGTCAAAAACGACAGGTAAACAAAATGAACTTTGAAAATTAAACAGCAGGTTAATTCATATTGTTTTTATAAACAATTGATTAATCGTTTAAACCATAAAGGTTTAAACCACAAACAACAAACCAAGCCAGATATTTCGAGATAAT
>NZ_OERU01000028.1 GCF_900240845.1 Peptostreptococcus faecalis
ACAGATTATACTAAAGATAATTTATTGATGACTTGTGGAGCGGCAGCTTCTTTAAATATTACATTTAAGGCATTAATATCTTCACCGGAAGATGAAATAATAGTATTGGCACCATTCTTCCCAGAATATACAGTATTCATAAATGGACAAGGTGGAAATCAAGTATTAGTTCCTGCAAAAGACGATATGCAACTTAACATTGAAGGAATAAAAGCTGCGATTACTAAAAATACTAAGGCAATAGTAATAAACTCTCCAAACAACCCTTCTGGAGTAGTGTATAGTGAAGATGAAATAAAAGAATTAAGTAGCTTGTTAAAGGCAAAATCAGATGAAAATGGTAGTCCAATATACCTAATAACTGATGAACCATACAGAGAATTAGTTCTTATAGATGGATTAAAGGTTCCATTTGTTTCAAACTACTATGACAATACAATAGTTTGTTATTCTTGGTCAAAATCATTGTCACTACCAGGTGAACGTATAGGATATATCCTAGTACCAAACAAGGTAGAAGATAAGATGGTAATGGCTGCTGTAGCAGGAGCATCTAGAGTATTAGGTTATGTTTGTGCTCCAACATTATTCCAGTTAGTAATAGAAAGATGTGTTGGTGTCGAACCAGATTTAACAGTATACAAGAAGAATAGAGATCTATTATATGATGGATTGACAAAATTAGGATATAAGGTTGCAAAACCTGCTGGAGCATTTTATCTATTTATAGAAGCTCCAGATGGAGATTCAGAAAAATTCTCAGAAAAAGCTAAAGCACATGATATGTTAGTAGTGCCAGGTGCAGGATTTGGATCTAAATCATATATGAGATTATCATATTGTGTTGAGACTGAAAAGTGTGAAAAGTCACTTCCAATATTTGAAAAATT
>NZ_OERU01000027.1 GCF_900240845.1 Peptostreptococcus faecalis
AAATGGCAAAGTCTAAATTTGAAAGAAGTAAGCCACATATTAACATTGGAACAATCGGTCACGTTGACCACGGTAAGACAACTTTAACAGCAGCAATAACAAAGACACTTTACAGTAAGTATCAGTTAGGTGAAGCTGTTGCATTTGACAACATAGATAAGGCACCAGAAGAAAGAGAAAGAGGTATCACAATATCTACTTCTCACGTTGAATATGAAACTCCAAACAGACACTACGCACACGTAGACTGTCCAGGACATGCCGATTATGTAAAGAACATGATCACAGGAGCAGCACAGATGGATGGAGCAATATTAGTTGTTGCAGCTACAGATGGACCAATGCCTCAGACAAGAGAACATATCCTATTGTCTAGACAGGTTGGTGTACCATACATAGTAGTATTCTTAAACAAGTGTGACATGGTAGACGATGAAGAACTATTAGAATTAGTAGAAATGGAAGTAAGAGAATTACTAGACGAATATGATTTCCCAGGAGATGATACTCCAATAGTAAGAGGATCTGCATTAATGGCATTAGAAGATCCATCATCAAAGTGGGGAGATGTAATAGTAGACTTCTTCGAAACAATAGATGAATATATCCCAGCTCCAGAAAGAGCAGTAGATAAGCCATTCATAATGCCAGTAGAAGACGTATTCTCAATCACAGGTAGAGGAACAGTTGCTACAGGTAGAGTTGAAAGAGGAGTACTAAAGGTATCTGACGAAGTTGAATTAGTAGGACTATCAGAAGAACCAAGAAAGGTAGTAGTAACAGGAGTAGAAATGTTCAGAAAGTTACTAGATCAGGCAGAAGCTGGAGATAACATCGGAGCACTTTTAAGAGGGATCCAGAGAGATGAAATCGAAAGAGGACAGGTTCTTGCAAAGCCAGGCTCAGTAAAGGCTCATACTAAGTTCGTAGCAGAAATATACGTACTAAAGAAAGAAGAAGGTGGTAGACATACACCATTCTTCGATGGATACAGACCACAGTTCTATTTCAGAACAACAGACGTTACAGGAGCTTGTAAGCTACCAGAAGGTATAGAAATGGTAATGCCTGGAGATAACGTAACAATAGAAGTAGACCTAATCAACTCAATAGCAGTTGAAGAAGGATTAAGATTCGCCATCAGAGAAGGTGGAAGAACAGTTGCTTCTGGAGTAGTTGCTTCTATAATAGAATAATCTTATAAATATAGATACTATAAA
>NZ_OERU01000025.1 GCF_900240845.1 Peptostreptococcus faecalis
ACAGCATACTTGTAGGTGGTGGAGAAAATTCAGTATCTAAATCTGTATATGATGGATTAAAAGTAACTAATAAAGAAAGAATACATGGAGCTGATAGATACTCTACAGCAGTGAAGATATCTCAAAGGCTTGACTAGAAATATGAATAAAATTCAAAAAATAGAAAAGATGTTATATAACATCTTTTCTATTTTTTTTGAAAATTATTAGGAATATTATAAATGAGATTGAATTATAATTCAATCTCATTTATAATATTCCTAATAGGAAAACTTTTTGAGATGTAAACCTTTAAATAAGCTAAAAAATATTTTAAAATGAAATATTCAAGAAAAGCTTTACCTATAATTCAAAAAGGAGGAAAATAAAATGTATACAAAAAGAATATTAAGGAAAGGCTTATCTTTTACATTTGCGATGGCTATGGCGATTTCAATGGTATCTCCAATCAATTACTCATATGCTGTAGAAAATAATATAGAATTGAACGAGAAATTAAGCAAGTCAAATGTTAAAAAAGCTGGAGAAGGTATGTCTGTGGAAGTTACGAATTTAGATTCACTAAAAGCTGCAATCTTAGATTTGTCAGTAACAGAGATAGTATTAGCTAATGATATTTATGTCGATTCTACATTAGACATTAATCGAGCAGTCACTATTAGAGGTAAAAAACAAGATACTAAATTAATGGTTGAAGATTCAGTAAATGCTACAAATATATTAAATCTGAATGCAGATGCAGATGAAGTTGTTTTGGAAAATTTCACAATAGATGGTGGAGATAAACATACCTCCATATACTCATATCACTATAGTAAAAAAATAAATTTAGCTTTAAAAGGTATGATTATAAATAACTCTAAGCATCTAGAAGGTGATAACGGTGGAGCAATAAATATAACTGGTTTTGGTAATATATACATTGAAAATTCTAAATTTGAGGGAAATGATGCATCAGAAGCTTTCGGAGGCGCTATATATCTTAGCGCATTTAATGGAGAAATTGATTTAAAAATAAATGGGTCAGAATTCAGAAATAATAAATCTGAATTAGGAGGTGTTATATCATTTATAGGAAAGGGATCTATATTAGTAGATAATTCAAAAATAATAAATAACTACGCTACTTATTTAGGTGCAGCTATGTATGTTTCGGCTAATCCAGAGGGTACAAAAACTATAATAAAAAATTCTGAAATTAGCGGAAATTATATAAAAGACAATCCTGGATATGGTGCAATTTATGTTCAAGGAGAGAATAAAGACGGAAGTAAAAGTACTCTAGATATTACTAATACAAGATTTATAGAGAATAACTCAAACGTAAGTGGTGGAACGGATCATCCTGGATATGGAGGTGCTGTATTTGTAGGGAGCATAAGAAATATGCCAATAAATGTGACTAACTCCTATTTTGAAAAGAACAAAGCAAGAAATGGAGGAGCCATATTAACGAGTGAGCACTACTCAGGCGATTTAAAAATAAAAAATTCTATATTTAAGGAAAATGAAGCTGTTAATGGTGGAGCTTTATATCCAAATGGTGTAGGAACAGTAGAAATAACGGAATCACAATTTATAGGAAACAAAGCTACTAGTCAAGGTGGAGGGGCGTATTTATATCCAGCTTATGATGACGGAACAAACACTTTAATAAAAGATTCTTTATTTGAAAATAACAATGCAGAGCTCGCTGGAGGAGGTCTTTTTCTAGTAGCTGGAGTAGATATAAATGGAAAAATAGATATAGAGAATAGTACTTTTAAGAATAATTCTTCAAATAATTTTGCAGGTGGAGTTTCAATAGCAGCACTTGAAAAAATGCCAGTAAATATTAATAAATCTACTTTTGATGGAAATACTTCTCTTTGGGGAGGAGGAATAAACTTATATGATTCAGGTAATAATGAAGTAACTATAACAGATTCTATTATAAAAAATAATACTGCAAAGATAATTGGAGGAGGAATAAACTTACTTGCTCTTGAAGATGTAGTTACTAGAGACGATACAGACAATGTAAAATATAAGCAGCTACAAGTTAGTGGAACAGTTTTTGAAAATAATAAGGCTGAAAAAGGATTTTTTATATTAGATGGTGATAAATATCCTAATATATATTCTACTTATGAATCTAATATAAAGAACAATAAGTCACTGTCAAAGCCAGCAGTATTAGGAACAAATATTGCGTATAATAATTATGATATAGGTTTTGTAAGCGATGAAAAAATATTAGCTGTTACTTTTGAGCCTGAAGGCGGAGTCTTTGAGGATAATACAAAAATAGCAAAGGTGATAGGAGTAAAAGAAGGCGAAAAAATAACTTCTGAAAATATAACTAGAGAAGGATATACATTTGAAGGTTGGTATCTTGACAAGGATGGTAAAGAAAAATTTGATTTTAACACATCTATTACTGCAAATACTACACTTTATGCTAAATGGAAAAAAGATTCAAATCCAGGTGGTGGAGGTGGAACAACTCCTCCAACAAAGAGAGCAACTGCTGTACTTGCAAACGGCAAGAAGTATACTGACGTATTGACAGCTACAGTGCTAGCAAACGAAAGAGATTGTCCAATACTTCTAACAGATACAAACGACATCACTACAGAGACTTTTAACGAACTAAAAAGACGTGGAATAGGTGATGTAATTATATCAGGAGGACCAGATTCTGTATCTCAAAAAGTTGTAGATCAGCTAAAAGATTTCAACGTGATAAGATACGCTGGATCAGATAGATATGGAACTGCAAGAGAAATAGGTAAAGAGGTAA
>NZ_OERU01000010.1 GCF_900240845.1 Peptostreptococcus faecalis
AAAAAGCTAAAGCACATGATATGTTAGTAGTGCCAGGTGCAGGATTTGGATCTAAATCATATATGAGATTATCATATTGTGTTGAGACTGAAAAGTGTGAAAAGTCACTTCCAATATTTGAAAAATTAATGGCAGAATATAAATAGTATAAATAGCCTTATTTATACTATAACAATAAAAAAACAACAGGATTCCTATAGGAAAACTGTTGTTTTTTATTGTTAATCATATTTTTATTAAATGATATGTATTAATTATTTAAGTTGATAGTAAAAAAATTGTAAATTTAACTTTCAACGTAATTTTCTAAAAGCTTATAAAGAGTTGCCATTACAGGTACGGCGAAGAATACTCCGGTTACGCCAAAAAGTCCACCACCAACAAGTATTGCAACTAAAACCCATAATCCTGGTAATCCTACAGATGTTCCTACCACTTTAGGATAAATAACATTTCCTTCAAATTGTTGTAAAATAATTAAAAATATTACAAACGCAATTCCATCAAAAAAGCTATGTGTAATAATCATAATAAATCCAAATCCTCCACCAATATAAGCACCTACTAGAGGTATTAAAGCAGTCAGTCCAACAACAGAACCGATCATAGGAGGATATGGAATTCCCAATATATACATACCTAGTGTACACAGAGACCCCAAAACAATAGCTTCTAAAAACTGTCCTATAAAAAAGCTTCTAAAAGTAGAATTAGTAATATCTAAAATGTAATAGAATTTTTTTATGAATTTTTGACTTAAAATCTTGTTAAATACTTTATTAAATTGTTTGCATAGTCTCTCTTTGCTTGCAACAATATATATTGCAAGAATAAAAGCTATTACTAAATTTGCTATCAATCCTAAGAAAGAGCCTAGTAAGGAAAAAATACCTCCGACCCAGTTTGCAGAAATTCCCATTACTTTTTCAATGATTTCTTTTCCGTCTAGATTATGAGGAATAATTGCATTTTTTAAGAATGGAACTTTTTCAGAATACTCAATGATATCTCTTAAAATTTTATCATAAACTGTTGGAAATTGCTGTATAAAAAGAGAAATCGATTTATTTACTTGAGGAAGAATAAGCTTTGACACAAAAAATAGAATTAGCAAAACTGATAGAATGGATAGTAATATACAAACCCCTCTTTTAGTTTTAATAATTATTTTATTTTTTGTATCCACAAAATAAACACTTTCCCATTTTACAACTAATATATTCAAAATAAATGCCATTACACATCCGATAATTATAGGATTTAAAACGACAATAAAATCTCGAAACCATTCTAATATACTGGTAGAATTAACGACTACGGCTAAAATGACACCTGTTAAAATGAGTAAAGAATATATTTTTTTCATTCTAACTTCCATGATATTTCCTCCTTTAAGAATTTAATTAATTCTATTTAAATTTATAAAAATAAATAGTTATACATTCTCAATTTTACATTAAAAAAAAACTAAATACAACTATAAACAAAAACTAAATACAAGTATTAAAATATATGGTAAAATGTAATAAACATAAGTTTTTTTTGAAATAGATTTTGTAATAATATATTTTATTAAATCGTCTAAGGAGGGAATCAAATGAACACTGAATATAATGGAGAAAAAGTAATAGTGACACTTGTTACAAATAGAAGGTTGAGTATGACAGATAGAGGTATAAATATGGTTGCGAATTCTCTTTTAGGTCATAATAAAACATCAGGTCCAGAACCTGATTTATATACTCTTTATCTTACTGAAAAGACATTTTTTGCAGAGTATAGCAGAAAAAGCTTACATGGAGAAAAACCAAAAAAAATTACAAAGCTAAACATACCAATTGAAGATATTGTAAAAATAGAATTATTGGATAGAGATGAAATAGAATACTTATATATAAAGAGTGATTGGGGTAAAGAATATCTATTTGAAATTGGGAACAAGGTTACAAAAGAAGCCGCAATAGAAATGATAGAATATGTTCAAAAAAGGTCGGAAAAATAATGGAATTTAAATTAGTATCGGATTATAAACCAACAGGGGATCAACCAGAGGCAATAAAAAAAATAACGAAATCTTTAAACTCTAAAAATAAATTTCAAACGCTAATAGGTGTGACAGGATCTGGTAAAACTTTTTCTATGGCGAATATAATAGAAAAGGTGAAAAAACCTACTCTTGTGTTAGCCCATAATAAAACATTAGCAGCTCAGCTCTACAGTGAATTTAAGGAATTTTTTCCTGATAATGCTGTAGAGTATTTTGTGAGTTATTATGATTATTATCAGCCAGAAGCCTACGTAGCACATAGCGATACATATATAGAAAAAGATGCAAGTATAAATGATGAAATTGATAAACTTAGACACTCTGCAACAGCCGTGATTTTAGAGCGTGAAGATACGATTATAGTATCTTCTGTTTCTTGTATATACGGTCTGGGTGATCCAAAAGACTACAAAGAATTGATGCTATCTTTAAGGCCAGGAATGATAAGGGATAGAGATGAAGTAATCAAAAAATTAATCGAAATGCAATATGAAAGAAATGACACAAATTTTATAAGAGGAACATTTAGAGTAAGAGGAGATATATTAGAAATATTTCCAGCAAGTAATGATGAGCGTGCAATTCGTCTGGAATTTTTTGGAGACGAAATTGATAGAATTACAGAAATTGATTATATAACAAATAAAGTTTCTGGAGAACGAAATCATGTAGTTATATTTCCTGCATCACATTACGCTACTACGCCAGAAAAAATCGAGAGTGCAATAAAGACGATTGAATCAGAATTAGAAGAGGTAATAAGTGAATTTAAGGAGCAAGGTAAACTGTTAGAAGCTCAAAGGATAGAGCAAAGAACTAATTATGATATTGAAATGTTAAGAGAAATAGGCTTTTGTCAAGGTATAGAAAACTATTCTAGACATATTACGGGAAGAGAAGAAGGTGAAAAACCATACACTTTGATGGACTTCTTCCCAGATGATTTTTTACTTATAATAGATGAATCACACGTTACAGTTCCACAGGTAAGAGGAATGTATGCTGGGGATAGATCAAGAAAAAAGTCACTTATTGAAAATGGATTTAGACTTCCTTCTGCATACGATAATAGACCTTTAAATTTTGAAGAATTTGAGGAAAATATAAATCAAGCTTTATTTACTTCAGCTACACCAGGTCCTTATGAAATGGAAAAATCTGAAGTTTTTGCGGAACAAATAATAAGACCAACAGGTTTATTAGATCCTTTAATTAGCGTTAGACCAGTTGAAAATCAAATAGATGATTTAATTGTGGAAATAAATAAAAACATTGAAGAAGGCGAAAGAGTACTAATCACTACTTTGACTAAAAAAATGAGTGAAGATTTGAGTGCATATTTGTTAGAATTGGGTATTAAGGTAAAATATCTGCATTCAGATATTGTTACTTTGGAAAGAACTGAAATAATAAGGGATTTAAGACTAGGTAAATTCGACGTTTTAGTAGGGATAAACCTATTGAGAGAAGGATTGGATATACCAGAAGTATCTTTAATTGCGATTTTAGATGCAGACAAAGAAGGTTTTTTACGATCTGAAACTTCATTGATTCAGACTATCGGTCGTGCAGCTAGAAATGCAAAAGGAAGAGTAATAATGTATGCTGATAAAATTACCGACTCAATGAAAAATGCGATAACAGAAACAGAAAGAAGAAGAAAAATACAGAGCGATTATAATGAAAAACATAATATAGTGCCTAAATCTATCAAAAAAGACATAAGAGCTAATATTGAAGCGACAAAGATTGCAGAAGATGAAGCTTCATATGATCTTTCAGATATCAAAAAACTTAAAAGTGCAGGTGAAATAACTGATGCTATAATTGTATTGAAATCAGAAATGGTTGAAGCAGCAGAAAAATTAGAATTTGAAAGAGCGGCACAGTTAAGAGATAAGATAATGGAACTAGAAAAGAAAATATAAAAAACTAAAGCTCTGCATGGTTTTAAAGCTGAATTTCAAAGTACCATGTACAAGGAGGCAAATTTGAAGGAATATATAACAATAAAAGGAGCAAGAGAAAATAATTTAAAAAATATAGATTTAAAAATACCTAGGAATAAATTTATAGTTTTCACTGGATTATCGGGATCAGGGAAGTCTTCTTTGGCATTTGATACAATTTACGCAGAGGGTCAGAGAAGGTATGTGGAAAGTTTATCTTCTTACGCTAGACAGTTTTTAGGTCAGATGGAAAAGCCAAGTGTAGACTATATTGAAGGTCTATCACCTGCTATATCAATAGATCAGAAAACTACTTCTAGAAATCCAAGATCTACAGTTGGAACAGTAACTGAAATTTATGATTATTTAAGACTTTTGTATGCAAGGGTTGGAGATGTACATTGTCCTACTTGCGGTAAAATAATAAGTCAGATGACTGTGCAAGAAATTGTAGACAAGATAATGGATTATGATAAAGACGAGGCAAGAATACAAATATTATCGCCTATTATAAGGGGGCAAAAAGGAACTCATAAAAAAACACTGGATTACATTCGCAAAGAAGGATATGTAAGAGTTAGAATAGATGGTGAAAATTACGATATAAATGATGAGATATCTTTAGAAAAGAATAAAAAGCATACGATTGATGTCGTAGTAGATAGAATAAAATTGAAAGATGGAATAGAAGCAAGATTAGGAGACTCAGTTGAAACAGCAGTCAAGCTATCTGATGGATTAATCATTGTTCAAAATATGGATAAGGGAGAAGAACTTTATTCAACAAAATTTGCATGCCCCGATCATGGAATAGGAATAGAAGAACTATCACCTAGAATGTTTTCGTTTAACGCGCCGTTTGGAGCGTGTGAAGTATGTAAAGGTCTGGGAGAAAGTAAAGAAGTAGACGAGGATTTAGTTGTTCCTAATAAGGACTTGAGTCTAAAACAAGGTGCAATTGCAGCATGGTCTACTAATGGATTAAACGATAATACATATTATACAAAAATGATATTATCGCTTTGCGAATTATATAATGTATCTATAGATACTCCATTTAAAGACTTACCAGATGATTTTGTGCAAGAACTATTATATGGTGACAAAAATACATTGATTTCATTTCAATTTGATTCTAAATTTGGAGGAATAAAAGAATACAAAAACTACTATGAAGGTGTAATTGTAAATATAGACCGTAGATATAAAGAAACTAATTCAGAGGCTATGAGAGATAGATTAGATGAATTTCTATCAGAGCATCCATGCCATGAATGTGGCGGAAAAAGGCTTAAAAAAGAAGTTCTAGCAGTAAAAGTTGGAGAAAAAAATATTATGGATGTAACAGATCTTTCAGTTGAAAAATTGATAGATTTCATCGAAAATATAAAATTTAGCGAAAAAAATGAAGTTATAGCAAAAGATGTGCTAAAAGAAATCGTAGAAAGAGCTAAATTTTTAAGTAATGTAGGTCTAGGGTATTTGAATTTATCAAGAAAGGCTGGAACACTATCAGGTGGAGAAGCCCAGAGAATTAGATTGGCGACTCAAATTGGTTCTGCGTTAACTGGAGTATTATACGT
The DNA here is from genome assembly GCF_900240845.1 of Peptostreptococcus faecalis. Classification (GTDB taxonomy): domain Bacteria; phylum Bacillota; class Clostridia; order Peptostreptococcales; family Peptostreptococcaceae; genus Peptostreptococcus; species Peptostreptococcus faecalis. The sequence continues at coordinate 5,580 of NZ_OERU01000010.1, forward strand.
TTTAGATGAGCCAAGCATAGGGCTTCATCAAAAGGATAATGATAAACTAATTGAAACTCTTGAAAGATTAGCTGAAATAGGAAACACTTTAATAGTAGTTGAGCATGATGAAGACACTATTAGAGCAGCCGACTATGTAGTTGATATAGGACCGGCAGCAGGTATCCACGGTGGTGAGATTGTAGCTGAAGGAACTGTACAAGATATAATAAATAATAAAAACTCCATCACTGGAAAATACTTAAGCGGTGAAATTAAAATACCTATTCCTGAAAAAACTAGAGAAGGAAATGGTCTTTTCTTAGAGATAAAGGGAGCTAATGAAAATAACCTTAAAAATATAAATGTTGAGTTCCCTCTAGGTAAATTCACTTGTATTACAGGAGTATCTGGCTCAGGTAAATCAACTCTAGTAAATGAAATATTATATAAAGGAGTAGCTCAGGTTGTAAATAAATCAAGAAACAAGCCAGGAAAGCATAAAAGTATAAAAGGTATAGAAAATATTGATAAAATTATTAATATTGATCAGAGCCCTATAGGGAGGACACCTAGATCCAATCCAGCAACTTATACAGGCGTATTCGATATGATTAGAGATCTATTTGCTACGACAAATGAAGCTAAAGCAAGAGGATATAAAAAGGGAAGATTTAGCTTTAACGTCAAAGGTGGTAGATGTGAAGCATGTAAGGGTGATGGAATTTTAAAAATTGAAATGTTTTTCTTGCCAGATGTATACGTACCTTGTGAAGTATGTAAGGGAGAAAGATATAATAGAGAAACACTTCAAGTAAAATATAAAGAAAAAAATATTTCAGATATATTAAAAATGAATGTAGAAGAAGGACTAGAGTTTTTTGAAAACATACCTAGTATAAAAAGAAAACTAGAAACATTGATGGATGTTGGTCTATCGTATATAAAATTAGGTCAGCCTTCAACTCAATTATCGGGAGGAGAAGCTCAAAGAATAAAGCTTGCAGCGGAATTGAGTAAGAGATCTACGGGTAAAACTTTATACATATTAGACGAACCTACTACGGGTCTTCATTCAGAAGATGTAAGAAAATTAATTGAAGTAATTCAAAGATTGACAGATGCAGGTAATACTATAGTTGTAATAGAACATAACTTAGATGTTATAAAAACTTCTGATTACGTGATAGACTTGGGACCAGATGGCGGTGATATGGGAGGAAATATTGTTGCAACTGGAACACCTGAACAATTGTGTAAAGTCAAAGAAAGTTATACAGGTCAATATTTAAAAAAAATGATGAGCGATGATTAGATAAATTGAATATTTGAAAATAAAAGGGATGCTGAATAGCATCTCTTTTATATATAATAAAAAGCATACTATTATATAATAAGTGATGTTTAGTAAAATGGTTTTATTGGGTAAATTAACTATATAAGTTCAGAGTTTATGTAAGTACAAAACGATTAATATATAGTATAATTTATAGATATAGAATAAAGTAGTAAATTAGGAGGAAGGAGCAGATGAGTTGTTTGATATAAAAGCTCACTTAAAGACATTACCAGACAGTCCTGGAGTATACTTGATGAAAGATAAGTATACTAATGTCATATATGTAGGGAAGGCTATTTCTCTTAAAAATAGAGTAAGGCAATACTTTCAGTCATCTAAAAATCACGCGGACAAAGTGAAATCAATGGTGAAAAATATTTCTAGCTTTGAGTATATTATGACTGATTCGGAGTTAGAAGCTCTAATACTGGAAAATAATTTAATAAAAAAATATAAGCCTAAATATAATATTCTTTTAAGGGATGACAAGACGTATCCTTATATAAAAGTCACACTAAATGAAGAATACCCTAGAGTAATAAAGACAAGGCGAGTTCTAAAAGACGGAGCAAAATATTTTGGACCGTATTCAAATGTATCTGCTGTAAATGATACACTGGAAGTTATTAGAAATACATATGCTATTAGAACTTGTAATATAGATATAAAAAAAGCAATAAGATCAAATATGAGACCATGTTTGAACTATCACATAAAGCAATGTATAGGACCTTGTACAGGAAGAGTAAAAAGGGCCGAATATATGGAGTTGATAGATGAAATAATACTCTTTTTATCTGGTAAAGAAGAAATTCTAGTAGAAACTCTAACTAAAAAAATGGAAGAATACTCTAAAAATATGATGTTTGAAGAGGCTGCTGAATATAGAGATAAAATAAATAGCGTTACGGAATTAATGCAGAAACAAAAAATAACGAATACCCAGAGTGATCTTGACCAAGATGTGATTGCGATGGCAAATAATGAAGATGAAGCTTGTGTTCAAATATTTTTTATTAGAAATGGGAAGCTATCTGGTCGTGAAAACTATATGCTAGAAGGTGTTAAGGGTAGCAATAGATCGGCTATATTGAGTTCGTTTATAAAACAGTTTTATATGACACAAGAATATATTCCTAAAGAATTAATCGTGGAGGAAAACTTTGAAGAACAAGAAATAGTAGAAGAAATGCTTTCATATAAAAAAGGCAAAAAAGTATTAATAAAAATACCCCAAAGAGGCGAAAAAAGAGCTCTAATAATGATGGTAAGAAAAAATGCTGAGGAGTATCTAGAAAAATTTGATGATGTAAAAAGAAAAAAATATGAAAAAAGTCTAGGTTCTTTGGAAGAATTAAGGAAATTGCTATCTATCGAAAAACCACTGGTGAGGATAGAATCATATGATATATCTAATATTCAAGGTGTTGACTCTGTTGGAACAATGGTCGTGTATACAAATGGGGTTAAAGATAAAAAAGAATACAGACGTTTTAAGATAAAAACTGTAGATGGTCCAAATGATTATGCATCGATGCAAGAGATAATAGATAGGAGATTAAAACATGATAAACTACCTGATCTAATATTACTAGATGGAGGACGAGGACAAGTTTCTGCAGTAAGAGAAATTTTAAATAATAATGGGGAAGATATACCTCTTTGGGGAATGTGTAAGGATTCAAAGCACAACACAAAAGGTCTTATAAATGAAGTAGACAGTATAGAACTTGATAAAACTTCAAATTTATATAGATTTGTAGCATCCATACAGGAAGAGGTCCATAGGTATTCAATATCTTTTCATAGGAGTCTAAGAGATAAAAAGATGACTAAATCAATGTTAGACGATGTCCCAGGTGTAGGGCCTAAGAAAAAGAAAGCATTGATACAAAAATTTAAAGATGTAGATAATATAAAAAAGGCGACTAAAGAGGAGCTAATGGAAGTCGATGGAATTACTTTGAAAATTGCCGAAAGTATAGAAAAACATTTAAAAAAAGAAAGATAAAAAATATTTACTAAGAGGATTAAATTATGGGAAAAGTAAGTGTAAGAGATTTAATAGATCAGTTTAATTTAAAGGAAATAATTTCTCCGGAAGGTCTTGCGGAAAAAACATTTGTAACAGAAAAAGAAATAAATAGACCTGGTATACAGCTAGCAGGATATTTTGATTATTTTACTTCAGAAAGAATTCAAATTATTGGAAGAACAGAGTATACATTTTTTGGTAACTTTTCACTAGAAAACAGAAATGAAACTTTAAAAAAATTCTTTTCATACGATATACCAATAGTAATTGTAACAAGAGGGATGGAGCTAAGAGAAGATTTTTACAATGCAGCTAAAAAGTCAAATGTTATAATCTGTTCAACTGAGATTATAACAACTAGATTTATAAATAAGTTATCTGCATATCTAGAAGACAAGATGGCTCCGATGGAGACTGTACACGGAGTTTTGGTAGATATTAATGGAGTTGGGGTTTTAATTAAAGGTGAAAGCAGTATAGGTAAATCTGAAACTGCCCTTGAGTTAATTCAAAATGGAAACAGGCTAGTTGCTGATGATGCTGTAGAGATAAAAAGAATTGATGATGGCTGGTTGTCAGGTACAGCACCAGAATTACTTAGAAATTATCTTGAAATAAGAGGAATTGGTATTATTGATATAAAGAGCTTGTATGGTGCAAGAGCTCTTAACTTGAATAAAAAAATAGAATTAGTAGCATACCTAGAAAATTGGGATCCTAAGAAATACTATGATAGACTAGGATTGGATCGAGATTACGAAGAAATTCTAGGTGAAAAAATAGAAAAGATTGTAATTCCTGTTAAACCTGGTAGAAATACAGCTATGGTGCTTGAAGTTGCAGCTATGAACTATATCCAAAGAAAAACAGGAAGTGACGCTGCTGCAGAGTTTTCTAACAAATTAATAGATGTAATTAAAAGCAAGGAAAAATAAGCATTTGAGCGTATATTTTACAAAAAAAGTATTGTTATTTTATACTATATTGGTTATTATATAAGGTGGTATATATTGAAAATAAATAGGGAGGAAGAAATGGAAAAGAATAGATTATATAATTCGTTAAAATCAATTATTGATGAAGATTTGATTTATATTGACGAACCTATGAATGACCATATATCTTTCAAAGTAGGCGGTCCAGCAGATATATTAGTTAGACCTAAGACTGAAGATGATATTAGGGCAGTATTAAAATTAGTAAATGAAAAGAATATTCCATTTCTCGTAATGGGAAATGGTACAAATATATTAATAAAAGATGGCGGATTTAGAGGGCTGGTAATAGAACTTTCTAGTAATTTCAGCAATTATAATATAGATGGAGATGAAATAACTGTTGAGACAGGTGCCTTGTTATCTACAATAGGTAGAGAAGCGATGAACGCTTCTTTGACAGGATTTGAATTTGCATCAGGAATACCTGGTACGCTTGGTGGAGCTTTGGCTATGAATGCTGGTGCATATGGCGGAGAAATGAAAAATATTGTTAAGTCGGTAAGATTGATGGATTGTGACGGAAATATTGTTGAATATACAAATGAAGAAATGAGATTTGAATATAGACATAGTAGGCTTACTGAAGAAAATTTAATTGCGCTATCAGCAGTTATAAAGTTGGAAAATGGAGACTATGAAGAAATAAAAGAAAAAATGAATGATCTTTCTCACCAAAGACGTACGAAGCAGCCTTTAGAATATCCAAGTGCTGGTAGTACATTCAAAAGACCTGAAGGATATTTTGCAGGGAAATTGATACAAGACTCTAATTTGAAGGGATTTTCAGTTGGAGGCGCAATGGTATCTGAAAAACACTCTGGCTTTATAATTAATTATAATAATGCCACAGCTAGAGATTTAATTAATTTAATCGAACATGTAAAAAGTTCTGTTTACGAAAATCATGGAGTTAAATTAGAAGAAGAGGTCAAAATTTTAGGCGAAGATATCGAATAATTTAAGAGTAATCTGGAGGTGAATAGATGAAAATTATTGCAGATTACCATACACACACAATTTATAGTTGCGGAGGAAATGAAAAGAGACGTCATGCCAAGGGAACTATTGAAGAAAATGTAAAAATGGCTATAGAAAAAGGCATTGATATTATAGGAATATCTGAACATGGCTTCAATCACCTTTACTATGGACTATCGAAAAAAAATGCAAAAAAACAAAGAAAAGAAATAGATAGATTAAATGAGAAGTATCCAGAAATTAAAATATTGATGGGTATGGAGTGTAACATATTAGATGATACAGGTAAAATTGATATGCCAGATGATATGGTTGAATACTTTGATTACATATTAGCTGGATATCACTTTGGTTCAAAGCCAACTTCAGCTGGAAGTTTATTTAATCATATAGTAAACTTTATATTTAGAGGATACTTTTCAAAAAAATATAATACAAACGCACTAGTAAATGCTATGAAAAACAATAAAATTTTATATATTACTCATCCAGGAGATAAGGGGTCGGTGGATATAAAAAAAGTAGCAGATACAGCAGAAAAAACAGGCACAGGTTTAGAGATAAATTCTCATCACAACAGACTTAGTGTAGAGATGTTAAAAGAAATAAAAGATATGGACATAAAGTTTTATATTGGTTCAGATGCTCATGAACCAAAAAATATAGCAAACTTTGATGAGTCTATAAAAATGGCTGAGCAAGCGGGACTTGATTTTGATAAAATTGTCAATGTAGATAAATAATGGGGGACAAATTATGAAGTTTATAATAGTTACTGGTCTATCTGGATCTGGAAAAAGTGAAGCTATGAAAGCATTAGAGGATATGGGATTTTACTGTGTAGATAATTTGCCACCTGCATTGATAGTTAAATTCGCTGAACTATTCTTCCAAGTGAACTCAAATATAGATAAGGTAGCATTAGGTATAGATATTAGAGGAAGAGAATTTTTTCAAGCACTTAATGAGGCATTGGAACAATTGAGTGTAGCCAATTTTAAATACGACATGATATATTTAGATTGTGATGATGATGTCTTAATAAAAAGGTATAAAATGACTAGAAGAAATCATCCTCTAGCAGTCAATTCTCAAATTTCTGATGGAATAAAGAAAGAAAGAGTCATAATGGAACCTTTGAAGAAATATTCTAAGATGATTATCGATACTACCAATATGAAACCAAAAGATTTAAAAGCAGAGATTGCTAACTTATACGATTCTGGAGATGGCTTGGATAGTCCTAATATCACAATATCTGTAGTTTCATTTGGGTTTAAATACGGTATTCCGATGGATGCGGATTTAGTTTTTGATGTTAGATTTTTACCTAATCCATATTATGTCCCTGAATTAAGAGTAAAAACAGGAGATGATGAAGAGGTCAGAGATTTTGTAATGGACTCTAAAATAAGTCTAGAATTTCAATTAAAGTTGTTTGATATGTTAGACTTTTTAATACCTCAATATATTAATGAGGGAAAACAACACCTGGTAATTGCAATTGGTTGTACAGGAGGAAGACATAGATCTGTAACTATGGTGAATTACACTTACGATTATCTTGAAGAACATGGATATAGAGTTGTAAAGAAACATAGAGATGCCAAATTAGATTAAATTGGGGGAGTTAATATGCAAATACAATTGTCACCGTTAGAGATAGTATTGTCAATTCTTGCAGTATTGGGAGCAGTGAGCTTAATTGTACTGTTTCATGTAGCGTATAAATTTATAGATTTGTACAAAAAGACGTTAGAATATAACAAAAAAACTATTGAAAGTTTTGAAAGAAGAGAATTTCAACCAAACGTAGTAGTTATGGGTGGAGGAACTGGACAGTCTATTTTTTTAAGAGGCTTGAAGCATGAAACAAAAAACATTACTGCCATCGTTACTGTTGCAGATGACGGAGGAGGCTCAGGGGCATTAAGAGAAGATTTGGGTATGCTTCCACCAGGAGATATACGAAACTGTTTATTGGCTCTTGCGAATATAGAGCCAACAATGAACGAAGTTATGAAATATAGATTTCCAGAAGGAGCACTTAAGGGTCAAAGCTTCGGAAACTTATTCTTAGCAGCTATGAATGGTCTGTATGATAATTTTGAGACTGCTATATACAAAATGAGTCAAATTTTCGCTATAACAGGGAAAGTTCTTCCTGTTACATTAGATGATATAAATTTAGTCGCAGAACTTGAAAATGGAGAAGTTGTGGTAGGGGAATCAAATATACCAAAAGTCTCTAAAGCAAAGAATAGTAAAATAAAGAAATTATATCTAGATAAAAAAGATGTAAGACCTTTAGAAGAAGTAATTTCTTCTATTAACAAGGCTGAGGCTGTTGTGATTGGACCGGGAAGTCTTTACACAAGTATTTTGCCAAATATTTTAGTGGAAGATGTGGTAGATGCTCTGACTAACACAATAGCACCGAAAGTATACGTTTGTAACATAATGACACAACCAGGAGAAACAGATGGTAAAAGTGTTGTTGATCATGTGAAGGTACTAATAGAGCACGCAGGAGTAAATTTTATTGACTATATAATTGTAAATAATGAAGATTTACCTGATGAAGTATTTGAAAGATATTCAAAAGACGGAGCTAAATTAGTTATATTGGATGATGAACAAAAAAAAGAGCTTAAAAATATGGGAATAACCTGCGTAGAGCAGAGATTAATAGAAATAAAAAATGGCTATATTAGACATGATGCGGAGGTTGTTGCAAATACAGTAGTTAGAATTGCAACAAAACATAGTTATTCAAACAACATTTGATTTTAAGGAGTGATAATATGAGAGAAGAGGTAAGCGCAGGCGGTGTAGTAGTATTCGGAAACACCATATTGTTATTGAGAAAATATAATGGAGACTGGGTTTTGCCAAAAGGGAAAGTAGAAAAAGGTGAAACGCATGAACAGGCAGCTTTACGAGAAGTAAAAGAAGAAACTGGAGTAAAGGCTAATATTGATAAATACCTTGGTGAAATTCACTATACTTACAAAGAAAACTGGGATCAAAGTAAGGGTGTTCATAAAATAGTGTTTTGGTACTTGATGAATACCACTAACATGGATACAGTACCTCAGAAAGAGGAAGGGTTTGTAGAAGCTAAATTTTTACATATGGATAGAGTTACAGATATGGCTCGCTATGACGATGAAAAAGAAATAATAAAGGTTGCCTTGGAAGAAATAAAAAAAGAACAAAAAAAGGAGCAGCGTTAATGTCTTTTTCAACAGAGACAAAAAATGAATTAGCGAGATTAGTTAACGATAAAAAAAGATTAGATTTAGCTGAATTATCTGGAATTATTAGACTATCGGGAAGTATAGGCCTATCTGGAAAGATGGAAATAAGTTTGAAGATAAGTACCGAATTAAATGCGGTTGCCAGAAAGGTTTTTAAAATATTAAAAACTAACTTCGGTATTAATACAAGTATCACTGTAAATAAAAATCAAATGTTGAAAAAAAATAATAGTTATGTACTTTTAGTAACACCTGAAATGAATGCAGGTAGGATGTTGGTGGAATTGGGTATACTCGAAAAGGAAGATAGTTTCTATACTAGAAATGACATCCCAGATTACTTAATTTCAAACCAACAAGAAAAACAGGCATATATTAGAGGCGCTTTTTTAGGAGGCGGATCTATAAATGATCCTGAAAAAAACTACCATATGGAATTTGTGACAAACAATGAAGAATATGCATCACAGTTGAGTGATCTCATAAACTCAATGGGATTTAATAGCAAAATAATAGATAGAAAAAATAACTATGTTGTTTACTTAAAAGAAAGTGAGCAGATATCTGATTTGCTGACTTTGATGGGAGCAAACAAAGCAATGTTTACTCTACAAAATGCTAAGATAGTAAAAGAAATGAGAAATAAAGTAAATAGAATAGTAAATTGTGAGACAGCAAATTTATCTAAGACGGTAGATGCGGCTGTAAGACAAGTGGAAAATATTCTTATTATACAAAAAACTATCGGGATAAGTGAATTGCCTGAAAATCTTCAACAGCTAGCTCTTTTGAGATTAGAAAATGAAGATATAAGCCTAAAAGAATTAGGAGAGATGCTAAGTCCTCCTCTAGGAAAATCAGGAGTGAATCATAGATTTAAAAAAATTGAGGAAATAGCTGATAAATATAGAGATATGATATTACCTGAAGATTTATTTTAGTGCTGATGCGAATGCATCAGCTATTTTTGAAAGAGGTGAAAATATGAATACTGAAACAGTAAATACTGATTTTTCACATCTACATGTCCATACGGAATATAGTCTACTAGACGGTTTTTCTAGAATTGATAAACTGATTCCAAGATTGAAAGAATTAGGAATGAAATCGTGTGCTATAACAGATCATGGATCAATGTTCGGAGTTGTGGATTTTTATAAAAAATGTAAAAAAGAAGGTATAAAGCCAATTATTGGATGTGAAGTTTATGTAGCTCCTAGAAGTTTGAAGGATAAAGATCCTAATATAGACAAATACTCCTCACATCTTATATTACTAGCAGAAAATAATGAAGGATATAAAAATCTTATAAAAATAGTATCAGATTCTTATGTAGATGGTTTTTACTATAAACCGCGAACAGATAAAGAACAATTGAGAAAATATGCCAAGGGAATAATATGTCTATCAGCTTGTCTAAGTGGGGAAATACCAAAAGCCTTGCTAGCAAAAAATTATGAAAATGCAAAGAATTTAGCAAATGAATATGTAGATATATTTGGAAAAGAAAATTTTTTCTTAGAAATACAAGACCATAAATTGGCGGAACAAAAAGAGGTCAATGCAGGAATATTGAAATTATCTAAGGAATTGAATATACCATTAGTGGCAACTAACGATGCTCATTATGTAAATAGAGAAGATTCTAAAACACAAGATGTGTTGATGTGCATACAGATGCAAAAAATACTTGATGATCCAACTAGAATGAAGTTTCCAAACGATGAATTCTATATTAAATCAAGACAAGAAATGGAAGCATCATTTTCTTTCGTACCAGAAGCTATAGATAATACACTTAAAATAGCAGAAAGATGTAATGTAGAATTTGATTTTAATAGTTATCATATACCTACATTTGATATTCCAGAAGGATACACAGCAACAGAGTATCTAAGAGAGCTTTGCTATAAAGGATTAGAAGAGAGGTATGAAAATCCAAGTGAAGATGTAAAAAAGAGATTAGATTATGAAATTGAAGTAATCTCCAATATGGGATATGTAGAGTACTTTCTTATAGTGTGGGACTTTATAAATTATGCAAAACAAAATAATATTATGGTTGGACCAGGGAGAGGTTCTGCAGCAGGATCTATAGTATCGTATACATTAAATATTACAGATATTGACCCAATAAAATATAATTTACTTTTTGAGCGTTTTCTAAATCCAGAAAGAGTAACAATGCCCGATATAGATATTGACTTTTGTTATGAAAGACGTGAAGAAGTAATTGATTATGTAAAACGCAAGTATGGAGAAGACCATGTAGCACAGATAATTACATTTGGAACAATGGGCGCAAAACTTGCTATTAGAGATGTTGGTAGGGTACTAGATATTCCATATAACAAAGTGGATTCAGTTGCAAAAGAAATACCTTTTGCACTTGGGATGACAATTGATAAAGCCTTTGATGTAAATCCAAAACTAGAAGAGCTATATGAAGAAGATAATGAAGTAAAAGAAATAATAGACATATCAAGAGATGTAGAAGGTATGGTCAGACATGCATCTACGCATGCAGCTGGAGTAGTTATATCAAAAAAACCAGTATATGAATATGTACCTCTTTATAGAAACCAAGATTCCATTACAACAGAATTTACGATGACAACTTTGGAAGAACTTGGACTTTTAAAAATGGATTTCTTGGGATTAAGAACATTAACAGTAATAAGAGATGCATTGGATCTAATAGAAGCTAATAGAGAAGAAAAGGGATATACGGAAAAAATTGATTTTTCTAAAATGGATTATGATGATCCTCTTGTCTATGAAACACTGTCTTCTGGTAACACTTTGGGTGTATTTCAGCTGGAAAGTTCTGGAATGAGAAACTTTATGAAGCAGTTAAAACCATCTAGCTTTGAAGACATAGTAGCCGGTATTTCTCTTTTTAGACCAGGTCCAATGGATTCAATTCCTACATATATTAACTGCAAGAATAATCCAAGCCAAGTAAAATATGTAGATCCAAAATTAAAGCCTATACTAGAGGTAACTTATGGATGTTTGGTGTACCAAGAACAAGTAATGCAGGTCGTTAGAGAACTAGGTGGATACAGCTTTGGAAGAAGTGACTTGGTAAGAAGAGCGATGAGCAAGAAAAAAATGGATGTAATGGAAGAAGAACGCCAATACTTTATACACGGAAAATTGGATAGCAATGGAGAAGTTGAGATTCCAGGATGTATAAGAAATGGTGTAGGAGAAGATGCTGCAAATAAAATATTTGATGATATGATAGATTTTGCGAAATACGCATTTAATAAATCTCACGCTGCGGCATATGGAGTATTAGCTTACGAAACAGCATACCTAAAAACACATTATCCAGTAGAATTTATGGCAGCACTTTTAACATCTGTAATGGGTAATACTGACAAGGTAGTGGAGTATATAAAAGAATGTAACTCTATAGGAATAGAAGTTCTTCCTCCAGATATAAATAAATCTTTTTCAAAATTCTCAGTTGATGGAAAAAATATAAGATTTGGTCTTGCAGCTGTAAAAAATGTAGGGTCATCCGTAATAGATAATATAGTAAATGAAAGAACCTTAAATGGTGAATTTGTATCTCTTACCGATATGCTAAAAAGATTAGATTCTAAACAGACAAACAAAAGAGTAATTGAAAGTCTGATAAAATGTGGTGCATTTGATTCAATGGGAGAAAATAGAGCGACATTGATGTTTGGATTTGAAACTTTGCTAGATAGTATAAGTAGAGATAGAAAAAGGAATGTAGATGGTCAAATATCGATATTTGACATGATGAATAATGAAGATGATGAAGTTCAAGTCAATAGTAATGAAGTATTAGACTATGTCGAAGAATATAAGGATAAAATTAAACTAGAAATGGAAAAAGAAGTTCTAGGTATATATGTATCTGGTCATCCTTTATCAGAGTATGAAGAAACATTGGATAAAAAAACATCTATAAATAATAGGGATATATTAGAACTAAAAGAAGATCCAGAAAAACTTCAAGATTTAAATAATCAAGAACATATAATAGGTGGTATGATTGTATCTAAAAAAATGATGACTACTAAAAAAAATGATATTATGTCCTTCGTAACACTTGAAGATGTATTTGGAAGCATGGATGTAGTAGTATTTCCAAAAGTTCTAGAAACATATCAAGATTTGATTAAGGATGAAAAAATAGTACTGATAAAAGGCAGAATCAGTATAAGAGGAGATGAGGATGTATCTTTTATAGCTAGTGAAATAAAAGATATTGAAGATAAAGCTCCGTTCTCTAATGGGACTACATATAAGCCTGGAAATTATAAAAAAGCTATCTATAAAAACAGTACAGGTAAAAAAATATTTATAAGAATAGACTCAATGAAAAATGAGGAATTACTAAATGAAATTTACCATATAGCAAAACAGCATCAAGGAGATGATAAGATAATTTTATTCCCAATTGATGAAAATCTGGAAGGTAAAAAGCAAACTTATCAATTGTCTGGTATTGGAGTATATGCAGATGATATATTGAGAGAAGCCCTTGCTAACTCTGTAGGAGATTCAGATGTAGTGCTAAAATAAAAAATTAAATAAATAAAAAATTGTATAAATAGAATATATAAGTAGTCTTAAATGAAAATACACTTAGATTTAAATATAAAAAAATAAAAAAAGATGTAAAAAATATTTCTGAAACTAATCCATTATGTTATAATAACAGAGTATAGATAAGTAGCAGAAATATTTTTTTACCCACTATGGGATAAAAAAGTGCGACATGGACTAAAAAAGTCCCAAATGGGTATATGCTAAATAAATAAAAATAAAATAAAATAATGATATGAAATGATAGGAGAAAGATATGAAAGCAATTGGTGTATTGACAAGTGGAGGAGATGCTCCAGGAATGAATGCGGCTATTAGAGCTGTGGTTAGAAGTGCAATATATTATGGATATAAGGTTTATGGAATTGAGAAGGGATATAAAGGTCTTCTGGATGAAGAAATAGTAGAAATGGATTTGTCATCTGTTGGTGATATAATTCAAAGAGGTGGAACTATTTTAAAATCTTCAAGAAGTGAGGAATTTAAAACAGAGCAAGGTAGAGAAAAAGCTGTAGAAATATTAGAAAAATATGGAATTGAAAATCTAGTTGTAATTGGTGGAGATGGTTCGTTCCACGGTGCAAATTTATTGAGCAAGCTAGGCGTTTCTACAATAGGTATACCAGGTACAATAGATAATGACTTGGCATACACAGACTACACAATCGGATTTGATACAGCAGTAAATACAATTTTAGATGCAATCAGTAAAATTAGAGATACTTCATCTTCTCATGATAGAGTAAATATAGTAGAAGTAATGGGAAGAAATTGTGGAGATTTAGCTCTATATGCTGGATTAGCAGGTGGAGCAGAATCTATAGTCGTTCCAGAAATCGAAATAAAAACAGAAGAAATTGTAAAGAGATTTAGAACAACTCAAAAGAGAGGTAAAAAACACAGTATAATAGTTCTTGCAGAAGGAGCTACAGGTATTAAAGGTGGAGCTAGAGAACTAAAAGATGCTCTTGCCGAAGAAGATAATGCTGACGTAAGAATAACAGTTCTTGGACACGTGCAAAGGGGTGGTGCACCATCTTCAGCGGATAGAGTGCTTGCTAGTAAGCTTGGAAATAAAGCAGTAGAACTAATAATAGAAGGAAAGTCTGCAAGAGCAGTTGGAGTAAAAGATAACAAGGTAATAGAAATGGATATCGAAGAAGCTCTTTCTCTAAAGAAAGAATTTGATGAAGAAATATATGAAATGGCAAAAGTATTATCAATATAGTTATAGTTAGGAGAATGTAGAGTGAGCATAAAAAAGACTAAAATAGTATGTACAATGGGACCTGCAACAGATTCTGATGATGTATTAAGAGAACTTGTGAAAAATGGCCTTAATGTTTGTAGGTTTAATTTTTCTCATGGCTCTCATGAAGAACAGAAAATTAGAATGGATAGAACAAAGAGAATCAGAAAAGAGTTAGATGAACCTGTTGCTATATTGCTAGATACAAAAGGTCCAGAAATAAGAACAGGAGAATTTGAAAGCCCTGTAATGCTAGAAGAAGGCGACAAATTTATTGTAACTATGAAAGACTGTATAGGAAATAAAGAAATTTGTAGCGTATCTTACAAAGAAATGGTAAATGATGTAAATGTAGGAGATAGAATACTAATAGATGATGGTCTAGTTTCATTAAAAATAGAATCAATTTCTGGAGATGAGATTCACACAGTAGTAGAAAATTCAGGGATGGTATCATCTAGAAAGGGAGTAAACCTTCCAGGAGTAGTAATAAATCTACCAGCTATTACTGATAAAGATATAAGTGACATAAAATTTGGTATAGAACAAGGTATAGATTTTATAGCTGCTTCTTTTGTAAGAAAAGCATCAGATGTTTTAGAAATAAGAAGGATATTAGAAGAAAATAATTCTTCAGATATACAGATTATTTCAAAAATAGAGAACCAAGAAGGTGTAGAAAATATAGACTCCATACTTCAAGTTTCTGATGGAATAATGGTTGCAAGAGGAGATATGGGAGTAGAAATTCCTAGTGAAGAAGTACCTATCGTCCAAAAGATGATTATTAAAAAATGTAACGAAGTTGCAAAACCAGTAATTACTGCTACTCAGATGATGGATTCAATGATAAGAAATCCTAGACCTACAAGAGCAGAAGTTGCTGACGTAGCAAATGCTATTTATGATGGTACAGATGCAGTGATGCTTTCAGGAGAGACAGCAGCAGGTAAATACCCGATTGAAGCGGTAAAATCAATGAATAGAATTGCAGTTAGAACCGAAGAAACTCTTGACTACAAGGTAGTAAGCGACTATAATAGTAAAATGCAGGTAACTATTACAGATGCAATAAGTCATGCAACTTGTACAACTGCAAAAGATTTAGGAGCAAAAGCAATAATAACTTCTACATCTTCTGGTTATACAACTAGAATGGTGTCAAAATTTAGACCACAAGCTCCAATTATTGCGGCAACAAACGACGAAAAAGTAATGAGAAAATTATCTCTTGTTTGGGGAACGTATCCAGTAATGAGTGAATCTGCAGGAAATACAGATGAAGTAGTAGAAGCCTCAATTGAAGCAACAAAAATGGCTGGGTTTGTAAATACTGGCGATATAGTGGTAATAACTGCTGGTGTACCTGTTGGAGAAGCTGGAAAGACAAATCTAATAAGAGTAAGCGTGATAGCAGATTTTCTTGGCAGAGGAATCGGAATAGGTAAACATAGTGTAGAAGGAATAGCTAGAGTAATAAGACCGGGCGAATCAGTATCAGTATTTAATGAAGGTGATATATTAGTTACTGTTGGAACTGATAGAGACATGATAAAATACATAGAAAAAGCCGGTGCCATAATAACTGAAACAGGAGGAATGACTTCTCATGCTGCAATAGCTGCGATTAATTTAGGTATTCCAGCAATAGTATCTGTGAAGGGGATAATGGAAAAAGTATTTGACGGAGAGAAAATATTAATCGAACCATCTGGTGGAACGATTATAAAAGAATAATAAATGAAGGTGTAAAGCTATTGCTGTGCTAATTTTTAATTAGTATGGTAATAGCTTTTTACAAAATGGTGGAAAAATGTTGGAAAAAGGTAAAAAATATGAGTGTGAAATAGTTGATATTGGAAAAGGCGGAGTAGGAATAGGAAAACACAATGGATTCACGGTATTTGTGGATGGTGCATTACTAGGAGAAACTGTAGATGTAAAAATCACTAAATCGAAGAAAAAATATGCAGAAGGTGTGATTTCAAAGGTAAAGAAAAAATCAATATACAGAGTAGACAGACTCTGTTCAAATAAGTATATAAACTGCGGAGGATGCCAGACTCAAGAGTTAGATTATCAAAAACAACTGGAAATAAAAACATCTCAAGTGAGAGAAGACATTAAAAGAATTGGTGGCTTAGAAGGAATAAAAGTCCACGATACTCTAGGAATGGATATTCCATTTAGATTCAGAAATAAAGCACAATTTCCTGTACAGAGAGTTGATGGAAAGCTAAAGATAGGTTTTTACAAAAAGAAAAGCCACGATATAATAGACATCGATAAATGTGTAATACAGCACGATAAAAATGACATCATTATAGAAATTATAAGAGATTTTATTGAAAGTAATAATATTAGCGTATACGATGAAAAAACAGGTAGAGGCTTGATTAGACATATAGTCACAAAGGTAGGATATACTACAAACGAAGTGATGGTGATACTTGTCAGTACAAGTGAAAATATACCTGAAATGGATAAACTGGTAAATGAATTGAAATCAAAAGTAGAAGGATTTAAAACACTTGTAATTAATATTAACACAAAGAAAACAAATGTGGTAATGGGATATAAAAACATAAATATTTACGGAAATGGAAAAATTATTGACTATATAGGTAAGTTGAAATTTGAAATATCCCCCCTATCTTTTTTCCAAGTAAATCCAACACAAACAGAAGTGCTATATAATAAAGCACTAGAATATGCTGACTTGAAAAGGGGTGACAAAGTATTTGATATATACTGCGGGATAGGTACAATATCACTATTTTTAGCACAAAAAGCAGATATAGTATACGGTGTAGAAATAGTTGAAGATGCAATAAAAGATGCAAAAATAAATGCAGAATTAAATAAGTTGAAAAATACAGAATTCTTTGTGGGAAAAGCAGAGGAAGTAGTTCCAAAACTTTATAAAGAAGGAGTGAGCGCCAACGTTGTAGTAGTAGATCCACCTAGAAAAGGGTGTGAAGAAGAAGTATTAGATACAATAGTGAAGATGAACCCGGATAGAGTAGTCTATGTAAGTTGTAATCCTTCAACACTTGCTAGAGATCTAAAATATTTGGATGAAAGGGGATACAAATGTAGTGAAATTCAGCCAGTAGATATGTTTCCTCATTCTGTACACGTTGAAAGCGTGGCGGTTCTAACTAAGTAATATCAACAACTAATACGTGGAAAAGTGGATAAAATAGGTGTTTTGTCCACCGTTTGTCCACGCTTTTTTTATTTGGTGGACAATATTTATATTTTTGTCCACGGATTGCATAATAATTATTTAATAGCCTGTTCAAAGATATTGATCGTTTCATTTTCCATCCTTTCGGTATTGTGAGTATAAATATCTAATGTAGTTTCTATACTATTATGACCTAACCTAGTTTGGACATCTTTTATATTTGCACCACTTTCAATTAATATAGTAGCATGTGTGTGCCTAAGACTATGATAGTTGAAATCAATTTTTAAAGAATGGTTGATGACTCTAGAGCAGTACTTAAAACTATCAGTACTTACATATTCACCATTTTCTTTTACACATATCATTTCTATTTCATCTAAAGAAATATCTACGTTTGAGTTTATCTCGATAATCTTTTTAATTTCGTTTGATTTTTCATCAATTTTATTTTCCTGATATATTCTAGTATAAAATTCGCCATAAAATAATTTATTTTCAATCTGTTTCTTTCTAGCAAGCTTTAATGCTTTAATAAGGGTATCACCAATCTTAATAGTTCTTACTGATGATTTTGTTTTCGTTGTTTGGAAAAACCATCCTAAAGGCTCTTTTTGATTTTTAGTATCTTTATATCTTTTTACTGTGCTTTTGTTTATAGAAATAGTCTTGTTTTCAAAATCAATATCTTCCCAAGTTAGAGCAAATGTTTCTGATATTCTAAGCCCAGCATGGTATCCAATCATTAAGGGGGTATAGAATATATTATCAGGCGGAAATCTATTAATAATTCTATTAAAATCATCATTGGATATGACAAATCTTTTTTCAGGTTGTTTTTCAAATTTAGGATTTTTGACATTTTTACATGGATTAAAAGTTATAAAATTTAAAGGTTCTACTGCATACTCTAGAGAGGCAGACAAAGTACTCTTAATTCCAATCGTATGTGATTTTGAATAGCCTTGTTTTTTTAAGTCATTTATAAAAGACTGTATTGAAGCAGAACTCAATGCAGATAATTTATATTTACCAAAAGCTGGTTTTAAAAACTTTTCAATATGAGCTTTATAATTAACTAATGTATTATATTTTAAATTGAGAACACAATGTTCCTCATACCAATAATCTAGGTAATCATGCATAGAAATATCTTTAGGAATAAAAGTTAGTCCACTTTGATTGTATTCAGCTAATGCCTTAGCACCTGCTTCTAAAGCTTCTTTCTTTGTTCTGAATCCACTTTTAGATATATGTTTTCTCTTACCATCAATTTTTGCAGATTCAAAGCGATATTCCCACTTTGTACCTCGTTTTCTAGTATTTATTACTGCCATTGTTAAACCTCCTTATTTATGGTAAAATAGGTATAGTAAATAGACACAGACATCTGTGTTGTTTATTGTGGAAGAAGTAGTGCGGTCGTCAAACTTGTAGCTACTTCTTTTTTTTTGTAAAAATTAGCATGTTTTACTCTTCTCCAAAGTTAAGATCTCTCATTGCTTCATCAAAAAATTCAACAACATTATTATTTTCAATATATGAATGAATAGTTTTCTTATTTCCTGCACCAGTCAATACTTGATTGTATGCACTTTCCATCATTTTATTCCACATATCCTTTACTTCTTTTTCAAGTCTGTATTCATTCCATTTCTTTTTTCTTTTATTGTTAGCTTCAATTTGAAACTCCATTGCTTTTTCCTTAAAAAGTTCATAGTTTTTCATATGTAATTGCATATATCCTGTAAATTCTTTTACGTCCATGTTGCCCTCCTATAAAATACTCATAAAAATAATTACTGCTCCAAATAATGAAAGAATGGATCCAATAACAATAAGATTTATGTGTTTAATTTTGAAATCAAATTTTTGCACACCTTTTCTTTTAAGACCTAATATAAATATTGCTTGACCAATTATGATTGTGAAAATTCCTATAGAGAATATGTCCATAATAATATCTCCTACTACTGTTCATCAAAATCTATCAATGCCTTTACGACCTTGCCAACAAGCCTGTAATCATGTTTATTCACTTCATTAATAACTATATCTCTAAACTCATCAAATGTTGAATTAGGCTTTAATATAACCTCGTTATGGCTTATTATAATCCTTTTAACTGTATATCCTGCTGAATCTCTAACTAACACTATATCTCTATTCTTTAGCATATTTAATTCATTCTTAGCTCTATCAACAATAATCCACGATCCATTAGGAATATCTCTATTCATACTTTCGCCATTAACCTTAGCAACACCAATTGTTTTTTTACCTGCATATTTACCAAGTAATACATCAGGTATTTCTATTTCATCAAACTCAGTTCCTGATTCATAATCCCAAGGAGAACCAGCTGCAGCTGTAATAGGTAACACAGGTGCTGAAGTAGAAGGGAAAACTTTATTAGTTTTATCTGTATTCTTGTGATTTTCATCATTTACAGTACAGGCAAGCCAAGAAGGACTCACATTTAATGCATTTGCTAGAAGAGTTATTTTATCTTGTTTAGGAACATATTTTCCATTATAATAATCAGAAATCGAAGACGCTCTTATGCCTGTTTTTTTTGAAAGTTCCGATTGAGTTATACCTTTTTCATCTATCGTTCTTTTAAATCTTTTTAAAAATGTATCTGTCATTTGTAATTACCCTCCTTATAACGTTGCTTTATAGGCTAATTATACAGTATTCCGTATAAAAAGTAAAGCAAGTGAAAAAAATATTTCAGAAAACCGTTGACACATTTAAAGAAAGATATTATACTAAATATATAGAACGGAAATCCGTAGATAGAAAATGAGGTGATAAAGTATGGAATATGATTACAGTAAGCTTAGAGGACTTATAAGAGAAAAATGTGGAACACAAGAAAAGTTTGCCAGAGCCATTGGAATATCAGGAACAAGTTTGTCGCAAAGACTGGGGAATAGAATTCCTTTTTCTCAAAACGAAATAGCGAAAGCATGTGAAATATTTGGATTTACAATTAAAGAGTCAGATGACGTTTTTTTTAAAATTAAAAATACGGAAAACCGTAAATTAAAAAAGTGCTTTCAAGAAGACAAAAACATGAAAGAACAAGATTAATAATAAGCGGAACAGTTTCAATTATAACTGCTACTGTAGTAACTATTTTAATGCGTTTGTGGTTAGGTGGAATATGAGGGAGGTGAGAGTATGAAGGTACGGTTTGAAAATGGAGTTGTGCTAACAGAAGAAGAAGTTATAAGATGTAAAAATTCAATATTGAAGGCTATACAAAAAGAGCTCCGCGAAGAAGCTCAATGTGTATCAGTTATAAAATCTATAATGAATGAGCTTTCAGTAGATGTTGAAAGTTTTAAAATAAATTTACAGAGGTGAGAAAATGAAGAAGGAAGATATTGACTGGCCATCTATAGCTATAATATGTGCAATAATATCAACGTCAACATTAATTATATCTACGCTATTTAGATTATTACAAAGATAGAATAAAAAAGGAGTGATCAATAATGAAAGGAAATGACGATTTAGTCATATCAACCATAGCTCTTTCTATATCAATGTTTGGGCTTGGTGTTACGGCAACCTTAATAATATTAAGAGTTATAGGCATTATTTAGGTATTACAGGGTTAAAGTAAGACCATATTGTAAAGATGGCAACAATAATTGATACACCGACAGAGATGTAAGATATTATTTTTGCATTTTTAGAACTTTTTTCAGCATCCTCAATTTGTTTTTTCATTAAAGATATTTGTTCTTTATGGCACTCAATTTCTTCATCATGTTTGTCAATTTGAATTTCTAGTAGAGTAGGAATTGAAGCTTGCCTTGTAATTGATTCTTGAAGAGATTTAGAAAAAGCCTTTGATTTTTCTTTATCTTCTTGGCTTTGCTGATTATTTCCAATAGCTAAACCCAATATCTTATTGTTATTAAGTATGTCTCCCATAGAGTTATTTGTAATGTTAGGGAAAACAGAAGGTTGAGTAAACGGATTTTTTGGTGGTTTTTCTATAGACATATTAAAATCTCCTTTAAATTATATTAATGAATAAATTATATCATGAAAATAGAAATAATAAGCGGAACAGTTTCAATTATAACTGCCTTCAACTTGTAAGAAGTTGGATAGGAAGATAAAGGAGGTGAGAACATGAAAATAAGAAACTTATTCAGAAGAAAAACAAAAGTAGAAATAAAAGTATTCACATTAAGTTCGTACAAAGAAATGGCTGAAATAATAAGAGAAGTTAAGAAAATAGAAAAAGAGCAAAATTGTATATGTACTATTTTCTTTGATATTTAAGATTTTGGAGGTAGAAACATGGATAATTGCGATTCAAGAACTTTAGAAAGAATAGCAGGTGCATTAGAAGGAATAGAAAAAGAACTCCATACTATTGCGAGTAATACGGAGTCTGCAAATACTAATCTTGAGATGATGAAGAAAATCCTATTTTCCTACGTGGTTTTTCAGGGGATGGACGTTCTACAGCTACTAGAAAAAGATTTACCTGAGATACATGCTGTAATATTTGAATATCTTCACCGTTCGAGCCACTCCCATAGATAAAAATCAAATCAGGGTTATGGTAACCAATGTCATCAACAAGAATTGTTCCATTGTATCCATTAACAATAATGCCAGATTGCTTATTGCTAGGAAGATTTTTTTCAAATTCATCAATTTGTTTAGCTAATCTTTCATACATGTAATCAGCTAAATAATGATTTCTGGATAAAGAACTGTAGTTGAAACTACTACTCATAATAAATAATCTCCTTTCATAAAATTTCAGTGCGGCAACACTGATACTTACATTATAAAGGAATTAGAAAATTTTAACAATTAAATGCAAGCAATATAAAAAATAATAAATTAGAAAAAGAGGTGATTAAATGGAATTGATAAAAGTAGAAACAAATGAAAATATGGAACCAGTAGTAAGTGGAAGAGAACTACATTCAAGATTAGAAATAAATACTCCATATGTAAAATGGTTTGACAGAATGAAAGAGTATGGATTTATTGAAAATCAAGATTTTATAGTTACAGACATTTTTGTCCCTAACTCAAAAGGTGGTAAGCAAAATCAAGTTGAACATATTTTGAAAATGGATATGGCAAAAGAAATAGCAATGTTACAAAGAAATGAAAAGGGCAAAGAAATAAGACAATATTTTATAGCGATTGAAAAAGAATATAATAGTCCTGAAAAGATAATGCAAAGAGCTTTGATTTACGCAAATAGTCAAGTGAAAAATCTACAAATAGAAGTAGAAGAAAATAAACCAAAAGTATTATTTGCAGATAGCGTTCAAGCTAGTAAGAAATCAATACTTGTCGGCGACCTAGCAAAGTTAATTAAACAAAATGGAGTTGATATAGGGCAAAACAGATTATTTGATTGGATGCGAAATAAGGGGTTTTTAATCGGTCGAAAGGGAGAAAGCTATAATATGCCAACTCAAAAATCAATGGATTTAGGAGTATTTGAAATAAAAGAAAGTATCCATGTAAACTCTGATGGTTCTACAAGATTAACTAAAACACCAAAGGTAACAGGTAAGGGTCAAGTATATTTTGTAAATAAATTCTTATCAAATTAAAACAAAAAATAGGAGGAAATAATAATGCCAAAGATATACAGCGTAAAAGAAGTAGCAGAGATATTGAAAACAAATCCATCTTTTGTGTATAAATTGAGAGATGCAAAATTATTGAGATTTATGAAGTTAGGAGGCTACAAAGTTAGAGAGGAAGAATTGGAAGCTTTTTTAGAATTTTGTGTAGATAAAGACCTAACAGATCCATCTAATATTAAATGGTTAGATGGAACGCCATATGAAGAAGAGATAAAAAAAGACGTGGTTTAAAGGAGGAAAATTAAATGATATTAGCGGAAATGGACGATATCAGAGAAAAGGCAATAAAATATGAAAACAGCTCTAGAGGAATGCTTAATATAGCATTTCAAGATAAGATAAAGCAGTTTAATGACTACTGCAATGAATTTGATAAAGAAGTGATTACAAGACCATTTAGAGACGTTGAAAAAGAGCTAGAAGAAACTTACTTTGAACATAAAAAGTGGTCAATTTATAAAAAAGTAATGACAGCAGGTGGAAACGCATGATTTTAAGCAGAAAAAAAGCCGACTGGCAGGTCGACTAATCAAAACATTATTACGGATATTATAACATTTAATTAGAGTTATAACAAGAGGTGCAACATGGAAGTATACGAAAAGATAAAATTAGCAAGAAGGAACGCAGGATTAACTCAAAGAGAATTAGCAGAAATGACAGGCTTTTCAAGAGGTTATATCGCAACCATAGAGATTGGCAAACATATACCAAGTGATGACACGCTAACTAAAATAAGTGAAGCTACAAACACATTAATTATTAATGATGGGAGTGAATTGAGCTTGCCAAAAATGAAGGAAGTATTGATGGAAGATAAAGAAAAAATAATAAGCTTACTGGAATTTAAAATAAGAGTATTGGAAAATGTGATAGAAGAAAAAGATAGGAAAATAGCAGAGCTATCGGATGTGTATGAGGATAGACCATTTTAGGAGGGATTGAAATGTTACTTTACAAATTAAGCGAAGAAATAAACAGAATAAATGAATTGCTAGAAGATACAAATTGCGAATTGACAGATGAACAGAAAGAAGAAATTAGAGGTGGAATAAAGCTTGCATTAGAAGATGAAAGCACTTGGATAGCTAAGTACTTAGTTAATCTTAAAAGCAATATAGAATCAGGCGAAAATG
The DNA here is from genome assembly GCF_900240845.1 of Peptostreptococcus faecalis. Classification (GTDB taxonomy): domain Bacteria; phylum Bacillota; class Clostridia; order Peptostreptococcales; family Peptostreptococcaceae; genus Peptostreptococcus; species Peptostreptococcus faecalis. The sequence continues at coordinate 29,979 of NZ_OERU01000010.1, forward strand.
AAAAAAGAAACCTTGATGCAATCATAAAATCAGAAAAAAACAAGTTAGAAAAATTTAATGAATTAGTATACGAAACAATGAGTGCAATAGGATTAGAAAAGCTTAAAACACCTATAGGAAGCATAAGCAAGAACAAAAGAAAAAGCGTGTCAATACCTGATGAATCAGTAATACCTGAAAAATATAAAACTAAAAAAATAGAAATATTAGTAGATAAAAAAGGTATAGGGGAAGTTTTAAAACAAGGTGAAGAAATAGAGGGAGCAAGCCTATATATCAAGCCTAGCGTAACGCTAAGAAGAAGTAAGGCTAAGGAGGAGTAAATATGCTTGAGTTTAATGGGAAATACACAGAATCAACTGTATTTTTAGATATACTATCTACTACTTATCCTGATGAAGATATAAATAAATTAGCTAGTAAAGTGCTAAAAAAGAGATTTAGTAAAAATAAGCAGTTGAAAAAAGATGTAGCGGATGATTTAGAAATGGAAATTTACAAATTAGAAGAACAGATGGAACTTCAAAAAGCAACTTTGAAGAAAAAAAAGAAAATGTTAGAAGAATTGGAAATGTTGGGATAGGAGAGAATGAAAATGAGTAACGCATTAGTGGAAACAAGCTATAAGCTACAAAGTGGACAAACACTTAATTCTGAAACTGTAAAAAATTATTTAGTAAGTGGAAACGGATCTGTAACAGACCAAGAGGTAATGATGTTTATAGAACTTTGCAAAGCACAAAAATTGAACCCTTTTATTAGAGAAGCATATTTAATAAAATTTGGAAGTTCTCCTGCAAACATTGTTGTAGGAAAAGATGTTTTTGTGAAAAGAGCATATAGAAATCCAAGCTACGAAGGAATGAAAGCTGGAATAGTAGTTATAAAAGAAAATGGAGAAATAGAAGAGAGGGAAGGGAGCTTAAAGCTACCAAAAGAAACTCTGGTAGGTGGTTGGTGTGAAGTTTATGTTAAGGAGCATAAATATCCTGTAAAGTCGACTGTAAGCGTGGAAGAATACTCAAAAAGCCAGTCTACATGGAAATCAATGCCATGTGTAATGATAAGAAAGTGTGCATTAGTTACAGCTCTTAGAGAAGCATTTCCAGAGGATTTACAAGGATTATATGACAGCGCTGAAATAAAAGATGTACCGGATAAATTACCTGAAAAAGAAGTAGAAATTGGTAAAGCTTCGCTTCAACAAAAAAACGCAATTATGAAAGTGGCGGAACTATGCGGAATATATGATTTTGCAGACAAAAAGAACACTAAAGAACTAGAATCATTTTGCAGTAGCAAAGGATATGGTTTACACAATTTAACATATGATGAAGCAGATGAAGTTATAAAACTTATATCAGAATATGCAGATGAAATAAGAAAAAAAGAACAAGAGGTCGTAGATGTAGAGTTTGAAGATGTCGGAGAAGGTCAGCAGACTATGGATGTATAAAAAGGCACAAATTATTCAGGAGGTGAGAACTATTAAATGAGTGCAGGTTGGATCAAAATACACAGAAAAATACTTGAAAATGCACTTTGGAAGGATTGCACTCCTGAACAAAAAGTAATAATAATTACACTTTTATTAATGGCTAATCATGAAAAAAAGAAGTGGATATTTTCAGGCAAAGAGTATGAATGTGAGGCAGGTCAATTTGTTACAAGTCTATCTTCCATTCAAAAAAACACAGGCAAAGAAATAAGTACAATGCAAATTCGAAGGTGCTTGGAGAAACTTGAAAAATACAATTTTCTAACAAGCAAAGCGACAAACAAAAATAGACTTATAACTATTACAAATTGGGAGGTGTATCAAAATGAAACAGATGAACCGACAAGCAAACCGACAAGCAACCGACAAGCAACCGACAAGCAACCGACACCTAACAAGAATGTAAGAATTAAAGAATTAAAGAATATAGACTCTATACGTTGCACTTCTGATGAAAGTGTGAAGAGTGAAGAATTAAAATTGAAAACTGAAATTGAACTTGTGGTAAAAGAGTGGAACTCTATCGAGGGGATTAGGAAGGTAACTAGGGTAGCACCTAAAACACTTAGGTATACACAGTTAAAAACAAGATTGTCAGAATATGGAATTGATAAGGTATTAGAATGTGTCCATGGCGTTGAACGCTCATCATTCTTAATGGGATACGTATCAGAAAATGGATGGCAAGCGACCTTTGATTGGTTTGTTAAGCCTGCTAATTTCTTAAAGGTATTCGAGGGCAATTACGAGGATAAGGCGAAGCCGAATAAACCTACAAGCGTTCCAACTCCTAAGCAAACAGCATTTCATAATTTTAAATCAGAACATGGAGAAAAAAGCGACGAGGAACTCAATGAAATGGTGAGAAAGCTGCAAAAGAGATAGTTTTAGGGATCTTAAAAGAGGTGAAAACTATGAAAAAT
>NZ_OERU01000019.1 GCF_900240845.1 Peptostreptococcus faecalis
AATGTACCATTTAATCGTAATACATGGCACTGTGGTGCTACATATGGCAATAGAAATTATATAGGTATTGAGATAGCAAAGTCTACTGGAAATGCTTTAGAGTTTGCAAAAGCTGAAAGAAATGCAGTTAAATATGTAGCAAGCATACTTAAAAAATACGGATGGGGAATAGATCGTGTTGAAACCCACCAAAAGCAAAGTGGTAAATATTGCCCTCATAAAACCTTGGATTTAGGTTGGCAAAGATTTTTAAATATGATAAACGAGGAACTAAACGGACAAAAAACAATAATTAACAACATCTTAAATAAACCAGAAATAAAAGCGAATTACTCTGTACAAGTTAGTGTTGGTAAAGGTGAGACTCTAAACGTAAGAAGTCAGCCGAGTGCAAATGCTAAGGTAGTTAATGCTTATAATGATGGTTCTGTAATATATGTTGAAGCAGTAGCAAGAGATGAATATAATAATGCATGGTATAAAATACCTAAGATGGGATATGTAAGTGCGGCTTATTGTAAGGGTATAGATAATAGACCTAAAATAGTATTATATTATGGTGACGGAGATAAGCCTATTGCAGAACTTATAGCTAGTAAATATAAAGTTAAATGCTATAGAGATGATGGCACTAGGACTAAGAAAGATTATAATATAATGTATGTTGGTGGTAAACAATATAAAGATAGATATGAGAGTGCAAAAGTCGCTGTGAATGCATACTTGTAAAAACGTTTTCTATATGTTAATATTAAATTGACAAGATTTCCTAAAATATTATTATAATTATATTTCACAAAAAGTAGGGTGGCTGGGTAGTTGCCCTTCTTTTTTTTGTTGTAAAAATAGAATAGATATGTTAGAGTATTGAGAACACTAAATTTCTTAATTACAGTTGACACAAAAAGAAAGGACTAGCAAATTAATGCTAGCCTTCTTTTTTTATTTACTATCCTCTAGATAGAACGATTTTTTCTGGATTTTCAGGGAGGTACTTTATCACAAGTTCGCTACCAACTGAAAGTTTATGTAAATCTAATGCTCCAATCACTTCTCGAGTGGTGCTCACGTATTCTTGACCATTTACCTTATAAGATAAGGAACACTCAATTTCAGGCTGATTATTGATACGTGTACCTGTTTCTCTTGCAGACAATAGAGTAGCGTTGGTTGCAACACCCTTTTTTTGTATGGAACGGTTCACTATACTTCCATAGAAAAATCCACCAAAAATACCAGTAAACAGCAATACCATTCCAACAGGTATTATAGTAAACAATAGATTCATATTTGACCATTGGCTCATGTCTTGGGTAAAAGTATAAAGCATATAAGCAACTCCACCTGTGATAGTAAAAAAACCTAATACAGCCAACAGTTTAAAAACTTTTTTCATATAATATTATCCTCCATAAATAGAATTGTTTTTTTAGAGAATATCATTAATTTTAATAAAAAGCAATATATTTAGCTGAAAAATAGATGGTAATTTAAAAAAAATAAGTTAATGCCTTATAAAGCAAAGTAGAGAAAATTTAAATATATTAGGTTTGCTTTACACTGTTTTTAGAATCTTTAATTTTTATACTTAACTATAAGAAATTAATAAAACTGTCCACCGATTGTCCACGCTGAACAAGTTTTTTCTAGTTATAATAAACTACAAAAAAATTTGAATTGTAAAAATATAACTTTGAAAACGTTGAAATATCAATGTTAAAATGTTATTATAAATTATAGAGTGTCTTATAAAAAAGGTGACTTTCTATATTCTGTACACGTTGAAAGCGTGGCGGTTCTAACTAAGTAATTTTATATAAATTTAGTTTTTAAAATATAGATTTTTAAAAACTTATTATTATAATAAGTGGTAATTATCAAGAAATTAAACATGTGGCAAACATTAAGCAAGGGTAGCATTAGTCTATCCTTGTTTTTTTATGAATAAAGCACTTAGTAATTTACTTCTAAACTTTATATGCACAAAGTTTTACATAAACATATGGTAAAAATACATAAATAAAGTTAAAATTCATGTTAGTATTTACTCAAAGACATGGTTCTACTAGAAACGTTATAAGATACCTTATTATTTAAACATTGACACAAAATTTTTATTATGTGATGCTTATATTAGCAGAATAAGGTTACCGGAAACCCAATCAATGCTTTATAACACAGTATAATAGTATGTTAATTTTATAATGATTTTTAGGAGGGGTAAAGATGTATCATTCAAGATGGAGAGGGAGCAATAGAGAAGCAGGTTATAAGTATGGAGATAATATGCATAAAAATGGTAAGGATTTAGATATAGATAAATTGGTGGATGAAGAAAAATTAAAGTATTCAGAGCAAGTTTATGAAATATACTATAAACATTATCCTGAAATTATAGAAGAAATAAAAGGTTTTGCAGAAGGTTTGAGAATGGATTTTGTGAAAGTATTTGCATTTCTAACAACAATGTATGTATTTACTTATGAAAATTACTGTTCAATTATTGGTACTTCAAATAAAAATGGAATTTTCTTAGCTAGAAATAGTGATTTTGATAAAAGTATTCAAAAACTAACAGACAGTGCTTATTATAAATTAGATAAAGGATATTCTTTTATTGGAAATACAACTGCAATGATTCAGATGGAAGACGGAATGAATGAAAAAGGGCTAGCTTGCGGGCTGACATTTGTATACCCTACAGAAAAAGGATTAGGGTTTAATGCAGGATTTTTAATCCGATATATTTTAGAAAAATGTGCGACTATAAGAGAATCAAGAGAATTTTTAGAAAATGTTGAGATAGGATCATCACAAAATATTATTGTTGCAGATAGAAATGGCGATGTACTTTTAGCGGAATTGAATTCAAAAAGAAAATATTTTGAACAAATTTCTAAAGGCGCATTGTACAGAACAAATCATTTTGTATCAAAAAAAATGCGTTTATTTAAGTGTGATTTAAATGATGATATAAGATCTCATGACAGATATAATACATTAGAAAAAGAAAATTATACAAATTATAGATTAGAAGATATAAGAGAATTATTAAGTGGAAAGAGAGGGTTTTTATGCCAATATGAAAAAAAACAAAGCTTTGATACTATTTGGTCTTCTATTTATGATATAGCAAATAATAAAATATATAGGAGTGAAGGTAATCCAAGTAGAAGAAAATTTATTGAAGATAAAAGGTGGAAATAGGATATTTTTCAGTATAATATATGGATTTTGTTATAAAAAATAAAGATTCTTTGTATTTTGAGAAGACTTTAAATATAAAAAAATATTTAAAATAATAATAAAATTTTAAAAAATTTTTATATTTAAACTATATAGACTATTTAAAAAATAATATGTGCTATAATAATAGTAAATAAATTTTGAAATTATTAAAGGAGGAAAGTGTTATGAAGTTGAAAAACAAAGTAGCAATTGTAACTGGTGCTAGTTCTGGAATGGGTGCTGCTATTGCGCTAGAATATGCTAAGGAAGGAGCAAAAGTATACGCAATGGCAAGGAGAGTAGAAAGACTTGAAGAATTAAAAAATAAAGCAAAAGATTTTCAAGGAGAAATAATACCAACAGCTATAGATTTAATGGACTTAGAACAAATTCCTAAAAATATAAAAGCAGTAAAGGAAAAAGAAAACAGATTAGATATACTCGTAAATAATGCAGGAATAATGGATGATTTTGCAGCAGTAGGAGATTTTAATGATGGTGCATTAGAAAAAATATTTACGCTAAACACTTATGTACCATTTTATACATCAAGAGAAGCTATAAGAATATTTGAAGAACAGGGATCTGGAAATATAATTAATGTTGCTTCAGTGGGTGGACTTAATGGAGCAAGAGGGGGGTCAATCTATACTGCTTCAAAACATGCTGTAATAGGTTTGACAAAAAATACAGGATACATATATGCAAAATCAAATATAAGATGTAACGCAATATGCCCTGGAGGAGTTGCAACGGAAATAGGAGAGGGCGAATACATGCAAGATGTTAATGAAAAAGCAAGAGAAGTGATTTTACCTGCTACAAGAGCAACAAACCCTAGATTTGGAGCTTCAGAAGAAATTGCTAAAATAGCATTATTTTTGGCATCAGATGATTCAAGCTTTATAAATGGACAATCAATAGTTGCAGATGGTGGATGGACTGCTTATTAAAGACTCAATTTAGATGTAGAAAAAAAGAGAGTATGTTATTAGTAGTATATAAGGGAGTATAGAATTATTTCTATACTCCAATTTAGTTTGTATTTATCGATTGTATTTTAATTTGAAGTGCTTAGCATTATTTCGATTATAAAGTTCAGTTATCCATTCTCTTCCTTTAAAGCATTTTCATTTTTAAGAAATAGTCCAGAAAGATTTTTTAGATATAATTAATTACTATTTAATTTTTATTAAATAATATAAAAATAAGTTATTTTGATATATAATAAACATGAAAAATAAAAAATTTAGGGGGAAAATTATGGGATTATTTGGAAAAAAGAAAGTTCAGAGGGAATTGACTCAAGAAGAAGAAAAAGATATAAAAGATAGAATTTTAAAGTATAAAATTGATTTTGGAAATTCGGGGAAATCCGGAGATATTATTAAACTAATACATGATTTGACAAATAAGAAGGCTTCAGAGTGTAAAAAAATATATGATTGCTATGAAGAAGAAGCTAGTGATTTGATTTATAAAAAACTTAAAGAAAATATTGATAATTAAATTTAGGACGAAATTTAATATCGGAAAAAATGCCATGCTATCCCCAGGAAGCATGGCATTTTTTAAAAAATTTTACTATCGCTTAGAGTAATATATTTAAATATAATCATTAGCACTACAATAATAATATCTATTACAAAACAATACCATTATTTATTTAAATAAATTAATAAAGTTAAAGAAAGGGAATTTTCTTAATATTACATATTATTAATTTGAAAAAACTTTAAATTACATATTTCTACTTGACAATAATTATTATAAAATGTACAATAGAAATCGATAACGCTTATCGTTTTCAACAAGTTTAAATTATTAATACCTGTTGAAAATATATTTTGTATCACATATAAAAAAGGGGGAAAATATAGTAATGGAGGTGCTTGTTAGTATAAATTAATATATTTTTTTTGAGGTTGTAGTACGGATATAAAATTGAATTTATAATTTATTAAATAATTGCATGATAAGTGCATATTAAGGAGAAGGATTATGATTAATAAAAGATTTTTAGGAGGTGCAGCTTTAGTAGTTGCATTTATAATGACTTTAACAGGTTGCGCAAAGACAGAGAGCAACTCTGATAAGCAAGAAAGTAATACAGCTACAGTTGAAGTAAAAGATATACATGGAACTGTGAAAGTTCCCGTAAATCCAAAAAACGTAGTAGCTTTGGATAATAGAACTTTTGAAACATTAGCTGATTGGAAAATTAAGTTAGCAGCAGCACCAAAAGGTTTGTTAACTGAAGAGTCACCATACATGAAAGATGATTCTGTAAAAGATATTGGAGATCATAAAGAGCCAAAGCTTGAAGTAATTGCATCAGTAAATCCTGACGTTGTTATAGTGGGTCAGAGATTCGGTAGTTACTATGAAGATATAAAGAAATTAGTTCCAAATGCTGCGGTAGTAGATTTAAGCTTTGATGTTTCAGGAGAAAAGGGAGCACCTGGTGAAAGTCTACTGAATGGACTTAAAGATTCTACTACTGTTATAGGTCAAATATTCAATAAAAATGATGAAGCTAAAAAATTAATTGCTGATTTTGATAAATCAATAAAGAATGTTAAGGATTCTTACAACGGTAAGGATACAATTATGAGTGTGGTAGTTTCTGGTGGAGAAATTGGTTATTCAGCTCCTGGTAAAGGGCGTGTTTGAGGACCACTTTATGAAATCTTTGGATGGAAACCATCTTTAGAAGTAAAGGATGCTTCAACAGATCACAAGGGAGACAATATTTCAGTAGAAGCAATTGCGGAAAGCAATCCTGATTGGATCTTTGCTATGGATCGTGATGCAGTGATGGATGGAGAATCAGTTCCTGCAAAAGATGTTATAGAAAAGTCACCTGCACTAAAAAATACTAAGGCTATTTCTGAAGGGCATATAGTGTTTGCACCAAATGATACATATCTTAATGAGTCAGTTCAAACATATATTGAGTTATTTGGAAATATAGCAGATGCATTAGGAAAATCAAAATAATGAACGATAAAATTAAAATAGAAAATAATACTGGGGCTGAGATTTCTCAGCCCCAGTATAATAATAACAATAAAATATGGACTAAAAACTTTATTATTGCTGTTGTTGTTTTTTTTATTTTAGCTTTGATATCTTTATTTACAGGAGTGTATGATATTAGAGGGCAAGAAGATGGAATAAATATGTTTTTTATCACACGTGTTCCAAGAACGGTAGCATTGATGCTTACTGGAGCAGCAATGTCTATATCGGGTCTTGTAACGCAATTAATTACGCAAAACCGTATGGTAGAACCTACTACGACAGGAACTATTGAATGGGCAGGTCTGGGACTGATACTAGTGTACGTGATATTTCCAGCACCTTCATTGATGCTAAGGATGGGAGGGGCTATTATATTTTCTTTTATAGGAACGATGATATTTTTTATGTTCTTAAAAAAAGTAAAACTTAGATCCGCGCTTATTGTTCCTATTATTGGTATGATGCTTGGAGCTGTAATATCTGCAATTTCTACATTTATTGGACTTGTTTTTAAGATGACACAGAATTTAGAAATATGGTTTGCAGGATCTTTTGCTCCAGTTCAAATAGGTAGATATGAATATTTATGGTTTATAGTAATTGCGACTATTTTAATTTTTAAGTACGCAGATAGATTGACTTTAGCTGGATTAGGAGAAGATATTGCAACTAGTCTTGGTGCAAATTATGATAAGATAGTTCTACTAGGTACAGGACTTATTTCACTATCTGTTGGAATAGTCGCTTCTGTAATAGGGAATTTACCTTTTTTAGGTCTTATTGTACCGAATATAGTTTCTATGTACAGAGGTGATGACTTAAGGAGCAATCTTCCATGGGTATGCGTATTGGGTATGGGAACTATAACTCTTTGTGATATAATTTCAAGAACCATTATAATGCCATTTGAAGTTCCAGTTTCCCTGATATTAGGAACTGTGGGTTCAATTGTATTCATACTTATTTTGTTGAAGCAACGGAGGGCTAGATGAGTAAATTAACAATAAGTAATATAGAAAATGACGGGCTTAATTTTAATCTTCCTGATGAGAGTAGAACGGCAAGAGCTTTTGGATCAAAAAAAGATGAGAAGAGATATTGGATTATTTTAATAGGATTAGTGCTTATGGGAATATTTTTTTCATATGGATTGTTAGTATATAATAACCCAGTACCAGTTGATTCACCTTCATTTATTCCAGTTGTAAGAAGAAGATTGTCAGCACTTGTTGCAATGATGATTGCTGCTGTATGTCAAAGTTTATCTACAATAGCATTTCAATCTAGTACTAATAATAGAATCATAACACCGTCACTTTTAGGGTTTGAAGCACTATATTCAACAATACATACTGCAACTATGTTTTTTGGTGGAGCAGCTGTTTTTTTTGAGTTTACAGGTGTTGTGCCTTTTTTATTTCAGGGAACTTTAATGGTGATAATGTGTTTACTACTTTACGGATTGCTTCTTACAGGCAAGTATGGTAATTTACAACTGATGCTTTTAATAGGTGTTATTTTTGGAGTAGGGCTTAGGTCAATATCATCATTTATGAGAAGGTTACTTACACCTTCGGAATTTGATGTTTTGCAGGCAAGATTGTTTGGCTCTGTAAATAACGCAGATGCTGCATATTTTCCTGTGGTAATACCAATTGTAATTATAGTAAGTATATTATTATTTGTATATTCAAAAAAATTAAATGTGCTATCATTAGGAAAAAATACGAGTGTACCTTTAGGAGTAAATCATAAGAGAGGTATAATTTACACCCTTGTATTAGTTTCAATTTTGATGTCAATTACAACAGCTTTGATTGGACCACTTACTTTTTATGGATTTTTAGTTGCAACTTTGACTTATCAAATAGCATCTACATATGATCATAGATATTTGTTTCCAATGGGGATAGCTGTGGCATTTTTAGTAATAACAGCAGCGTATTTTTTTATGTATCATGTTTTTGATGCACAAGGTGTGGTTTCTATTATTATTGAAATGTTTGGTGGTTTAACTTTTTTAGTTGTAATATTGAGGAAAGGGACATTATGATAGAAATAAAAAATGTAAAAAAATCATATACAGATGAAGTCGAAATTGGTCCATTAGATATCAAAATACCAAAAGCTGGAATTACATCTTTGATTGGGCCAAATGGAGCAGGTAAGTCTACAACATTATTGATGATAGGAAGACTTTTAGATATAGACGAAGGTAAAATAGCAGTTGCTAATATGGATGTTTCAGAATCTAAATCAGAGGAATTAGCAAAAAAAATAACTATTTTAAGGCAAGAAAATCACTTTGTAACGAGATTAACAGTTAGACAATTAGTCGGATTCGGAAGATTTCCTTATTCAAAAGGAAGACTTACAAAAGAAGATGATGTAATTATATCAAAATACATTGATTTTTTAGATTTAACCAACTTGGAAAATAGATATTTGGATGAACTTTCAGGAGGTCAAAGACAAAGAGCCTATGTTGCAATGGTTTTATGTCAAGAAACAGAGTATGTATTGTTAGATGAACCATTGAACAACTTAGATGTAGCACGTTCTGTTCAGATGATGGAACACTTAAGGCGAGCTGCAAATGAATTTGGTAGGACAATATTGACAGTTATGCATGACATAAACTTTGCGGCAAAGTACTCTGATAGAATTTGTGCAATGAAAGAGGGAAGTATAGCTGCTTTTGGAAAAATTGAGGAAATAATGAAATCAGATATATTAACTGATATATTTGAGACAAAAATAGATATAATTGAGGGACCACACGGACCGATTGCTGTCTACTAGTTGAGTCTACTTTATAATATTTTGTTTGAATTTATCTTATAATATTTAAAATAACATCAAGTGTGTACTATAAATGTTGAAATAATTTTATATTTTAGAGTATAATTTAAAGCCAAAGATATTATTATCTTTGGCTTTATTGTATATATAATTTAGTAGTTCAGATACAGTATTTTCTAGATGTTATTTACGTCCTACCTACGTCCTATCATAGTAGATATACTATCTAGTCTTTGAGATATCTTCACTGCTGTAGAGTATCTATCAGCTCCTGATATTCTTTCTTTATTAGTTACTTTTAATCCATCATATACAGATTTAGATACTGAGTTTTCTCCACCACCTACAAGTATGCTATCTATCTTCCAGTCAGCTATATCTTTAGCTGTTATATCTGTTAGAGAAGATGGTTTTGTAAGGTGAATTGGGCACTTAAACTTAGCTGCTAGTGAGTTGATTGTGATTCCATCTGGGAAGTCAGTTCCATCTACTAGTATCATGTCTGTCTTATTTCCAGTAAGTGCTCTCACTTCT
>NZ_OERU01000007.1 GCF_900240845.1 Peptostreptococcus faecalis
AGAAGTGAGAGCACTTACTGGAAATAAGACAGACATGATACTAGTAGATGGAACTGACTTCCCAGATGGAATCACAATCAACTCACTAGCAGCTAAGTTTAAGTGCCCAATTCACCTTACAAAACCAACTTCTCTAACAGATATAACAGCTAAGGACATAGCTGGCTGGAAGATAGACAGCATACTTGTAGGTGGTGGAGAAAATTCAGTATCTAAATCTGTATATGATGGATTAAAAGTAACTAATAAAGAAAGAATACATGGAGCGGATAGATACTCTACAGCAGTGAAGATATCTCAAAGACTAGATAGAGTTTCAACTCCTATAGGAAGATAGTTACAAGCTAATAACGAATGAAAAAGCAACAAAAATAGATATTCAATAAAATATGCAATAAAAAATTCTAAAAGATTTTAACTAATAATATATAATGCACCTTTGAAAGCTATGATATAAATAGTTTCAAAGGTGTATTTTTTATGATTGAAAGCAAGCGAATTATAAAATATTTTAAAATGTTCATAAATTGTTTATAAATGCATTATTGAAAATAAATAGAAAAATAAATTGTAAAATTATGGTATAGTAAAATAATAAGGTATATATTATATATTACAATATTATTATGCTATGAATAATAAATTGGTTATTACCTTGCTGTATGATATAACCTAGTTACAAAAAGAGAACGAAGAAAGTTTAAGGTGAGATAAATGTTGAAATTAAATTTGAAAACAAATACAAGTGACTACAAAATATATATAGAAAAAGGTCTAATTGAAAGAATAGATGTTAAGATAAAAGAGATATTTTCAGGAGAAAAAATATTTGTTATTACAGACACTAATGTGGAACATTTATATGCTGATAAAATAATAAATAAGCTAAATGAATCTGGATTTAAAGTTTATAAAAAAGTTTTGGAAGCAGGTGAAAATTCCAAAAAAATAGATAATATAATAGAAATATATAGCTCTCTATCAGATAAATCGATTACTAGAAGTGATTTAATAATTGGAATAGGTGGTGGAGTAGTAGGAGATGTTTCTGGATTTATAGCATCTACATATTTAAGGGGAGTTAGTTTTGTTCAGATTCCTACGACTTTATTGGCACAAGTAGATAGCAGTGTAGGAGGAAAGACAGCAGTAGATACAGACTTTGGGAAAAATATGGTGGGAAGTTTCTATCATCCCAAAATGGTAATAATAGATCCAAAAGTACTATTAACGTTGAGTGAGCGAGTTTTTAGAGATGGGATGGCAGAGGTAATAAAATATGCGTTTATAAGAAGTGAAAAGCTGTATGAATTACTAAATAAATTTAAAAACCGTGAAGAAATATATCCACACATAGAAGATGTGATATATGAATGTTGTAGTATTAAAAAGGAAATTGTTCAAAGGGATGAATTTGACAATGGAGAACGAATGATTCTAAACTTTGGACATACAATTGGGCACGCAATAGAAACATTTTATTCATATGAGAAATATACACATGGAGAGGCTGTATCAATTGGGATGAATAGAATAGCTTCACTTGCGGCGGGAAAAAAGATAATATCAAATAAAATAAAAGAGCAGATAGAAGAACTTACTACACAATATGGTCTGCCAGTTGATGATGAGAACATAGTAAGCAAGGAACTATTAAAGTATATAAAAAATGATAAAAAAGCAAGAGGAAGTGAAATAAATATAGTTTTAGTTGATAAAATAGGAAGTAGTAAAATTTTAAAAGAAGATATAAGTTTTTTTAAAAATAAATAAACTAAAATATGTTAAAAGAAAAGAAAAGAAAAGAAAAGAAAAGAAAACTATAAAAGTGTATAAAATAATCGATATATTTTAGAATAAGGGAGAAGCAATGCACGTAGAGATAATGCCAACTAAATTAAACGGAAAAATAACTCCACCATCATCAAAAAGCCTAGGTCATAGAAGTATTATTTGTGCATCCTTGGGAGACGGAGTGAGTATCATACGAAATATTTACATATCAGACGATATAGAAGCGACTATAAAGGCTATGATAAAGCTTGGAGCAAACATCCAAATATATGAGAGCAATCTAGTAATAAAGGGAATCTATGCAGATAGAAGAGAGGATGTAGAAAATGACTCGATGTTAAAAAAGTCGAATACATCTCAAAATAAAAACGATAACATATTAAAACAAATAGTAAAAGAAAGTAGTACAAATAAAAAGGAAAAAGTCGTAATTGACTGTGGAGAATCTGGATCTACAATCAGATTTTTAATTCCTATACTTACGCTTTTTGATAAAAAGTTTGAACTAAGGACTAAGGGGAATCTTTTAAAAAGACCACTAAAATCATATTATGATATCCTGGATGAAGAAGGAATTTCTTATGAGCAGAAAGAAAAAAGTGTTTTTATAGAAGGCGGTAAAGTATTTAGTAAAAACACATACACTTTAAGAGGTGATATAAGTTCTCAGTTTATTACTGGATTATTATATGCACTTCCACTTTTGGAACATGATTCAGAAATAAGAATAGATGGAAAACTAGAATCTAAAGGATATATAGATTTGACAATAGATGTATTAAATACATTCGGAGTAAAAATAGAAAATAGGGAATATAAAAGCTTTAAAATCAAAGGAAATCAAAAATATATCTCTACTGAATACACAGTAGAGACAGATTACTCTCAAGCAGCTTTTTTTATAGTGGGAGCAGCTTTGGGAAATGATATTTTCATCGAAAACATGTGCGAAAACTCTAGTCAGGGAGACAGAGAAATTTTAAATATAGTAAGAAAATTTGGTTACGAAATAGATACTTCAAATGGAGAGCTAAAAATAACTGGCAAAAATCCAAAATCATATTCATTTGACGGAAGTGATATTCCAGATATAGTACCGATTTTATCTCTACTAGCATCATTGAGTGAAGGTGAAAGTGTAATATCAGATGTAGGAAGGTTAAGAATAAAAGAATCAGATAGATTGATTGCCACATGTAATGAATTAAAAAAACTAGGTGCGGAGATACGTATAGAAGAAGATAATTTGATAATTTCAGGAAGAAAGTATTTAGATGGAGGAGTAGAAGTATCCAGTCACAAGGATCATAGAATTGCTATGATGTTAGCAATAGCTGCCACAGTTTGCAAAGAAAAAATTAGAATCGAAGATGCAGAGTATGTTTCAAAATCATATCCTGATTTTTGGGAGAGATATAGAGAACTTGGAGGAGTAATAAATGTCAGCGACTTGGGGAAGAAAATTTAAAGTAACAATTTTTGGAGAATCACACGGAACAAATATTGGTGTAGTAATAGATGGCATACCTAGTGGAACATATATAGATATGGAAAAAATTCAAACAGAAATGGATAGGAGGGCACCGGGAAAAGACTCTTTTTCAACTGCTAGAAAAGAAAGTGATACTCCACTAATTTTGAGTGGAGTATTTGAAAGATATGCGACAGGAGCGCCACTTGCAATGACAATAGAAAATAAAGATCAAAAATCTAGAGATTATTCAAAAATGAAAGATATAGCTAGACCTGGTCATGCAGACTATTCAGCAAACATAAAGTATAGTGGATTTAACGATTATAGAGGTGGAGGTCATTTTTCTGGAAGGTTAACAGCGGGAATAGTATTTGCTGGAGCAATTGCAAAATCAATTTTAGAACAAAAAAATATACTAATTGGTTCACACATAAAAAGCATTAGTAATGTTGAAGATGTTTCATTTGATTTTGATAGTTTAAATAAAGAAGAATTTAAAAAATTATCGAAGTCTAGATTTCCATTAATTGATAGTAGCTTTGAAGAAAAAATGAAAGAATCGATCTCTATCGCAAAAGAAAATTTAGACTCTTTGGGAGGCGTAGTAGAGTGTGCTGTCATAGGTATAAAACCGGGGATAGGAGAGCCCTTTTTCGAGTCTGTGGAGTCGGTAATATCTTCTATGATGTTTTCAATACCAGCTGTAAAGGGAATTGAATTTGGCGACGGATTTGATATGACAAAAATGAGTGGATCTGAAGCCAATGATTCATTTTGCATAGATGAAAAAGGTAATATAAGTACAAAAACCAACCATAATGGAGGAATAAACGGTGGTATTACAAATGGTATGCCAGTAGTATTTAAAGTTGCAATAAAACCTACGCCGTCTATTTCAAAAACTCAAATGAGTGTAAACCTTAAATCTATGGAAAATGAAGAAATCAAAATAATTGGTAGACATGATCCTTCAATAGTACCAAGAGTGGTGCCGGTAATAGAAGCAGCAACTGCAATAGCAATACTAGACTGTGTAATGATAGGAGAAAAAAATGGAACTAGATAAATATAGAGAAGAAGTAGATAAAATAGACGATAAATTGGTGAAATTACTAGAAGAAAGATTAGAAATTGTAAAAAAAATAGGTATGCTGAAGAAAAAAGAAAACTTGGAACTTTATCATCCTGAAAGAGAAAAGGAAGTTATAAGAAAAAATATAGGAAAATTGCAAAACAGTGAAAATGAAAAATACGTGGAAGAATTACTAAAAAGCGTAATGGATATATCTAAATCTGTTCAAAGAGATATATAGTTATAATTTATGTTTTTAATTTTAAAGTAGAAAATAAGTAAAAGCGAGCTGAAATTATGGCTCGCTTTTACTTATTTTATTACTTTCATTTAATTTGCAAAAAAATTATGCTTTTTATTTTATGGTGAGAACTATTTTTTTAGTTTTTTTAATTTTCCTTTTTCAATCAATTCACTGACTCTAAGCAGTTCTTTTTTTCGATTTTTATGTTCTATGATCATCATTTCAGGGTTTTCAGAATCTTTTTCCACGTAGTCATAACACTCACAAGCAAGCCCAGACCCTTGCATCCAACTTTGAAGATAACCGCATTTTTCACATGCTTTCGCTGTAGGAGACCAAATTTTATGATATCTTCTACAATATATTTCTCTATCAGATTCTGGATAGTTGCCGCTCAACGAAAGATTTATATCGTTGCCTATAAAATTAAGATGTAAAACTTTTCTTTTTACCATTTTAGAGTTAGATTCAGACCTTGGTTTAGACTCAGGATTAGAATAAGTTTTTGACTTAGATCTAGAACTAGTTTTTAGTTTAGATCTAGAGCCAGAATCAGAATCAGATTTTGGCTTAAATCTAGAGTCAGATCTTAGTTTAGGTATAGAGCTAGAATCAGAATCAGATTTATATCTACCTTTATATTTAGATCTAGATTCAGTTTTTGATGTAGCTGTTTTTTTATCAAAATTTCTCACCATATTTAACACCGTCCTTTTTCTGAAAACTAATTAATAAAATTTTCTTATAATGATATATTATGAGGTTGCTATTAAATACAACTCTCAAGATATATTAATATTAGTTATGGATGATAAGGTTACTACAATATTTTTTGCTAAATGTTATTTGAAATATGCCTATATATTGCATCTAATGCTACTATATAACTATCTTCTCCAAAACCACTGATACTACCAATACAAGCACTAGCAGTAACTGAAGTATTCCTAAACCCCTCTCTTGCGTGAATGTTTGATATATGTACCTCTATAAAAGGTGTTGGAACTGATTTAATAGCATCATGAAGTGCATAGCTATAATGAGTAAAGGCTGCAGGATTTATAATAATTCCGTCTACTGAAGAGTAAATATCTTGTATAAAATCTATAATTTCTTTCTCTCCGTTACTTTGAAAAAATATAATTTCTATTTCTTTTTTTCTAGCATAAGAACAGATATTTGAGCATAGATCATCATATGAATTAGATCCGTATATATCTGGCTCCCTTATTCCTAGCATATTTAAATTTGGTCCATTTATTATTGCGATTTTCATTTAGTTCTCCTTTATAAATATTTCGTGACTTGAGATATCAAATCATCAATTGAAGTATTATTGTATAGTGTATGTTTTGAAACTTCTTTATAAAATTCTTCTCTCTGCTCAAATAAAGTATCTAAGTGAGATAGATTGCCTCTTAGAAGAGGTCTATTTGAGTGATTCTCTTTTTTTATATCTTCACATGAACGTGAAATGTAAAAAACTTTATCAAAACCATTTAAAAACTCTCTGTTTGACTTTTGTGTGACTACTCCGCCTCCAGTTGCTATGACGGTATTTTTTAAATTAGATGTTTCTAAAAGGCACTGAGATTCAATCTTTCTGAAATATTCTTCACTAATTTTAAAAATTTCGCTGACACTAATATTTGTGTTTTTTTCTATGAGTTCATCTAAATCTATAAAATTATATCCCAGTAAATTAGCTAGCTTTTTTCCAAATGTAGACTTTCCGCTACCAGGTAAACCTACAAGAAATATAGGGTCTTGATTATCTGAGTTTTTTCCAAGAAAATGAAGAAAAATTTCTTCTGAAACTGATTCATTTATTGTTTTTTTACTCCAAATTTCTACAGCTCTTATTGCCTGCAATACAAGCATTTTAAGACCGTTTTGTGATTTCAGACCATGTTTTTTTGCCATTTTTATAAAAGCTGTTTCATGTGGATTATATATTAAATCAAAAGCGTATGTAAAGTTGTTAAAAAGACTTTCTTCAATAGGACAAGCCTCAATATTAGGATACATTCCTACAGGTGTTGAATTAATTACTACATCTGCTTTTAATTCGTATAAATCTTTATAGCTAACAAAATTTACATGGTTATAATTAATATAATAGCTGTCATATTTTTGAGGTGTTCTACTTACAATATATATTCTTTTAGCGTTGTTATTTAATAAAAAATGAATAAGTGGTTTTGCAGCTCCACCAAATCCAAGTACCAAAAAAGATTTATCAGATATAGGAAATACAGAATTTAATAATTTCTCTATTCCGTAGTAATCAGTATTATATCCTATTAGATTGTTATTTTCTAAGTTGATAGTATTTACTGCTCCTATTTTTTCTGATTGTTCATCTAAGCCATCTAAAAAAGGAATGACTTTTTGTTTGTATGGAATCGTCACATTGACGCCAGAAATTTCACCGGAATAAATTTTATCTGTATATTTTTTAAGGTCATTTTCTTTAAACTCAAATATATCATAATTTGCTTCATAGCCAATTTTTTTATAAATAAAATCATGTATTTCTGGAGATATCGAGTGTGAAAGATGCTCTCCAAATAGACCATGTATTTTCATAATTTATTCCTCCTAAAAAATTGTAGTATACTATAATTATAACAAAAATAATGAGACTAGGTGTAAAGTAATTAAGCTTTATTATTTTTACTAAAAAAAACTGTATTGAAGAGTGTGTATTTTTATAGTATATTGAAAAGATATGAGTAAAATATATAGGTAAATAAGAAACGTTACATATGGAGAGTAAAGAAATGAGTGAAAGAAATATTAAGTTGACAATAGCATATGATGGTAGTAGATACAAAGGATGGCAAAGGCAGCCTAATTCCTTAGAAATACAAGGAGAAATAGAGTATGCGTGTGAACAAGTATTTAAGAAAAAGCGAGTAGAGATAATTGGTTCAGGAAGAACTGATAAAGGTGTTCATGCTATAGGTCAAGTTGCAAATCTGAAGGTGGAAACGACTATTCCAATTGATAAAATACCAGAAGCATTAAATAACACACTACCAGATGATATTGCTATACTGGAAGCTGAAGAGGTAGATGAAAATTTTCATGCCAGACATTCCGCTATAAAGAAAACATACAGATATCAAGTTTATCCATCTAGGATAAAGAGTCCATTTTTTAAAAATACTTCTTATCGTGTCAAGTACAGGTTAGATATGGAAAAAATGAAAAAAGAAATCAAATCCTTTGAAGGAGAACATGATTTTGCGGGGTTTAGAAATAGCGGATCTTCAATAATCAACACGGTGAGGACAATATATAAAATTGATATATTTGAAGAGGGCGAGTTGATTATTATTGAGGTCGAAGGTAGTGGTTTTTTATATAACATGGTAAGAATAATTGTAGGAACAATAATTGATATTGGAAGCGGAAGAATAACCGAACCTTTGTCTGATATAATAGAGTCAAAAGATAGATTGAGAGCAGGGCATACAGCACCACCTCAAGGGCTATTTTTAAAAGAAGTAAAATATTAAAAAATTTGTAGATGAGTTTTGTAAAGCAGAACGCATCTATTTTTTTGCAAAAAATAAAAAAACAAATATTCAATTGAGAAAAATATTACATTGTGTAGAAATATATAGAAATTAAAACATTTGATTTTAGAATGATATTATCCAGTATTTTCAATATATGCATAGCTGTATTTTAAGAAAACTTATTGTAAAACAATTCAGATTAAAAAAAATATTACAAAAAAATGTTGACAAGTGAAAATTAGTAGTATAGAATAAGTATAATTTAATTTAAAAGGAGGTTAAAGCAATGGCTAGGAAATTATTTATTCCCGGACCTATCGATGTTAGAGAAGATGTTCTTCAAAAAATGGCAACACCGATGATAGGTCATAGAGGAAAAGAAGCTAGTGCCTTACAAGAGAGCATAAGCAAAAAACTACAAAAGTTATTATACACAGAAAATGAAATACTTTTATCCACATCCTCCGGCTCAGGCTTGATGGAAGGTGCAATTAGATCCTGCACATCCAAAAAGGCAGCTGTGTTCTCCTGTGGTGCATTTGGAGATAGATGGCACAAAATGGCAGTGGCGAATAATGTTAAGGCTGATTTGCATAAAGTGGATATGGGGAAAGCGATAACTCCAGAGCTGGTAGAAGAAGTAATTAATACCGGGGAGTACGACTTAGTTACGGTTCAGCACAATGAAACCTCTACAGGGATAACAAATCCAATCGAGGAAATTGCTGAAGTAATGAAAAAAAGAAAAGATATAGTGTTCTGCGTAGATGCGGTAAGTTCTGCAGGAGGCACAAAGATAGAAGTAGATAAGCTAGGAATAGATATATTGCTTACTTCAACTCAAAAAGCTCTCGGACTACCTCCAGGAATGTCTATGTGTACATTCTCACAAAAGGCTATAGACAGAGCAGAAACAGTAGAATTTAGAGGTACATATCTAGATTTACTGGACATATATAAATATCTTAAGAAAAAGAATTATCAATACCCTTCAACTCCTTCAATATCACATATGTATGCATTAGATTATCAACTTGACAATATCTTAGAAGAAGGTCTCGACAATCGATTCAAAAGACATGAAGACATGGCTAACTTAGTAAGGTCATGGGCTGAAAAACACTTCAAACTATTCACTGACATAAATTATCTATCAAACACACTCACAGTAATTGAAAATACTCAAAATATAGACATATCTAAATTAAACTCACAGCTAATTAAAAAAGGAATGCAAATAGCAAATGGCTATGGCGACTTAAAAGAAAAAACTTTCAGAATATCACACATGGGAGATTATCAAATAGATGATATCCAGTATTTGTTGAATACAATAGATGAACTTTTAGATTTTAATTAAAATAAAGGTTTTTAATTGTGTTTGATTTGTGTACTTTTAATGTACTTAAATTTATGGAGGAATAGACATGAAGAAGATATTGATCACAGATGGAATGGATAAAAATGCAGTACAAACATTGAAGAATAAAGGGTTTAACGTTGAAGAAAAATTTTATGATGAAGATAATTTAAAAGAAAAAATAAAAGAAGTTGATGCAGTAGTAGTAAGATCTGCAACTAAAATTAAAAAAGATATTATCGATGAAGCTCTAAAAACAGGAAGATTAAAAATGATAATTCGTGGAGGAGTTGGACTTGATAACATAGATGTTGACTATGCAACTGGAAATAATATAGTAGTAAAAAATACTCCGCTTGCTAGTACAAACGCTGTTGCAGAACTGGTATTATGCGAAATGTTAGTTTTATCAAGACACGTAAAGATAGCTAACTTGAAATTAAAAAATGGAATATGGGATAAGAAAAATCTAAAAGGAAATGAAATCGCAGGAAAAGTGCTAGGTCTTGTTGGATTTGGAAGAATTGCAAATAGCATAGCTGATAAGGCTGTAAAGTTAGGTATGAAAGTACTATACACTGATATAGATAAATTTAAAGAAGATACTGATGATATAAAATATGCAGAATTAGAAGAAGTAATAAAAAATGCTGATTTTGTCACAGTACATACACCTCTGACTGATAAAACAAAGTATATGTTTGACAAAAAACAGTTTGAAATGATGAAAGACACTGCCTTTTTTATAAATTGTGCAAGAGGTGGAATAGCGAATGAGCAAGCATTGCTAGATGCGATAAATGAAGGTCAAATAGCAGGTGCAGCAATAGATTGCTTTGAAGATGAACCAGCTCCTATGAAAGAACTATTAGATCATCCTAAAGTATCTGTAACTCCTCATATAGGAGCATCTACAGAAGAGGCACAGATGAGAATAGGAGATGAAATTACAGATATAATAACAGATTATTTCTTGTAATGAAAAAAATGCTTTGAGTAGGTTATAATATAGTTAATTACAACTGTAGAAAAACCTTCGGGCAAAATATTAATGATTAAGGAGAATATAATATGGTTACTGTAAGACCTTTTAAAGCAATTAGACCAGCAAAAAAATATGTAGATAAAGTTGCAGCTCCTCCGTATGACACAATGAATACACAAGAGGCTAGGCAAATGGCTAGAGATAATGAATTTAGCTACTTAAGAATAGATAGAGCCGAAATAGATTTGGATGAAAATACTGACATACATGATAAAAGAGTATATGAAAAAGCTGCAGAAAATTTAAATGATTTTCTCGAAAAAGGTGTTTTTCAAAAAGAAGAAGAGGAATGTCTTTATATATATAGAGAAATAATGGACTCAAGAGCACAAGTGGGAATTGTAGGCTGTGTATCTGTAGATGAAAGTCTAACTGGAAAAATAAAAAAACATGAAAAGACTAAGCCAGATAAAGTTGAAGATAGGACGAATCACATACGCTATTGTGGAGCAAATACGGGTACTATACTTCTTACATACCATGAAAATGAAGAACTCGATCTATTTATTGACAATAAAATGAAAGAAGAGCCTCTGTACGATTTTATATCAGATGATGATGTAAGACATACTGTATGGATATTAAAGGGTGATGATAGAGATAGAGTAGAAAATTTATTTAAACAAGTGGATAATTTGTATATAGCAGACGGACACCATAGAGCTGCAGCAGGTGAAAGATATGCACTTGATCAGAGGGAGTTGAATCCTGATTATGATAAAAATGATGAATTTAATTATTATCTTGCAATGATTGCACCAAAAAATAACCTTTATGTAATGGATTATAACAGAGTAGTAGAGGATTTAAATGGTTTAGAATTTGAAGAATTTATGAAAAAAGTAGAAGAGAACTTCTTCATTGAAGAGTTGGAACAAGAATTCAAGCCAGAGAAAAAGTATGATTACGGAATGTATATAGACAAAAAATGGTATAAAATAAGTTATAAAAAAGCGGATGAACTAGCTGATGATATAATTGAAAAATTAGATGTCAGCGTGCTTCATGATAATTTAATAGAACCAATACTTGGTATTTTAGTGCCTCAAAGAGATAAGAGGATAGATTTTATAGGTGGAATACGAGGTGTAGGGGAAATTAAAAAAAGAGTGGACGAAGGTATGAGAGTTGGATTTTCACTGTACCCAACATCAGTAGAAGAATTGATGAAGGTGGCAGATGAAGATGAAATAATGCCGGCTAAGTCTACTTGGTTTGAACCAAAAGTAAGATGTGGATTATTTCTGCATGAACTATAAAATTAATTTATAACAAAAGAAAAAGGTCGTATTAAAAAAAGTAAGTTGTCAAATGACAACTTACTTTTTTTAATAGATGGCACGAATACGATGTGTCAACTATCATAAAATATATATTATAATTATATGACTGCTTTATGATACGCCTTCTTCGTCAACTGCTGGATCATCTTTATGCTTGTCGCTATATATCTTTTTAAGAATACCGATTACTATCGATAATGCAAATAGAACTAATAAACCTACAAATAATTTTTGAGCTCCTCCAGTAAGAGTTCCTCCAACATAAGAGTAAACGATTGTTGCAGGTAATTGTCCAACTCCAGTAGCTATAAAGAACGACCAGAAACTCATACCTGTAAGACCAGCACCGTAGCTTACAAAGTCGAATGAAACGAAAGGAAGTAGCCTACATATTAATATAGCAAACTTTCCGTATCTCTCAAAAAATACATCTATACTTTCCATAGCACCCTTGCTAGTAAGTTTTTCTACGACACCCCTACCTAATGCTCTAGCTATAAAGAAGCAAAGTGCAGCTCCTGCCATTGCTGAAGACCAAGAAAGTATCGCTCCCTTTACCCATCCGAATATAGCAGCATTTGACAATGTAATCAAAAATGCAGGAATAGGTGCAGCTATTGACTGTAAAACCATTAATATAAATGATATTACTGCTGCCATAGGTCCGTATGATCTAATGTACTCAATTACTACTTTTGTATCTAATTGAGATAATACTGAAAATGCATGGTTAATATTTTTGTTTACTGCTGGAACGAAGAAATATATTCCAAGACATATAGCTATAAGGATTAAAGCAATAATCGTCTGTTTTTTTCTAGAAGCTTGAATTTTTGCTTTTTCCTCTGGACTTATCTCTTCCCTTAAATCACTAAGCTTTTTCTGTTTTTCTTTTAGAGCTTTTCTTTCAGCTTTTGTGTATATTTTTTGATATTTACCTTGTGTTAGAACAATATAAATATTTATTATATTAACTATTACTACAAAACATATAAAAGGAATAAATATCGTCTTAACAGGAACGTCTAGCATAAGGCTTTCCTTAGTTATATACATAAACATGCCTAATCTTCCAGTTACAGCTGCTAATAAAACGGTGATACCTTCTAGGATAAAGAATAAATATCTGAAATTGATAGTATTATAAGCAATACCTAAAAGTAGCCCAAAGCCTAGCGCGATATACATCACTAGGCCTAGACCTATCATCATTTCAAATTTAACATTAAAAAACATCAACATATCCAGTAGGTATCCCAAAGCTATTCCAGTAGTAACATAGTAGAATAAAGCTCTTAATTTCTTAATCATTATGATACCTCCGTTAATTATATTGGTACAAAACTGTTTAAAACATACAAGAAAAAGTTTCTAATTAATCTTGTAATGTATATACTACAGCTACATATGTTCCATCTTCAGGAAGGATCTTATCATTTCCTGTGAAACCAACTTCTTTAGTATTTTCAACTGATCCATAAGTATATGCTGCGTTAGAGATTATACCTACAGGACAGCTGTCAAGGCATGTAAGACAACCTGTATTTTTTTCTTTGGCTCTTTCTAAGTTTCCACCAAATTTAAAATCAATCTTTGTATTGTTGCTGTCTTTTACAACTTCGTTTATATCGTACGCTTTATCAGCACCATCCCAAGTCACTTCTGCCTTTATAGTGCTACCTTCTACCTTAGTCTTTGTAGCGTTATCAGGAGTCATATTTTCTCCTGCTTTTGCACCAATCTCAACTAGACCTTTGTGGAAAGCTACGTGGTCAGCATATGCAGTGAAAATTGATTTTTCTCCATTACTTCCTTCCTTGAAAACAGAAGCATGACGAGTAGGTTCTGTGAAATACTTTCCATTAACTCTACTTAAAATAGTAACTGTCTTAGCTTCTTTATCCACTTTGATTGGATTTTTAAGAGACACACCTGCAACTTCATCAGCAGCTTTCTGTTCTTGCTTGTTTGAGTTAGAAGAATCAGAACTGTCTTTTTGTGTACAACCAACTGCACCTACTAAGCTTAAGCATAGAAGTGAAGCTAGTAATTGTTTTCTTAATTTCATTATAATACCTCCTATATAAATATAAATATCAAGTTGTAGTATACCATAGATTCTATGCAATATATTTACAATTAAATATAGAAAAGAAAAAAACTATATACTACTTACATTAATAGAAAAAAACTATAGTAAAAGAATATAAATTTAGATAATTAGGGTTGAAAAAAATATAACTTTAGAATTAATTCATAGATATTATAGTGAATCAAAAAATAACTATAAATGAAGTAAAAAAATAATACATAATTGAGCATAAAATATTGACAATTGACTATTATAGTAGTAAAATATTTGAGAATGCGTTAATAAGTCCACTTCGCCCCGGACTTTACATATATTCAAAAACACAATGTGAAAAGTTAAGGAGGGTCTTTAATGAAAAGTTATATAGCTAAGCCAGCAGACGTTAAAAGAGACTGGTATATTGTTGATGCTGAAGGAAAGACATTAGGTCGTATAGCAACTGAAATAGCAACAATATTGAGAGGAAAAAATAAGCCAACATTTACACCGCACGTGGATGGTGGAGATTTTGTAGTAGTATTAAATGCGGAAAAGATAGTTCTTACTGGTAAGAAACTTACTCAGAAGTTCTACAGATACCATACAGGTTATGTAGGTGGGTTAAAGGAAATATCTTATAAAGAAATGATGGAAAAGAAGCCAGAAGAAGTAGTGGCTCATGCAATCAGCGGAATGCTTCCAAAGAATAAACTTAGAGATAGAATGATGACTAGACTAAGAGTATACAGAGGAAATGAACACCCACATGCAGCACAAAACCCAACGGTTTTAAACTTTAAGTAGGATTTCGAGAGGAGGATTTAATTAATGGCTAATGTACAATATTACGGAACAGGAAGAAGAAAAAATTCTGTAGCTAGAGTAAGATTAGTAGCTGGAGAAGGTAATATAAAGGTAAACGGAAGAAACTTAGATGAGTACTTCAACTATGAAACTTTAATAAGAGATGTAAAGCAACCTCTTGTATTAACAGGAAACGAAAACAAGTATGATGTAATCGTATCTGTTGAAGGTGGTGGATACACTGGACAGTCTGGAGCTATCAGACACGGTATATCTAGAGCTTTATTAAAGGCTGATGAAGATTTAAGATCTGCATTAAAGGCTGAAGGATTCTTGACAAGAGACTCAAGAATGAAGGAAAGAAAGAAATACGGTTTGAAGGCTGCCAGAAGAGCACCTCAGTTCTCAAAGAGATAGTATTTCTTATATATACAGAAATTACAAACCCCAGTATCCGATTGGAAACTGGGGTTTTTTAGTGTGTATGGAAGTTGATAAATTGTGTGGAAATGTGAAAAACTTTATCTATTTTTTGCTATAATACACAAATAATATTTTGAATTATATCAAATCGATGGCTTTTTTGAGTTCAGCGATATCTTTATGTGTATAGAATTTATCTGTAGTAACAAAACTATTGTGGCCAATAATTAAGGATAATAGTGGTAATACGTGGTATAAAATAAGAGGTTTTGGCTATATTAGTGCTAGTGAATGAGTAGATACTACCAAACCTAGAGCAGTAGTATATGATGGGGAACCTGATAAAACTACAGCTGAAATGATAGCCAAACTACATAAAACTAAAATATATCCTGATAATGGGACAGTAGATAAGAATAAGTATGAAATAATGTACGTGGGCGAAGGCAAAGATAGATACGAAAGCGATAGAATAGCAAGTAGTAAATTCTTGTTGTAAAAATAGAATTATTATAATCTAATGATACTATTTGACAATAACAAATTTATATTGTAATAGATACAAAGAAAAGGGGGAGCATTTGACTACTCCTTTATTTTCCCCTTTTTTAATTTATTTTTATAAATATTATTTTTTACTTATATCCATCAAATACGTAATTTATAATTTGTGCTTTATCATCACCTAATTCCATATATCTTCCTGAAGATTCAACCTTATAAACACTATTATTATTGTATCTAATTGGATTATAATAAAAATTTTTATAAGATGCTAGAGCATTTAATACTCCGAATGATACATTCCTTGCACCAGAAACAACGTTATTTACTTTGTCAAAGGTCATTATACATTGTATTCCATACAATCCAGTTTTTGTTCGAGTTAATGTTACTGCTTCAGACTTTACACTCTCGAAAGAAAAAATGTTGCTACTAATAAAAATACTGCAATTGCTCTTTTTGTCATGTCATTTCCTCCAGTTTAAAAATTATATAACATATTTAATTTGTAGGTCTTTTTAATTTTTCAACATTATCATACTGAAAGTTAGTTGTAACTATGGTAGATATCGGTGGTTTTTTACCGTTTTTATTATTATAATAATAAGAAACGAATTCTGATAAACTATTATTCATTTCCATCTTCAAAAGCTTATGCGTATTTTTTTCCACCCAATAGTAAATGAAAAAACCATTTTCATCTAGGTCATTAATAATATCCCGTAAGTATTTATTTTCTTTTACAAATTTTTCATCAACAATACCATCAACAACCAGATTATCGATATGTTTTTTATACTCACTTAGTGAAAGATCTTTTTTTAGTTTGCATGTAATCTTATTATCTAAATTTTCTTCTCCTATTATTTTGTAATCATTTGCACTTCCTGTTAGACTTCCTGTACTCATCGCAGAGTAAAGAGACTCAAGTCCTTTATCAACATTTTTTCGCACATCTAATCCTTGATTTTTCGTATTAGTATAAAAGTCAACACTTTTATCATTGTTCAAAAATTGGTAAAAACCTTCAATATTTTTGTCATTAGAAGATGTCATTTTCGCACTCATTGGACTAGAGTTTAAGATCATTTTAGAACTTATACTTGAAGTTGTTCCATCACTAAATTTCATATTACTTTTTGTAACAATAAATCTATCTCTTTTCTTATTACTCTCTTTATTATTATAATTAATGGCATCTTCAATAAATTGTTTTTGAATATTTTTATCAGGAGTTTTATTTTCCTTAGAACATGCGAATAGTAATAAAACCGATAATAATAATAATGTAGATACTATAAAAATATTAATATTTTTTTTCATAAGAATCTCCTTCTTAAATAAAATATATTAAATTAATAACTATCATAGAGTAGAAGAACAATAGATTTTCTTCTATTTATGTTATACTTTAAATTTTAAAATAAAATAAAAAAAGAAAATACAGTAACTGAAAATACTAAAAAGTGAATATTTTTCGAAAGTAATTTATTTAAT
Source organism: Peptostreptococcus faecalis (assembly GCF_900240845.1). Classification (GTDB taxonomy): domain Bacteria; phylum Bacillota; class Clostridia; order Peptostreptococcales; family Peptostreptococcaceae; genus Peptostreptococcus; species Peptostreptococcus faecalis. The sequence continues at coordinate 17,099 of NZ_OERU01000007.1, forward strand.
GTGAAAAATAAGAATAAAATAATTGTATAATATTTTAAATTTAAAAAATATCAAGTAAAAGTGTCTTAATTTCACGCTATCATAAGATTTTAAAAATGTCAACATAAAAATAGAGAAAATTTAGAAAATTCAATAAAAAGATATAATAAATTAATTTATTTTAAGTGTAGTAAATAATAATAATTAGTATGCATGAAAAATAAGAAAATTTATATTTAAATTTATAAAATAGCTAAAATTATAGACATAACCTTAGTAAACAAAAATAAAGCAAACTTAAACATATTAAATCTGCTCTACTCAATTTTAATAACGCTTATTTTTCAATTGTTTCACTTAACTATTCCATAAATACTGTTTTTGGAAATAGTTAGTTATTCGCTAAATAATTCAATAGTACTTTTGTGTTATTTATATTCTTGTGCCATTATATTATTCTTATAACAAGGGGATACCCATAATACTTCTGAACTGTGCCGAGTCGGAATAGTTATCATAAGATTCATGAAAGTAAGTATATAATTTAGTTGGTTTTTTTATAAACTTCATTTCGTTAGATTTAGCACTATTAATAACAAGATCAGCTGAAATAAAAGTTCCATATAAAATCGTTAAAAAAACAATTTCATCTGATTGGGCTGGAATATAATCGATCTTAAGCTCTTCAGAAAATATTTTGTATTTCACTATGTTACAATCCTCAGCACTTATACTTAAAGGGTCTAAATTTTTATCCCAGAGAGTTCTTTTGATTATAAAATCAATATTAATAACTATGTCTGTAGCAGGAAAATCTCCAGTATTTGATATTTTTAAATAGAGGGATTTAGAATTATGATTTTCATAGGGAAATCTCTTATGATCAATATCATTATTGCGAATTTTGACATTTAAAAGTTTTATTCTATCAGAAAATATACCATTACTATGATCAAATGTCTTACTTAAATTACTCTTAAAATCATATTCCTTTATATTTGTTGAAAAACCTAATTTTGGGTTGCTTTCTTTTTTATTTAATTTATAAACTAAAAAAACAAAATAGATATTTACAATGCTTAAAATCAGTTCAATGATATTTTTAATAGAAATGAAGGTATTGTGAGGTTCTTCTTTTAATAATTGGATAATAATAGTTTCATAAAAAAACAATAAATATTCCTCCCTTTTTGATAATCATAAGTAAATTATACCATAATTTAAAAAAATAACTGAATAGTGTATAATTACATGATATTAAAAAAATAGTAAATAGATACAATTTTGAGCATGACAGAATAGAAATAATATAACATTATAGAAAACTATGATACTTTATAATACACTAACAATACACTTCTGTATGTGGAATACTTGAAAACACAATAAGTTCATATATCAAAGAGATGGTATTTCTTATATATACACACTAAAAAAAACCCAGTTTCCATGTGGAAATTGGGTTTTTTTAGTGTGTATAGAAGTTGATAAATTGTGTGAAAATGTGAATAGATACAAGTTTTTTATTGACAATTTTTAAATATGATACTTACAATAGGTCGGAAGAGAGGTATTTGGTTTATATAGATCTGTTTTTTGCTATGAAAAATAGTAAAATAAACTAGGTGTATTAAAAAATATTTTTTTGCATACACGGGTATATATGAAAGGTAACATAGAGTAAGTATGTGAAAATGACTATAAGTACTTAGATATATTAAAAACTGTTGAAATATTAAATTAAAAGAAGACTTTTTAAGCGAGATATATTGATATAACATGAGAGCCAATAAGGTTCTTTTTTGTTGCAACAAAAAAGAGTTATAGAGCATTAAAAAAATTTACAATTAAATAACAAAAGTTTACTTATTAATATATAATCAGTGACAATTCGACAGTTAGCGATATGAAGATTATAAGAATATTAAGAAAGATAAATTCATTATATCTAATACAGATCGATTGCTAATAAAAGAAAAGATAAAATCGAATATAGATAAAAAATGCAAGAGGTAACTTTAAGTAAAATAGCAATAATAGAAGTAATATTAGCTGGCTTAACTCCTAAAAATAAATTAGATCCTTCTGTTAAAAAATATATTGAAAAGAGCGGAATAGAAAAAGTCATTATTGTGGGAGGAGAAAATTCAATATCAAAATCAATAGAAAAAGAAATTGAAGAATTGTCTATTCCTATGGGATAGAGGAGCAAGAAGCATCTACAAATGTAGGTGCTTTTTTAGTAGATATAAATAAGTTCTAGATAGGTATTTTAAATACATACTTCTACTTTTAAAAGATGAAACAAATATAATATATTTATTACAATTTTTCTGCTAAAAAATAAATTACTACAAAACATTAACATAAAGCTGTTTTTCTAAATTAATATGATACACTAAAATTAATAATATATTAATAAAGGGGGGCATACAAATGAAAAAAATCATATCATTATGTCTAGGTTCTATGGTATTAGCTTCAAGTATTTCTATTTCTAGCGCAGATAGTTTAAATGTATCAAGAATAGCAGGGGAAAGCAGATACGATACTTCTCTATACGTGAGCAAGAATAATTTTGAAAGTTCAGATTATTTGTTTGTAGCAAGTGGAGAAGTCTATTCAGATGCTTTAATTGGAGGCAGTTTGACGTCACAGACTAAAAGTCCAGTAATTTTAGTGAAAAAAAATAATCTTGAACAACTTGTTACTGAGGAAGCTAAGAGATTATCTCCTAAAGAAATATATGTTCTAGGTGGTAAAAATACCATATCAGACGATGTTTTAAATAGAATTAAAAATGATACCAAGATTAAAACACAAAGAATTGCAGGACATGATAGGATAGGAACTGCAAATGAGGTAAATGAGCTAAGAAAAAAATTATATAAAGACAAATTATCAAGTAATAGTGAAATAACTCCAATATATGTAAATGGTTATAATTTTTATGATTCATTATATTCAGCGCCATATGTGGGAATAAATGAACCAATAAATAATAACTTATTAAGTATCTACTTAAGTAGACCGACTATTGAGGCTGGAGAGCATAAAATTGTATGGGGAGATATAAATATCAAAGATGGTTTTTATCCAAACGAATTTACAACTAAAATTGATGGAAAAAACAGATATGAAACGTCTACTATAATTGCAGGATATTATAAAGAAAATCTTAATATAGATGTTGATACTATAATAATTACAAGTGGTGAAGATTATCCAGATGGGTTAAGTGCATCTTCCTTAACAGGTATTTATAAAGCTCCAATTATACTAACCCCTAAAAAGTACTTAGACGAATCTGTAGTAGAATATATAAAATCAAATACAAATATTAAAAATGTAATAATAGTTGGCGGAGAGAATTCAATATCTAAAGGAGTAGAAGAAGAACTAAAAAATTTAAAATAACTAATAAAAAAAGCACTTACAAATGCTGTGTTGAGATAAGAAAACAAAGAGAAACCCAGTAAAATCAATGTTTTTAAGGCAACAGGCAAGCGGAAACGGTAAAAAAACTAAATATTGAATGAGAAAAGGGATACTATGCGAGTAGTGTCCCTTTCTCGTTGCCTTGTTGCACCATAGATTTCTTTGAAAAGTCTATGGTGTTTTTTTATGCCCATTTTTAGGAAAGGAGGAAAACTTTATGGCAGTATTCCGAATAGAGAAAACAAAAGACTACACCGTCATGGCAAATCACCATTTGCGTAACACAGCGCTCTCGCTGAAAGCAAAAGGCTTGCTCTCGCTCATGTTGTCTTTGCCGGAGGATTGGGACTACACCACCAGAGGCCTTGCAAAAATCTGCAAGGATGGCGTGGATAGTATATGTTCCGCAGTGAGTGAGCTGGAGCAGCACGGCTATGTGATCCGCGAGCGTACCCGAAACCCCAAAGGACAGCTTACGGATATTCAGTACACGATTTTGGAGCAACCAAAACCGCCATCACCTGAGCGGGAAAAACCTAAACAGGAAAATCCAGTCTTGGATAATCCAATCTTGGGAAAACCTGAACAGGAAAACCCCGCACAATTAAATACTAAAGAATTAAATACTCAAAAATCTATTATACAAGAATCAAATCCTATCCAATCAAATCCTTTGGAGGACGAGCCGCAAGCGGCGGATGGGATGGGAATGGATCAGAGGTCAGCCAGAGAAATATATCGAGAAATCATTTTAGACAATCTGGAATATGACCTGCTCATTCAAAATCCAAGGTTTGACCGTAAACGCCTTGATGAACTGGTGGAACTGATTGTAGATACTGTTTGTTCTGCAAGACAAAACATCCGTATTGCCGGGGATGATTTCCCTGCGGAAGTGGTAAAGTCTCGCCTTATGAAATTGGACAGCTCTCACATTGAGTATGTGCTTGACAGTATGCAGGCAAATACCACCTATGTCCGCAATATCAAAAAATATCTGTTGGCAGCGTTGTTCAATGCGCCATCAACGATTGACAGCTACTATACCGCCTTCGTAAATCATGACCTGTATGGTGGCGGCGAAAGGAGGTAATTATGCAGGAAGAAATCACACAGAAAACCTTGGCACTCTCTATCAAAACAACTAAGCTGACGGCGGTTGCTCTGCAAAAGGCACTCAAAATGCTGTTGCGTGCTGGTAAAAACAAACTCCATCAGCCGACCAAAGGTAAGCAATCCCTCAAAAGCCTTATGAAGCAAAACACCGCTGTTTCCAATATCGAGATCACCAACGACAATATCAAGGCTTTTGGGAGCACAGCAAAAAAGTATGGAATTGACTTTTCGCTGAAAAAGGATAGTAGTACCGTTCCCCCACGATACCTTGTGTTCTTCAAGGGGCGTGACGCAGATGTTATGACGGCTGCCTTCAAGGAGTTCTCCGCCAAGAACCTTGATATTGAGAAAAAGCCGTCCATTCGCAAGCTAATCTCCCAGATGAAAGATTTGGCGAAGTCGAAAGGCAAAGTCCTCAATCGGGAGAAACACAAGGATCGAGGTGCAGAGCTATGAGGGAAATAAACTACAAGAAACTCATCTTACCCAATCTGCCCTATCTGCTCTTTGTTTGGCTGTTCGATAAAGTCTCGCAGGCGGTACGGCTTGCACCAGGAGCCGATCTGTCCGCAAAGATACTGAACCTTGGCAGCGGCTTTTCCTCTGCCTTTCAAAACTTTGCACCCAGCTTACACCTTACGGATATTCTTGTGGGGATAATTGGTGCAGTGGTGATCCGATTGGTGGTGTACTTCAAGGGAAAGAATGCCAAGAAGTACCGTAAAGGCATGGAATATGGCTCTGCTCGTTGGGGCACAGCGGAGGATATGAAACCCTACATAGACCCTGTGTTTGAAAATAACGCACTGCTCACCCAAACGGAACGGCTCACCATGAGCAGCCGTCCAAAGCAACTGAAGTACGCCCGAAACAAGAACATTCTTGTAATTGGCGGCAGCGGTTCCGGAAAGACACGATTTTTCGCAAAGCCAAACCTCATGCAAATGCACTCATCCTATGTCGTCACTGACCCCAAAGGCACAGTGCTTGTGGAATGTGGCAAAATGCTTGTGCATGGCGGCTATCGTATCAAGGTTCTCAACACCATCAACTTCAAGAAGTCCATGCACTACAATCCATTCTCCTACATCCGCAATGAAAAGGATATTTTGAAGCTCACCAATACCATCATTGCCAACACCAAAGGCGACGGCGAAAAAAGCGGTGAAGATTTTTGGGTGAAAGCAGAACGGCTTTTGTATTGCGCCCTGATCGGATATATCTGGTATGAGGCACCGGAGGAGGAAAAGAACTTCATCACGCTGCTGGAGATGATAAATGCAAGTGAAGCCCGTGAGGATGACGAGGAATATGAAAGCCCTGTTGATCTCATGTTCACTCGCTTGGAGGAAAAAGAACCGGAGCATTTTGCTGTGAAGCAGTATAAGAAATACAAGCTGGCGGCGGGCAAAACAGCGAAGTCCATCTTGATTAGCTGCGGTGCCCGATTAGCCCCGTTCGATATTAAGGAGCTGCGCGATCTGCTCGAGTATGACGAGCTGGAGCTTGATACACTCGGTGACAGAAGGACAGCTTTATTCCTCATTATGAGTGACACGGATACCACATTTAACTTTGTGATTGCCATGCTCCAAAGCCAGCTATTCAATCTGCTCTGCGATAAGGCGGATGATGAATACGGCGGCAGGTTGCCTGTTCATGTTCGGTGCATTTTAGACGAGTTTGCCAACATTGGGCAGATACCCAATTTCGATAAATTGATTGCGACCATCAGAAGCCGTGAAATATCGGCTTCTATTATTTTGCAGTCGCAAAGCCAGTTAAAGGCCATTTACAAGGATAACGCAGATACCATTGTGGGCAACTGCGATACCACCTTGTTTTTGGGAGGCAAGGAGAAATCCACGCTGAAAGAAATCTCGGAGCTTTTGGGGAAAGAAACCATAGACAGTTTCAATACCTCAGAGAACCGGGGTACGCAGGTTTCTCACGGTCTCACATATAGCAAACTTGGAAAGGAGTTGATGAGCCAGGACGAAATAGCAGTCATGGACGGAGGCAAGTGTATTTTACAGGTGCGAGGTGTCAGACCGTTTTTTAGTGATAAATACGACATCACCAAACACCCCAATTACAAATACCTTGCCGACGCCGACAAGAAAAACATCTTTGATGTAGAACGGTACATGAAAAGAAAACCGGCGATTGTAAAACCGGATGAACTCTTTGATTTGTACGAACTGAACATAGACGATGAAAACATAAACGAAAATTAGGAGGAAAAACTTTATGGCATTTTTCAATTCAGCAGTAGGTGTTTTGCAGACTTTGGTAATCGCTTTGGGCGCAGGTCTTGGTATTTGGGGCGTTATCAACCTCTTGGAGGGTTATGGTAACGATAACCCCGGCGCGAAATCTCAGGGCATGAAACAGCTCATGGCGGGCGGCGGTGTCGCCCTGATCGGTGCAACTCTCGTTCCTTTGCTTTCCGGCCTGTTCGGTTAATGGAGGTATAACTTATGCAAAGCATACTCGACAAACTCGGCGAGTGGCTAAAGGCCATGCTCGTTGACGGCATTACCGGTAACTTGTCGGGGATGTTTGACACGGTGAATACCAAAGTGGGCGAAATCGCAGGTGAGGTTGGAGCAACGCCGCTGGCATGGAACAGCGGCGTGTTCAACCTTATTCGCAATTTGTCTGAAACGGTCATTATCCCCATAGCCGGTATCATTTTAACTTTTGTCATGTGCTATGAACTGATCCAGATTATCATTGAGAAAAATAATCTGCATGACATAGACACTTGGATCTTCTTCAAGTGGATTTTCAAAACCTTTGTTGCGGTACTGCTTGTCACCAACACATGGAATATCGTAATGGGCGTGTTTGACGTGGCGCAGCATGTGGTAAGTCAAAGCGCAGGTGTCATTATCTCTAACACCAATATTGACCTTGCCACGGCTATCCCCGATATGGAGGCACAATTAAACGCAATGGAGTTAGGGCCGCTGCTTGGCCTGTGGTTTCAAAGTATGATCGTGGGGCTTACCATGAATGCCCTGTCAATCTGTATCTTCCTTGTGATCTACGGACGTATGATTGAAATATATCTCGTCACTTCCATTGGACCGATCCCTTTTGCCACCATGGGCAACCGTGAATGGTCCTCTACTGGACAAAACTACTTAAAGTCTTTGCTTGCCCTCGGCTTCCAAGCCTTTCTCATTATGATCTGTGTGGGTATCTATGCGATCCTGATCCAAAACATCAGTTCCGCAACCGATATATCCGCGGCGATCTGGGGCTGCATGGGCTATACCGTACTTCTTTGCTTCACGCTCTTTAAGACGGGCAGCATGGCAAAGAGTATATTCGGCGCACATTAAACCAGGAGGTGAACTATGGCGTATGTAACTGTACCAAAAGACTTATCCAATGTGAAAACCAAAGTCTTTCTCAACTTAACCAAACGGCAGATTTGCTGCTTTGCCCCTGCGGTGCTGATTGGAGTACCGCTTTTCTTTTTGCTCAAAGAATACAACACAAGCATGGCGGCACTTTGCATGATCCTTGTTATGCTGCCGTTCTTTCTGCTTGCCATGTATGAGCGAAACGGGCAGCCGCTTGAAGTCATTGCAAGGCAGATGATTGAAAGCAAATTCTTACGGCCACGAGAGCGACCGTATCAGACCAACAATTTCTATTCCGCTCTCGAAAATCAATCCAAACTGGAAAAGGAGGTAAGACAGATTGTCAAATACGGAACAAAAACGAAAACTGACCGCAAAAGATAAAAAGGCGATCAACAGCACGATCCAAAAGGCAAAGGGCGACGGCAAACCCCACTCTGCACAACAGAGTATCCCCTTTGAAATCATGTATCCTGACGGTATCTGCAAGCTGGATGAAAAACACTATTCCAAAAGCATTGCCTTTGAAGATATTAACTATCAGCTTGCCCAACCGGACGATAAGACGGCTACCTTTGAAAACCTCTGCGACTTCTACAATTACTTTGACGCTTCGGTTGGGGTGCAGCTTTCTCTGATTAGCAGTTCCACCAACAAAGAGGATTTTGAACAGAGTATCGTAATCAGCGAGCAAGGCGATGACTTTGACAGTATCCGCACCGAGTATTCGGGTATGTTGCAAAATCAGCTTGCCAGAGGTAACAACGGCCTTGTGAAATCCAAGTATCTCACCCTCACCATTGAGGCCGATAACCTAAAAGCTGCACGGGCAAGGCTTTCCCGCATTGAGGCGGATGTACTCAATCATTTCAAGGTGATTGGCGCACCGGCAAAACCACTTGATGGCAAACACAGGCTGGAAACGCTCCATGGGATATTCCATCCCGACAGTGAGCGTTTTTCTTTTGCCTGGGACTGGCTACCGAAAAGCGGCCTTTCCGTGAAAGATTACATTGCTCCGTCCTCGTTTCGCTTTGGGGACAACCGAATGTTTCGCATGGGTAAGAAGTTAGGGGCGGTATCGTTCTTGCAAATTCTCGCCCCTGAACTCAATGACCGTATGTTAGCCGATTTTATGGAGGCACAGGATGGCTTGATGGTAAATCTGCATATCCGCAGTATCGACCATAGCGAGGCCATCAAAACCATCAAACGTAAAATCACCGACTTGGACGCAATGAAGATTGCTGAACAGAAAAAGGCGGTTCGCAGTGGCTACGACATGGATATTATCCCCTCTGACCTTGCCACCTATGGCGGTGAGGCAAAAAACCTATTGCGTGATTTGCAGAGCCGCAACGAGCGAATGTTCCTCATCACTTTCCTTGTGGTGAACTTTGCCGACACCAAACAGAAACTTGAAAACAATGTGTTTCAATCAGCAGGTGTGGCGCAGAAATACAACTGCACGCTCACAAGGCTGGACTACCAACAGGAACAGGGCTTTATGTCCTCTATCCCATTGGGCGTCAATCAAATCAAGATAAAGCGCAGCCTTACCACCAGCAGCACCGCCATCTTTGTGCCGTTCACCACACAGGAATTGTTCCAGTCTGGCGAGGCACTTTACTATGGGCTGAACGCTCTTTCCAACAACATGATTATGGCAGACCGAAAACAGCTCAAAAATCCCAATGGCTTAATCCTTGGTACACCGGGCAGCGGTAAATCATTCTCTGCAAAACGTGAAATCGCCAATGCGTTCCTGATGACAAAGGATGATATTATCATCTGCGATCCCGAGGCGGAGTATTACCCCCTTGTGCAGCGTTTGCATGGGCAGGTAGTGAAAATCTCACCTACCAGCAAGCAGTTTGTCAACCCCATGGATATTAACCTCAACTACTCCGAGGACGACGGCCCCCTTGCGCTCAAAAGTGATTTTATCCTCTCCTTGTGTGAGCTGGTGGTCGGCGGCAAGGATGGTTTGCAGCCGATTGAGAAAACAGTAATTGACCGTGCCGTAACCAACGTGTACCGTGGATACCTCGCTGATCCAAGTCCCGATAAAATGCCAATCCTTGAAGATTTGTATGCGGAAATCAAGACACAACCGGAGGCGGAAGCACAGCGTATCGCTTCTGCACTAGAGCTGTATGTGACGGGCAGTCTCAATATCTTTAACCACCGTACCAACGTGGATATTCAAAACCGCCTTGTGTGCTTCGACATCAAGGAATTGGGCAAACAGCTTAAAAAGTTGGGTATGCTGATTATTCAAGATCAGGTGTGGGGCCGAGTGACTGCCAACCGCAGTGAGGGCCGTGCTACCCGTTACTACATTGATGAGTTTCACCTTTTGCTGAAAGAGGAACAGACCGCAAGCTATTCCGTGGAGATTTGGAAACGCTTTAGAAAATGGGGCGGCATTCCTACTGGCATTACGCAGAACGTGAAAGACTTGCTTTCCTCTCGTGAGGTGGAAAATATCTTTGAGAACTCCGACTTTGTATATATGCTCAATCAGGCAGCGGGTGATAGAGAAATTCTTGCAAAGCAACTCAATATCTCTCCACAGCAGCTTTCCTATGTGACCCACTCCGAGGCTGGCGAGGGGCTTATCTTCTATGGCAATGTGATCCTGCCTTTCGTGGATCGTTTCCCAACGGATACTGAACTGTACCGCATTATGACGACAAAACCGGAGGAAGTAGCATCATAAAGAAAACAACTATTTTTTGTTGGAAGTAGGTGGTATAATGTAAAACAATTAGGAGGTGGTCAAATGGCGAAAAATACATTAGACACAACAAGAGAGCTTAAGGTTCTACTCGCTCAGGTAAAAGGTTTTTGCGACACCATTGAAGATATATTACATAATAAAGATGCCGCAGAAATTGGGCGCTATTCATGTTTCAAAGATATGGCGCATATGTATAATGATTTTGCAGAACTGGCAAGGAAATTATTGCGTGTCCCCTCTATGTTTTATACCTTTGAAGTGGACAAAATGCCAGGGTGGGCGGATTCCACATGGCCTGCCCAAAAGAAAACGCTTGAGCAAGTCTGGGTAAGTGCAAAAATGCTGTATGCTAGCTTAGAGGGAAGCGTTGATTTCGCAGATGATGAATTTGACAATCTTGAAAACTTTATATTCTCTAGATTACGCACAGTAATGTTTGATAGACCACAAAAAGAGGTTGAGGTACAAAATGCAATCGAGTCTCTATTGCTGGGGCGAGGTTTAAGCAAAGGTACTGACTATGATCGAGAAACAGGAAAATTCGAATTTTCCGGCAAAGAATATATTCCTGATTTCATTATTCCGAAATTACAATTATGTATTGAAGTAAAATTGTTACGCGAGAATAGAAAGTCAAAAGTGATTGAAGAAATAAGTGCAGACATTACAGCCTATAGCAAACAATATGAGCGTCAACTGTTCGTTGTATATGATTTAGGGTTCATTCAAAACGAGGAGGAGTTCCGGCGAGATATTGAAAATGCTGGTGCCGTCAAAGTAATCATTGTAAAACATTAGAATAAAGCATTCTAACCCGCTTCAAATGAGGCGGGTTTTCTTATGCTCAAAATTAGGAGGTGACAATGAAATAGAAACAAAATTAACCCATTTAAGCCTGTTCTCTGGTATCGGAGGCCTTGACCTTGCGGCAGAGGCGGCAGGCTTTGAAACAATCTGCCAATGCGAATGGGCCGACTTTCCCTATTCCATTTTGGAAAAGCACTGGCCGAACGTACCAAAATTTAGAGATATTACAACACTAACAAAGGAGGCTTTTATTGAACAAACAGAACAAGACACCGTTACCGTTATCTCAGGCGGGTTTCCATGTCAGCCGTTCTCAACCGCAGGACAGCGAAAAGGTTTTGCGGATGAACGCTACTTGTGGCCTGAAATGTGCAGAGTTATTACAGAACTTAGCCCCCGCTTCGTGCTTGGGGAAAATGTTGCTGGCTTCATCAATATGGGGCTCGACAAAACGATTTTTGACTTGGCAAAAGCAGGATACGCTGTTTTGCCATTCGTATTTCCGGCTTGTGCCGTCGGTGCGTGGCATGAGCGCCAACGAACTTTTATCGTCGCGGTTGATGTTTCCTACGCCCCTTGCCTCCGACAAAAACACAGGCAAGGATGTCAAAAGCCTGGATGTGTACCTGTCGGAGAATGGAATATTCCGCAAGCGAAACAAAAACGGCTCGATCTGGAGCCTGCCACTGTCAGCGGCGGTGTTCTACTTAACGCCGATGGCATCGGACGGATACCGCAGCACGCTAAAACCGGAGTCCATGAAAAAAGGAGAGGAACACTCGAACCTTGCCACGCAGATCATCTTCAAGGAGAACCCGATTTCGGATACAGCAGCCTTGAACCCCGACTGGGTGGAATGGCTGATGGGCTTCCCGCAGGGATGGACGGCGTAAAGCTATGGGAAACCGAACCGGCAGACATTCCCCGCATTACTGAAAATGTGAAAGGCCGTTCTTTACGGCTGAAAACGTTAGGCAATGCCGTGTGCCCGCCACAGGCATATCCAATCTTTCGCTTTATGGCGGATATTCTGACAGGTAGGTGCCAGGAGCATTGCGTTTGGGAGGTGAACGATGAAGAAGTATAAGCCACGGGATAAAGTAACACAAAAAATGACGCAGGACGGCGCCACCGAGCAAAACCAATATACAGGCGAAAGCGAGAATATCAGCGGGCGGGAAAAGCAACAAAACTTTTCTCGCTCGTTGCATTTTTCAGAGGAGGAGCTTGCCAACCCTGATTTACAAAAGTATATCCGCAAGTCTGAAAAGGCAGCGGATAAGCTGGAGGCGGCACAAGAAAATATCCCCACCAAGAAAAAGCTCACACGCAAACGCACCTTTGATGAGGCGGCTGGGAAAGGCAAATCCAAACTCCATTTTGAGGAAGTGGAGAAGCCCATGCCCAAAAGTGGTAAGAAAAATCTTGCCTCCAAAGCCGCTGGCGGTGTCGGCAGCACGATCCATCAGAAAGTACACGGTAAGGTGTATGAGGTGGAAAAAGAAAACTCTGGAGTGGAGGCAGGCCATGGCGTGGAGCGTGCCGGTGAAAAGGTTCTCTCCACCAGTGGCCGAACCGCCAAGCGTGTGATCCGCCATCATCGGCTGAAACCCTACCGTGAGCTTGCGGCAGCGGAAAAGGCAGCAATGAAAGCTGACACCAACTTTCTCTACCGCAAGACACTTTCGGAAAATCCGAGCATTGCGGGCAATCCACTTTCCCGCTTTTGGCAAAAGCAACGGATTAAGCGCAACTATGCAAAGGATTTGAGAACTGCCCAAAAGACGGCACAGAAAACAGGTGGTGCCGTAAAGAAAACGGCTGAGGCCACCGAAAAGGCAACTGCCTTTGTCGCCAAGCATTGGAAAGGCGGCATTGCCATTGGCCTTGTTGCCATGCTCGTTATGAGCTTAATGGGTGGTGTAGCTTCCTGTTCCAATATGATGATCGGCGGTTTATCCACGGTTGCCGCATCTACTTATCCATCCGAAGAAACAGAAATGGCAGCTGTGGAGGCAACCTATGCCGGCAAAGAGCAATCCTTGCAATACAAGCTGGATCACTACGAGGAGCAAAACCCCGGCTATGATGAATATTGCTATCAGCTTGATGGTATTTACCACAATGCACATCAGCTCGCCGCTTATCTCTCTGCCAAGTATGAGGACTATACCCTCAGTGAAGTGCAGGCGGAGTTAGATCGGCTTTTTGGTTTGCAATACAAGCTGACGGAGAAAGTAACCACCGAAACACGCTATCGTACCGAAACCAGAACCGATACATGGACGGATGAGAATGGTGAAACCCATTCCGATACATACACCGTGCAGGTGCCCTACACCTACCGCATTATGACCGTTACCCTCAAAAACAACGGGTTAGCCTCTATCTTACCAAGCCAGCTTACACCACAGCAGTTAGAAATGTATCAAATCTACTGCGAAACCAGTGGCAATATGCCCCTGCTCTTTGGTGGTGGTTCACTTGATGGCAGCCCATCTACCGACCTAAGCGGTGTGCAGTTTGTAAACGGCACACGACCAGGCAACACGGCAATCGTGGAACTTGCGAAAAATCAAGTGGGCAATGTAGGCGGACAGCCCTATTGGAGCTGGTACGGTTTTAATGGCCGTGTGGAATGGTGTGCCTGTTTCGTATCATGGTGCCTCAACCAAGCGGGATATAGCGAACCGAAATTTGCCGCCTGTACCTCTCAGGGTGTGCCATGGTTTCGAGACCATGGACAATGGGCAAGCGGGAATTACACCGACCTTGCACCCGGCGACATCATTTTCTTTGATTGGGATGGCAGCGGCGACGCAGACCATGTAGGCATTGTGATCGGCAAGGACGACACCACCGTTTATACCGTAGAGGGCAACAGCGGTGACGCTTGCAAAATCCGCATTTATCCATTAACAAGCCAGTACATTTACGGCTATGGCCTGATGAACTGGTGAACACAACACAATTTGAAAGGAGTCTATTACATGACAGCGATTGAAAAAATGAGAAACGAGATTGAGAAAACAAAAGTCAAAATCTCTGAACAGCAGAAAAAGGTTCGTGATCTGGAGCAGAAAATTTCCGAGGAGGAAAACCTTGAAATTGTCCGTATGGTAAAAGCGGTCAAGCTGGAGCGTAGCGAACTTGCGGCGTTCTTGAAAGCCTATGCCAGCGGTGAAATTGCGCTACCTAAACCTTACACCACAGAAGAAACCACGGAGGATATTGAAGATGAAGAAAAATAAACTTATCCGCACCTGTACTGTATTGATGGCCACCCTCATGATGTTGGGTGGCTTTTCTGTTACCGCTTATGCCGGTGGTGGCGAAGAAACCACTTCCGAACCGGAGCCGACACCCGAAGTCACATCCTCCACACCCCTCACCCCAGAGGGTAACCTTACTCTTGTTGATGATATTGAGGGCGAGGCTGACGAGGATAAGCAGTTTATTACCGTTGTTTCTAAAAACGGCAATTACTTTTACATCATTGTTGACCGTGCGGCAGAGGGCGAAAACACCGTGCATTTTCTGAACCTTGTGGATGAGGCGGATTTGATGGCGCTTATGGAGGAGGGACAAAGTACCGCTCCTGTTGCCCCCTTGACCTGTACTTGTACGGATAAATGCGAGCATGGCGCAGTGAATATGAATTGTCCGACCTGTAAAACAGATACCAGCACTTGCACGGGCAAAGAGGCTGTTGTTCCTGAAGAACCGGAGCCTGAACAGAAAAGCGGCAGTCCTCTCGCTATCATCTTTGTGGTGCTAGTGCTTGCTGGCGGCGGAGCCTTTTACTACTTTAAGATTATGAAACCAAAGCAGGACAGCCACGGCGGCACTACGCTTGATGATCTGGATTTTGAAGATGATGAGTATGAGGACGAGGACACCGAACTGGAACTGTTTGAGGAGGATAGCGAGCAAGAGGACGAATAGGCAGGCATGAGAAAACCCGCCGTCAGTTTTGACGGCGGGTTAGTAAGTTAAAATTCATCTTGTGAATAGAGGCGCTTTATATCTGTCTTTAGCGGTGTCAAATCCGCAAGTTCAAACTTTTTAAACAGAAATTTTTCCATATCATGGTTATGCCATAGCTCTCCAATAATTTCATGAGGATCATCTACAACATAATTTCTTCCTTGTAGAGCCCCACAATGTTCGCATGCGTTAGCCATATACTTTGAATTTGTTGTTTTGCTATATCGCACTTGAATACTTGGAATTTCTTTGGAAAGGAGATCATCAATATAGCTTAAATCTCCCAACCCGACAGTTGGACCACCCATAGAAAACATTTCATCCAAATCTTCTAAGTCATAGCTAAGATAGTAAGAGTACACGGGTGTTGACTTCCCACATTTATAGCATACTTTTTCCCAGCGGTATATATTCAATCCATAAATCTCTATGTATTTTAAGACCAACTCTGGGAGGTTAATCGTTGATTTACAATTAGGATAACTTGAACATCCAGCAAACATCCCATGCTTTCCATCTCTAATTTTGTAAAATCCGTTGCACTTATCACACGGAATCCGTATTTGTGTAAAAGCTGAATTATGTGAATGTGTCTGTGGGATCGGAGCAACAATAGGCTGTTCCTCTCTCACTGTTTTTTCTGTTTTATTGAATAATCTACTGAATAAACCCATTTATGTATTCACCCTCCCAGCAGAATATAGCATCCGCTTAGCTCATTTGTTAAAACTATTTTTCTTGATTATACACTCAACCCTATATTTTCACAATAAAAAAGGAGGTATTTAATGCAACTAATTATCGCAGAAAAGCCCAGCGTGGCAATGTCAATCGCCTCTGCCTTGGGCGCAACCAACAAAAAAGACGGATACATCGAGGGTAACAATCTTCTTGTGTCTTGGTGTGTGGGGCATCTTGTTTCCTTTGCAGAGGCAAGTATCTACAACGAACAACACAAAAAATGGCGATATGAGGATTTGCCCATTCTGCCGCAAGAATGGCAATATGTCCTGTCACCGGGCAAAGAAACTCAATTCGCCATTCTGAAAAACCTGATGGAGCGTGCGGACGTGACCGAGCTTGTCAATGCCTGTGACGCTGGACGTGAGGGTGAGCTTATCTTTCGTCTGGTCGTAAATATGGCTGGCTGCCATAAGCCCATTTCTCGCCTTTGGATTTCCTCTATGGAGGACAGTGCCATCCGTGACGGCTTTGCGGAGCTGAAACCAGGAGCAGATTTTGAACCACTCTATGCCTCTGCACTCTGCCGTTCCAAAGCTGACTGGCTCATCGGGATCAATGCCACAAGGCTGTTCTCCGTTTTGTATCACAAAACCCTGAACGTGGGCCGTGTGCAGACACCAACCCTCGCCATGCTCTGTGAGCGTGAGCGCAAAATAACAGGCTTCCAAAAAGAAAAGTATCATCATGTGCGACTTGCCTTTGAGGAAACCGAGGCAATCAGCGAGAAGATCCCCACATTGGAAGAAGCACAAACCATGCAAACGGCTTGCCATCAAAGGCAGGCCGTTTGTGTTTCTCTGGAAAAAGAGCAAAAGACGGTAAAGCCGCCGAAACTCTTTGACCTTACCACTTTGCAGCGAGAGGCCAACCGAATTTTCGGGTATACAGCAAAACAGACCTTGGACTATGCCCAAAGCCTGTATGAGCGAAAGCTATTGACCTATCCGAGAACAGACAGCAAATATCTCACGGCGGATATGATGGAAACTGCCTCTTGCGTGGTACACATGGCGGCAAGCGTATCACCCTTTGAAAGCTGCTCCAACTTTTTCCCGGATGTTTCTCTTGTGGTTTCAGACAAGGATGTTTCCGACCATCACGCTATCATTCCCACCATGGAGCTTGAAAACAGCGACTTGGCGGCATTGCCTGTGGGCGAGCGAAATGTGTTGCTGCTGGTGTGTTGCAAATTGCTTTGTGCCGTGGCAGAGTCACATACCTTTGAGGCGGTGACGGCGGTGTTCACTTGTGGGGAGTACCACTTTACGGCCAAAGGCAAAAATCTGATCTGCGAGGGTTGGCGAGAAATTGACCGCTTATTCCGTGCCTCTTTGAAAAACAAGACAGAGGAAGATACCGAAACGGAAAGCACCATGCCCTCTGTTGTAGAGGGACAGACCTTTGAAAATGTATCTGCCTCTATTACCGAGCATTTCACCACACCACCAAAGCCCTATACCGAGGATACCTTACTTTCCGCTATGGAGAGCGCGGGCAAGGAGGACATGCCAGAGGACGCAGAGCGGAAAGGCTTAGGTACACCCGCCACCAGAGCTTCTATCATTGAAAAGCTGGTATCTTCCGGCTTTGCCGAGCGTAAAGGCAAAAGCCTGATCCCCACAAAGGACGGCAGTACCTTAATTGAGATTCTACCGGAGGTGTTGACCTCACCGCTCTTGACTGCTGAATGGGAAAATGCCCTGACGCAGATTGCCAAAGGTGCTGCCGACCCCGACAGCTTCATGCAGGATATTGAGCGCATGGCAAAGGGCTTATGCGTTACTTACTACTCTGCGGACAACGACAAAAAAGCGTTGTTTGAGCCTCAAAAGGAAAGCCTTGGTATCTGTCCTCGCTGTGGCGAGCCGGTGTACGAGGGCAAAAAGAACTTCTATTGCGGCAATCGTGGCTGTGGTTTCGTCCTTTGGAAAAATGACCGCTTTTGGACTTCCCGCAAAAAGGATCTGACAAAGAAGATGGTTTCGGATTTTCTCACCAAAGGCAAAACCAAAGTGAAAGGCCTGTATTCCGAAAAGAAAGATAAAACCTATGACGCAGTAATTGTTATGGAGGATACAGGCGGAAAGTACATCAACTTCAAAACCGAGTTTAACAAAGAGAAAGGAGCGCGCTAATGACCTTTAACGATAATCACGATTGCCCTTTTGAGGCATACATCACCAATTTGGGCAAATACAACGAGGGTGCCCTTGTGGGCGAATGGGTGAAATTCCCCACCACGCCCGAAACCTTGCAAGAGGTGTTTCAGCGGATCGGCATTGATGGCAAGCAATATGAGGAGTGGTTTACCACAGACTATGACTGCTATGTGGATGGCCTCTACGATGTGCTTGGCGAGTATGAGAGCCTTGATGAGCTGAACTATTTGGCGAGCAAGATTGAGGAAATGGACGATACCGAGTACAACGCTTTTACGGCAGCCATCGAAATGGGCGAACACCGTGGCAGCGTGCAAGAGTTGATTAACCTTGCTGACAACACAGAGAATTACGACTTCCTCCCCGAGGTAGAAAATCACCACGATTTGGGCTATTACTATGTGCATGAGGTGGGTGGCTATGATCTTGATAGTATGGGGCAGCTTGCGAACTACATTGACTATGAGGCCTTTGGCCGTGACATTGCCATGGAAGAAGTAAGCGAGTTTGTGAATGGTGGGTATGTTTACCACAACGGCAATTCGTTCACCGAAAATTATGATGGCACCCGTGAGGATATTCCATACGAGTACCGTGTCACGGTTTCTGCGGAGGAGGCCGCCTTTGCCATGGAGGACAGGCTGGATGCCTCTACTGACCTTGCTTTTGATCTGGACGAGTTTTTCAGAGGCTACCACCCCGAATACGACAGAGCCTTGCAAGACCCACAGGCTGCAAAGGAGGCACTTGCGGATAATCTGCTTTCCGGCGACACGGGTAAAATCCACATGACACTAGCGCTTTTGGAACAGGAACAGGGGCTTGCCAAAGAGGTTGCCCCTCTTGCGGAACGCCTCACCGCCTATGAGGATGAGTATGGGATCGATACCTATTCCATCTATCAGCTCAAGGACACCGAGGAAATGCGAGATTACCGCTTTGAGCCTTTGGATCGTCTGGAGCAACGTGGTCTTACTGTAAACCAGGAGAATTACAATCTTGTGTATGCAGGCAGCCTCACCGGAGCGGATAGCTTGGAGAGCCTATATCAAAAATTCAATTTAGATCACCCAGCGGATTTCAAGGGGCACTCCATGTCTGTATCTGATATTGTAGTGCTTCATCAAAATGGCGAGGACACCGCCCATTACTGTGATAGCTTTGGATTTACAGAAGTACCGCAGTTTCTTGAAAAAGAAAACTACCTGAAGAACGCAGAAATGGCTATGGAAGATGATTACGGCATGATTGACGGCATTGTGAATAACGGGCCACGCGCTGAAGAAAAGGAACAAGCGGCTGAAAAACCCTCTGTTCTTGGGCAGCTCTCTCAGGCGAAAAAAGAATGTGCAGAGCGAACGCCCAATGTCGCAGAGCCGAAAAAGGAAGTGCCTGAACGATGAGCCGAAGCAAGAAATGGAAAAAGGAATGGTGCTTCTTTTTTGGTGAGAACGGCAGGCGACAGTACAACAAGGTTTGTAGGCGCTGTGTGCATGACTGTAAGCAGAGTTTCCGAACCGATTTAATCGTCTGCCCAATGTACAGGAGCAAAGAGGCAAAAACACCCCCGAAAAGGGTTGAAAATGGGCAAAAATCTTCTCTGTATCATCCGTAAAAAGGATGGGTAATATCTTTTATCATCTTTCTCTGTTTGGTGAAAAACACGCTAAAAAAGGTGCGATTTGAACACTTTTATGGCATAGCAAAAGGGAGCGTATCCATTGGAGTAAATTCCAGTGGGTGCGCTCCCTTATTTTTATTTGCGCCATCAGCAAAGACTAAAACAGCGATATATGATATAATTTCAGTAGCAAACATATTACCACTATCCCTTTTGCAAGGAGGATATAATAATGACCGAAGAAGTTCATTTTTACTATGATGAGTCAGAACATAGCAGAAAAATCAATCATTCAACCGTTACTGCGGAAAACTATTATGATAATTTTGCAACTGTAATTGTTGGTTGGGATAAAACCGATGAAAAATCAATAGAAGAAAAATATCTTGATTTTGAAACTAAATATGCTGATCGAAAATCAAAGGGCGAACTTAAAAGCGAAACTCTCAAACCCAGACAATTAAAAGATGGGTTTGCGTCACTAAATAAAGGCAACATTAGATTTATAAGTGATTTGCTCGATTTATATAGCACGAATACTTACGTATACTTTTCTGTGGCAAGTAAAACGGAATTCATTGTCCATCAACTATTTAAAAATTATGAAAGTAATGTTTTTGTTAATATGGAGGCAATGAAGTATTCGATTATCAAAGCCATTGTAGTATATCAACCTCAAGACATTATCTGTGGATTATACGAAAACACTCAAGAACTAGTTGCTCTTTTAAGAAACTTTTTTGAAGAAAGAATTGTTGCAAATCAGGCAAATCCAGATTTAAAGCACCTTGAAAGTACCGCTTTTGAACAAATCTTAATATTACTGGATGATATTAACGAATGCTTTGATATTAATTGGAATTATAATATGGCATTTTGGGGGTTCAAAAAATATCTTTCTGAAAAAGGAATTATCGACTATACTTTGCTCTTAGATAAAGAAGGCAAGGAGGATGAAGATAGTAATACATTGCGTGCGGCTATTGGTGTTGGGTTGTCCAATGTTTCAGAAACAAATTCAAAGAACCATGTTGGCCTTAGAATGGCTGATATGCTGGCAGGTATAATAACAAAACTGTCAAAGAATCTACACGCTGCACTGATATATGAAAGCCCTGAAGCTGCACTAAAGAAAAAACTTTTAGGTGACGAGTGGTTTAATATTAGCGAGCAACAGCTTGAACTATATCGTAAAATGAAATTTGTTATAATCCAATTAAACATCTCGTGGTACAAATCCAACGCAGGAGTCTATTCAGACGACTTAATTGTTTTCATTGCTTTGTTGAATTACATAAGTAACTTCAATTCAATAGCCGAGTTTCACAAGAAAAGCAGCAACTTGCATGCGGAACATTTTAATGCCTTGTGTTGTGAAAATCTATCCGATTATTATAAAAGAATGCAATCAAAGCTGGATGTTGAACCCATTGCAAACAGCCAGGGGGATTATTTCTATAACCAGCGAGGGGCCAAAGTGTTCTTCGATAGTTCAAAGCAGCCATTGCTAACGTTTAAGGGTAAAAATCAAACCTTTGATGTTTTGTCCGTAGGGTTTACTAAGGACATGATCCCGCTTATAACCGTACAGACTGACAAAGAACCACTTTGTCTTAGGCTTCCTCCATCTTTATCGGAATGGGCTGTCACTTGTGTCGGCATGGCAAATAGTGGTATGTCGTTTTTCCCAACACAAGTTATGTTTAGCAGAGTTGGCAATGATTACTTTGCCGACATTTTATAGAAGCTCGTATTTGTTACATTAACAAAAGGGAGCGTATCCATTGGAATATTTCCAGTGGGTGCGCTCCCTTATTTTTTAGTCTGGTAGACGGTCAAGCAAATTCTTGGCCTGATATCTGATACCTGCACATTCCTCCAAGATTTGATGTGCAATTTGTTTAGGCTGTAAATCTTCCAGCGTTAGGCAAAGATTATATGCAATCGAAGCGAATATATCATAATTGCCCCAGCCACCATACCCAGTCGCTTCGGAATATCCTCCTGATATGGACTGTAAGATTTTTAGCTGATATACACTTTCAAAATGCAAAACCAATTCCCAAAAATTTGACAATCTGTGGGTGACAATAAATTTGCAAAGTTTATCTGATTGTACCAAGTCAACTATATATTCATGCACTTTAGTATCATACTGACTATTTAGGATTTTATTGATAGTATCGCTTATGTCCTGTTCCTTATCTTGATGTTTTAGTGCAATTTCAATATCCACAAGAATTTGTTCGATAGAATCGTAACGCAATGCTTTATCCCTGCAAATACAACGTTCAACGATAGTTTTAAGAGCGTGATTCGAGTTTGCCGCATTATATGTAAGGATATAATCAATCATTTTTCCAACAGAATATATATCACTTTTATGATCCAGATTCCTAAAATCATTTACTGCTAAAGGGTCAACAAATATATGATTGTTTTTCTCGGTATAAGATGTTTTCATACTTCTAATAAGAGAAGTATGTTTGCTCAATCCAAAATCACATATTACAAAGTCATTTCCTATTTTCAAGATATTACCCAAGTGCAAATCTCGGTGAATAATTGAGTTCTTATGAGCATAATCCATACCTTTAAGGATATCCATAATAATCTTTATTTTTTCATCAAACGATAATTCAATTTCGGAAGTTAGATACGCAGCCAAATTCATATCAGCTTGCTCCATAAGATATGAATGTCCTTCGTTGTCAAAGTCAAACACATTCAATATTTGAGGACAGCCAGTTAATTTTTGCATGTTTTCAAATTCATATTTCATGCGTTTTTGTAATTTTTCATCCTCTTTGTATACCGCTTTCAATTCCTTACGCAAGAGACCATCTTGCATACGAACAATATTACAATATGAACCGGAATCCAAAATATCATCAGGCATTACTATAATATCGCCCATATCAGGAATAACAACTTTTACATTTTCTCTTTTGAGTACATTTATGAGAGTGGTAATTATATGTTCATTTTGCTCAATATCAATTTTTGAATGGTGTAAAATGTTTAGCATGTTTTGAATGAGCAAAAGATATTTGGTTTCAGGCAGATCCGCATATTGTTCAGATAAATATTTATCCTCAACAAAAGTGAAACTTCCGTTAAGGTCAAAAAAATCATTGATATCTAAATAATCCACCGAAAGTATAGAGCTGTCAAAATGATAATCAAAAACTAATCCATAATAATTCCAGTTCGTTTCATCTGTTTTGCCGCTCCAATACTGCTTATCAAGGTAATTTAATATTTTATGAAAAGTTTGTTGTGTAAGCATACTATCCCTCCTCCTTGGCCAATTTTACCACTGATCGACATATAAAGCTATAAAAAGAGGGGGCGTATCCAATGGAATATTTCCGGTGGGTACGCTCCTTATTTTTTTGTCTTTATTCTATCGGTGCTTTACTTGCGCTGATAAATCGAACAATGGTAAGCGGTATGTAGTAAATTGCAACGGCTATTCTCCATATCAGAATGAACCCGCCTATGATACCTCCCACAATAAAGTTAAGCGCCCAAATACCAACCGTTCCACCTAAATCATAATTGTGCGGGATCAGCCACATGAACATTCGCCTAATCCCAAAGGGAATACCACACAGTATCCATAGCAGAAAATAATCTGTTTCACCATTCTTGGTGCAAAGGGATATAAAAAACCAATACAGTACAAATACAACCGCAAAGGTCAATACGGTTTTCTTCAAAAAGTCCTTTATAATTTCGCTTTCCGTCATATGCTGCACGCACCTTTCTTGAACCCATTATACATTCATTTTGCGATTTCGCCCAGCGTTTTTTATTCTCGTTCCTCACTGCGAGCCTTATCCTCCTGTGTCGGAGCAGAGAGCAAACTATCCACATTTCGCTTCACCGTATCCAATTCCTTTGCCTCGGATTTGATTTTCAAATAGTCTGTATAAAGGGTTTCTTTTGTGGCTTTGGCAGTAGCCAACTCTTTTTTCAACTCCGAAATATTTGGCAAGTGTTTTACATCCATTTGCTTCAATGCTTTGGCGGCCGCTTCAAAGAGAATGATTTTTCCCTCTTGCCCACGCAAGAATTTTTCCTTGTCGTTCGACTTTTTATATCTATCATACAAAGGCTTTAACTCCCGATAGTTCGCCGTATGCTTTATGAGAAGTCCTAAGTCGCTGATTTGCTGTTCGGTGGACTTGATAGCAGATAGTAGCTTGTCCTGTGCAGCAAGCGTTTCAGCGGTCTTATCCTCCAACTGTTCATATTGGGTAATGCCATGTTCCGTGAGGAAGTTCATTGTCTTGGCCGCTTGTTTGAGGTTGTTGATTTTCGCCCAATGACTAAAGCCTGCGCTTTCCTGTGCCTTGATGTTATTCTGAATGTCAATAAGCAGATTGATCCGCTTATCTGTTTGCTTTGGCCGTCTTGATGGGCGGGGACTTCCGGCGATCCGAGCAGTGATTGCCTCCTCTGTATAATCGACGCCCAATGTTTTCAGACGGGTAAATCGCTCCTGTCCGTTTGCTCTGCAGGAAATGTATTTGCCGCGTTTGATTTCGTAACTTTCGGCCTCTAAGCGCTTTAATAGTTCTTCAAAGGTGGAGGTTTGGGGGATGAGCTTATCCACGGCAGCTTTTAGTTTCGCCTTGTAACTGTTTCCCGCTTTGGTAGCTGTATGCTCAATGTAGCTTTTGCCTTTGTCCTTGCCAGGGATAATGACCGATAGCCCGTGTTCCTTGCAGAGTCGGTCACTAACACGGCGGATGTGATAATAGCTTTGGTTGTTGGAATGGTATTTACGATAGTCAACAAAGCTGACTGAATTAAAAATGATGTGGTTATGGATGTGCCCTTTATCAATGTGGGTGGTAAGTACAAACTCGTACTTGCCGCCCAATGTTTCTTTCGCAAGCTGCATACCGATTTCGTGAGCCTGTTCCGGCGTGGTTTCGCCAGGATCAAAGGCTTGGATAAGGTGGTGCCCTAAGTTGTCGCCCTTGTCTATGGCGTGGCGACGGGTAAAGGAATACTCAATGTCTGCTGTTTCTGCCGAGCAACCATAAGAGGAAATTAAAAGGCGTTCATCCGTTTTGTCGGGATTGCAGATATAGGCAATGGCTTTGTTTAGCGTTGTCTTAATAGGATGGATCTTTGTAATTGCCATATCTCCTCCTGCCTTTCCCGTATTTCCTCAAGATCCGCTTGATAGGTGGGGCCGCCGGCGTTGATCCGCTTGGCGATCTGGTTAATATTGCGCCCAATGGCCGAGAGCTGGGCAGTCATTTCCTTTATGTCCTTGGTGTCTATGTAGATGATGTATCCGTCAATCGCCATCTTGCGAAGGTAAGCCCCATACCGTTGAGTCGGCAGTTGTTTCATCTTTTCATCAATGAGCTTCTTTTCTTCCTCAGACACCCATATTTTCAGTTGTATATTTCGCTTTCGACTTGGCATAGCGTTCCTCCGTTCTATAAGGGTTTGGGAAACTCCCAACAAGTATTTTTCCTTTTCGGGCAACGGGGCCTGAAAAGAGGAAAATTCGCAAGTGGGTACTCACTTGCTATGCTTGCTGGTACACTCCCTTTCCCTTTCTTCCACGAAAGAAAAAGATAAATGCCAACATACTAAGCAAAGAAAAAACGCTATAAACCGTAAAGGTTTCATAGCGTCGTTTTCTTCAATATTCAGTTGTTTGTGAGAGGCTTATCTCTCTGTTTTGACTTCCAGTATCCCTTTTGCAGTAGCGGTCATAATTGTTAAATCCTTGTTATCCATACCGTCGAGCAGGCTTTCAAGCTGCCTGCGCGGTGTATCTTTTTCAGCTTTCTTTTTCGGGAAAAAGAATTGATCCACCGATATGTCAAAAAGGGTAACGAGCGCATAAAGCACTTGGAGACTTGGGGGCTGGCCTTCGTTTTCAATGTCTACCAGATAACGGGCCGTGTATCCTATCATACTGGCCACCTGTTCTCTGGTCCATCCTTTAGCTTCCCTTGCTTCCTTTATTGCTTTTCCTAATGCGCGAAAGTCAAATTGTTCAGTCGTCGTTTCCATAAATAGTTCACCCTCCTTTAGTTTACAGTTCACTTTGAAATCCATAAATGAGGGTGTATTTCAATTAGTTTCCGTAAATAGTTCAAAAAGTATTTCTTGTTATTATTCGCCCGTCCGTATATAATTATATCATGCAGCAAAACGAAAGGGCGCTGAAAATATGGATTATATTTCTGTTGGGGACGTTGCGAAAAAGTGGGGCATATCCGAACGGCGCATACAAAAGCTCTGTGAGGAAAACCGTATCCCTGGTGTTGTGCGTTTTAGCCGTATGTGGATGATCCCCAAAGACGCAGAGAAGCCCAAAGATGGGCGGTACAAAGACACAAAAGGAGATTGAAAAAGAAAGCAATCGTTATTGAGGTGAACATATGAAAATAGACCGTCTAATCGGTATCATTACAATCCTTTTGCAAAAGGAAAAAGCAACAACATCACAATTAGCAGAGCGATTTGAGGTTTCACAAAGGACTATCCAGCGAGATATTGATAATATATGTAAAGCTGGTATCCCTATTGTGTCCATGCAAGGATATGGCGGGGGGCTTTCCATTGCAGAAGGTTATAAAATTGATAAAACATTACTGACACAAAATGAATTGAGTGCAATTTTTATGGGACTCAAGAGTATAGATAGCATTTCAAAATATACTTATTCTCAAAGTCTTATGGAAAAACTCGGTAATGAAAAGAGTGCTATCCTATCCGACCACAATAGAGTTATTATTCATTTATCTTCATTTTATCAAGTGAGTGTAACTGAAAAAATTGATGTGATAAAGCAGGCCATTAGCAATCGAGAACTAATTTCATTTCAATATTATTCTGAAAAGGGAGAAAGCGAACGTATTATTGAGCCTTATTTTATTATGTTTAGGTGGCTCGCATGGTATGTTTATGGATACTGTCTTACCCAACAAGATTTTAGACTTTTCAAATTGAATCGTCTAAGTGGATTGCAAAATCTAAAAACAAGTTATGAGGAAAGATTTATTTCAGAGAAAGAGCTTGATTTTGACCAGTATATTTGGCGTGATGATATTAAACTGGTAGCTCTTTTTGACATGAGTGTAAAATATAGACTGATTGATGAATATGGTCCCGAATGTGTAACATTCGATAACCAATCTGGCAAGTTGTTATTTGAAAATGTTTTCACAAACCGTAACCACTTACTACAATGGATACTAAGTTATGGCGATGCCGTAAAGGTCATAGAACCACTTGATTTAGTCGATAGAGTTTGCCA
This sequence comes from Peptostreptococcus faecalis, assembly GCF_900240845.1. Classification (GTDB taxonomy): domain Bacteria; phylum Bacillota; class Clostridia; order Peptostreptococcales; family Peptostreptococcaceae; genus Peptostreptococcus; species Peptostreptococcus faecalis. Next base: position 44,364 of record NZ_OERU01000007.1, read on the forward strand.
AAATGCAAAAAATATGTTGGCTCAATATAAATGATACGACATACAGGTGTCGTATTGCTTCTGCTACTCTAAAACTATCTAAAAACTAAAGGGGGATTTTGTTATGAAAAAAGAGGTTTCAATTTTTGATAGACCAGAGAAACTTGCTGGATATGATATTGAGCAATACGTAGCATTTTGCGGCAACTTGTCTTGGTATGATTTTGTTACAGCCATGCCATCGTTGGTATTCGTCGTTACAGGCTGGAAATCTAACGGCAAGGAAAACGCTTGTCTGCACTCTTGGTCTAGCTTTATGGGAAGTGGATTAGAAAACTTTATCTGTATATTGGGAAAAGTCAATAAAGACGGGCATATGTATCAATCCTTGAAAGAAACGAAAGTATGCGTGCTGAATTTTCCCTCAAACGATATTTATGACCGATGTGTTAAAACCATTAGTAATAATCAGTTTGAAATAGATGAGATCACCGCTTCGGGGCTTACGGCAGAGAAAGCAGCAAAGGTCAATGCACCACAAATTAAAGAGTGTTTTTTGAATATAGAATGTGAATACTTATGGGAACAGGAGCTTTTCGAGGGAAGTAAAGAAGTGGCGATTGCAGTAAGGGCCGTCAATATTTGCATGGATAGCGAATACTACGACCAAACCAAACTCGGAAGATATGGAAAGAACGGTTATTTGTACTACATTGACCAGCCTACCAACCCGGAAACAGGAGAAATAACACCTGTTGGCCCCGGAACAATGGAAGCGGGCAATCCCATTGAGTGGATTACAGAATAAGTATTTGATTGCGAAAGGATTAAGTGCCTATGCAAAATAACGAAGAATGGATACTATGTCCTGTATGCCAAAATAAAACGAGAGTTAAAATGCGGGACGACACTAAACTTGAGAATTTTCCGCTGTTCTGCCCGAAGTGCAAAAAAGAAACTCTTATTAATGTATCAAAATTGAATATAACGCCTATTACAGAGCCAGACGCTAAGACGCAGGGACACTAAGACGTTAAGACGCAGAGCCGGTAATTGTGAGTAACCTCACGATTATCGGCTTTTTTCATTTTGAATAATCAAAGCCGCCGTTTTCCTTTTCAAAAATTGGACTTGCGGAGGGTGTATTAAAGTCGCCCTTTTTGAAGGACATGGCGGTATCCGGGGAGGTATCGCCATGTTCATTTTCTATTATGCTCCTTTACCACCAGGTAGACTGTCAAAAAAAGCCCTTATCACGAATGGGATACTTATACCCACCGATTTACGTTCTCAGTTCATCATGTAGGAAATATATGGAAAGCTGCCCGGCTGACTTATATTCAGTCGGGCTTTTTTGCGCCTGAAAATCTTTCTCAAACTTTTTCGGGCTTCCTTTTGGCATACCCCAAACCCTGTCGTGGAGGGTTTGCGAAAGGGGATAAACCTAATAACCAGCCCCCTGGGACGAAAGGGGGTGAAAACATGAACCCTGAACGTTTCGAGTGGAAAATCCGCTGTGAGTTCAATGCGTACTGCAAGCAAGTGTTACGCAACGAACTCAAAGACGCCCTCCGTGAACGAAAACGGCGCAGCCGGCGCGAAGTGAATTTTTCAGAACTGACACCGCATGAGGAAAGCCAACTTTATACCGTGGACAAGTATTTTGATAGCCCTGATAAAGAAGAAACCTTTTGTGCGGGCGGCCTGAAGATTTCCACAAAGCTGCTTGCTGACGCTCTGCACACGCTGCCGGAGGAGAAGCGGCAAGCCGTACTGCTGTATTACTTCTTTGGTATGTCTGATGTGGAGATCGCGGAAGAAATGAAGATACCGAGAAGTACCGTACAGTATCGGCGGACAAGCTCTTTCCGGCTACTGAAACAATATTTGGAGGAACGCGCAGATGAATGGGATGAATGGTAGTAGCAATGACGAACGCGGCTTGCTGCCTTTTCCGGTCATCGTAGCCGCAACAAAAGGCGACCCGGATGCCATGAAGATTGTAGTGCAGCACTACCAAAGCTACATAGCCTACCTCTCTATGCAGAAAATCCGTGATGAAAGTGGCAATACCTATTGGGGCATAGACGAGGATTTTAGGGAACGGCTGCAATCAAAGCTCATGCGGGCTGTCCTGACCTTCAAGGTGGAATAAAACTATTGTGAAGAGTTTCCTCCCCTTTCCGTTTCTCAACAGCACACCTTGATTTTGCTCCTTGACAAAGAAAGCCTCGCAAGATAACGGCGACGCAGTATAACAGGCATACGGATACATTCTGTCTGTATCGAGCCTTGCAGCCGGTGCGCCATGACCTCTTAGGAGCGAGCGATCAAACTAGGACTGTAAAGCGGATGTGGTGATCCGTGGGCGAGGACATACAGGCAGGACAATGATACTCCCTTATCGCCATAGTCCGAGCGTTCAAAGCGTCACAGGCAATGGGTAGGGTTCCGGCAGACCGTCGTAGGGGTGAAATTCCCGTGGAGCTGTACCAACAGCCGTCCGTTTATGCCTATTTTCATTTTACACTGTTAAATGAAAGGGGTATTTTTCTATGCAAACAAAACAAGAAGAAAATTCCCCTATTGTACGAGAGTACATTGTAGGGGATACAAAATATATTGTTAAGGCTTCTGTAAAAGAGGCTGCAACTGAGGACGCGGCAACAAAGATACGCCGCCTGATACGAAATGATATAGGAAAGCAAAAAACACAAAATAATGATGTGTGATTTCCTGTTGAGGCTGACAGGTAGCGAACTGAGCGGTATAATATATACATACCGTTACGCTGCTTGTTTACCGGAATAGGAGGCAAACATGAACAAGCAAGTAACAAAAACAGCGCCTAATAACGCTCTTTACCTTGACAATCAAACACCGATAAACACGGTTGTTCCATTTCAGCCGATCAAAGGCGGCGCCCCATTGGGGGAGGCTACCCGTGAGGCTATCAACAAAACCGTGCTTCAATTCTATGTGCAGAACCAACCCAAAGAGGAAGTGTCCGAGGGCATAACTGCCCTGTATGAACGTCTTTCACAAGAGGATGGACAAGAGGGCGAAAGTAACAGTATCGCCAATCAAAAGAAAATTTTAGAGCGGTATTGTCGTGATCGTGGATATTCTGGTATTCGTCATTATGAAGATGATGGGTACAGTGGTACAAACTTCAACCGTCCTGGCTTTCAAGAAATGCTTGCAGACGTAAAGGCTGGCAAAATAAGCCGCGTTATTGTTAAGGATATGTCGCGTTTCGGACGTGACTATCTACAAGTTGGTATGTATACGGATATTCTATTTCCCGATTTTGGCGTTCACTTCGTAGCCGTTAATGATGGCGTGGACAGCACACGCGGTGACAACGAGTTTACGGCCATTCGCAATGTGTTCAATGAAATGTACGCTCGCGATACTTCAAAGAAAATCCGTGCTACATGGCAGTCAAAAGGAAAATCTGGCGAACGTCTGACTTCAATTCCTCCTTATGGATACCGTAAAGACCCAGAGGACAAAAAGAAGTGGATCGTAGACCCAGAGGCCGCCGCCATCGTGCAAAAGGTATTCTCACTATGTATTGATGGATTGGGGCCGACGCAGATTGCTAAATGGCTACAAACAAACAGTGTCCCCAATCCCTCTGCATATTGTCATGCACACGAACTTCCCACCACCAACAAACCCAAGGCTAATCCGTACAAGTGGACAAATGAAACGGTATCTCGTATGTTGGAGCGCGTTGAGTATTTGGGGCATACGGTCAACTTCCGTACCAAAAAGCAGTCTTATAAAAGCAAAAAGAAGATATTCAATGATCCATCGGAATGGGCAATCTTCGAGAATACACAAGAACCGATTATTGATGAAAGTGTTTTCCTGATTGTTCAGAATATACGGCAATCAAGGTGTCGCCCTAATAAGATGGGTGAAATGGGTATGTTCTCTGGGCTGCTGTTTTGTGCTGATTGCGGTGCTACCATGTATCAGTGTAGGACAAACTATTTTAAGCCTGAGCAGGAATATTATCTCTGCTCCACCTATCGCAAAGACCGCACCATTTGCAACAATACTCATTCGATCCGCACCATGCCGCTCACAGAGGTCGTATTACAGAACTTGCGTGAAGCGATTTCGTATGTAACGCAGTATAAGGACGACTTCATTCGTGAGGCAGCGGAAACTGATATGCGTACACGTGACAAGGTGCTAATGCAAAAAAAGGACGCTCTTGCACAAGCTGAAAAGCGAATTATCGAACTGGATGTAATTTTCAAACGCATTTATGAGGACAACATATCTGGCAAGCTGACCGACGAGCGCTTTATTAAGCTCTCCCGTGATTATGAGCTTGAACAGGATAATTTGAAATCAACGGCTAAAGTGTTGCGTGAAGAAGTCAAGCAGCAAGAGAAATGCAAAACCAATGTTAAAAGTTTTATGGCAATAGCGAACAAGTACACGGATTTTACAGAACTTGACGCAACAATCTTAAATGAGTTTGTTGACAAAATTCTTATTTCTAAAACTTCCGGCCAACGAGGACGCAGAGCTAGTGATACCATCACCAAAGTACAGGAAATTGAGATTGTCTACAACTTTATCGGTGCTTTTGATTTTGGAAAGGCCATTGAGCAAGCTAAAAACAACAATAGAATAGCGAAAGTCGGCATAGCATAAATGCCATACCGACTTTCAGATTTAATGTTTTCTTACCTCACCGCTGTTAATGTAGGTGTTTTTTTAATATAAAAATTTACTCCTACAGAAATCTTTAAAGGGTCTGTTTTTATGTAAAAATACTTACTTCCAATATTATTTAACAAATATAAAATATTATGTAAAACATAATATTTTATATTTGTTAAATAATATATTTACTTAAATACATAAATATGATAATATAATAAAAACAGGGGGGATGTAAATGAATTCAAAGAAATACAAAGCTGTTAAGGTTATCTTTATGATAACGCTGTTTTTTTTAATATTAATAAATGTATCAAATATTGTGTGGGTTTTATCTATGATGTTAGAAATCGGAATTAAAAAGGAAGTGATAAGCTTATTATATCCAGATGTAATAATTCTGCTGTGGACATTTTCTATATTTTTTTTGCTAAGGATGTTGAGAAAAATGGAACAAGGATTTTTTTTAGAAAAAGAAATGAAGGAACCAAAAATAATTGCTAATATATTTTTAATTATGACAATATCAGAAGCTATTTTTTTTAATTTAACAGGTGGGGTGATTAGGATGGGTAATATGAGAAGTAATGCATTTAGTTTAATGATATTTGTATATCTTTTTATATATTTAGTCTTTTTGATATTACCTACTTTGTTTAGCGAAATTAAAAATCTTGATGAAGAGAACAAGTCCATAATTTAAAGAGAGGAATAAAATGTCAATTATAGTAAATTTAGATGTAATGTTAGCAAAAAGAAAGAAGAGCTTAAAAGATTTATCTGAAGCAGTAGGGATAAGCAGCACAAATCTTTCTATATTGAAAACTGGAAAATCAAAAG
>NZ_OERU01000004.1 GCF_900240845.1 Peptostreptococcus faecalis
AGACCTAATCAACTCAATAGCAGTTGAAGAAGGATTAAGATTCGCCATCAGAGAAGGTGGAAGAACAGTTGCTTCTGGAGTAGTTGCTTCTATAATAGAATAATCTTATAAATATAGATACTATAAATTAGAAATAGAAAAATTATAAAAAATATAAATTTTATACAAAAGATTGTAATGCCTCAACGCCTAATGCTCTAGGATTGAGGCATTATTTTCATGCAGTTATATATCTTTTTATAGCCTTCAACTAAAAAAATTTAAGCATAATTTCAGTTAATAAAATAAAGAAAAATATAAATTTAAAAACATAATAAATAAAAAAATAACAATTTATATAAAATTAAAATTAATAAATTAACAAAAAAATGAAAAACATAACTTAAAAATAAAGAATAAACAATAAAAAATAATTAATTAAATTTTCTGAATTGTGTATTGACTAAATATTAACGCTCTTGTATAATTAAATTAAAGTTATATATCAAGTAAAGAGGTGGTTGTTTATCAAATAATAACACACCAATAAATATTAGTGGTTAGATAATATAAAATTTTAACAATAGTAGTAGGAGGGGTAATATGACTAAGGAAGTAATGCAAAAAAATGTTGATGTGAAGCAAGACAACTATGTTGTCAATGATTTAGCTTCTTTTGAGAAGAAGTTAAATGAAGTGAAGAAGGCTCAAGCTGAATTTTCAAAATTCACTCAGGAGCAAGTTGATAAGATCTTTATGGAAGCTGCTCTAGCTGCAAACCATAAGAGAATATATCTTGCTAAAATGGCAAGAGAAGAAACACAAAAGGGCATTATTGAAGATAAAGTTATAAAAAATAATTATGCGGCTGAGTACACATATAATGCATACAAGAACACAAAGACTTGTGGTGTTATAGAGAGAGACGAAGCATTTGGATTTACCAAAATAGCAGAACCAGTAGGCGTAATAGCTGCAGTAATTCCTACTACTAACCCTACTTCTACTGCGATATATAAAACTTTATTAGCTTTAAAAACTAGAAACGGTATGATTATATCTCCACATCCAGGAGCAAAAAAGAGTACAATTGAAGCTGCAAAAATAATATTAAATGCAGCAGTAAAAGCTGGAGCACCTGAAGGTATAATAGCTTGGATTGATGAACCTACAATTGAATTATCAGCAGAAATGATGAAAGAAGCCGATTTAATACTTGCTACTGGAGGTCCAGGAATGGTGAAATCTGCGTATTCTTCAGGGAAACCTGCTGTCGGAGTAGGTGCTGGTAATGTTCCTGCGATAATAGACGAAAGTGCAGATATAAAAACAGCTGTAAACTCTATAGTACTATCTAAATCATTTGACTATGGTATGATATGTGCTTCTGAACAATCTACTATTGTTCATAAAAATATTTACGATAAAGTAAAAAAAGAATTTGAATATAGAGGTGCTTTTGTAGTTAAGGGAGAGGAAATAGACAAAATTAGAAAAATAATCCTAAAAGAAAATGGTGGATTAAATGCAAATATAGTCGGAAAGAGTCCCTTTGAACTAGGTAAACTAGCAGGAGTGGATGTACCAAAGACTGCGAGAATAATTCTTGTAGAAGCTGAAGAAACAGATTTCTCAGAACCACTTGCTCATGAAAAACTATCTCCTATCTTAGCAATGTATAAAGCTAAAGACTATCAAGATGCAGTAGATAAAGCAGCTCATCTAGTTGAACAAGGTGGTCTAGGACATACATCTTCACTTTATATTGACGAAGTAAATAATAAAGATAAGGTGAAAATATTTGTAGACAGAATGAAAACAGGTAGGGTTCTAATAAACACTCCTTCTTCACAAGGTGCTATAGGTGATTTATACAACTTTAAATTAGCTCCATCACTTACGCTTGGATGCGGTTCTTGGGGTGGAAACTCAGTGTCAGAAAACGTAGGAGTCAAGCATTTGATAAATATAAAAACTGTCGCTGAAAGGAGAGAAAATATGCTTTGGTTTAGAACTCCAGATAAGGTTTACTTCAAAAAGGGCTGCCTTCCTGTAGCAATGAAAGAGTTTAAAGAAGTGTTAAATAAAAAGAGAGCTTTTATAGTTACAGATTCATTCTTATACAACAATGGATATATAAAGGCAATAACTGATAGATTAGATGAAATGGGTATATTATATACTACATTTTACGATGTTGAACCAGATCCAACATTGAGATGTGCTGCAGAAGGTGCTAAAGCAATGAAAAGCTTTGAACCAGATTTAATTATAGCATTCGGTGGAGGTTCTGCAATGGATGCAGCGAAGATTATGTGGGTAATGTATGAACATCCAGAAGCAAACTTCAAGGATATGGCTATGACATTTATGGATATAAGAAAGAGAGTATATACTTTCCCTAAGATGGGAGAAAAAGCATATTTCTGTGCAGTAGCTTCTACAGCTGGAACAGGATCAGAAGTTACTCCATTTGCAGTAATTACAGATCAAGATGAAGGTATAAAGTACCCACTAGCTGATTATGAACTAATGCCTGACATGGCAATAATAGATTCTGATTTGATGATGGATATGCCTCCAAGTCTGGCTGCTTCATCTGGATTTGATGCTATGACACATGCACTAGAAGCATATGTAGCAATGCTTAGAAGTGAACCGGCGGATGGAATGGCTTTACAGGCAGGAAAGGCTATATTTGACTATCTTCCTGATTCTAATAAAAACGGAAAAACAGCGATTAAATCTAAAGAAAAGATGGCTATAGCATCATCAATGGCAGGTATGGCATTTGCGAATGCTTTCTTGGGTGTTTGCCACTCTATGGCTCATAAATTAGGGGCATTCCACCATGTACAACACGGTGTAGCAAACTCACTTTTAATAGCAGAAGTAATTAAATATAACTGTGCAGAAGCTCCTATAAAAATGGGAACATTCCCTCAGTACAAATATCCAGATTGTGTAGAAAGATATGCAGAATTTGCCAGATTCTGTGGTGTAAAAGAAGGGGCAAATGATAGAGCTACAGTAGATAATCTATTAAAAGCTCTTGAAGACTTGAGAAAAGAGATAGGTTTACCTATGACTATCAAGGAAACTGGTATAGATGAAAAGGCATTTTTAGATAGCTTGGATGAAATGAGTGTACAGGCATTTAACGATCAGTGTACGGGAGCAAATCCTAGATATCCATTGATTGAAGAATTAAAACAAATGTATCTAAACGCTTACTATGGAAAATAGTATCTTTAGTAAATATTAATTAGCGTCTCCAAATTTTATATTTTTTCTAGGGCAGAAAACAATGTTTTCTGCTCTATTTTATTTTTACTTTAATATCAAAAGTTATCGATAAAGCCCGTAGCTTTAAATTTATTGACAAGTGATCACGTCTGTTATATATTATATATAACAGATATAACAAAATTATAATTAAATAGCTTTATAAAAAAAACAGTATTATAAAAAAATAAAAGGAAGTGAGAATTATGGTACTTGAAATAGATTTTACTTCAAATGTAGCAATTTACCAGCAAATTATAGATGGAATAATAAAGGGAGTATTTGTAGGTGATATAAAACCGTTAGAACCATTGCCATCAGTTAGGCAATTAGGTCAGGACATAGGAGTGAATTTACACACAGTGAACAAAGCGTATCAACAGTTAAAAGAAAGAGGATATATTCAAATTGACAAGAGATCCGGTGCATACATATCAGAAGAGTTTGGTAATCTTTCTAAAAATGAAAAAAGTGAATTTCAAAGCAAATTAGAAACACTAATAATAGATGCTCTTTTAAAAAATACAGATAGAGAAAACATATTAAAAATAGTGGATGATATTATAAAGAAAGGGCGTGAATTATAATGACTGAAAAATTATTTTTAGCACTAGTAATTAACATTACTGCGCTATTTATAGGTGTATTCTTGATAATGATAAATGAAATAAGTAGATCAAATGTTGTTTTTGGAGTACCATTAAATAAGAAATTAATAGACTCAGAGGAAGTTGAATCTTTGAAGAGACAATATAAATTTCAAGAGGTAATAATTGTATTATTATATATGGCAATAAATACGGTAATAATTGTACTTATAGATGACTTGGCAAGTGAAGATACTCTAGCCTTTATTTATATAGTGTTATTAATAGCTTTTCTGATTGTAACTTTTATACCATTTTATCGTATGCATGGCAAGGTAAAGGCGATAAAGCAGGGAGATATTAAATCTGGCATTTATGAAAATACTCAAATAGAAAAAACAAGAATAGACATGGATTTATCTAGAAGAAAACTTCAAAACTCTTCAAAAGGGTGGATACTTTATATTATTGCATTTGTAATATTAATAGTAAGCATTATTTACAATCAAGCGATATATGATAGTATTCCAAATCAGATACCACAACAAATGAATTTTGAAGGGGAAGTAACAACTTATATGATAAAATCGAGGCTAACTGTAGTGACAGTTCAAATAATTGGAATATTTATGCTAGCTATAGTTGGTTTTGTGAATTACACTATGCTCGCTATGAAACAGAAAAACTCGCTAAATCATACAAAAGAATCAATAGAGAATTTTAGAAAATCAAAAAGTGCGACTACAATATTCATGGGACTTCTTTCTATACTGACAATATTAATGATGGTGGCAATGGACTACGAGATGAAAAAACTTCACTTAGGGGCTAAGAGCTACTTTACAATAATAATAGTAATCTATTTAATAGCTATACTAGCAATAAGCCTGTTATTCTCTCTAAAAGTTGGAAGTATAGGAGATAAATACAACAAAAACATTGTGGATTATAGTGAAGAAGACGATAAGTACTGGCATCTAGCTGGAACAATATATGTAAATAAAGATGATCCAGCCTTATTTGTACCAAAAAGAGTAGGATATGGAAGTTCAATAAATTTGGGTAATAAAAAAGGTATTTTATGCTTTGTAGGTATATTATTGTTGACTGTAGTGATAGTAGTATTTTCTATATTTGTATCAAAATAGAACTAGAGAGGAGGAGTAGTTATGAAAATAAGAAATAATAGCATCTTGATATATACAGTATTATCTTTTTTTATAGCGTGGGCGATTTGGATTATATGTTATTTGGTAAAAATCCCAATGCAAACTACCATGCTTTTAAGTACTCTATGTATGTGGGCGCCAGCTTTGGCGGTATTTATTACAAGCCGAATAAATAAATCTGATAAAATCCTGAAATACTCACTAAAACCGAATTTAAAAAACAACAAAAGATGGTATTTAATAGCGTGGATAACACCTCTTTTCTTTTCTATAGCAGGTGGAATACTATACTATTTAGTATTTCCAAATGATTTTGATAGTTCTATGGGATATATGGCTCTACTAATTGGAAAAAATACTCTAGAAGCAAGCGGTATGTCTATGACAACTGTTTTAATGCTACAGACACTAGGTTCGGTGATATATGGTCCATTGATAAATATGTTTGCTGCTCTTGGAGAAGAGATAGGATGGAGAGGCTTTTTATTTCCGGCTCTAGCAGAGAAATACTCTATAAAAAAGGCACACGTAATGGTCGGGATTATATGGGGAATTTGGCATACTCCGATAAATATGATGGGTCATAACTATGGAATGAACTATTGGGGATATCTTTGGTTGGGAGTGATAGCAATGAGTGTAGCCACATTTTCTATGGGAGTATTTCTTTCAGTACTGACAGAAAAGACTGGATCTATTTGGATAGCAGCTCTTGGGCATGGTGCTATAAATGCAGTTGCAGGAATACCAGTTTTATTTAGAGGTGTATTAGCGAGCAAGCATCAAGTGTTTGGTCCGGGACTGTCAGGATTGATATCAGTATTACCTCTTTTTATAGTAGCTTTGGTAATAGTAATTAAATCGAAAAATAAAACTCTAGAAAAAATAAAGTTGTAGAATGTTTTAAAATAATAAAATTAAAAGAACCTTAAAAGGTTCTTTTTTTGTTTTAAATTATTTTAATTGAAAATAAAGAGTGTTATAATTGCATTTCACATAAAATTCTATAGATTAAATTATATTAATACAATGATATATTTACATTAAAAAAATAAAAAAAAAAATAATATACAAAAATAAATAAAAGAAAAATATTGATTTATAATATAAAAAAATATTGAATTTAAAAAAATATTGTGATATAATTTTCTTGCATAAAAACGATAATTATTATTAATGAAAAAGGGGGAGCATATGAAAATAAAAAGCAAAAAAATAGTTAGCATAGCTTTATCATCTATGATAATTGCACAATCCGTATCTGTCATCGGATATGCTGATAAATTGGGGAATAGTAATAGTTTAATGCAAGTTCAAAATGATGCTGTATCAGGAGCAACAAAACATGATTCTGCAAATATTGGTAGAGAGGAAGCTTTTGAAAAAGGGAAAATAACAGAAATAAAAAATCAGAATGTAAATGTAAGTTTTGCAGCGGTTGCGGTAGATAGAGATACATTGAGTAATACATTGACAATAGAGGTGTTTGGGGAACTTAAAATGCCATACAGCGCTCAAGATTTTGATGTAACTAATAGTGAAAATTTTAAATTCAAGCCAGATGAATACAGAAGTATTCCTTTTGTATGGGATGATGATAGCGAATATACATCAGATTATACTAAATTTAAAATAAATATGAAATCAGCATTTAAAAAGGGTCAAAGTGAAGCGAAAATAATTTTTAATGGGGAAGAATATACTATAAAAATACCAACGGAGTTATCATATGTAGATAAAAATGAGTTAGATGAAGCCATTAATGAACATAAAGCAAGCTATAATTCAGCTTCAAGTTCAGGAATAAATATGGAGCAAGCTACAGTAGAAAACTTTTTAAAATCACTAAGAGAAGCAGAAAGAGTATCTGAAGATGAAAATACTACTCAAGAAAAAGCTGATGAAGCGAGAAAAAATCTAAATGAGGCTTTTTCAAAAATTAAAGCTCTTCCATTTGAAAGAGAAGAATTGAACTCACAAATAGAAAAAGGAAAAACTTTGTCAAAGAAAAATGGAGAAAATAATAAAAGATATACTAAAGAAACTTTCAATGAGCTATTAAAAGAAATCGCAAAGTCGGTAGAATTATCTGAGGTATCTGATTTATCTAATATAGTGACCACAGGCGAAGGAGAACCTTTAAAAACTCATAAAGACTTCGAAAATCAAACTATTGCTCTAAAAAATGCAATATCAAGTCTAGTGGAGGAAGATTACAAGGCTACTGATAACACTAAATTAAAAGAATTATATGAACAGGCAAAAGAAAAAACACCTAAAGAAGGCTTTGGATATGAGGTTAAAAATAGAGAAGAATTCCTTAATAAAATAGATGAATCAGAAGTGGCTCTTGAAAACAAATATTTAAATCAAGATGAAATAAATTCAGTCTACGAAAGGCTTGAAAGTGCAATTAAAAATCTAAAAGAAGTGAGCTTATCTGAACTGAATAATGGAAAGGATGAAAAACAAAATATCACTGTTTCATATAAAAAAGATAATGAAAGATCCTTTGGATTTGACTTATATGAAAATATAAAAGATGAAAATGGAAATGCACTTCAATCTAAGATAGAAGGAGTATCAGCTGGTCAAGAGGTTAGAATTTACTTAGATGATGAAAAAATAATTAAGAAGTTTGATGGTATGTATCCTGCAATTTACTCTTATGCTGGAGATGATACAAGTCTAAAAAAAGTAAAATTAAGAACTGATAGAGAAGGAAAAGAATATATAATCTTTTATGTAGAAGCTGGAGCAAGTAACTTAGATATTATATATCTAAGCGGAGAACTAAATAAGAAAGATTACTCTAAGAATACAGATAAACCAAGCTCTGGAGATTCTAGAAAAGACAAAGGAACGGATGAAGTATCTAGAACTAAAGTAGATTCAAAAAATGATAAAAAGATTGAAAATAAGGACAGCAAGATAACTAGAATATATGGAAAAGATAGATATGAAACAAATCTTAAATCTGTAAAATTAAATTTCACTAAATCAGATGTAGCAATAGTAGTGTCAGGAGAACATTACGCTGATGCATTATCGGCTTCTCCATATGCGCATAGTATGAGTGCACCGCTAATATTCTCAAAGAAAAACGAGATATCAAAAGAAGCAAAAGATACTTTAAAAGACTTAGAAGTCAAAAAAGTAATTATAGTTGGTGGAGAAAGTTCTGTTGCAAAGTCTATAGAAGATAATATAAAATCTAGCTTGGAAGTATCCACTGAAAGGATATCCGGATTAGACAGATATGAAACATCGAATCAACTAATGAAAAAATCAAATATTTACAAAAATATAATAATAGTGGATGGAAAAGACTTCCCTGATGCACTGACATCAGTTGCACTAGCAACAAAATTAAAAGCTCCAATAGTACTAAATAATACTAAAAATATAACTGACATAAAAAATAATAAATCAGTGGAAAAAATATACATAGTAGGAGGGGAAAAATCAGTACCTGCTATGGATACTAATATTCTAAACAACACAACTAGATTGTCTGGGGAGAATAGATATGAAACTGCTATAAAAGTTGCAAATGAAGTAAGTGGAAATAAGAATATACTTGTAAAAGGAACAGATTATCCAGATGCATTATCATCAATAAACTTGATTAAAAAGGATTATAATAGAAATATACTACTTACAAGATTTGATAAAATAGATTCAAAGGTGAAAAGTATTACGGATAAAAATGAAACTCTAATATTAGGCGGATATAATTCAGTTAAAGAAGGTTTGATAGGAAAAGAAAAATAGAATACTTTTGTGTTGATAAATAATAACAGAATAAAAAATAGGAGGTATTTAAATACCTCTTATTTTTATGGTTTCTTAAGATTATAAATAATATCATTTTCTAATTAAATATTCTATTAGAAAATAGTTTAATTTAAGATACAAAAAATACTTGATTAATAATTGAGTATATCATAACGGCTTCCTACCAACTATCGTTTTTGATTGTGATGTAATTTTATATAGTAATAAACTCACGACAAAAAATTGAACAAATAATTTTTAACACAAGAGTATAGTAGCTACAGTGTTCTACTCTTTTTTGCATATTACATATATTAATTAAAAATATAACAAATAAATCAAAGACAGCTTATTAAGATAGGCTGTCTTTTATATTTATATTTTAAATTAGAGATATATTTAATTTTAATATCCGCTATATATAAACAAAATTACCTAAATTAATAAAATATGAATATTTATACATACTTGAATAAATTAATAAAATAGTATAAAATAATTATTATACAAGTCTGAAAATTTAGAATAATAATTTATTTTTTTTGAAAGGAGGAACATATATGGCAAGAGAGGCTCTATTAAAGGTAGTCGACGCTGAAGAAAATGCAGATACTATTATAAAAAATGCCAAGGAAAAAGCTAAAAACATACTGGGTTTAGCAGAAAAAAACTCAAAATATAATATGCAAGAAGCTTTGGCCAAAGCTAGAGAAGAGTGTGAATCCATAGAAAATAAAGCAAGAGAAGAGATTCAAGAGGAGCTGGACTTAATATTATCACAGAGTGAAGCCAAAGGTAAGTTGATTTTAGAAACCTCTGATGACAAGTTTAATGAGGCGAAGAAAATATTTATAGAGAGGATAGTGAAGTAGTATGGCTATAGTAAAAATGAAAAAATTTCACCTCTTGGTATTAGACTCTAATCGCGAAAAACTTTTGAGAGAGTTACAATTATTTAGAAATGTGCAATTTGATGATGTTAGAAGTATAGAAAACTTTGAAGACGAAAGTATGGCTCGTTTTAAAAGACCAGATATAGATGATAAAGTGGCTGAAATTGAAGATAAGATAAGTCAATGCAGCAGTATTATAGATTTGGTAAGCAAGTATACTCCGACTGTTTCGACATTTAGAGGATTGATAGATGGATTGCCAAACTATACTTTTGAACAGATGGAGGAAGAAGTCGGAAAGTTTGACTTTGAAAAAGAGTATAATGATATAAAAGCTCTTGGAGATGAACTTTCAAAGATAGAATCTTCTATTTCTAAAAAAAGGTCGCTTATGGATGAGTTAAAACCTATTTCACAATTAGATGTGAGTTTTGATGAAATGTCTAATTTAAGCAGATTTGTATCTTTTGTAGGAACAATACCAAACAAAGTGTATTCTAAGTTTTCTGAGGATATATCTAAAGTAGAAGGAGTGTATTTAGAGAGATTAGGAATTTTTAAAGACGACATCTACGTTTTTATGATATATGACAAAAGAGTTGAGCAGGATTTAAATGAGGTATTACGAGATAGCAATTTAAATAAAATAAAATTGGAAGGAGATTTATTACCTAAAGATAAGATAGAACTCCTTAAGGAAGAAATAGGGACTTTAGATAGCAGGAAGAGAGAAATAATAAATGTGCTATCAGAAAAAAATGAGTCTCTTGATTATTTTAAGTTAAAGTATGAGTACTTAGGTAACTTGAGAGTTAGAGAACTAGCAAAAAAAGAATTTATGGTGACTTCTAGTGTATGTGTAATCAGCGGATACTGTCCAGATTTCGATGTAGATAGGCTAGAAAAAACTGTAAGCAATATTAGTGGTAGCGAGTTTGTAATGGAATTTGAAGATGTAGATAAAGACAGTGAAGATGTTCCTATTATGTTAAAAAATAACAAACTGGTAAAAGCATTTGAAAATGTAACTTCTACATATGCTCTTCCAAAGTATAATGAGATTGATCCAACCCCTTTATATGCGCCGATATATGCATTGTTTTTTGGTATGATGTCAGCGGATTTTGGCTATGGTGTGATTTTGTTATTAGTTACAACTCTAGGTTTAAGAATATGTAATTTTACCCCTAGTATGAGGCAGAATGTGAAATTTTTCCAATTAATAGGTGTATCCACAATGTTGTGGGGATTTTTATACGGTTCATACTTCGGAAAGAGTATACCGGGTGTATGGCAGTTATTTGATATGAGTACGCAGTTTATGAATATATTGATAATGTCAATTGCAATGGGTGGTATACATTTGTTTTATGGCTTGGGAATAAAAGCATATATGCTTGCTAGAGATGGAAGATATGCAGATATGTTTTTTGATGTAATTGCATGGTATATCAGTTTAATCAGTATAATATCATTATTACTTAGCTTGGCGAATGTATTGCCATCAAGTTTTAAGGCAGTATCTACATACGGTATGTATGCTGGTCTTTTACTACTTTTAATTGGTGGTGGAAGAGGCAGCGAAGGCGGTATTTTCAAAAAGTTTGCAGCAGGTATGTACAACATATATGGAATTTCCGGATATGTAGGAGATTTTGTTTCATATTCACGTTTGATGGCACTTGGTATGGCAGGAGGATATATTTCTTTTTCTGTAAACATGATAGCAGGAATGCTTTGGGGTAGTGGAATAATAGGAATTATTGGAGCTATAATAGTGCTAGTTATATTCCATTTATTCAATTTATTCTTATCATGTCTAGGTGCATATGTGCATTCATTAAGATTAATATATGTTGAATTTTTTGGAAAGTTCTACGAAGGTGGAGGAAAAGGATTTAAGGTATTTAGAAATAAGGCGAAATTTATAAATTTGGATAGAGAGTTTGAAGATTAGCTATTGGATATATTTATTTTAATAATTTGAATAGAAAAGATAAAAAGGAGGGTTATTTATGAATTTTTCAACATGGCTTGTAGAAAGTAGTGGAATAGTATTTGCATCAATTGGAGTAATTTTGGCAATGTTGGCAGCTTTGGGATCTGCAAAAGGGTTATCTATAGTAGGTCAGGCAGCAACAGGACTTGTTCCAGAAGAACCTCAAAAATTTGGTAAGACATTGATATTACAACTTTTACCTGGTACTCAGGGATTATATGGATTTGTAATTGGGCTTTTAATATTACTTCAATTATCTTCTGATATGACACTTGCTCAAGGTCTATATCTTGCAGCAGTAGGAATGCCAGTAGGAATTGTAGGTTGGAGTTCAGCTGTATCTCAAGGTAAGGTTGCAGCAGGAGGTATAGGAATACTTGCAAAGAATGAATCACAGACTACAAAGGGTATAATATATGCCGTAATGGTTGAAACATATGCAATATTGGCGTTTGTTATATCACTTCTTCTATTTTTTAATTTTGGAACAATGTTTGCGTAGAAAGAAAAATATGATAATACGTTAGGAAGTGATTATATGACAGATATAAATAATCTTACCGATAAAATTATAGAAGAAGCAAAGTTTTTAGCGGATGAGATTATATCGGATGCAAAGCAAAAAGCTGAAAAAATAGAGTCGGATTCAAATAAAAATATTCAGTCAAAATATGATTCTATTATAGAAAAAGGTAAGGAAGAGGCGCAGTATTTAAAAGAGCGTTTAAAATCAAATGCTTTGTTAAAAGCTAGAGACAATGAACTAGATAAAAAGCAACAAGTAATAGATAGGCTATATTCTTCTACACTTGAAGATCTGAAAAATATGGATATCGATACGTATATTGAATATATCAGAAAAAATGCTACTTTATCAGATAAGTCTACGCTGATAGTAGAAAAAGATAAGCTGAATATAGTCAGAGAGAAGTTTCCAGGAGCGAATATTTCTTTAGAGAGGTATGCGGACTCTGGGTTTATAGAAATAGTAGATGGTATAGAAATAAACGGGACTTTTAGTGCACAGTTGGATTATATAAAAGACGAGGTCAGAGGAGAGTTGGCAAAGGTCCTATTTACGTAGATAAGGGGGGTAGTTTATGGATAGACTAGATTACGCCCAGGGTGTGGTACTGGCAAGAGTTTATGAAAAAAGACTTCTTGACAGGAGCAAATTGGACAGAATGATTGATTCAAAAAATGTGGATGAAGCATTCAAAATACTTTTAGATTCTGAATACATTAAAAGTTCTGAAGGTGTGGAAAGTGTTAAAGATTATGAGCTTCTTTTGAAGAATGAGACTGCCAGGTTTTTTAAATTAGGACATGAGATGTTGATAGATCAAAGGGTTCTTGAGATTTTATCATTGAAATATGATTATCATAATTTAAAGGCTATAGTCAAAGGAAAGGTATCTGAGGAAGATACGAGTAACTTGTTTATATATACAAGTGAAAATGATCCTAAGAAAATAAAACTACAGTATGAAAGTGGAAGTTTTATAGATATAAAAGAGGAGTTTTTAGAAGCACTAAAAAATGCCGAAAAAAAGTATGTTGAAACACAGGATCCACAGGTTATTGATATAGAAATGGATGTGGCATATTATAAACATTTTAAAAAGATCTCAGATCTATTAGAAGTTGATTTATTTGATGAGTACGTGAGTGCAAGTATAGATTTTTTCAACGTGACATCAATGTTGAGATCCATAAAAATGGGAAAAAATATTAATTTCTTAAACGATATATTGGTGGAAGGTGGAAATATTTCCATTGCTAAACTAATTTCTATCAGTAGAGAGGATTTTGAAAAAATAGCTGCATCTTTGAAATCAGAAAAAATAGGAAGTTCACTTCTTGAATGTGTAGATGAGTATAACAAGACAGGTAGTTTTTCCATAATAGATTCTGTTAAAGATACTTATTTAAGCAATTTAAATTCTGATTCAAAATTCATTTCATTTGGTCCTGAACCTATATTTGCTTATCTTGCGGCTAAAGAAAAGGAGATTTCGCTAGTAAGGCTAATCCTTGTTGGTAAGTTAAATAACATTCCATCTAGCAAGATTAGAGAAAGGATGGGTGATATTTGATGTATAAGATAGGAGTAGTAGGAGATAAAGACTCTATATTGGCATTTAAGTCTATAGGTATTGACGTTTTTGATGTAGCTGAGGCTAGAGATGCAAGAGTTGTAATAGATGATTTAGCAGGAGAAAATTATGGTTTGATTTTTGTTACAGAACAAGTGGCAAAATATATTCCAGAGACGATAGAAAGATATAAAAAAATGTTGGTTCCAAGCATTATATTGATTCCATCTAATCAGGGAACATTAGGAATAGGGATGGATAGCATTAATAAAAATGTAGAAAAGGCAGTAGGAAGTAATATACTCGCCGATTCAAATGAGTAAGGAGGAGAGGCTTAGTGAAGGTAGGAAAAATAGTCAAAGTATCGGGTCCTCTTGTTGTAGCTGAAGGAATGGAAGACGCCAATATATATGATGTGGTAAAAGTATCAGAAGCGGGTTTGATAGGTGAAATAATAGAGATGCGTGATGATAAGGCATCAATACAGGTATATGAAGAAACCGCTGGAATTGGCACTGGAGAGCCAGTAAAAACCTTGAGCGAACCATTGAGTGTGGAATTGGGTCCAGGGTTGATAGAGAATATGTTTGATGGTATACAGAGACCTCTTGAGAAGGTTAGATCTATTGCAGGAGACTTTTTGACAAAAGGTATTGAAGTAGATTCATTGGATAAAGAGAAGAAATGGTATTTTCATCCGACTGCAAAGGTAGGAGATATCCTACAAGAGGGAGATATTCTTGGATATGTTCAGGAAACTAAAGTTGTAAAGCATATGGTTATGCTTCCAATTGGAAAAAGCGGTGAGTTGGTGAGCATAGAAGAGGGAGAATATACCATTATTGAAGATATAGCCACAATAAAGACATCTACAGGAGATTTACAAGGTGTTCAGATGATGCATAAGTGGCCAGTCAGAAGAGGAAGAAGGATAAAAAAGAAAATTTCTCCAAAAGTTCCTTTGATTACAGGTCAGAGGGTAATTGATACATTTTTCCCTGTTACAAAGGGGGGAACAGCGTGTGTTCCGGGGCCTTTTGGATCTGGAAAAACAGTAGTTCAGCACCAGTTGGCAAAATGGGCAGATGCACAGATTGTAGTGTATGTAGGATGTGGAGAACGTGGTAATGAGATGACGGATGTTTTAAATGAGTTTCCTGAGTTGATTGACCCGCATACAGGCGAGACTTTGATGAAAAGAACTGTTTTGATTGCAAATACATCTAATATGCCGGTTGCTGCTAGAGAGGCAAGCATATATACTGGAATAACGATTGCAGAGTATTTTAGAGATATGGGTTATTCTGTTGCTGTAATGGCAGACTCTACTTCAAGATGGGCAGAGGCTCTTAGAGAAATGTCAGGTCGTCTAGAGGAGATGCCTGGTGATGAAGGGTATCCAGCCTATTTGGCATCTAGAGCTGCGGAGTTTTATGAAAGAGCAGGTAAAGTGAAATGCTTATCTAGTGAAGACAGAGAAGGTGCTCTTACAATTATAGGGGCAGTGTCTCCTCCAGGTGGAGATATATCTGAGCCGGTTTCTCAGGCAACTCTTAGAATAGTAAAGGTATTCTGGGGATTAAATGCAAGCTTGGCATATAGAAGACACTTCCCAGCTATATCATGGCTAGATTCGTATTCTCTGTATCAAGATGATGTGGATGAATGGATGGGCGATAATGTATCCGAAAGATTCCCTAGAAATAGAGCAGATGCAATGGCTTTATTACAAGAAGAATCTACTTTAGAAGAGATAGTTAGACTAGTCGGAAGAGATTCGCTTTCGGAGAGAGATCAGCTAAAATTGGAAGCTGCAAAGTCAATAAGAGAAGACTACCTACAACAAAATGCATTCCAAGAGGTAGATACATTCACATCTCTTGAAAAACAGGACAAGATGTTGGATATAGTGATGAAGTTCTACAGAGAATCATCAAGAGCATTGGATAATAACGTATATCTAAGTGAAATTGTTGGATTAGATGTTAGAGAGTCTATAGCTAGAGCAAAGTATATCGAAGAAGCAGATATAGATAAGTTAGATGCAATTTCTGATGAGATTACTTCTGCAATAGACGATTTGATTTCCAGGGGAGGTGGACTAGATGATTAAGGAATATAAAACTATTAGAGAGATAGTAGGTCCACTTTTGATGGTAGATGGTGTTGATAATGTGAAATACGAAGAACTAGTAGAAATACAGATGCAAAGTGGAGAAGTTCGTAGAGGTAGAGTGCTGGAAATAGATGGCGATAAGGCTTTAGTACAGCTATTTGAAGGTTCTGCTGGAATAAACTTACGAGATTCAAAGGTACGATTTTTAACAAAGCCACTTACTCTTGGCGTTTCAGAAGATATGATAGGTAGAGTATTTGATGGAATGGGAAGTCCAAAAGATGATGGACCAGAGCTAATTCCAGATGATAAATTAGATATAAATGGTGTTGCAATCAATCCAGTAGCGAGAGATTATCCATCTGAATTTATACAGACTGGAGTATCTGCCATAGATGGGTTAAATACTCTAGTTAGAGGTCAGAAACTACCGATATTCTCAGGATCAGGGCTTCCACACGCTAGTTTGGCAGCACAAATAGCAAGACAATCTAGAGTTCTTGGTAAAGATGAAAAGTTTGCGGTTGTGTTTGCAGCAATTGGTATAACTTTTGAGGAAGCACAGTTTTTTATAGATGACTTTAAAAAGACAGGGGCGATAGATAGATCAGTTCTATTTATTAACTTGGCGGATGATCCAGCGATTGAACGTATATCTACACCACGTATGGCACTTACATGTGCTGAATACTTGGCGTTTGAAAAAGGTATGCATATTCTAGTTATCATGACAGATTTGACAAACTACTGTGAAGCGCTAAGAGAAGTATCTGCAGCTAGAAGAGAGGTTCCTGGAAGAAGAGGATATCCTGGATATTTATACACAGACCTTTCAACGCTGTATGAGAGAGCAGGAAGGATTAAAGGAAGAGAAGGATCAATTACTCAGGTACCGATTTTAACGATGCCAGAGGATGATAAGACGCACCCTATTCCGGATTTAACTGGATACATAACTGAGGGTCAAATAATTTTATCAAGAGAACTATATAAGAAAAATATCATGCCTCCTATAGATGTATTGCCATCTCTTTCTAGATTGAAGGACAAGGGAATAGGAGCAGATAAAACTAGAGAAGACCATTCTGATACTATGAACCAGTTGTTTGCAGCATATGCTACAGGTAAAGAAGCAAAAGAGTTGCAAATAATTCTAGGTGAATCAGCTCTATCTGAATCAGATAAAGCTTTTGCAAAATTTGCAGATGCATTTGAAAAAGAGTATGTATCACAAGGGTATTCTGCAAATAGAACAATAGAAGAAACTCTAAATCTTGGGTGGAAATTATTGAGAATTTTACCAAAATCAGAATTAAAGAGAATAAAAGATGTTTTCATCGACAAGTATTTGATAGAAGAAAGTTAGGTGCTGAAATATGGCTAAACTAAACGTGAATCCTACTAGGATGGAGCTGACAAGGCTGAAAGCACGACTAGCGACTTCTGTTAGAGGTCATAAGCTATTAAAAGACAAGCAAGATGAGTTGATGAGAAGATTTATAGCTATGATTAAAGAAAATAAAAAACTTAGAGAGCAAGTTGAATTGGAGATGACTGATTCACTTGAAGATTTTTTGATAGCTAGAGCGATGAATTCAGCTGAAATGCTAGAAGAGGCTTTATTAATTCCAAAAGAAAGTATACAACTAGATATACAGAAAAAGAATTTGATGAGTGTATATGTTCCTGTAATGGACTTTAAAAGAAGCAATGAAGGTGACGAGACATCTATCTTCCCTTATGGTTTTCATGGAACATCTTCAGAGTTGGATGATGCAGTTAGAAAGCTTTACAATGCTTTACCGGACTTGTTGAGGCTTGCAGAAGTAGAAAAAGCCTGTCAACTGATGGCTGATGAAATAGAAAAGACAAGAAGAAGAGTAAATGCATTAGAGTATATGACTATTCCTCAGCTAGAAGAAACTATAGACTATATAAGGATGAAGTTAGAGGAAAATGATAGAAGTTCTATTGTAAGAATAATGAAGGTAAAAGAGATCATTAATAAGAATCAAGAAAAAGAAGCATATTAATAAAATTAGAGAAGGAAGGCGTGTATCACTTTGCATGGCATTTAAACGTGTATGTAAAATGATACACCCTTTTAAATGTAAATATGCATCATAGAAAATTAATGAAAAAGATAATATAGTATTATAATTAACTCATGAATGATGTATAATATAAGTTGTGTTATCTCGAGAATCACATATTTTATTGACTGAAATTTTTATTTATAAAAATGGAAGTAGCAGTATCAAAGGTATTTGATATTTGTTGAATATGAAAACGATAAACTCAAAATTAATTATATGGAATTTAGGAGGTTAGGCTGCGCTAGCAGCTTTAAAAAAAATGAAATATTTAGTAGAATTAAAAAAAAATACTTTAATTTTAGCACTCTCTAGTCTATTGGGATGTGCGTATGCATATTATGGATTTGGAAAAACCATTGATAATTCGGGATTTAGATTGGCAGCAGCTTTTTCTATTTTCTTTACAGCTATGTATATTGTCTTGATTTTTGTAGTTAAAAAGAAAGAACGTGATAAAATTAGGCAAGAAGATGCTAAAAATGAAATGATAGATGAAAAAGTAAGTGCAATCATGAATAAGAATAAAAAAAATAAGAAAAAGAGAAAAAGATAGAATAAAAGAAATTATAAAAAAATTCTAAAAAACTCAATTAAAATAGCTTGACTAAAACTTAATTAGAATATAAACTTTACATTGTAGGTATTTTTATTTTACTTATTTTATAATATAATAAAAAATTTTATAGGAGGTATTTTATAATGGAAGCTACAAACGTTAGCAAGGGTAATAGATACCCAATTGGTTTTTATGTTTCTTGTTTGACTTACACATTCGAGAGATTCGCTTTTTATGGAAGCAAACCGTTTTTAATCCTTTTCCTAATCACAGCAGTTAATGAAGGTGGATTAGGAATAAATGCTACTGAAGCGGCTGTAATTGCATCGAACTTTACTGCGTTTACATATATAGCGCCAGTAATTGGAGGTTATGTGTGTGACCACTGGTTGGGGTCTAGATATGCTGTTACAATAGGTTGTATACTGATGGGAATCGGTTATATGTTTGGATGGAAGGCAACTGGTGTAGGGTCTATCAACTTGATGATTGCTATAGTTGCTATAGGAACAGGTTTATTTAAGGGTAACCTAGCTGCTCTTATGGGAAGACTATTTGATGATCCAACTAAGCTTGACTCAGCGTTTTCAATTCAGTATGCGTTTGTAAACGTTGGTGCTATGTTCGGTTCAGCTATATCAGGATTCCTTTATCTAAACACTTGGAAACAAGGAGATGTTCTTGGATTTAGACCAGTATTTTTACTATGCGGAGTATTAGTTATTATAGGTGGTATATTCTTTACTGCATGTTATGGTCTACTACAAGGACAGGGAAAGAAACCTTTCAAGTACTTAACTGATGTAAATGGAAATGTAATTGGAAAAGAAGAAGGCGAAAGCAAGAAAGAAAAGAAGAACCTTGCACCTCTTACAAAGACTGAGAAGAAGAGAGTTGCTGCAATCGTATTCATCTCATTTGTATCAATTATATTCTGGTTATTCTACTATCAACAAGATATAGCACTTACAATTTATATGTCTAAGTTTGTTGATATGAAGGTTGCTGGATTTGAATTCTCACCAGGTCATGTTACTACTACATGGAATGGTTTACTTTGTGTAATCTTAGCTTTAGCTGCGGCTAAACTTTGGACTAAGTTATCTGAGAGACCACAAGGTGACTTAACTATGTTCCAAAAGGTTACTTTGGCATTCGTATTCTTAGGATTAGCATATCTTGTGCTTATAGCTATGGAAACTACAAGAGGTGTAGGTGCGCCAGAATCTGCTAAGATAAGTGTATTATGGCTATTTGGATTTGGGTTTGTGTTGACATTGGGTGAAATTTGTTTCTCTCCACTTGGAAACTCATTTGTAAGTAAATACGCTCCAAAGAAATACTTATCACTATTGATGGGTGTTTGGACAATCGCTACTTTCTTTGCAACAAAGATAAACGGATATACTCAGGGATTTGTTGAAAGTCTTGGTATATACACAATATTTGTAACTTTCGCGATAGTATCATTTGTGGTAGCAGCGATCATGTTCTTTATGAACAAGCCTTTAGGTAAATTGCTAGCTGATGAAGATGAAAGTGAAAGCAAAGAAGCTTAATAAAAAAAAATAATAAAATAAGTAATATATGAAAGAGCTGTCCTAATATTTTAGTACAGCTCTTTGTTTGTAAATACTAATCTTCCAGATAAACAGGAAGACTATTTTATGAAAAAATCATTGATTTATGAGACTATAGTTTATAATAAAATTCAGGCGGACAATGTTTAACATTACCCACCTGAATTTTATTTTAGTATTATGTTTTTAGATTAGTCGTTTCCGATTACCATTAATTCTTTGTCGTATTTGTTTAACACTTCGCATCCATCTTCAGTGATTAATACTAAGTCTTCTACTCTTACTCCAAATTCTCCTGGAAGGTAAATTCCTGGTTCGATAGAGAATATCATACCTGGTTTAGCAACATCAGTATTTATTGAAGATACATCACCATAATCATGATCTTCTAATCCGATATGATGACCAGTTCTATGAGTAAAGTATTCTCCATATCCCATTTCAGTGATATAATCTCTACAAGCTGCATCTATATCACAGAATCTAGCACCTGGCTTAGAAGCTGCAATACCTCTCTTATTTGCTTCAAGAACGATTTCAAATACTTCTCTTCCCTTTTCACTTACTTCTTTCCAGAATACTGTTCTAGTCATATCTGAACAATACATATCTTTTTTACAACCCATATCAACTATTATAGCATCACCAGGGTTTGGTTTTCTATCTCCTGGTTCTCCATGAGGATTAGCTCCGTTTGCAGCCATTCCTATAATTGGATCAAAAGATAATCCTTCTGCACCCATTTCTTCATAAAGGTTTATTAATTCACTTGCTATTTGCTTTTCAGTCTTATCAGCAGAAATTCTTCCTATTATTGTTTCACAAGCCTTATCATTTAAGATTGAAGATTTTCTCATAAGATCGATTTCCTCTTCATCTTTAAACATTCTCATTAAATCTATTATGTAAGAAGCGTTTACAAACTTAGTAGCAGCGTTTAGATCCATTAGTGCTAAAAGGAATCTTGCTGGCCAGTTTTTATCTACTCCTAAAGGTGCACTCTTATCTATGTATCTAGATAGTATTTCAATAGAATCATCTGTATCAGAGAAAATAACCTTTTCCACACCTAGATCCTGTTCTATTGGGAATAGAGCATTTACGAATAGTTTGTGATTTCCATCTACATTTAGGTATAGAGTGAATAATCTTTCTCCTGGATTTAGGAAAAGTCCAGTTAGATAAAATATAGAAAGTGGATCACTTACTAAAATTTGAGGAATATTATCCTCTTTCATTTGCTTTAAAACTTGACTTACTCTGTTTTGTTTCATGGTTGATTAACCCTCCCATATAAAATTAATATCATTATTATTACAATAGCTGCAAAAAATACAGCACATAACTCAATTATATCACTATAGAGAGAAAATTCAAATGTTTAAAACAAAATAAAAGAATTAAAGTATTATGGTAATAATTTAAAATATAAATACTAAATTATATAAGTTAAGAATAAATTGTCTTTGTTTTCACGGTATTTTTTTTTGTTTATTTATTTTATTGCTTATGATATAATTTTTAATAGGGTGGTTTATCGAGCAATTTATGATAAAAAACAGTATGTAGACACAATGTCTACGTGGTAACTGCAAAAAATTTAAAGGAGAATGTACTATGAGAGAGTTAAGAACGCTTTATCCAGAAATTGAAGCCAACTTTACTGATTTTATTAAAGTTGACGATGTTCATTCGATATATTATGAGGAGTCAGGTAATCCAAATGGAAAACCGGTAGTATTTTTACATGGCGGACCAGGATGTGGAACGGCACCTTCTTGTAGACAGTTTTTTGATCCAGAGTTTTATAGAATTATATTGTTTGACCAGAGAGGCTCTGGAAAGAGTACGCCTCATGCAAGTCTGCACAATAATGATACAGATAGCATAATATCTGATATGGAAAAAATAAGAGAAAAATTAGGCATAGAAAAGTGGCTAGTTTTTGGTGGAAGTTGGGGTTCTACTTTAGCTCTTAGTTACGCATTGCAACATCCTGAAAAGACAGTAGGTCTTGTTTTAAGAGGAATATTCCTAGGAAGACAAGAGGATATAGACTGGATTTATCAAGAGGGTGGAGCTTCTAATATTTTCCCTGATAAGTGGGAAAACTTTATCGGCGTGATTCCTGAAGAAGAAAGAAACGATTTAGTAACTGCATACTATAAGAGACTTACTAGTGATGATAGAGCTACTAGAGTTGAAGCTGCAAAAGCTTGGAGTATGTGGGAAGGAAGCATAGTTACACTTCTTCCAAATGATGAACTTGTAGAAGATTTTGGTGATGAAGATTATGCTATATCAATGGCAACTATTGAGTGTCATTTCTGGATGAATAATATGTTCAGAGATAACATGAATTATATTTTAGATGAAAGTGACATAATAAAGGATATACCTACTCATATTGCTCATGGTAGATATGATATGGACTGTAGAGTAATCGGAGCATATTTACTTAGTAAAAAATTGAATAATTGTAATTTAGATATAACTATATCAGGGCATTCATCAGGAGAACCAGAAATAATAGATTCTCTTGTAAGAGCAACTGATGAGTTTAAAAAATTGTTCTAAAAAGTTAATTAAAAAATAATCACAATTAATGTAGATAGGAGGATGTGAGGACCTAATAGTGAATCACTGAATATATTATGAAGGTTTCTGAAAGAGTTTTAAAACTAAGAGAATTAATGCAACAAAAGGGAATAGATGCTTATCTTGTTCCTACAGCAGATTATCACAACAGTGAATATGTAGGAGAACATTTTAAAGAGAGAGTTTTTATAACAGGTTTTACAGGTTCTGCTGGAACAGCACTAATCTTAAAAGATAAAGCAGGATTGTGGACTGACGGAAGATATTTCTTACAGGCAGAATCTCAGCTTGAGGGTTCTGGTGTAGAGCTATACAAAATGGGCGTAGAAGGGGTTCCTTCAATAAATGAATTCCTTGAATCAGAACTAGGAAGCGGAGCCGTATTAGGATTTGATGGAAGATCAGTTCCTTTTGGAGATGGTGTAGGCTTTGAAAGCATAATATCATCTAAAAATGGTAAGGTTATGTATAACTTAGATTTAATCGATGAAGTTTGGGCAGATAGACCTCCACTTTCAGAAGAACCAGCATTTTATTTAGAAGAATCTTTCAGCGGAGAAAGTGCAGCTAGTAAAATTTCAAGAGTTAGAGCTGAAATGGAAAAAGTAGGTGCTGATGCTCATATCATTACTACACTTGATGATACTGGTTGGTTATTAAACTTGAGAGGAAGAGATGTTGAGTATTTCCCAATGCTTCTTTCTTATTCTATAGTATATAAAGATAAAGTAGTTTTATATGTAGATGAAAGAAAGTTTAATGATGATATAAAATCAAAGCTTGCTGCAGATAATGTAGAAATTAAGTCTTACAATGATATTTACGAAGACGTGAAGACTATTAGTGGAAAAATATTAATTGACCCAGATAGACTGAACTATGCAATGTACAAAAACATACCAAGTGGGGTAGAATTAGTAGAAAAAATGAACCCTACTATAATGATGAAGGCAATGAAAAATGAAACAGAAATAAAAAATATAAAGCATGCACACATCAAAGATGGTGTTGCTCATACTAAGTTTATTTACTGGATTAAAAAGCTTGTAAAAGAAGGAAAGATAGCTCAGGAAACAGAAATGTCTGCATCTGATAAATTAGAAGAACTTAGAGCTGAACAAGGTGATTTTATTTGTCCAAGTTTTGGACCAATATCTGCTTATGCAGCTCATGCAGCAAACCCTCACTATTCTTCAAGTGAAGAAACAAATGTATCTCTAGAAGAGGGAAACCTATTCTTAACAGATACTGGTGCAGGATTTATGCAAGGCTCAACTGATATTACAAGAACTACAGCAATCGGTGAAATTCCAGATCACATGAAAGTAGATTATACTTTAGTATTGCAGTCTAATCTTAGATTGACTAAGGCAAAATTCATGTATGGTTGTACAGGTGTGAATTTAGATATTCTAGCTAGACAGCCATTGTGGGATAGAGCGATGAACTACAATCATGGAACTGGTCACGGTGTAGGATATCTTGGAAATATCCATGAAACTTCAGCGGGAATTAGATGGCAGTATAGAAAAAATGAAACAATTCCTTTTGAAGAAGGTATGATAGTTACTAATGAACCAGGTCTTTATATAGCAGGATCTCATGGTATAAGATTAGAAAATGAATTACTTACAAAGAAAATGGAACTTAATGATTATGGTCAATTTATGGAATTTGAACCAATTACATTTGTACCGTTTGATATGGACGCTATAAAAGTAGATATGTTAAGTGAAGAAGACAAGAAAGACCTTAACAACTACCATGAAAAAGTGCGTGAACTAATTGGACCACATCTTACTGATGAAGAAAGAGCATGGTTAAATGAATTTGCAAAAGAAGTATAATAAATAAAAAAATTAATAATATTGTAAAATAATAATTAGTGTCAATAATATGATGCGATTCTAAGCTATGTGTCTGACTTAATCAGACGTCGCTCACTGTTATTGGCACTAGTTGTGTTAAAAAGCGAATAGAAAAGAAATAAAGTGTTTTAAACGAGTAAATTAAAAGAGAGTTCGACCTAGGAAACCGAGCTTTGAAATAACTTTTAATTTAAAGTGTTTTTTAAAAAAGTCATATAAAATTAAAGTAAAAATGTGATATAATATTTTAGTCATACAACACATTTGATGATACTTAGGAAAAATTATTAAGTGTGAGTATATATAATTATAATATTTTAGGAGGAACAAACAATGAGTAATAACTCAAAAGGATTGGAAAAAAATCTTGGATTCTTTTCAGCTCTTACTTTGGTAATTGGGCTAGTAATAGGTTCGGGAGTATTTTTCAAGCCGCACGCAATTTATACAATAACAGAGGGTGCAGCTGGTATTGGTATTCTTATTTGGGTGTTGGGAGGTATTCTTTCAATGCTAGGAGCACTTACTGCAGCTGAAATATCAGCAGCTATACCTAAGACAGGTGGAATGGTAGAGTGGGTTAGAGCTGGATTTGGAGATGTATTGGCATTTTTAGTAGGTTGGTGTCAAACAATAGTATTTTTCCCAGCTACAATAGCGGCGATTGCTGTAATATTCTCTCATACTGCAGTAGGTATGATGGGGATAGATATGAAATTTTCAATGCCTTTAACATTAGCAACAATAATATTTTTATCTGTTGTTAACTCTATTTCAGTAAAAGCTGGAAACGCAATGCAAGTAATTTCTGGTGTTGTAAAATTAATACCGTTAGCTGTAATTATAGTAGCGGGATTGATATATGGTCCTAAGGTAGGAAACGGTGCAGCAAACTTAAGTCCATTTGTAAACGAAGGTGCTAATGTAACAAGCATAATTGCAGGTGGTGTATTAGCTACACTTTTTGCATACCAAGGTTGGATAGATGGTGGAGCAATAGCTGGAGAAATGAAAAATCCAGGTAAGGATTTACCAAAAGCTCTTATACTAGGTCTTATAGTAATCATATTTGTGTATGTAGTGATTAACGTAGCTTACTTATTCGTACTTCCAGCAGATGTTATGATGAAATCTGAAGCTCCTGCAGCAGATGTAGCAAATGCTTTATTAGGAAGCTTTGGTGGAACGTTAGTTACAATTGGTATATTGATATCTGCATTTGGATGCGTTGGAGCAAACTTATTCTCTGCATCAAGACAGCCATATGCTCTTGCTCAGACAAAATCTCTTCCATTTTCAGAAATCCTTGGTTCTACAACTAAAAATGGAACACCTGCAGCATCTACTGTATTGGTAACAGTTATATCTTGTATATTTGCTCTTTCAGGAAAATTTGACTTTTTAACTAATATAGCTGTAACAACTATATGGATATTCTATATATTAACATTCATTTCAGTTATGCTACTTAGAAAAAGACAGCCTGAATTAGAAAGACCTTACAAGGTTCCTTTCTATCCAGTAGTTCCAATACTGGCAATTTTAGGGGGATTATTTGTTGTTATTAATCAGATAGTAACAAATCCAGATCAATCATTAATAGGTATAGGAGTTACTTTATTAGGACTTCCAATATATTATGCAAGAAGATCAAAAATGATAAAACCAGAATAATAATTAAAATATTTTAAATAACAAAAAGAAGCATAGGATACTATGCTTCTTTTTATATATGTATAATTAAAAGTATTTATATGGCTATATAATTAAAATCGTTGATGAAAATTTAAAGTTGTTGAAAGTTCAAAAAAATTACTGAAAGTTCAAAATAGTGCATAAAAATTTTCTATAAAATCTAATACATAAATCATATTAAACTATAGGGTTTACTTTACACTGGGTGGATTTCTTAATGATTCTATTAGCGAAGAAATAGACTCTGCTAAAATAATATCATCGTATTTGCGTGATAATTTCATCTCTTTAAGGGTATGTATAGCACCGTTGATAATAAATGTTTGCCTGATATCTTCTTCAGGACTTTGATTTGGTTTGAAATAGTACTCTTTTAGTAAAATTTCCAGCTTGTTTGAAAAGGCTTCAAATCTATCGTGAAATAGTTGGTGAAGTAAAATTCCATGCTTGTTTAAAGCTCTTGGTATACCCAAGGTAAATCTATAAGGATCGGAAAGCAGGCAATCCTTTTCTTCAAAACTATTCCAAAAATTTTCAAAGGCTTCTTTTTCAAGCTCTTCTGACAGGTCAAATATATCGCGATAATGTTTATAAAAAGTAGTCTTATTAATTAATGCAATTTTACATATTTCTGTGACTTTTATTTTTTCTAGAGGCTCTTTTTTTCTTAACTGAAGAAAGCTCTCTTTAATCAATTTTTTTGTTTTAATAACTCTTAAGTCCATATTTCCTCCTAAAAAAGCAACCTTTTTAAAAAAAAGTTGCTTAAACCACGATAATTACTTTTTGATGATTGGAATTAAACAACACTAGTTGTAAAATATTATAGATAATGAAAAAGCTAATGTCAAGAAATAGTGCTTAACAAATGCAGTAAGGTATTTTTTTATGAGAGGAGTAACTAATGAAACTTAATGTATATATTAATAAAAACAAATATTAAACAAAAAAAATTAAATATAGAAAGGAAGTAAGGTAGTTTATATGATTAAAATATTTAAATATTTTTCGAAAAAAGAGTGGGGACTAGTATTTTTCACTTTGTTTTTTATAGTAGTTCAGGTATGGTTGGATTTGACAATGCCAGATTATATGTCAAAAATAACTGTTCTAGTTCAGACAGAAGGAAGCACGATGTCAGATATTTTGAGTGCTGGTGGAAAAATGATTTTATGTGCTTTTGGAAGTTTGCTGGCTTCAATAGTGACTGCTATAGCGGCTTCAAGAATAGCGAGTGATTTTAGTGCGGATTTAAGGCGCATATTATTTGAAAAAATACAGTCTTTTTCTATGGGAGAAATTGGATATTTTTCAACACCTAGTTTAATTACTCGTTCTACTAATGACGTGACGCAGGTTCAGATGTTGATAGTTTTAGGACTACAAATGTTGATAAAAGCGCCTATCATGGCTACATGGGCAATATTTAAAATTGCGGGTAAGGATTGGCATTGGAGTCTTTCTACAGGTATTTCTGTAGTAGTTCTATTGATTATAGTTGGAATATGTATTCTTTTAGCTTCTCCTAAGTTTAAAAAATTACAAAGTTTAACAGATGATTTAAATAGGGTTACTCGTGAAAATTTGAGTGGTATTAGAGTGGTAAGAGCATATAACGCTGAAAAATATCAAGAGGACAAATTTGAAGTAGTAAATGATGAACTTACAAAAACACACTTGTTCACTATGCGTACAATGTCATTTCTTATGCCTAGTATCCAAATGATTCTAAGTGGACTTTCACTATCGATATTTTGGATTGGTGCTGTTCTTATAGATAGAAGCAATATGGTTGGAAAAATAAATTTATTCTCAGACATGATGGTATTTTCTCAATATGCTATTCAGATTGTAATGGCATTTATGATGTTGGTAATGATTTTTGTGATATTACCTCGTGCATCTGTAGCTGCAAATCGTATATTAGAAGTGCTAAGTCAGAAATTATCAATTATAGATGGAAAAGAAACGGAAGGATTATCTGACAAAGTAGGGGAAATAGAATTTAGAGATGTATATTTTAGATACCCAGATGCTGAAGATGATGTGTTAGAAAGTATTTCTTTTACAGCTAAAAAGGGTGAAACGATAGCATTTATAGGATCTACTGGATGTGGAAAGAGTACAGTTGTAAATCTAGTTCCTCGTTTTTATGACGCTACTAGTGGTCAAGTATTAGTAGAAGGAATGGATGTTAGAGAGTATACACAAGAAGCATTGAGAAATAAAATAGGGTATGTTTCTCAAAAAGCGACTTTATTTACTGGGACTATTAGATCAAATGTAGATTATGGATATAATGGTAAATCAAAAGCAAGTGATGAAAATCTTAAAGATGCAGTGTCTATAGCACAAGCAACTGAATTTGTAGAAGGTATGGAAGATACTTATGATGCGCGTATTTCACAGGGAGGAGCGAATCTTTCCGGTGGGCAGAAACAGAGAATTTCTATTGCCAGAGCGATTGCACGTAGACCAGAAATATTGATATTTGACGATTCTTTCTCAGCTCTTGACTATAAAACAGATAGAATGTTGAGAGAATCATTGAACAAAGAATGCAAGGATGCAACTAAATTAATTGTTGCACAAAGAATAGGTACGATTAGAGATGCGGATAAGATAATAGTCTTAGATGAGGGTAAAATTGTTGGAAGTGGAAAGCATGAAGACTTGATGAAAACTTCCACAGTTTATCAGCAGATAGCACTTTCTCAGCTTTCAAAGGAGGAATTAAGCTAATGGAAAAAAATAAAACAAAAAAATCTTCTGGAACTTGGGGAAAAATGATAGCGTATTCGAAAAAATATATAGCGATTGTAATAGTTGCTATTATATGTGCTATTTCAGGAACTGTATTTACATTAGTTGGTCCAGATAAATTATCAGAGATGACGGATACCGTTACAGAGGGAGTTAAGCCGGATATAGAAAAATTCAAAGAAATATCAAAAGAAATTTCTACAAATTTTTCGGATAATATGCCAGCTTTAATAGAAAAAATAAATAAAAATATGTCTGATAAAGAAGCTATGAGTGCTAATATGAGTAAGATTATGACATCAGAAAGCATTTCAGCTGAAGAAAAAAAATCTCTACAAGATGCGATAAAAGAGATGAGTGCTTCTTCAAATAGTAAGGAAGCCAGTGAAAAACTGATGTCTTTACCAGATGGCGTGTTGGATATTTTATTTAGTAAAATTGAAGTGAATGGAGTAGAACTCTCTGGCAAGGAACAGGTTCAAGTACTTAAATCATTGGAAAAAATGGATAAAAAAGATGAAAAATCAATGATTAAGTCTATAAATAAATTGCCTGAGGCTGCAAAGGAAACTTTGTATAAAGATTTTAAAATAGATGGAGTTTTAATTTCTAGCAAAGATCAGATGAAAATGATGGATATATTCTCGAATTTAAATATGAAAGACACTGAAGATACAATGGCAGCCATGGACAAGCTACCAAAGTCTATATACGGTCTAGTAAAATCATCAGTGGATATGGATAAAGTCTTTGGAATAGGATTTTTGCTTATAATTTTATATGCCCTTAGCTACATATTGTCTACTCTTCAAGGCTGGATAATGGCAACTATTACTCAAAAAATATCAAAAGCATTGCGCTATGATATTTCAAAGAAGATAAACAAACTTCCTATGTCATTTTATGATAGAACAACGACAGGAGATGTTTTATCTAGAGTAACTAATGATGTAGATACTATTAGCCAATCTTTAAATCAGAGTATAGGAAATCTAGTATCATCTGCAGTGTTGTTTTTAGGATCGCTATTTATGATGTTAAAGACTAGTGGAACAATGACATTGACAGCGATAGTATCAGTTTTAATAGGTTTTGTAATGATGTTTGCCATAATGAGAAGGAGTCAAAAATACTTTACAAGACAGCAAAAACACTTGGGTGAAATTAACGGACATATAGAAGAAATATATACTGGTCACAACGTTGTGAAGGCATACAATGGAGAAGCCGATGCTGAGAAAACTTTCTCGACTCTAAATGAAAAACTTAGAGATAGTGCATTTAAGTCACAGTGTTTATCTGGTTTGATGATGCCGATAATGATGTTTATTGGTAACTTTGGATACGTAGCTGTCTGCGTTGTCGGAGGAATGTTAGCTCTAAACGATAAAATAAGTTTCGGGGTAATAGTAGCGTTTATGATGTATGTAAGGTATTTTACTCAGCCACTTTCACAAATAGCACAAGCTATGCAGGCTCTACAATCCGCAGGTGCTGCAGGAGGAAGAGTATTTGAATTCCTTGAAGCAAAAGAGATGGAAGATGAGAGTGATAAGGTAACATCCCTTCCTGAATCAGGAGGAAGTGTAGAATTTGAGCACGTTGAATTCGGATATGAAGGAACTGATAAGAACGTTATAAATGACTTTTCTGTAAAGGTTGAATCAGGGCAAAAAATTGCGATTGTAGGACCGACAGGAGCGGGTAAAACCACTATTGTAAACCTTCTGATGAGATTCCATGAAATTAAAAATGGCGATATAAAAATAGATGGTATATCTACAAGAGATTTAACTAGAGAAGCGGTGCACTCACAATTTTGTATGGTTTTACAAGATACATGGCTATTTGAAGGAACTGTAAGAGAGAATCTAGTTTACTGTGAAGAAGGAATACCAGATGAAAAGATAAAATCTGCTTGTAAAGCTGTTGGATTGGATCACTTTATTAGAACATTACCAAAGGGATACGACACAGTATTAAATGAGCAGGTAAGTCTTTCACAAGGTGAAAAGCAACAATTAACTATTGCAAGAGCTATGATTTCAGACAAACCAATGCTAATTCTTGATGAAGCTACAAGTTCTGTAGATACACGAACAGAGTTATTAATTCAAAATGCAATGGATGAATTGATGAAAAATCGTACATCTTTTGTAATAGCTCATAGATTATCTACAATAAAAAATGCAGATGTAATCCTTGTAATGAATGAGGGAGATATAATAGAAAAGGGAAATCATGAAGAACTATTAGAATCTGGAGGATTTTACGCAGATCTTTATAATAGTCAGTTTGAACAAGCCCTATAAACAACAATATAATCAGTAAAATTATTCTAAACCTAAGTGTCTATCAAAAAAAATAACTAGCTAGTATATTTTGATTGACATTTAGGTTTAATTATGGTATTTTATGTAGGACGCCTTTTATTGAGAACAATAGAGGTTTAGTGACATTGGAAGGTAATAGTTACTTGATTTTTTCAGGAAGCTATATCATCATATATATTATATCAATTTTGGAGGTGTAACAGATGAGAGTTAGAGTAACTTTAGCGTGTACAGATTGTAATCAGAGAAATTATAACACAACTAAGAACAAGAAAAACAATCCTGACAGAATAGAATTACAGAAATACTGCAAATTTTGTAAAAAGCACACTGCTCATAAAGAAACTAAGTAATTAGAAAAAGGATGTGAGTAAAATGGCTAAAGAAAATGTTAATGTATCAGAAAAGAAAGTCGGTTTTATTAAGGGAACTATAAATGAACTTAAGAAAGTGACTTGGCCTACAAAAGCTGAATTAGCGTCAAAGACAAGTGTTGTATTAGCCGTTGTCGTTGTAGCTACTCTATTTGTATGGCTTGTAGACACAGGATTATCGAAACTTCTTAGTTTGCTGATTCAGTATAAGTAAGCGGATGGATAATCGCTGTATGAAAGGATGATTTTGATGTCAGAAGAAAGAGACTTGAAATGGTATGTAGTTCATACATACTCTGGACATGAAAATAAGGTAAAAACTACAATTGAAAATACCGTGAAAAATAGAGGTATGGAAGATATAATTGAACAAGTTATTGTTCCTACTGAAGATGTGGTTACGACTACTAAAACTGGTAAGGAAAAAGTAAGCCAGAGGAAGGTATTTCCAAGCTATGTTATTATTAAGATGGAAATGACAGATGAATCATGGTATATCGTAAGAAACACTAAAGGTGTTACTGGGTTTGTAGGCCCAGGATCTAAGCCTGTTCCGTTGACTGTCGATGAAGTAAAAGCAATGGGAATAGAATTGCCTAATTCAAAAATAGTAAGTGGAGAAATAGATCTTAACCCTGGTGATTCAGTTAAAATAATAAGTGGAGCATTTGTTGACAATGTAGGCGAAGTTGACGATGTGAATCTTGAGAAAAAAGAAGTTAAAGTTTATGTTAATGCATTTGGTAGAAAGGCCTTGGTAACATTAAGGCTTGAAAATATAGAGAAAGTATAAGGAGGTGCAATTAAATGGCTAAGAAAA
The DNA here is from genome assembly GCF_900240845.1 of Peptostreptococcus faecalis. GTDB lineage: Bacteria > Bacillota > Clostridia > Peptostreptococcales > Peptostreptococcaceae > Peptostreptococcus > Peptostreptococcus faecalis. The sequence goes on from NZ_OERU01000004.1 coordinate 32,585, forward strand.
TAATAGGACAAATTAAATTACAAATACCTGCAGGAAAGGCTACTCCAGCTCCACCAGTTGGACCAGCACTAGGACAGCACGGTGTAAATATTATGGCTTTTACAAAGGAATTCAATGCTAAGACAGCTGATCAGGCTGGAATGATTATACCAGTAGTAATAAGTGTATATCAGGATAGATCTTTTAGTTTTATAACTAAGACTCCACCAGCTGCTGTACTTATAAAAAAGGCTATAAACCTAAAGAGTGGATCTGGAGAACCTAACAAGAACAAGGTTGGAAAGATTACAGAAGCTCAGGTTAGAGAAATTGCTGAATTAAAGCTAAAAGACCTAAACGCTGCATCAGTAGAATCTGCAATGAAGATGATTGCTGGTACTGCTAGAAGTATGGGCGTTACAGTTGTTGACTAATTAAAGTCTAAATTTATTATTCGCTATGTAAGACGAAAGTCTTATTAGTGGGAGGTTAATACCGTATATACCACAAGGAGGAATTAGAAATGGGAAGAAAAGGAAAAAGATATGCAGAAGCATTTGCAAAAGTAGATAGAGATGTTTATTATGATGCATCAGAAGCACTTAAATTATCAGTAGATACTGCAAATGCAAAGTTTGATGAAACTATTGAAGCTCACATTAAGTTGGGTGTTGACTCTAGACATGCTGAACAGCAGGTTAGAGGAGCAGTTGTACTACCACATGGTACAGGAAAAACTAAAAGAGTACTAGTATTTGCAAAGGGAGAAAAAGCTAAAGAAGCTGAAGCTGCTGGAGCAGATTTTGTTGGAGCTGATGAATTAGTTCAGAAGATCCAAGGAGAAAACTGGTTTGACTTTGATGTAGTAGTAGCTACTCCTGATATGATGGGTGTAGTAGGTAGATTAGGTAGAGTATTAGGTCCTAAAGGATTAATGCCAAACCCTAAGTCTGGAACAGTTACATTTGATGTAGCAAAAGCTATTGAAGAAATTAAAGCTGGTAAGGTTGAATACAGATTAGACAAGACTAATATTATTCACGTTCCAGTTGGAAAAGCTTCATTTGGTGCTGAAAAAATATTTGACAACTTTAAGGTACTTATGGACGCTATAATTAAAGCTAAGCCATCTGCTGCAAAGGGTCAGTATATTAAGAGTGTAACAGTTGCTGCTTCAATGGGACCTGGAGTAAAGATAAACCCAGTTAAAGTAACTGACTAATTAAATTCTTCAAAAAAGAATTATCTTTTTTGAATATTACTGTTGACACAGGTTGACAAAGTATGATAATATTGTCAATGTTAAAAAAGAATAGATTTGCCGTAGACAGTGGGTGCTAATATTAGCTTAATTTCCTACCGAGGTTGCGATATACGTGATACTTGCGCCCTTGTTGTCTATATGATAACAAGGGCTTTTTAATTTTTACGGTAAGTGCTAAACTTTATTCTGTGAAGGAGGTGCACTAAAAAATGAGTAAAGCTATAGAAATGAAATCAGCTGTGGTTTCAGAAATAGTTGAAAAATTAAACAAGGCTCAGTCTGTTGTAGTTGTAGATTACAAGGGATTAACAGTCGAAGAAGTTACTGACCTTAGAAGTCAGATGAGAGAAGCTGGTGTAGATTACAAGGTATACAAGAATACACTTGTAAGAAGAGCTGCTAAAGAAATTGAAGGTGAAGCTTATTCAAACTTCAATGATGAAATATTAGTAGGTGCTAATGCAATTGCATTCGGTTACGATGATCCAGTTGCTCCAGCTAGAATCTTAAAGGGATTCATGGAAAAAAATCCTAATAAGATCTCACTAAAGATGGGTGTTGTAGAAGGTGAATTCTACAATGAAGAAAAGATTGTTGCTCTTGCTTCAATTCCATCAAGAGAAGTTCTTATTGCTAAGCTTCTTGGAAGCCTTAAGGCTCCAATGTCTAACTTCGCTTACTTGTTAGACGCTGTTGCTAAGTCAAAAGAAGAAGAAGCTTAATATAGTGCCAATAAATTGGCATGTATTACAATTAATGAATTAAAGTCAAAATAATAAAATAAACACGGAGGTGCGATAAAATGACAATAGAACAAATATTAGAAGCTATAGAAAACATGAAAGTTTTAGAATTAAACGAATTAGTTAAGGCTGCAGAAGAAAAATTTGGTGTATCTGCTGCTGCTCCAGTTGCAGTTGCTGGTGCTGCTGCCGGTGGTGCTGCTGCTGAAGAAAAGAGCGAATTCGATGTTATATTAACAAGTGCTGGTTCTTCAAAGGTTGGAGTAATCAAGGAAGTTAGAGGTATAACTGGATTAGGTCTTAAGGAAGCTAAGGAAGTAGTTGATAACGCTCCTAAGGCTGTTAAGGAAGGCGTATCTAAGGAAGAAGCTGAACAGATTAAAGAAAAATTAGAAGCTGCTGGTGCATCAGTAGAAGTTAAGTAATTAATTTTTTATAATTTGATTAAATAATTTGATAAAAGGGGGTTGTCTGCATCAATTTTAGATCGGGCGACTCTTTTTTTATATAAAAATATATATTGTGTTTAGTAAATACCTACTAGGAGGTTGCTATGAATAAAATGAAAGAAAAACTTTTTGTGAGTGGCTATACTAAAAAAAATAACAAAGGCATACATTGTATCGAAATTGCTAAAAATAAGGAAGCACAAAGTGAGGATAATATTTCTGTGGATATAGATAGCAAATTGTTGATAGAAATAGACAATCCATCTTTTATAGCAGTTGCTAAAGATGCTGAAATGATCTTTAGCGTCACTAGTAGCTTGGGCGGAGGAGTATGTTCTTTTATTAAAAAAAATGATGAATATGAACTTGTAGGTTGTGTAGAAAATATAGGTAAATCACCGTCTCATCTATTTTATGATGAAAGTAGAAATTTTTTGTATGCTAGTAACTACCATTTAGGCAAGGTCGATATAATACGAGTAAATAGTTTAGGCGAACTTAAATTAATAAATACCATTGTAATTGAAGGAAAAAGTCTTATAAGCCCAGATCAAGATGTATCTCGGTGTCACATGGCTATTACTGATCCTAAGGGAAACTTCTTATCTGTTGTCAATTTAGGTACGGACTGTGTGTATGTTTATGATATCGGTGAGGAAGGTGGAGCAACTCTTGTAAGTGAGTATCATACTTTAAAAGGAATGGGGCCAAGACATATTGCATTTGATTTTGAATCTAAATTTGCATATTTACTTGGAGAATTAAACTCCCAAATCGACATTCTAAGCTATAATTCTGTTGCAGGCGAGTTTTCATATGTTGAAAGTATTTCTATGCTTCCAGAAGGTTATTATGGAAAGAATACAGCATCTGCGATTAAAATATCTGCAGATGGAAAATATTTGTATGCTTCTAATAGAGGCCATGATAGCATCTCTGTATACAATATAAAAGATAATGGATTGTTAGAACTGGTTCAAATTGAAAAAACTGGAGGAAAAATACCTCGCGATTTCGGATTTGCTTTAGAGTCTGACTTGTTGGTGGTTGGACACCAAGAAAGCAATGAAATAACTGTATTTAAAAGAGATAAGTCTTTTGGAAGATTGGTGAAAATGGATGGATTATCAATAGAAATACCAGAAATTGTTTGTGTTACAGAAGGTTTTATTAATTAAAAATATAGTGCGTTATTATAAAACAAAAAGCTTCGTCAAAAGACGAAGCTTTTATATTTTTAAGAATGTTTTTACAGCTATAAAAAGAGTGAATAAACTAAATACAATTAAAATTATTTCAGGAATAACCACAAATTTTAACAATTGCAGTGCAAATTCTTTTTTATAAGTAGGATCTTTTTGTATTGCTGAATCAGGTAGCTTAGAATCATCTTCATCTACTGAAGAAAAGTTTCTTTTTCTTATATTATTTAGAGTCTTTTTTCTAGAAAACATGAACATTATAAAGATAAATACCATATTTAAGAAAAGAAGAGCTAAAGTAGTTGCAAAAATATAAAAAAATTCATTTTTTGAATATGTCAAATTAGAATCCTCCTTTGAAAATATACTTATTAATAGTGTACATCTTTTTTGCAAAAAAACAAGTTACTAGAGTTGTTTTTATGCTATAATTACATATAATGTCCATTTTTTACAGTTTTATAAGTATTTTAATGCATTTTAAATTAGTGTTAGAATATGATAATAAAAAAGGGCAATCGACAAATTGGTGCAATAATTTTAAGTACTTTAGAAAATATTATTTAAAGGGTAGGAAGATATTTATGAAAAAGAAAAAGTTTTTTGTAATTATGACTGCTTTATTTTCAAGCTCATTAGTGTTGAATTCAGGTGTTTTTGCAGCTGATACATCAAAGCCTAGAGATGAGCAAATAAAATGGACTATTAATTTTTTGAAAAAGCAGGCGAATCAAAATATTGATGATGTAGAAGAGGAAATAAATAAAGTTAATAAAGACACGTCTATTGAAAAGTTCGATATGAGCAAGGCTAAGAGTAGATTCGAAGACGTGGTTTTTTTGGGAGATTCTATAACGGAATACCTAAAACAAGCAAATATTTTAGATGCTTCAAGTGTTTTAGCTGTAAAAGGAGAGCATGTCAATAATGCTAAGAAGCATTTGAAGGAAATAAAAAATCTAAAACCAAAGCAAATCGTAATATTATATGGAGCGAATGATATCAACTCAAGTTCACCTGAGGCATATAAGGAGTCATATATCGATTTGATTAAGACTATAAAAAAAGAAAATCCAAAAGTAAAGATATATGTTCAAGCTCCTATACCGGTGGATGACAGCAAGACTGTAAATAAAGACGCAAGAATAAATAATGAAAGCGTTAAAAACCTTACAGAAAAGGTCAAGGAGGTCGCCAAGGTCACAGGGGTTGGTTATTTACCTTCAGAAGGGTTGATAACATCTAAGAGCTTGTATGAGCCTGATGGAATACATTTAAAGTATAACTTTTATAAAAACTGGTTATTTTATTTGAGTGAAAATATATAAGGAGGTGTATTTTAGTGCATAAAGATGATGAAAAAAATACGCCATCAACAGAAATGAAGAATAATAAAAGTACTGATGAAAAAAAAATAAACAATGAAAATAATTTAAATAAGGATGATGGCGTAGAAGAAAAGGTAAACTTGGAAATAACTCAAACGTTTTCGGTTCCAGAATCTGAGACTAACAAGCAGCTTGAACAGACTGCAAGGCTTAGAATTATAAAAAGCGAAGAATTTGAATCTAAGAAAAAAGGAACTATCATAAAAGAAAAATTTAGAATAAAGCCTATGAAAACTAGTTCAAAATATAGGCGTAAATATATTGGATTGGTAATATGTGTGCTAGTTGCTGTTATCTTAGCGTATCAATTTGTAAAAGTAAAAGAAGTCGACTTTTCTAAATTGAGTAATAATATACAGAAGAAAGTAGACATGGATGAATTTTTAAAAGGTGATGACATGACTCTAAGAAAGTTGTATGGGATAGAGTCTACAGAAGTAGAGGGTTATGTGTCTTTCGCACCTAAAAGCAATATGTCAGCGGAAGAGATTTTGGTTATAAAATGCAAACCTAACCGATCTGAAGATGTGCTTAAAAAGGTTCAAAACAGAGTAGATGCACAATCTAATAGTTTTAAAAATTACGCCCCAGAACAATACAGCATTGTAAGTGGCAGCGAGTTAGAAAAAAAGGGTGATTATGTTTACTTTATTTCATCTAAAAATATTAACTCAATAAATCAAATTATTGATGAATCATATAAGTAAGGGAAGGTGAGTTGCTTGAGTTTTACAAGTTTGATATTTTTATTCTTTTTCTTTCCCATTTCAGTAGTACTATATACATTTACACCAGCAAAGCATAGAAATAAAATTTTACTATTATTGAGTTTTATTTTTTACAGTTGGGGAGATCCTATTTATCTTGTCTTGTTGATAATTTCTATTATTGCAACTTGGTTTGGGGTCAGGTTTATGTATGATAGAAGGAAAAGAAGAGAAGAAGCTAAATTTTATATGGTGTGCTTAATAGTTTTTAACATTTCCATATTAGCATTTTTTAAATATTATGGTTTTTTGATTGATAACTTCAACATGATTACTGGTCTAAATCTTAGAATCATAGAAATAGCTCTTCCAATAGGTATATCTTTCTATACTTTCAAGGTTATTTCATATATTGTGGACGTGTATTCTGGAAAGGCGGTTCCTCAGAAAAACATATCTGATTTTGCGTTGTATGTGAGTGTGTTCCCACAGGTAACTGCTGGTCCAATCACTCAATACTCTGAGATGCAGGCTCAGCTAAAAAATAGAAAAGTAACACCAGAGAAATTTGGAAAAGGTATGGAAAAGTTTATTTTGGGTCTAGGGAAAAAAGTATTGATAGCTAACAATTTGGCTATTATATGGGCTCAAGTAAAAGGCATAGAAGGACTAGAGATGTCTGCTACCACAGCTTGGATAGGTATAATAGCATTTACGCTTCAGATATACTTTGATTTTAGTGGTTACTCAGATATGGCGATAGGTTTAGGGTATATGTTTGGATTTAAATGGGCAGAAAACTTTAATTATCCATATATTTCAAAGAGTGCTACAGAGTTTTGGAGAAGGTGGCACATATCGTTAGGAAACTGGTTTAAGACTTATCTTTATTTCCCGCTAGGCGGAAATAGGTGCAGTGAAGCTAAACATTTCAGGAATATATTTGTAGTTTGGATGGCAACTGGATTATGGCATGGTGCTAGATGGAACTTTGTTATATGGGGGTTATATTTTGGGATGCTTGTATACTTAGAAAAGAAGAAGATAGGTAGTATTTTAAATAAACTAAACAGTAAAATACAGCTATTATATTGTTTATTAATTGTTACCTTAGGATGGGTAATGTTTGACTTAGAAGGTATATCGAATATACTTAAATTTTACTCAAATATGTTTATTGTAGGATCTACAGGTGTATTTGATGCAACGTCTTCTTATTTAATAAAAACATCTTGGAAAATACTTTTAGTTGCAATTATAGGATCAACTCCTTTTATGTTGGGAGTTATCAATAGATTCAAAACTAGATTAGGTAAAGCAGGCTATATATCTGTTTCAATATTTTATATATTGATTTTTGTTATATCAATGTCTTCTCTTGTAGGAGAGAGTTATAGCCCATTTCTATATTTTAAATTTTAGGTGGAGGTGAGTTTAAATGAATAAAAAAATTCGTTATAGAGAACCTGAGATGCCTGAAAGTCTAAAATCGCTTTTAGATATTGATATAGATGATGAGCTTATGAGAGGTAAAAGGGTTAGAAAAACAAAAAATGCAAAAAAAGCTAAAAAAGGAAGTCCTAGTAAAAGTAGAAATGCGGCTTCTAAACCTTTATCTAAAAAAAGTACTAGACCATCTAAATCTAAAACAGCAAGACCTAATTTAGAGCGAAAGTCAGAGAATGTATCGGGCAAAAACATTAGTAAAGAAAAAGCTTCAAATGCAAGAGCTAAAACGGGTTCTAGCCAGTCTATAAAAAAGACTAGACCTAGTGAACAGAATGTTAGCAAAAACGTAAATAAAAGGCCACAAGGCGCTTCTAGAAGTGCCACAAGGAAGAATGTTTCTTCAAGAGTAGGAGTGGATCAGCCACAGGTTAGAAAAAAACAGACACAACAAAGTGCTGTAAACCCTAATAAGAGAGTACCAAATTCAGCACAACAACAAGATCGCAAAAAACAAAGAGCAAAGGTATCTAATTCTAGAGATAGAGTTCAAAAGCCTAATAAAAAGAAAAGAAAGTCATCTAAAGGAATAAAATATTTTTTCTCAGTAATAGTATCTGCTATTTTAGTAGTAATAGAATTTTTATTTGGGAAAGATAGTGAAATAAGTCCTTCAGCAAAGGACAAGAAAAAGAATATGGACTTTAAGTTCTATAGAAATCTATCGTTGGGATCAGTAATGGTGTTACTGGTAATAATGTTTGTAATAGTATTTCATAAAGACAGTAAAGTTTCAGTGGCTGAAAATAGAGAACTGCAGCAAAAACCAGGGATTTCTACATCTGAAATACTAAGTGGGGATTACAGTAAAGATTATTCAAAGTATCTTTCAGATCAATTTCCAAATAGAACTGGCTTTATAAAATTGAAAGCAAAATTTGATTTAGCACTAGGAAATAAAGAAATAAATGGAGTGTACATTGGTAAAGATGGATATCTGATAGAAGGATTTAAAAAATCTGACAAAGAATCCACTATATCAAAAGTAGAGTCTATTAATTCATTTGCCGCAGCTAATCCTAAGATAAAGTTTTCGTTTATGTTGGTTCCAAATAAAGTTGAAATTTATAAAAATTTGATGCCAAATAATGCACCTGTAGATTCTCAGTCTGAATACATTAGTGAAGTTAAGTCTTTGCTTAGTGATAAAGTAAAATTGGTGAACCCAACAAAGAGTTTAAATAGCTTAAAAAACAATGATAACATATATTTTAAGACTGATCATCACTGGACTGTTGATGGGGCGTATATAGCGTATTCTGATTACTGTAAGGCGATGGATTTGCAAGCAGCTGATTTGTCTAATACATTTAATAAATCCTTAGCTACAGATAAATACTATGGAAGTTTGTACTATAAAAATGGTGCTCAAATAGGAAAAGCAGAGGACTTATACCTTTATTTACAACAGGGGAATAATCCTTTGATTGTTAAGTATTATGATACTAAGAAGAAAGTACCAAGCTTGTATGATGTGTCTAAATTAGAGGGAAGAGATCCTTATGAAGTCTTTACTGGAGGAAATCATACTCAAATTAAGATTAGAACAAATGTAGAAACTGATAAGAAACTACTTTTAATTAAAGACTCTTATGCAAATGCTATGTTGCCATTTTTAGTGAATAATTATGCAGAGATAAATGTCATAGATTTGAGATATTTTTCTGGAAGTTTAAAAGAGGTTTTAAATAATAATGATGTAACTGATGTTTTGATATTAAATGGAGTGAACACATTTAATTCAGATTCTTCTATACTCAATATTAAAAGTTAAAACATAAAAAAATGTGTGAAAGACACGAAATAAAGTGTGAAAAATATAAAATAGTTAGATGTAATTTTCTAATTGTTTTAATGTTATTAACTGCTTATACAAAAAACGAGGAGATTATTATAATAATCTCCTCGTTTTTTTCTTTCTCCCTCTTTAGAAAAAGTTAATCTGGCATATTTGAGAATATATCGTCAATGCTATCTCTTACTTTATCTCTTTGCCTTGATACGGTTCTAGGTGGCACCTGAGGTCTCACAGGTGCATTATTTTGGATAACTGTACCACCAGCAACTATTGTTCTTAAAAAATCTATCTCATTTCTCATATATTTAAATTCTATCAACATTCTTTCTAAAGCTTGGCTTTTTGTAGATATTCCATTTTCATCCATATATTCTAGTATAAGATCATCTAGATCAGGACTTATATAAGATGTTAATCTAATTCTGTTATTTTTCAAGTTTTACACCAACCTCATATACTTTTATTTGTCTAGCTTTACTCCGACTTCATATAATCCCTTAGCTGTAGCCATCTGGCTGTCATTTACTAGTATATACTTATCATCTAAGTCTAATTTTAAAGTTGTTCCACCAGATAGGTATATGTCCATTTCATCCAAGTTATTCCAAGTTTCTTCTATTATTTCGTTAGTATCATCGGATGTTAATTTGTATGCTAATTCCTTTAGTTCTGGGTAATCGTCAGATGAATCTATTTCTGGCAAGCTCTTTGTAATTCCAATGTCTACCAGCTTCTTTTGAACTATTTTAAGTGCATTTTGATTTCCTGACTCGATAGTAGTGCTCAATTTGTCGTTGAATTTAAAACCTTTGTCAAAGTAGCTTAGCTCTGTAGTTCTGAAACCTATGTTAACCATTCCTACTGGTTTATCTTCGTTTATTTTATTCCCCATTGCGTGTATTAAAGCGGCATCTGCCTCTCTGAATATGCTTACGCTCTCTATTTTTATAGTTTTTACACTGTTATTTATTTTATTTTTGATTATCATAGTTGTATCTCTGTATTCTTTTTCTATCTCTTTTAAAGTACTTTTTTTGAAAACTTTATATGGTACTCCTAACACGATACTTACGTTATCCGATACAGCAATCTCACTAAGAGCAGCATTTATAAGCGTCTTAGCGACTGGAGAAGTCTTGCTATCACCTGCATTTCTTATACATTTCATACTTTCTTTTTCAGAAAGTTCTCCAACAAATAGTTCGTTTCCGTCTATTTCTATATAAATAGGAGTTTGGTTGTAATCTTCTAAAGAAATATTTCTTCCATCTCCGTATACACTTTTAAATAAGCATGAATATTCGTTGTCATTATAAACTGAATAACCCTTTACATAACCTCTTCCAATGTCTAAACCTATGATTTGTGTATCCATTAATGTAGTCTCCTTTTTTCCCTCTTTTTTTATATTCTTTTTTTCATTTTTATCCAAAGTTTTTGTTTCTGATTTTTTTTCTTCTGTAATTATATTATCTTCTGTAACTTCATTTTCTTCGTTTGATATATTTGTAGTTTTATTTTCATTATCTTGCAATTTTCCTTGAATATTTTCCATTTTTCATATCTCCTTTTGTAAATATCATTATAACATATGTGTTCCTAAAACGCTACTAAATTAATTTCATTTTATCATATAGGCACTATATAACTCCTTTTAAGTAAAGAATAAACGTATAATAAGGAACTTATTAGTAAGAAATATGCAATTAAAAATATTTATAGTTCCTAATTAGTACCTAAATAGATAATAATAAAAAACAAATAAAAAGACGAAAAAAATGTTTTTTTAAAAGAAAATTTTCTGATAATTGAAAGATTTTTATAGAATTGAAAACAAAAAAATATATAAAAACAAATAATGTTAATAAAAATAAATGATGTTAATAAAAATAAATGATGTTAATAAAAATAAATGATGTTAATAAAAATAAATTAGAAAGGATAATGAAAAATATAAGATATGAGTAAGAAAAATAATGTAAAAAAGAGTGTGAAAAAGATACTGTATTCTATATTATAAAAAAATATTGTTTTTTATTCGTATATATGTTAAAATATAAAACTACTATTAAAATGAGTAAGTATGCTATTTTTTAAAAAAAATTCCATTTATATGTAGTTTAATACTCAATATAAGCGGAATTCACTGTTTAATATAGCTAATAAAACATTACTAATTAATACTGCAATGATATAAAGTGGGCTCGTGAGTGTAAATTTCTGTTGCATTTAATTACAGTAGCGAGGTGGATTTATTTTGCAGGACTCATAAATTAACAAATGCAATAAATTTTAATTTAGTGGGGTGAAAATTGTGGTACCATATCCAGTTACGATTGGAAAAAGAGAGAGGATGAGCTTTTCAAAAATAAATGAAATAGCTGACGTGCCAAATCTTATCGAAATTCAAATGGATTCTTACAATTGGTTTTTAGAAGAAGGATTAAAAGAAGTATTTACAGATATATCACCGATAGAGGATTACACAGGCAATCTTATATTGGAATTTGTAGATTACTCACTTGATGAAAAGCCAAAGTACGATGTAGAAGAATGCAAGGAAAGAGATGCTACTTACTGTGCACCTTTGAAGGTTAAAGTAAGATTAATCAACAAAGAAACAGGAGAAATAAAAGAGCAAGAAGTGTTTATGGGAGATTTCCCTCTTATGACAGATAAGGGAACATTTATCATAAATGGTGCGGAGAGAGTAATAGTATCACAATTAGTTAGATCACCAGGTGTTTATTACTCAGAAGAAAGAGATAAAACAGGAAGCAGATTGATTTCTTCAACAGTGATACCTAATAGAGGTGCTTGGCTAGAATATGAAACTGACGCATCAGGAGTAATATCTGTAAGAGTAGATAGAACTAGAAAACAACCAGTTACAGTATTATTAAGAGCATTGGGAATAGGTACTGATGCAGAAATACTTGAGCTGTTAGGCGAAGATGAACGCCTTAGAATTACATTAGACAAAGATAATACTACTAATGTAGAAGAAGGTTTAATAGAAATATACAAAAAATTAAGACCAGGTGAACCTCCTACTGTAGAGAGTGCTTCATCTTTATTAAACTCACTTTTCTTTGATCCAAAAAGATATGACTTAGCAAAAGTTGGTAGACATAAATTCAATAAGAAACTTGCTTTATGCTATAGAATAATGGACAAGGTAGCTTCAAGAGACGTAATAAATGAAGAAACGGGAGAAACTTTTGTAAAAGCAGGAGAAAGAATATCGTTAGATGTAGCTAAAAATATTCAAAACTCTGGAATAAATTCTGTTTGGATAGAAATAGATGAAGAAAGAGAACTAAAAGTAATAGGAAATAACTTTGTAGATATAAAGAGTCATGTAGACTTCGATATATCTGACTTAAATATAAAAGAAGATGTTCATTATCCAACTTTAAAGGAAATCCTTGAAGATTACGATGATGAAGACGAAATAAAAGAAATAATAAATATGAATATAAAAGCTCTGGTTCCAAAGCACATATTATTGGATGATATAATAGCATCTATTAGTTATGAATTTGGATTATTTTATGTAATTGATGGTAAGGTCAGAGTAGGTAATCCTGATGATATAGATCACTTGGGTAACAGAAGAATCAGATGTGTAGGTGAATTATTACAAAACCAAGTTAGAATTGGTTTTTCAAGAATGGAAAGAGTTATAAAGGAAAGAATGACTGTTCAAGACATGGAAACTATAACTCCTCAAGCTCTTGTAAATATAAGACCGGTATCTGCTGCTATTAAAGAATTCTTCGGTAGCTCTCAGTTGTCACAGTTCATGGATCAGACAAACCCTCTATCAGAGCTTACGCATAAGAGAAGATTGTCAGCACTAGGTCCAGGAGGTCTTTCTAGAGAAAGAGCAGGGTTTGAAGTGCGTGACGTTCACCACTCTCACTACGGAAGAATGTGCCCTATAGAGACACCAGAAGGTCCAAATATAGGTCTTATAAACTCTCTTTCAACATATGCAAAGATTAATGAATATGGGTTCATTGAGTCTCCATATAGAAAATACGACAAAGAAAAACAAGTTGTAACTGATGAAATTCATTATCTAAGTGCAGATGAAGAAGATATATATGTAAGAGCTCAGGCCAATGAACCTTTAGATGAAGGCGGTCACTTTGTTAATGATAGAGTAATATGTAGAACTGTGTTAGGTGCGGTTGAATTAGTATCCAAAGATCAAGTTGACTACATGGATATATCTCCTAAGCAGGTAGTATCAGTAGCGACTGCAATGATACCATTCTTGGAAAATGATGATGCCAACAGAGCCTTGATGGGATCTAACATGCAGCGTCAGGCTGTTCCACTAGTTAGAAGAGAAGCTCCTATCATTGGTACAGGTATAGAGTACAGAGCAGCTAAGGACTCAGGTGCCGTTGTTGTTGCGAAAAACAATGGTATTGTAGATAGAGTTTCTGCTGATGAAGTAGTAATAAAGAAAGATAACGGAGATAAAGATAGATACAAGCTATTAAAGTTCAAGAGATCAAACTCAGGTACATGTGTAAATCAAACACCGATAGTTAGCACAGGTGAAAAAGTAGTTGCAGGAGATGTAATTGCGGACGGTCCAGCGACTGATTTAGGTGAAATTGCACTTGGTAGAAACTGTCTAATAGCCTTCATGACTTGGGAAGGTTATAACTATGAGGATGCCGTTTTAATAAACGAAAGACTTATAAAAGAAGATAGATTATCTACTATTCATATAGAAGAATATGAGTGTGAAGCAAGAGATACTAAGCTTGGACCAGAAGAAATCACTAGAGATATACCAAATGTCGGAGAGAATGCAATTAAAAATCTTGATGACAGAGGTATTATAAGAATTGGTGCTGAAGTTGACTCAGGAGATATATTAGTAGGTAAGGTGACTCCAAAGGGAGAAACTGAACTTACCGCTGAAGAAAGACTTCTTAGAGCAATCTTTGGTGAAAAAGCAAGAGAAGTAAGGGATACTTCCTTGAAAGTTCCTCATGGAGAAACAGGTATAATAGTAGATATAAAAATATTTACTAGAGAAAATGGTGATGATTTATCGCCAGGAGTAAATGAACTAGTGAGATGTTATATCGCTAAGAAGAGAAAAATAAAAGTCGGAGATAAGATGGCTGGTCGTCATGGTAATAAGGGTGTTATATCTAGAGTATTAGCAGAAGAAGACATGCCATTTATGGAAGATGGAACTCCTATTGATATAGTACTGAACCCACAGGGGATACCATCTCGTATGAATATCGGACAGGTTCTAGAGGTTCATTTAGGTCTTGCAGCTAAAAAACTGGGATGGCATGTTGCCACTTCAGTATTTGATGGAGCTAATGAGTATGACATAATGGACGCTTTGGAAGAAGCTGGATATCCAAGAGATGGAAAGCTAAAATTATTTGATGGTCGTACAGGAGATACTTTTGACAATAGAATTACAGTAGGATATATGTACTACTTGAAACTTCACCATCTTGTTGATGATAAGCTTCATGCTAGAAGTACTGGTCCTTACTCACTAGTAACTCAGCAGCCACTAGGTGGTAAAGCTCAGTTTGGTGGACAGAGATTCGGGGAAATGGAAGTTTGGGCTCTAGAAGCATATGGAGCGTCTCACATCCTTCAGGAAATTCTGACTGTAAAATCAGATGATGTTAAGGGTAGAGTAGAAACATACGAAGCTATAGTGAAGGGCGAAAATATACCTGAACCAGGAATGCCTGAATCATTCAGAGTATTAATGAAAGAGTTGCAATCACTTTGTTTAGATGTGAATGCACTTGATCAAGATGGAAACTCTATAGACATAAAAGAGTCTGTAGATGAAGAAATCGACAGCGAACTTAATATAGATGGAGTAATACCTGAAGACATTGAAGAAACTCATATGATTGAAGAAGTTGTAGATGAAGAATCGGATATCATAGAAGAGTTTCAAGATGACGATTTTGTAGAAGAAAACTTAGAAGATTTTATAGAAGATAACTCTAACGGTGTGGATTCTGATGGATTTGTAGAAGTTTTCGAAGAAGAGAGTTATTAAGGGTTTGTAAGCAATAGGCAAATGGAAAAAATACCTGTGTTTAAATAACATAGTTAATATTAATTATATAATTATCAAAAGAAGGGAGAGAACTCCTTGTTTGAATTAAACAATTTTGAGTCAATAAAAATAGGCCTAGCTTCTCCAGAAAGAATAAGACAGTGGTCAAGAGGAGAAGTCAAGAAGCCAGAAACAATAAACTATAGAACTTTAAAGCCAGAGAAGGATGGTCTTTTTTGCGAAAGAATATTTGGGCCTACAAAGGACTGGGAATGCCACTGCGGAAAATATAGAAGAGTAAGATACAAAGGTGTAGTTTGTGATAGATGTGGTGTAGAAGTAACTAAAGCAAAAGTAAGAAGAGAGAGAATGGGGCACATAGAATTGGCTGCCCCAATGTCTCACATTTGGTACTTTAAAGGTATACCTTCTAGAATGGGACTATTGCTAGATATGTCTCCTAGATCTTTGGAAAAAGTACTTTACTTTGCTTCTTATGTTGTAACAGATCAAGGTGATACAGGATTAGCATATAAGCAAGTTCTTACTGAAAGAGAATATAGAGATGCCGTTGAAAAGTATGGTTATAGCTTTGAAGTAGGAATAGGTGCTGAAGCAGTAAAGAGATTACTAGAAGACATTGATTTAGATGCTCAATCAAAAGAGCTAAGAGAAGCTCTTAAAGATGCAACAGGGCAAAAAAGAGTTAGAACAATAAGAAGATTGGAAGTCGTTGAAGCGTTTAAAAAATCTGAAAATAAACCAGAATGGATGATATTAGAAGCTATTCCAGTTATTCCTCCAGACTTGAGACCTATGGTACAACTTGACGGTGGAAGATTTGCTACATCTGACTTGAATGATTTATATAGAAGAGTAATAAATAGAAATAATAGATTAAAGAGATTATTAGAACTTGGAGCGCCAGATATAATAGTTAGAAACGAAAAAAGAATGCTTCAAGAAGCTGTAGATGCATTGATTGACAATGGTAGAAGAGGAAGACCTGTAACAGGGCCAGGAAATAGACCTCTTAAATCATTATCTGATATGCTAAAAGGTAAGCAAGGTCGTTTCAGACAGAACTTACTTGGAAAAAGAGTTGACTATTCTGGACGTTCAGTAATAGTTGTTGGACCGGAATTGAAATTCTATCAGTGTGGTCTTCCTAAGAAAATGGCTCTAGAACTATTCAAGCCATTTGTTATGGATAAATTAGTTTCTAAGGGATTTGCACATAATATTAAGAGTGCAAAGACTATGGTAGAAAAAGTTAAGCCAGAAGTTTGGGATGTACTAGAAGAAGTAATAAAGAACCATCCAGTATTGCTTAACCGTGCCCCTACGCTACATAGACTTGGTATTCAGGCATTTGAGCCAATTCTAGTGGATGGTAAGGCAATCAAGCTTCACCCTCTTGTTTGTACAGCGTACAATGCCGACTTCGATGGTGACCAGATGGCTGTTCACGTTCCGTTGTCAGTAGAAGCACAGGCGGAAGCTAGATACTTGATGCTTTCTGTAAACAATATACTAGCACCTAAAGATGGAGCGCCTATTACGACTCCTTCACAGGATATGGTCCTTGGATCATACTACTTGACAATAGAAGCTCAGGAAGGTGCAAAGGGTACAGGAAGTGTATTTAAAGACTACAATGAACTACTGCTTTCTTACTTCAACAAGAAGGTAGAATTGCATGCTCTTGTAAAAATGAGAGTAACTCTTCCTGATGGAAGAAGTTCTTTGATAGAAAGTACTGTAGGTAGATTCATATTTAATGAAGGTATACCTCAAGACTTAGGATTTGTAGATAGAGAGAAAGATCCATTTAGTTTGGAAGCAGATTTCTTAGCTGATAAAAAGAGCTTAGGAAAAATAATAGATAAATGCTTTAGAAAGCACGGAAATACTAAGACTGCCGAATTACTTGACTACATAAAGGGAATGGGATACAAATTCTCTACTGTAGGAGGTATTACAGTTGCGGTTGCTGATATGGATATCCCAGAAGCTAAGTACGAATATATTAAGATTGCAGATGCATTAGTAGATAAGTATGAAAGAGCTTATAGAAGAGGTCTTATATCAGATGAAGAAAGATATGAAAAAGTAATAGAAACATGGACAGAAACTACTGAAAAAGTAACGGATGCTCTAATGGAAGGTCTTGATAGAATGAATAACATCTTTATCATGGCGCATTCAGGAGCCAGAGGTTCAAAGAACCAGATAAGACAGTTAGCTGGTATGCGTGGTCTTATGGCCAATGCATCTGGTAAAACAGTGGAAATTCCAGTTAAATCTAACTTCCGTGAAGGTTTATCAGTAATGGAATACTTTACTTCTTCACACGGTGCCAGAAAAGGTCTTGCCGATACAGCACTTCGTACAGCCGATTCAGGTTACTTGACTAGAAGACTAGTTGATGTCAGCCAGGACGTTATTGTTAGAGATATTGACTGTGGAACAAAAGAAACTACAGATGTATTTGCAATAAAAGATGGAAGCGAAGTAATAGAAGAGCTAAGAGACAGAGTAATAGGAAGATATACAATAGATCCTATTGTACATCCTGAAACTGGTGAAGTTATTATAGGTGGAGATCAGATGATTCTAGAAGAAGACGCCGACAGATTGGTAAATTCTGGAATAGAAGATGTAAAAATAAGAACTGTTCTAAACTGTAAAACAGAGCATGGTGTATGTGCTAAATGCTACGGTAGAAACCTTGCTACAGGAAAATCTGTAAACATTGGTGAATCTGTAGGTATTATAGCCGCTCAGTCAATTGGTGAGCCGGGTACACAGCTTACAATGCGTACTTTCCATACAGGTGGGGTTGCCGGAGGAGATATCACGCAGGGTCTTCCTAGAGTTGAGGAGCTTTTCGAAGCTCGTAAACCAAAGGGGCTTGCTGTAATAACAGAAGTTGCCGGTAGCGTACGTATTGATGAAACAGGAAAGAGAAAAGAAGTAATTGTAACACCACAAGATGGTGAAGCAGAAGTATATGCAATTCCTTATGGCTCAAGATTAAGAGTAAGAGAAGGAGATTATGTAAGTGCCGGAGAACCACTTACTCAAGGTTCTATTAACCCTCATGACATTGTAAGGGTAAATGGAATTGGTGGAGTTCAGGACTACATAGTAAAAGAAGTTCAAAGAGTTTATAGAATGCAGGGTGTTGATATAAACGATAAGCATATAGAAGTAATAGTTAGACAGATGCTATCTAAGGTTAAAGTTGAGGATCCAGGTGATACAGGACTTCTACCAGGTGGATACGAAGATGTGCTAAACTATAACAAGTGTAATGAAGCTGCTCTTGAAAAGGGAGAAAGACCAGCTGTTGCAAAGAGAGTACTATTAGGTATAACTAAGGCATCTCTAGCTACAGAATCATTCTTATCAGCAGCATCATTCCAGGAAACTACAAGAGTTCTTACTGATGCAGCAATAAAGGGTAAGGAAGACCACTTAATAGGTCTAAAAGAAAATGTAATCCTAGGTAAATTAATACCTGCGGGAACTGGAATGAAAAAATATAGAAATATAGCAATTGAAAAAGAAGAAGAGGTAGAAGAAGAACTTTTCTAAAACCTTAAAATAATTAAAGCCTCCAAAGTTGGATTTTATTCCGATTTTGGAGGCTTTTTTATTAAAAAACACTAGTATGTATTGCAAGCTATACTTATCTATTGTATAATAAAAAACAACTAGTATGGAATACAAGTTAGCTTTTTTAGATAAAATTTATATTAGTAATGACAATAATTTAATTAAAAATGAACTATTTATTAAAGCATAGATAATGAAATAAGGTAACGATTGGAGGGATAGAATGGCAGAAGCAAAAGAAAATGAAAGAATCTATAAATTATATGAAAGGCTTACAGAAGAAAATAAGACTTACTATGAAGAATTAAGTCTATATATAAATTCAAAAGGAGCTTTTAAAAATGAAAAGGAAATAAATAGTATTTTGGAAGAAATCTTACTAGACATACTTATTGCTCAAAAAGATGGAATTAGTGCAGAGAGCTACTTTGGTAAAAATTCATATATAATTGCAGATGAAATAATTTTAAATTTAAACTCTGGCATAAAAAATAATATGTTGGAAATTATAAGTGGACTTGTGATTTTCTATTTGGTTATTATGGGGGTTGATGTTATATTTCCGAATAAATCACTGGATATAGGCTCATCAATATTAGTCATTTTTATAGTATCTGGCGTTATGGCTATGGTATCTAGACAAGTTGGAGTATCTGTATATAAAAAGCATTACAAAATATATGAGAATATAGCGTATTTGATATCAGGTCTATGTTATTTATTTATGATTGAGAGTGATAAAATATTTAATACTCCATTTAAAATTGATACGAGTGGAAGCACAGGGTTAATTATTATTATATTCTGTGCCTTACTATCATATATGTATTTTAGACGTGAATACAGTAAAAAAGAAATGGTGCGTTTAATTTTACCTACAATAATTGTGCTTTTGCTGGCGGGAATAATAACTAGAATACAGATATTTATACCGTATTTAATAGGAGAATCTGGAAAATTTATAATAACAAGTGCAATTTTTGTAATTCTAGGTGGATATTATTTTGGACTGTACCTTAAATCTATAGATTAGATAATAAACAAAATAAATATATGGATTAAAGTAATATAATTATTCTAAGAGAGGTGATATAAATATGCAATCAAAATCGTCATCTCAGATGTTAAAGGGAATTTTGTCAGGGAGTATATTAGTCCTTTTATCTAAAGAAGCTATGTACGGATATAATATAGGCGTAAAATTATCAGAGCTTGGATTTGAAGAAATACCAAGAGGTACTATATATCCCCTTTTGCTGTCTCTTGAAAAAAAAGGATTTATCGAAGGGGAGTTTAGACCGTCAGCAGATGGACCTGATAGAAAATACTACTCTCTAACATCAGAGGGAAAAGAAGAAAGAGATATTTTTAAAAAAAATTGGAATGAATTAAAAATAGCAGTAGATACATTATTGAAGGAGGGATGCGATTGATGAAAAGATATAATTTAGTGGAAGAAATAAATTTGTTAAGCGAAAATATGTCTATAGAAAATAAAAAATACTGTGATGATTTGATCACTTATATGCGAGTTAAAGGTTTTTTAAAAAATGAAGAGGATATAAACGAGATTCTTCTAGAAATATTAAAAGATATTTTAGATGCTCAAGCACAAGGTGTCAAAGCTCAAGACTATTTTGGAAAAAATCCTAAAGAAATTGCGGATGAAATTTTATATGAATTACCAATTGACTTAAATACAAGTTTCAAAATTTTGTCATATATATTAATAGGGTACATATTTTTTATGGCAATTCCAAGTATTATTTTTTCTCAAAAACCTTTAGATGTAGGCAATTTTTTGATAAATGCTGTATTTATAATATCAATAGCATTGGTGATTTTTTACGTTCAAGGTAGGTCTGTATATGGCAAAAAAAGAAAGATTTATAACTTGATATCTATCGTAGTATTTATAATTGCTGTAAATATTTCAATAACAATATCTAACGTTGTAAGCACTCCTTTGCAGATATCGACAAAAGGATGGATGGGGATAGGATTAATATTAGTATCATTTTTTGTTCTGGCACTTTTATATTACAAAGGTGATGAAAATGATAAAAAGATGCTGCTGATATTTATTCCTTTGGTTATGTCTTCTGGGGTTGCGGGGATTATTACAAGAATAGAATTTTTTATGGAATTCACAAAAACAACTGAAGGGAAGATATTCGTATACATAGCTATGCTATTATTGACGCTATTACAGTATTTTGTAATATACAGGAAAATGAAGAAGCAAAATAATATTAAAAAAATTAATATTTAGCTAAAAAAAGGTTTGCAAATGACTTTTGGGATATTAATACAAGATATATATAATTAATAAAAATAGATAAAATTTTATGGAGGGAAAAATGGTAGAATTTAAGGATTTTCAGAAAAAGAATAGGCAAGAATTATTGGATATGATGATGGTTTTTTATAAATCAGATGCAGTGGATGAACCAATAGCAGATAATATTATAAAAAAGCTTCTAGATGACATTCTAAAGGGAGAATATCAAATCAGAGGGATAGAACTATACTATGATTCAAAACTAGCTGGATTTGGTATTATAACGTCTTATTATACTAGTGAAATTGCAGGTACTACAGTTCAATTTGAAGATGTATATATAAAAGATGAATACAGAAGCAAAGGCATTGGAAGAAAGTATTTCCCATCAATGATGAAAGAATATCCTAACGCTTCTAGATTTAGATTGGAAGTTGCTCCTGAAAATGAAAGAGCTATTAAATTGTATAAAGAACTAGGGTTTGAAAAGCTAGATTACAATCAGATGATTTCTGATATGTAGAGATAAGAAAAAAGATATAGAGAGTATACACTCTCTATATCTTTTTTTATTTACTGAAATTTATAATCGAATTCTTTTGCACCATCAATTGCATTTACTACATTTTTATATCCTTTTTCAGTTAATTTACCGGCTATTTCAGCAGATTTATTACCTGTATAGCAGAAAACATATATAGCTTCATTTTTGTCTTTAGGAAGTTTTCCTTCTTCTTGATCAAAAGTATCAGGAAGTATATTTACAGCATTTTTGAAAGTTTTATCCTTAAAGTCCTTTTCATCTCTAGAGTCTATTATGAAAGATGCTTTTCCTTCATCAATATCTTTTTGGAACTGTGGTCCAAGGACACTTGAGAAAGTAACTAAATCATATTTGAAGTCTTTAACTCCTTGAGCATTGTAAACTTTTGTAAATCCTTTATCGATAAGAATTTTTGCAGCATCGCCACTCTTCTTTCCAGAATTACAGTAAAGAACTACATCTTTGTCTTTGAAATCAGCTATTGATTCTGAGTCTTTTTCAAAAGTGTCAATAGGCATGTTTATTGCAAATTTAAGATGTCCTTCACCATATTCTTTTGAATCCCTAACATCCACTACAAGATATTTTTCCTTTTCCTTTTTGTCGCTTTCTATCTTTGCTAAATCTTCACCTTTCATTTCTAAAACTTTTGCAGTGCTAGATGTTTCTTCAGATGATTTAGCCGCATCTTCAGACGGTTTTTGGCCGCAACCAGTCACCCCTATTGTGATAGTCATTAGGGTAGCCGCTAATAAATACTTTAATTTCATTTTTAATCCTCCTTATAATTTATGAGTTAATTATACAATATTTATAAAGAAAAATGTTTGCATAGCATATCTTATTCAAAAATTCAATTAGAGGAACATTTGATATAAGAAAAAACAATACATAAATAAGTAGAATAAAATTATTATCTTTAAAATAAATGTAATATAAAAATATAAAAGGTTTTTATCAATTTATGTCGAAAACAATTGTAATACTATTCTGATAATTATTTAAGAAAAGAATAGATTTAGAACTTTGCTTATTATATTATATAGTAAGCATCAAAAAATGGAGGTCGATTTATTATGATGGAAAATATGGTGATGGCTAGATTTAAAAATTTGGAAGATGCAAAGTCTGTATACACATATATGAAAAATAGTGCAATTGATTCAAATATTGATTTTAAGGCATTGCAAATAGTCTTATTGGAAAATGATGAAGGTAGGATAAATGTTTTAGATCAATATACTGAGAAATTATCTGAATTTGGGAAAACTGTAATAGGAGGACTTGCAGGGTTAGTACTTGGAGTAATGATAGGACCTTTTGCAGGCTTTGTATTAGGTGGAGTAGGAGCTATGATAGGTTCAGGTTTTGATATAACCGATCAGAGTGAATCTGAAGGTATGTTGTATCAGATGTATTCTAGAATATACCACGGGGATATAGTGATTCTTGCGATTGTTCAGGAGGAAGATGAACTAGTATTAAATAGTGCAGTAGGTAAAAAAGCAATTGATATATATAGATGGAATGCAGCAGAAATTAAGGAAGAGGCAGAATATGCTACAGAAATAAGAGAGAATTTAGTTAAGGATGTAAGAAAAAAATTAAAAGCAGAAAAAAATCAAACTCGTAAGAGCAAAATCGAAGAGTATAAAGAAAGTATAAAAGAAGAGTTCAATAAAATAGGTAAGAAAGATAAATAAATATTTATAAGGGAGGGGGCGTTTATAACGACCCCCTCAATTTGAAAAGAGAGTGAAGAAATGAACAACATAATGGATTATATAGAATGGAGAGGTGATTTATCCTTTTCGAATGCTGAGTTTAATGAAGTAGATAGTTTAATATTATCTGAATTGTCGTATTTGAATTTTGGTTTTTTGAAAAATAAGTCTACGCTGAAAGAAGCTACAATTTTATATTTCAAAAATAAGAAGGTAAAAGAAAAACTTCCTGAGTATGCTACAACGGATTTTATTTGCAAAGTAGAAAAATTATTGATTAAAGCGGCAAATAGCACAAGATTTAAAGATTTATTGATGAGTGATTATATTGATAAGTATGATGAAGTCAATCAGAGCCAATTTTCTGCGATTACTTTTACATTTAAGGATATAATTTATGTTGCATTTAGAGGTACAGATGATACTTTGCTAGGGTTTAAAGAAGATTTTAATATGAGTTTTTCTACGCCTGTGCAAGGTCAATTAGAAGCAGTAAAGTATTTAAAGCGTATATTAGAAAAAAATGAAAAAGGAAAAATAATTGTAGGTGGTCATTCAAAAGGTGGAAATCTAGCAGTGTACTCTGTGTATGGATTAGATGAGAACCTTAGAAATAGGGTCGATTGCATATATAATTATGATGGTCCAGGATTTGTGGAATCGATAGTGTCTTCAGATTTGTATAAGGAAACAGTTAAAAAGTCTAAAAAATATATACCTAAAGATTCTGTTGTGGGGATATTGATGAATGATGATAAGGACTATTTTGTGGTAGATGCAAAGGGAAATACTGGTTTTATTCAACACGATGGATTTAATTGGGCAGTAAAAGGAAGTAAATTTGTATTGATGAATAATAGAACGTCTACGTCTTCATTCGTTGATAGTACACTAAATGGATGGCTTGAGGGACTTGATAGAGAAGAAAGAAGAGCTTTTATAAACGAAGTCTACGATATTATTACGACATCTACAGAGGCGAAAAGAATAAATGAAATCACTGATAACGCATTGAAAGTATCGGTTAATATAGTTAAAAATATGGCTGGAAAAGACAGTGAAAAAAAAGAAATGATGCAACGAATGATATATAGACTTATTCAAAGTGGATCTAATGTTAGAAAAAAAGATAAAAGATCAAAAAAAATAAAGAGAAAAATATTTAGTAAAATTAAAGTATTAAATTTAAAAAATAAGTTGGAGCACAAATAAAATATATTGTTGAATTAAAAATCTTCAATATTTAGACAAATTGTAGATTATATATTTAGTGAAATTTTGTTATATATTTAATAAAAAGTAGAGGGCAAAATATATTGAAAATAGGGCTAAGTTATGGTATCATGTTTAACAGAGTATACAAGTGAAATCGTACAGAGATGCGATGAGTATGCCAAAAAAAGTAGATGAAGTCTTTTAAGCTGGTCCAGAGAGACTGGTAAGGATAATTAAACCTAGTTGAAGGTTGTCAGTATTTACTGATAGTATTTTCGTGCATAATTGCGCGATTATTGTATCAAATATTGGATTATTGTGTCCTTATGCCTCTGGTGTAAGGACTTTTTTATATTTATAATCAGAATAATATAAATAGTCGAAAATAATAATAACTAGCATAATTAATAGTTTAAATTAGGTTAAGTACTGAAAATATTTAATGTAGTTAGGATAGGAGTTTTTATATGATAAATGGAAAAGAAAAACTTATAGTAGCAATTGATACAGACGAATACGAAAAGGCAGTTGACTTGATAGACTCGCTAGAAAAAAGTGTAGATATATACAAGGTTGGTCTTGAAAATTACCTTGCTTCAAATGGAAAGACAGTGGATTACCTAGTGTCGAAGGGTAAGAAAGTATTTTTGGATTTAAAGTTTCATGATATACCAAACACGATGAAGTCAGCTGTAAAAGCAGTGATAAACAAAGGTGTATGGATGTTAACTATACATGTATCTGACATGGAAGGAATGAAACAGTGTGCACAAATAGCAAAAGAAGAGTCTGAAAGACTTGGAATAAAGAAACCACTAGTTGTAGGCGTGACAGTTCTTACATCGTTAAGCAATGAAGATTTATCAGATATAGGCTGTAATATGAATACAGAAGAAACTGCAATAAAAAGAGCTAAACTAGCAAAAGCAGCAGGATTGGACGGAGTGGTTTGTTCAGCTAAAGAAGTAGATAAGATAGTAGAAGCTTGTGGAAATGACTTTGTGACAGTTTGTCCAGGTATTAGACCAAAAACTGCTGAAGTTGGAGATCAGAAAAGAGTAGTAACACCTTCTGAGGCAATCGAAAAAGGTGCAAGTGTGTTGGTAGTTGGAAGACCGATTACAAAGGCGGAAAATCCAAGTATAGCAGCAGATGAAATAGTAAAAGAAATAGAATCGGTATCAGTATAGGAGGCGCACATATGAAGGGTAGATTAATTTTAGAAGATGGAACTATATTCGAGGGGAAAGTATTTGGATACATTGAAGAAAGTGTTGGAGAAGTAGTATTCAATACTTCTATGACTGGATATCAAGAAATACTAACAGATCCTTCTTATTATGGTCAGATAGTAGTAATGACTTATCCGCTAATTGGTAATTATGGTGTAAACTTAGAAGACAAAGAATCTGAATCAGTGAATGTAAGAGGTTTTGTAGTCAGAGAAAAAAGCGATATGCCATCAAACTTCAGATGTGAAATGGACATAGATACATATCTAAAACAACATAAAATAATAGGTATTGAAGGAATAGATACTAGAGCTCTTACTAAAATGCTAAGAGATAGAGGAACTATGAGGGGTATTATTACAACTGACAGTTCTAAATTGAGTGATATAGAACCAAAACTAGAAAATTACGATAACTCAAAAGCGGTGAGACTTGTAAGTAGAAAAGAAATTGAACGCATACCAGGTAGTGGAAAAAAAGTAGCAATAATGGACTTTGGTGTAAAGACAAACATAATCAGAAACTTTGAAAAAAGAAATTGCGATATAACTATTTTTCCGGCAGAAACTAAGCCTGAAGAAGTGCTTAGTATAAATCCAGATTTAATATTCTTATCTAATGGACCTGGAGATCCAGCGGATCTAGAAGACATAGTAGAAAACGTAAAAGTGCTAATAGAAAAGAAACCTGTAGTAGGAATATGCTTAGGTCATCAAATACTAGCTATAGCGCTAGGTGGTAAGACTGGGAAGCTTAAATTTGGACACAGAGGCGGAAATCATCCAGTAAAGGATTTTGAAGAAAATAAAATATTTATAACTTCACAAAATCACGGATATTATGTAACAGAAGTTCCAAAAGATGTGACTGTTACACAGATTAACTTGAATGATGACACTGTTGAAGGAATGAGACACAACACTCTTCCAATATATTCAGTGCAATACCATCCAGAAGCTTGTCCTGGACCTCTTGATAGTGAATATGTATTTGATAAATTCATGGAAATAGTAAAATAGATAAGATAAATTAATTTAACACGAGAATATATGAAGGAGATATAATATGCCTAAAAAAGATAGTATAAAGAAAACTTTAGTACTTGGATCTGGACCTATAATAATAGGGCAGGCTGCTGAATTTGATTACTCAGGAACTCAGGCTTGTCAAGCGCTGAAAGAAGAAGGAATAGAAGTTGTGTTAATCAACTCTAACCCAGCAACAATAATGACTGATCAGGAAGTCGCAGATAAAATATATATAGAGCCTTTGACTCTTGAATTTATAGAAAAAATAATACAAAAAGAAAGACCAGATAGCCTATTAGCAGGAATGGGTGGTCAGACAGGTCTTAACCTTGCAGTTGAGCTATATGACGCAGGAATACTAGAAAAGTATGGTGTTGAAATAATAGGTACTTCTGTAGAATCTATTAAAAAAGGTGAAGACAGAGATACATTTAGAGATGTAATGAATGAAATAGGTCAGCCTGTAATAGAAAGTGATATCATCACTACTTTAGAAGGTGGACTTGAATATGCAAACAAGCTAGGATATCCAGTAGTAGTAAGACCTGCCTATACTCTAGGAGGTACTGGAGGCGGTATTGCAGAAAATGAAGAAGAATTTAGAGAAATTCTTACACATGGTTTACAGTTAAGCCCAGTTACTCAGTGTTTAGTTGAAAAGAGTATAAAGGGATGGAAAGAAATTGAGTACGAAGTAATGAGAGACTCAAACGGAAACTGTATAACTGTTTGTAATATGGAAAATATAGATCCAGTTGGTGTACATACAGGTGATTCAATAGTAGTAGCACCTAGCCAGACTTTATCAAACTTAGAATATCAAATGCTTAGAACAGCATCAAT
Organism: Peptostreptococcus faecalis; assembly: GCF_900240845.1. Classification (GTDB taxonomy): domain Bacteria; phylum Bacillota; class Clostridia; order Peptostreptococcales; family Peptostreptococcaceae; genus Peptostreptococcus; species Peptostreptococcus faecalis. Next base: position 60,179 of record NZ_OERU01000004.1, read on the forward strand.
TGAAATAATAGATGCAATAGGAGTTGAAGGTGGTTGTAACGTACAAATCGCACTTAACCCAAATAGCTTAGAATATGCAATTATAGAAATAAACCCTAGAGTTTCTAGATCATCAGCTCTAGCATCAAAGGCAACTGGTTACCCAATAGCAAAGGTTGGAGCTAAGATAGCACTAGGATATACATTAGATGAAATTCAAAATGCGGTTACAAAGAAGTCAAATGCTTGTTTCGAACCAACGTTAGACTACGTAGTCGTAAAAATTCCAAAATGGCCTTTTGATAAATTCAAAAAAGCAAACAGAAAACTAGGAACAAAGATGATGGCTACTGGTGAAATAATGAGTATAGGTTCTAATTTTGAAGCTGCATTTTTAAAGGGAATAAGATCTCTTGAAACTGGTAAATATTCACTTGTACATAAAGCTTCTGAACTTAAGAGTTTATCAGAACTTAAAAAGAGTGTAGTAATGCCAGATGATGAAAGAATATTTGACCTTGCTGAAATGATTAGAAGAGGTTACAAAGTAGAAATGATATCTCATATCACTGGTGTAGATGAATGGTTCTTAGATAAGATAAAATGGATAGTTGAACAAGAAGAAAAACTAAAGACAATGAAAATTGATGAAATTACAAAAGAATATCTTCTTGAGCTAAAGAAAAAAGGATTCTCAGATAAGGGAATGAGTGATTTGATGCATATTTCTCCTGAGGACATACTGGAGCTAAGAAATCTTTACAAAATCCAAACTTCTTATAAAATGGTAGATACTTGTGCAGGAGAATTTGAAGCATTATCTCCTTACTATTATTCAACATATGAGCAGTATGATGAAGTAAAGGTAAGCAACAAAAAGAAAATCATAGTTCTAGGATCTGGACCTATCAGAATAGGTCAAGGTATAGAATTTGACTATTGTTCAGTTCACTGTGTAAAATCACTCAAAAAACTTGGTGTTGAAACAATTATAGTAAACAACAACCCTGAAACTGTAAGTACAGATTTTGATACATCTGATAAGCTGTATTTTGAGCCACTTACAGAAGAAGAAGTTTATAATATAATTCAAAAAGAAAAACCAGAAGGAGTAATACTTCAGTTTGGTGGACAAACAGCTATAAAATTGGCTAAGTTTTTAAGTGAAAAGAATGTAAAAATTCTTGGAACAGACTTTAAAGATATAGATGCTGCAGAAGATAGAGAAAAATTCGATGCTTTACTTGAAGAATTAAACATAAATAGACCTAAAGGTAAGGGTGTATGGTCAGTAGAAGAAGGTGTATCAGAAGCAGAAAAGCTTGGATATCCAGTGTTAGTAAGACCTTCATACGTACTAGGCGGTCAGGGTATGGAAATCACTTATGATGAAACAAGACTTACAAGATATCTTGAAGATGCTTTTGAAAGAGATTCAGCCAATCCTGTACTTATAGATAAGTACTTAACTGGTAGAGAAATAGAAGTAGATGCTATATGCGATGGAGAAGATATTCTGATACCAGGTATAATGGAGCATTTAGAAAGAGCAGGTGTGCACTCTGGAGACAGTATTACAATGTATCCTAGCCAGAGAATATCTGACAAAATTAAAGACAAAATATACGAATATACTAAGTTGATGGCAATTAATTTAAATGTTATCGGTATGGTAAATATTCAGTTTATAGAATATAAAGAAGAACTTTATATAATCGAAGTAAACCCTAGAGCGAGCCGTACAGTGCCATATATATCTAAAGTTAGTGGAGTGCCTATAGTGGATCTTGCAACAAGATGTATGCTAGGAGAAAAACTAAAGGATTTAGGATATGGAACAGGCGTATACAAGACACCTAACCACGTATGTGTAAAAGTACCAGTATTCTCTATGTCAAAGCTTTCTAGAGTAGAAGTAAGCTTAGGACCTGAAATGAAATCAACAGGAGAAGTACTAGGTGTAGGAGAGACTTTAGAAGAAGCTCTATACAAAGGATTCTTAGCATCTGGACAAAAGATGTCTGGAGACAATAAAAAAGTTCTAGCCACAATAAATAATAATGACAAAGAAGAATTTATTGAAATAGCTAAGGGTATGAGTGAATTAGGATATACATTCATAGCTACAGAAGGTACAGCTAAGTCGTTATCAGCTGCTGGCGTAGATTGTGAAGTAGTAAATAGAGTAGAAGAGCCTAGACCAAACATACTAGATGTAATAAGAAATAAGCAAGTAGACATAGTAATTAACACTCCTACTAAGGGTAATGACTCTACTAGAGATGGATTCAAAATCAGAAGAACTGCTATAGAATTCCAGACAGAAATAATGACTTCTCTAGATACGTTAAAAGCATTAGTAGAAGTTAATAAAAAGCATGTAAATGCAGACGTAATGAAGGTTTATAGCCTTGATGAAATACTATAAATCAAAATAACAAAATAAAATAAGAATAATACTTAAAAGAGATACTTGAAATTCAAGTATCTCTTTTTTACTATAATACAAATATCAAATAAGTAATATTATATTTAGCAACTTCGCTTATTGACATTATAATTATAGTATGAAAGAATGGAAATATATTAAAGAAAAAAATGAGGTATACAATAGAAAAACGAAAGTACTTGCTGTGTTCACGAATCTATCGTAAGAGAAGTTTAAAATAATTAGCATATTAGAGAGAGGAAACTTAATGAAAAAAAGTAAAAAGAAAAAAAATATAAGTATTTTAGTGATAATAATATTATCTTTAATGGCAGGTATATATATTATGAATGCAACAGGTATTTTAAAAGTAAAAAAAGATGTGGATATGAATGATATGGTAAAAAAATATGAATATGTATTAATATCATCTTCATTTCCAAAGAATAAATCCTTTATGGATTTTTATGACAACAAAGGTACTAATATAGGAGAAAAAGAATTACCTTATGGAGCTATGGGATTTTCTAGTTATAATCAAAATTTTTTAGAAGATGGTAATTTTGTATATGCATCCAAATCTAACGATAAGAATGATGATAAGTTTGAAATAATAAAAATTGATAAAAATACGCTAAAATATTCATCTATAGAAACTAAAACAAGTGTAACTGTAATAAAAGTGGGAAAAGAGTATATATACGCGATGGGCGGTGCACATTTACAGATAATAGATAAAAAAACGGAGAAAAGTGTTTTTTATGATAGGCTAGAATACAATATAAGTAGCAGTGCAATTGATGAATATAATGGAGAACCGATATTGTTTAGATGCAGTGATGTAGAGGGAGATAAACATAAAGAAAAAAATACTGTAGAGGTATTGAAATTTGATAAAAATCAAAAAAAATTAGTGAATTTACTTGATATAAAAGACTCTTCAGATATTTCTTCTTCACTTATATTAGATGATACTCTATATGTATTATCCAAGTTAGAGAGCGAAGAATCTATAGAGGTACAAAAAAATGAATTAATAAAAATAGACCTAAAAAACAAAAAAATCTCAAGATATACACTACCTAAAAAACATAATAATGGAAACTATATTTATAAATCTCTTTTGTTTAACAATAGTGACAAGATATTTATTTTAGAAAATGTATTCAACGGATTTTACTCTGAGAATAAAAAATTGATTTCGTACAACATAGACAATAATGAAGTAAAGGTTAATAACCTAAAAGAAAAATATAATGCTATGTTTATTGATAAAAATAATTTAGTTGCTTTCTCCAATGAATATTTATGCGAATATGATAAAGAGACTGTAGATGTGAAAAAGGAATTTAAGCTAAAAGAGTTAAATGAAAAAAATATGTACTTTAATAAATTTGGATTAAAAAAATAATAAATATTTTGGAATGTTAGAACATAAAAGAGCGTGTAAAAAATTTACACGCTCTTTTCATATTTAATTATTCGCTTTATATATAATACATTGATTCAGAGACTTTTCTATCTGCAAAGTCAATTATTTTAGCATTATCTTTTTCGGATTTTATTTTAACTACTTTTCCTGGTATACCAACTACAGTTGCACCATTAGGAATATCATCTAAAACAACGCTGTTAGCACCGATTTTAACTCTATCACCGATATTTACTGGGCCAAGTACTTTAGATCCAGAACCGACAATTACATCATTTCCAATAGTAGGGTGTCTTTTACCGGTGTGGTTACCAGTTCCTCCTAAAGTTGAACCCTGATATATTGTGACTCTATTACCTATTTCAGTAGTCTCACCTATTACGACACCCATACCATGATCTATCATTATGCTGTGTCCAATTTGAGCGCCAGGATGTATCTCAATTCCAGTAAAAAATCTAAAAATTTGAGATATAAGTCTAGCAATGAAATGTAGTCCAATATTATTAAGTGCGTGTGCAATGCTGTGTCCTATTAGAGCGTGCACAGATGGATATATAATAAAGACCTTAATCCTATTTAGTAGCTTTGATTTACCTCTACTAGAAGCTGGATCATTGGCAATAATATAATCTATATTTTTGATCATTTTCATTTCAATTACCTCTTTTCTCCAGAATTTTTGTAGGATTAAAATATTCCCATAGACATATATTTATCAGCACCATCAGGAGCTATTGTTACGATTTTTTTATCAGGATATCTTTCTGATAACATTTGAGCCGCTACTAAGTTTGCTCCAGCAGATATACCGACTAATACACCTTCTTTAGATGCTAAATTTCTAACCATTTCAAAGGCATCCTCATCTTTTACTAGCAATACTTCATCTACAATGTTTGAGTTGTAGTTTTTAGGAATAAAGTTTGCTCCAATACCCTGTATTTTGTGAGGTCCTGGAGTTGCGTCATTAATCATTGGAGATGCTTCTGGTTCAACACCAAATACCTTGATATCTGGATTTTGGTCTTTTAAATAAGATCCTACACCAGATAGAGTTCCTCCAGTACCAATACCTGCTACGAAAATATCTACATCTTTTAAATCATTTATGATTTCAGGGCCTGTAGTCTTGTAGTGATATTTTGGATTGTCTTCGTTGTCAAACTGTCTTAGAGATACATACTCTCCAGTTTTTAGAAGTTCATCCATTTTATCTATAGTACCTTGCATTCCTTTTGCTGCTTCTGTCAAAATAAGTTCAGCTCCATACGCTTTTATTAAGCTTCTTCTTTCTAAGCTCATTGACTCAGGCATTATTATAGTTACGTCATACCCTCTATTTTTTCCAATCATTGCAGTTGCTATTCCTGTGTTTCCGCTAGTGGCTTCAACTATTTTTGAACCCTCTTTTAGTTCGCCTCTTTCTTCCATTCCATATATCATACCAAGTACAGCACGATCTTTTATAGATCCGCCAGGGTTTTTATTTTCCAGTTTTAGATATATGTTTGAGTTTATATTTGACACGTTCATTAGTGGTGTATTTCCGATTAATTCTACTACATTCTTTTTCATTTTTAATTCTCCTTATATTGTTTATAGTTAAATAATTTAATTATTTGAAATTTGTGATTTTTTTTGCGCAAAATTATTTACTACAACAACAGTTAGAGATTCCTCCAAAGGCAGTGGTGATAAGTTTTTTAAATTGTAAGTTGTTCATATTTTATACATCTCCTTCTCTTAACCTACACCCAAGTGAAAACACGTATTCTTAAATGATAAAAATAATATTAAATACATATTTTTAATCCTGATTAATTTGGTAGGAATTAATGATTATTTTATATTAAAGATATCTATTTGTCAATAGATTGATAGTTAAAAAATGAATTTTTTGATTTTTAAAATATTTCAAAAATAAAAATCCATACAACAAGTATAAATCATGTTGTATGGATAGATTATTTTATAATTATATTTAAAACTAAGCGTTTTGGCTAGATGCAGGAACTGAAGGAGTGTAAACTCTAGAAGCAAGTTGATTATCAATTAAATATAAATTTGAAGAATCACTTGAGAAAGTTTTAATTTTTCTTACTATATTAGTAAAATTATCTTCTTCTTCAACCTGTTCATCTATAAACCACTTTAAGAAGCTTGTTGTAGCGTACTCTCTTTCATCAGTGGCAATGTTCATTAAATTGTAAATTCTGCTAGTTACTTCTTTTTCATGTTCTAGAGCAGTTTCGAAGACATCTAGAAGTCCATCATAAGTTGATTTTGGTTTTTCTATAGCTTCTAATTCAATTTTCCCGCCTTTTTGCATTACAAAATTGTAGATAGTTTTTGCATGGTCTAGTTCCTCTTTTGCTTGAACTTGAAAAAAGTTTGCTACACCAACAAATCCCAAATCATCAGCATATGCAGACATAGCAAGATATGTATATGCTGAATAGTATTCATAGTTGATTTGATCATTTAATGCTTTTTCTAATTTTTCGCTTAACATAATGTTTCCCCCTCAATTAAGTAATTTATCCGTACAAATGTTACAGATACAATAATATTATATCACTTTTCAGAAGAAAAAGCTTTTCTTAGAAAAATAATGTTATAAATGCTGATTTTTTAATATGTTAATATGGTATAATATTTTATGTTTACGTAAAATTATTAAGACTGATACGAATTAGAGGAGAATGAAATGTTATTATTAGCAGATAAATGGGAAAATTATGAACTAGTAGATATGGGTGGCGGAGAAAAACTTGAAAGATGGGGAGATTTTGTACTTAGAAGACCAGACCCTCAAGTTATTTGGCCTATTGAAAAAGAATGGTCGCTGTGGAAGAGTCCACATGGTCATTACCATAGAAGTAGCAGAGGTGGTGGAAGCTGGGAAGCAAAGAAAAGATATCCTGAGCAGTGGACTATAGAATACGGTGATTTGAAATTTAAAATAAAGCCAACTGGATTTAAGCATACAGGTCTATTTCCAGAGCAAGCAGCCAACTGGGACTGGATGATTAAAAAAATTAAATCAGAAAAAAGACCTATAAAGGTTTTAAACTTATTCGCATATACTGGAGGTGCAACAGTTGCTTGTGCAAGTGCAGGAGCAGAAGTTTGTCATGTTGATGCAGCAAAGGGAATGGTAACGTGGGCGAAAGACAATGTAGAGCTATCCGGTTTAGGCGATAAAAAAGTTAGATATATTGTAGATGATGTAATTAAGTTTGTAGAAAGAGAAATAAGAAGAGGTAATAAATACGATGCAATAGTAATGGATCCTCCTTCATATGGAAGAGGGCCAAAAGGAGAAGTATGGAAGATAGAAGATAAGCTGTATGAATTTGTAGAGCTTTGCATGAAGGTTCTTTCAGACAAGCCTTTATTCTTCTTGATAAACTCATACACTACAGGATTTTCATCAGTTGTTCTGGAAAATGTATTGACTACTACTGTAGGCAGAAAGGTTAAAGGTGGAAAAATCTATGCTGGAGAGGTAGGCATCCCTGCATCTAGAACTGGGATGGTACTACCTTGTGGTATATTTGGTAGATGGGAAAAGTAGATAGATATGCGAGGTAAAAATTTAAATGTGATATATGAGGACAATCATCTGCTTGTTGTGGATAAAATACCTAATATATTATCTCAGGCAGATAGTACAAAAGATGTTGATATGATATCTTTGTGCAAAGATTACATTAAGGAAAAATATAATAAACCTGGAAATGTATTTTTGGGATTAGTTCATAGATTGGACAGACCTGTTGGAGGAGTAATGGTATTTGCTAAAACTTCGAAGGCAGCATCTAGGCTTTCAGATCAAATTAGAACTAGAACTCTCAAGAAAACTTATAGGGCTGTGGTTGTAGGTAAGTGTGAAAAATCTGGGGACTATGTGGATTATTTATATAAAAATAAAAGTAATAATATGGTAAGCGTGGTGGATAAGAATACTAAAGATTCAAAAGAAGCTAGGCTTTCATATAAAAGACTAGGCGTTAAAAAGTCTAAGGGTAGCGACCAAGATTTTTCTCTAGTGGAGATAAACCTTCAAACAGGTAGGCCGCATCAAATTAGGGTGCAGTTTTCTTCAAGAAATCACCCTTTATATGGAGATCAGAGATATTCAAAAGTTGCTACAGTAGGTCAGCAAATAGCACTTTGGTCAACTAAACTGGAACTAATTCATCCAACTACAAAAGAAAATATGATTTTTTATTCGAACACACCGAATGAGCAGCCGTGGATATTGTTTTAATGCTTGTAAAAGTATGCATTATAAAAAATATATAGTGAAATAATACTAAGGTATGTGGTGTAAGAACATTGAATTATATAGCGTAAGAATACCAAATAATACAATGTAAGGTATTCGATTGTGTAATGCAAGAATACTAAATAATACAATGCAAGGATACTCGATCATGTAATGAAGGAATACTAAGTGGAGAATACAAATGGAATATGGTGGATTTTATATAGAAAAGCCTGTAGGAAATAATAGCTTTTCTTTTGATGAGAGAAAAAATAAGAAAATATATGTTCCTCAACTTATAAACGGAAGTTTTAACGATATTGAAATAGGAAATGAAGCAACGTTTATAGAAGTTGAAGATAGTAATGAATTTGAGTGTATTGGTCTAAAAAACATGTATAAAATAGTCGATGATAATATCGGAATTGAAAAAGACATTTATGTATTTGACAATCACAATCATGCGTTCTTTTTTTGGTGCAAGTCGTTAAAAGAAGGGCGATTAAAAAAAGGAGCGGCTCTACTCCATGTGGATCAACACAAAGATACAAGAGAACCTTCTAACTATGATGTAGATATAGAAGATATAGAGGATGTAAAAAGATACACCAATGAAATTTTAAATGTGGGAAGTTTTATAAAGCCTGCACTTTACCATAATATATTTTCAACGCTGCAAATAGTTGATTCTAATTATGGTTTGGATCAAGAAATTCCAAAAGAGTATGTTTTGGACATAGATTTAGATTTTTTTTCAGAGGACATGGATTATATAGATTTTGATAAAAAAAGAAATAAAATTTCTGAATATATTAAGGGTGCAAAAGTAATTACTATAGCGAGCAGTCCATTTTTTATAGATCAGAAAAGAGCGATTGAAACATTGAAGATACTCTTTGATGTAGAAATATAATACAAACTGTGGTAATATTGGTATGTAAAAAAACAATTATAAATAATTAGGCACTGTTAAATACAAGTGCATTTAAGATGGAGGTATAAATATGCTATTTGAAAAATGGAAAGAAATGTGTAGTGGTTATGAAACTGAACAAGAAGAAGTTAAGTTTTGGGAAGATTTCTTAAAAACTGAAACTAGTATATACAATGAAATATTAAACAATAAGAGAGATATAATAGCTGGAAAGGTTTCAGACTTAGCAGCAAACTATAATACAAGTGTAGAATATTTCATGGGATTTTTAGATGGAGTTAATGAAAGTATAGAAAAAGAACAAGAACTTGAAAAAATAGAAGAAGATACTCAGATTAATATAAAAATTGACTGGGAAAAATTGTACAAAAATATGGTACATGTAGAAGCTAACTGGCTATACGGGTTAAAAGGATGGGATTCTATTTTATCTGATGAATATAGAAAAAAGGTTCAAAAAGAATTTAACAAGTCAAAAATAATTGTAAAAGAAGATAAGATAGGAAGAAATGATCCATGTACTTGCGGAAGCGGTAAAAAGTACAAAAAATGTTGTGGAAAATAACCAATAGCTATAGAAAAATATCAAAAAATATAACAGAAAAATAAATAAAAAAATATGATAAAAATAATTGACAAAAACGGTTTCATATTGTAAAATAAAATGTTATATTGACGAAAAAGCCTTATCATGGTATAATAAGTTATACACTGAAAAGGATGGTGATATTTTTGGCAACAACAGCGACATTGGATAATATTAGACGTACATTGCAAAAGTATGTTGGCAAGAAAATATTGCTTAAGGCAAACAAAGGTAGAAAACAGGTCATCACAAAGCAAGGTATTCTTGAAACTGTGTACCCAAGTGTCTTTACAATTAAGGTAGGGCATGGAGAATATGGTTTTGAAAGAGTAGCTTATAGTTATTCAGACCTTTTAACAGAGAACGTTAAAATTAAAGTTTTTAAAGACAGTACGGTTAGTTAAGACAATTACGAATGAGTAATTTACATAAGACAGCCACCCATTAAATTGGGTGGCTTTTTTATGTTCAATAAAAAGTATAAAAATAAAAATGAATTTTTGTTAATGGAATTTGTTTTTTTGCGTATACATATATGAAAGGCAATATAGTACTATATAATTATTAATAAAGCTAGCGAATAGAGGTGATAATATGAATTTTGATGAAATATATGAAAAATACTTCGTTAGAGTATATAGGTTTGTACGAATGAAGACTATGAATGATGAACAGGCTGAAGATATAACTGCGAAAGTATTTGAAAGCATATATAGAAATATTAGTCGATATTCAGAAGAAAAAGGAAATATGGATACTTGGATATTTTCAATAACAAGAAATGAAATAGCAACATTTTATAGAAATAATAAAGTTCAAACTGTATGTATAGACAGTGTAGGAGAAGTAGTAGATACGAGTGAAAATCCAGAACAAATACTTGATCGTAAAATAAAAAATAAGGAATTAGTAGAATCTATTTATAAATTAAACGAAAATGAAAGAATTGCAGTGGGATTGAAGTATGGATCTGGTCTAAAAAATAAAGATATTGGAGAAATAATGGGGATATCGGCATCTAATGTAGGTGTGATTCTTTTTAGAAGTATGAAAAAGTTGAAAAAGGAGATGAAAAGCTATGAAGGAAAATAAAAACATAAATAATGAAAACAATATTGAATCTCTTTTTGATAAGGACTTTGAGCTGTTTATACAAGGAGAGATAGAGGCAGAATTCACTCCTAGTGAAGATGTAAAAGAAAGAATAAAAGCAAAGGTCCAAAGAAATATAGAAATGAACTACGAACATATGTCTAACGAAGGCTCTAATGAGGGGGTTTCTATACATAATGATAATATTGAAAAAAATAGAGGAGAGATAAAGATGAAGAAAAAGACAACTAAAAGCAGGTTTAATCAAATGAAATATAAAGTAGCGGCATCAGTAGCAGCAGTATGTATCGTGATTGGTGCAGGTGTACCTATTGCAACTGGAAAAGATATACTCACAGTAGTGAAAGAGGTACAAGCAGGAAGACTAAGCGTAGAAGAGGTTAAAGAAGAAGTGGATACTTCAAAACTTCAAGTAGCACTACCGGAGGAATTAAAGGGCAAAGTATTTGATAAAGATGGCAATGTGGTAGAGAAATTCTCAAAAGAGCTAGAAGGAAAAATATATGATAGCCACGGAAAATTAATTAGAGGATTTGGATTTGATGATCAAAGTGATAAGTATGTGATTAGAACAGAAGAATCTTATAAAGAAATGAAGGCAACATTTGCGACATTAGAAGAAGCATTAAAGCATTTAAAGTTCACACCTAAAGTACTAGAAGGGTTTAAGGTAGATAAAGTTGAACTGATAAAAGGTGATGGGGAGATATCAAATGAATACTCAACAGTATATCTAAGCAAGGGTGCAGATAAAATAAGGATAGAGGAAAGAGTTGCATCTGAAGATAACGCATATAGTATAGATGGAGATGACGTCAAAAAAGTAAGAGTAAATGGAAAAGAAGCTATTTTGATAGATGATAAAAATGTAGAGATAGATAATGGAGACACTTTTATAGGTGTATACGCAAAAGACTCTAGCTACAGAGGCGATAAATTAGTAAAGTTATGTGAAACACTAAAATAGATACAAAAATAGAAAAGGATAAATTTATCCTTTTCTATTTTTTTGCATTAAAAAACACAGTACTTCCAAGAAGATATAATATAATTGCTTGTATATTAAATAAATGAAATAATGTTTATTTCAAACATTAAATATTGTTATATAAAAAGTATAATCATATATTCTTTACGAGTTAAAGTTCACTTGATAAAATAATAATGCTATAAAATATACAGATTCTTTTATTTGTAGTATAATTAAATAAGTGCATAGCTTTGTATTATAAATACAAAGTATTTGGAGGGCGTTTTAGTGGAAAGAGTCAAATTAAGAGCAAGGGCAAAAATTAATTTATCAATAGATATAAAAGACATTTTAGAGGATGGATACCATGAAGTTGAAATGGTAATGCAGTCAATTAATCTTTCTGACTATATTATTATTAGAAAGGCAGAAACAGGGTTTAAGATGACTAGTTCAAATTCAGATGTGCCATCAAATAAAAAGAATATCATGTATAAAACGTGGATTCTTATGAAAGAAGAGTTCGGTATAGACGGCGGTATAGAAATATTTCTTGAAAAAAATATTCCTATTGCAGCTGGAATGGCAGGGGGAAGTGCTGACTCAGCAGCTGTATTTATAGGTATAAACAGGTTATTTGGATTAAATCTTTCTGATGATGAGTTAATAGAATTATCTAAAAAGCTAGGATCAGACATTGCATTTTGTATAAAAGGAGGCACGTATCTGGCTAGTGGAAAAGGTACAGATTTAAAGAAACTTAACAATTTTAATTGGGACATAGTGATGTTAATATGCAAACCCAATATATTTGTGTCTACAAAGAGAGTATATAAAAAATATGATAAGATGTATGAAAGCATTAGTACGGATCAAAGACCAGATAACGAAAAAATCATCGAAGGCTTACAATTGGAAGACTACGAACTTATGGTAGAAGGAATGAATAACGTATTGGAGCCAGTCACAAAATCTTGGTATAGAGAAATAGATAAAATAGAGAAAACTATGATAAAAGGTGGCGCTATAAAATCGATGATGAGTGGAAGTGGACCTACAGTTTTTGGTTTTTTTAAAGACTACAAGAGTGCAAAAAGGTGCGGGAACATACTTAGAAAAAGATATTCCCAAACATATATCACACATGCATCTAATAAGGGGGTTGAAATTTGTGGGAATAAATAATCTTAAAATTAATAATTACAAACCTCTGAGAGATGTCGTTTTTGAAAATATTAGAACGGCGATTATGGAGGGAACTCTAAAACCTGGTGAACGCTTGATGGAGATACATATGGCAGAACAACTAGGTGTTAGTAGAACTCCTGTTAGAGAGGCTATAAGAAAATTAGAACTGGAGGGGCTTGTAATTATGCTTCCTAGAAAAGGAGCATATGTTGCCAATATAAGTAAAAGAGATTTGATAGATATATTAGAAGTTAGAATTGGGCTTGAAGGAATGGCAGCTTATTACTCTGCAGAAAGAATATCTCCAGAAAAAATAAAAAAACTAGAATTAATATCTGAAGAATTAAAAGAGTATGTCTGTAAGAATGATGTTGATAATATGCTAAAAAAGGATGAAGAATTTCATAACTGCATATTTGAAAGCACAGGAAACAGAAGACTAATGAGCATGATGAATTCACTATGGGAGACGGTTTATAGATTTAGATTGATGTATATGTCTGACTATAGCTCAGCAGTAAACATTGTAGATGAACATATGAAGATAATTGATGCTCTAAAAAAAGGAAAGGCAAATCTTGCAGAACAGCTAGCTAGAGAACATATAGAAAAAGCTGAGCAGTTCATGATTGAAAAGCTGATGCAAGATGAAACGGTGTAGCAACAATGGATAATAGACCAATAGGAGTCTTTGATTCGGGATTAGGTGGATTAACTGTATTAAAAGAAATAAATAAATACCTTCCAAATGAAGATACAGTTTATTTTGGAGATACGGCTAGAGTTCCATACGGACCGAGATCAAAAGAAACCATAATTAAATATACTTTTCAAGCTATTAATTTTTTGATTTCTAAAAACGTAAAAGCGATAGTAATAGCTTGTAATACTGCAACAGCAAGAGCTTTGTTAGAATCTCAGGAAAAATATGATGTACCTATAATAGGTGTAATTGAAGCAGGTGCTAGGACAGCTGTTTACTCAACGAAAAATAAGGTTATAGGTGTAATAGGGACGTCTGGTACAATAAACTCTAGAGCCTATAACAAAGAAATAAAAAAAATAGGAAAAGATGTAACTGTGATAGGAAAAGCGTGCCCATTATTTGTTCCGCTAGTAGAAGAAGGGTGGGCTAATAAAGAAATTTCCTCTACAGCAGCACATATGTACTTGGATGAATTGGTAAATAAAGGTGTAGATTCAATTGTTTTAGGATGTACACATTATCCAATTTTAAAAAGGACTATAGGAGAAGCCGTTGGAGCTGATGTGAAGCTTATAAATCCAGCAAAAGAGACAGCGTTGGATCTAAAAAGTATGCTAGAAGAAAGATTTTTAATGAGTAATTCTACTGAAGAGGGTAAATATAAGTATTATGTATCAGATATAAATGAACAATTCTCAAGAATAGCGAGTGAATTTTTAAAAAGAGAAATAAAAGATCTTGAAAAAGTTGAAATACATAAATATTAATGTGGGGTGAATTATGAACGTAAAAGTAAAGATAAAAACGTCCCAGTACACAGAAGGCGGAGAAGTTCAGACTATAGAGAGTTTCTATAATGGGGAACAGATAGAAAAAAATGGAAGCCTTTATGTTAGTTTTTTAGAATATGATACTGTGAAAGATTCTAGAAATACAATAAAAATATCCGATGGTGAAGTTTTGATATTAAAATCAGGTGATATAAATTCAAAAATAAGATTTATAGAATCAAAAAGCTTTAAATCAAAATATAAAACATTGTATGGTGATTTTGATATGAGTGTGTATACATATAAAATTTCTAAAAAAATTTCTGATGAAGGCGTAAAGTTAAATTTAGACTATAAAATATCTATAAGAGGGCTACTGGAAGCAAATAATAGAATTGAAATAAAAGTAATTCCGGAGGCGTAATATGGTGTATGAAAAAGTCAAACAAACTGTATTTCAAAACAACCTAATAGAAGAAGGTGATGGTATTGTCATCGGGCTGTCAGGTGGGCCGGATTCGGTCTGCCTAACCCATCTACTTAAAGAGATATCAAAAGATATAAATATCAACTTGTATGCTGTGCATTTAAATCACAAGATAAGAGGAATTGATGCATATTTAGATGCTCTTTATGTGATGAAACTATGCGAAAAATTAGATGTTCCATGCTTTATTAGAGCAGTAGATGTACCAAAATATTGCAAAGATGAAGGTTTGGGATTAGAAGATGGAGCAAGAGAATTAAGGTATAAAATTTTTGATGAAGTCAAAACTAGAGTAGGTGCAAATAAAATTGCTGTAGGTCATAACAAAAACGATCAAGCAGAGACTGTACTTATGAGGCTGATGAGGGGAACCGGAATACATGGTCTAAAAGGTATGGAATACAAAAGGCAAGATGGTGTAATAAGGCCTATATTAGACTTGCGAAGAGATGAAATAGAAAAATATTGTATAGATAATAACTTGAACCCTAGAATAGACAGTACCAACCTTGAAGCAATTTACTCAAGAAACAAAGTTAGGTTGAAGATTATTCCTTATATGAAAGAGGAGTTTAACGTAAATATAGTTGATACGATAGTAAGGATGAGTAATAATATTAAATCTGATAGTGATTATATAGATTCTCAGGTAGACAAAGAGTATGAACTATGCGCCGAGAAAAAAGATGAAGGCGTACAAATTTCGGTAAAAGAATTAGAGAAAATTCACTACTCTATAAAATCACGTATAGTGATTAAAGCAATTAAAGAAATACTAGGTGATGCAAATCATATTGAGAAAAAACATATTGATGACGTGTTGGACTTGATTTCTGAAGACAAAAAACATAAAAAAATAAATCTTCCAAGGAGTTTAATTGCCTATAGGTTGGCTGATATAATTTTAATTTCTGATAAAATACTAAAAGAAGAAAATTTGGAATATGAATATAGTTTAGAACCAGGAGAATCGATTTACATAAAAGAAATAGGAAAAACTTTTCATACCAATATACTCAATGCTAAAGAATTCAATAGAGAGTTCAAAAAAGGGGTTCAGTATATTGATTTAGATAAAATAAGTGGAAAGCTAACATTGAGAAGTAGGCGACAAGGTGATAAAATAAAGTTATTAGGTGGAACTAAAAAAATCAAGGAATTGTTTATCGCTCTAAAGATAGATAGAGATGATAGACAATACATTCCTTTGGTAGTAAATCAAGACGTTGTAGTCGCAGTATGTGGTTATAGACTTAACTCAGACTACAAAATAGATGAAAATACAGAAAAAATACTTGAATTTACCTTGAAATAATTGAATTCAATGTGGTGATAGGAGGGGTATTGTTGGGAAAAACATTAAAGGGTGCTGGAATTTATCTGGTAATGCTACTAATGATAATATTTATGGTACAGTACACTGGAGGTCGACAAGAAGTAGTCGAAAATATGGAATTTTCAAAGGTGTATCAAGAACTTAAGGCTGGGAATATAAAATCTTTGCACATAGTTGAAGATACAGGTGTTGAGGGAGTTCTAAAAGATGGAAAAACGAAATTTAAATCGTATATACCAGATGAAGTGAAAGGTGAAACTTTATCAAATGATTTATTGAAAAATATTGAAAAAAACAAAGTTATAATTGGAGCAGAGGAAAAGCCAAAGACACCATGGTTTATTGAAATGCTTCCAACACTGATTATTTTGGTATTTATGATAGCTGCATTTGTGATGGTAATGAACCAATCTCAAGGTGGAGGAGGAAAGGCTATGAGCTTTTCAAAATCCAAAGCAAAATTACACAAAGGTTCAGAAAAGGACAAAGTTGTATTTAGCGATGTAGCGGGATTGAATGAAGAAAAAGAAGAACTTAAAGAAGTAGTAGATTTCTTAAAGCATCCTAAAAAATATATAGAACTAGGAGCTAGAATACCAAAAGGTATATTGATGGTAGGTCCTCCAGGTACAGGGAAGACTTATATATCTAGAGCTGTAGCAGGAGAAGCAGGAGTTCCGTTCTTTAGTATAAGTGGTTCTGACTTTGTTGAAATGTTTGTCGGAGTGGGAGCTTCTAGAGTAAGAGATCTTTTTGAACAGGCTAAAAAAGATTCTCCAGCTATAATATTCATAGATGAAATTGATGCTGTGGGAAGAAAAAGAGGAGCTGGTTTAGGTGGAGGTCATGATGAAAGAGAACAAACTTTAAACCAGTTGCTAGTAGAGATGGATGGTTTTGGAATAAATGAAGGTATAATTATCATGGCAGCAACAAATAGGCCAGATATATTAGATCCAGCATTACTTAGACCAGGACGTTTTGACAGACAAGTTATGATTGGGGTACCTGATGTAAAGGGTAGAGAAGAAATCTTTAAAGTTCATTCAAAAAATAAACCTCTAGACGAAGGTGTGGACTTAGCTGTGTTGGCAAAAAGCACTCCAGGGTTTACACCGGCTGATATAGAAAATATTATGAATGAAGCCGCGATTTTAACTGCTAGAAGAAAAGAAGCGAAGATAACAATGGAAAATATAGAAGAGTCAATAACTAAGGTAGTTGTTGGAGTTGCAAAAAAATCTAGAATTATAAGCGAAAAAGAAAGAATTTTAACAGCTTACCACGAAGGTGGTCATGCTATATGTGCTCATGTTCTTGATTTAATGGATCCAGTTCACCAAGTAACTATAATTCCAAGAGGTATGGCTGGTGGATTTACAATGCAGCTGCCTACTGAAGATAAATACTATACAACTAAGGGTGAGTTGATGCAAGAACTTGTTGTATTGCTTGCCGGAAGAGTATCTGAAGAAATCAATTTAGACGATATATCTACAGGAGCTTCTAATGACTTAGAAAGAGTTTCAAAAATCGCTAGAGGAATGGTAGTTAAATACGGTATGAGTGATAGGCTAGGTCCATTGACTTTTGATACAAATGATGAAGTATTTATAGGAAATAGTTTTGGGCATACTAGAGAGTACTCAGAAGAGGTCGCAGCTGAAATAGATGAAGAAGTAAGAAGCATAGTATCGGATGCGTATGCAAAGGCAAAGAAGATACTTAATAAGAATAAGCCTAGATTAGATTATGTAGCTAAGGCACTTCTTCAATATGAAACATTAAACGAAAAGCAATTTGAAGATGCTTTTGAAATGAGATTACCTCTTGAAGTTGTAGAAAACGGAGATCTAGTTAAGAAGTTTGGAGAGTTATCAGTGGATTTTGATAGCGATGCTGATACAGATACAGATTCAAATCCAGGTATAGATTAAAATTAAATTTAGATACTGACAAATAAAAATAACTAATATAATAATCCATGAAAAAATTGGTGAAAAAGACATATGGAAATATTTATATAGCTAGAAAAAATAATTAAAATAAACCGTACAATGTGAGTTTTTCTTAGATTGCAGTTGAAAAAATAACTGCTTAATTCAAGAAAAATAAAAATTGTACGGTTTTTGTTTGTGTTAAATTTTGATTAATTTATATTTTTATTTAGATATAGGAATCAAGGCCTCTTATAGATATTTCTCCTGAAAAAATAGTTTCTTCAGAGCCATCTTCATTTACTATCACTAGATTTCCTGTATTATCTATATCTTTTGCGTATACCTTTTTCTTGCTATCTCTTGTGATTACAAATATATCACGGCCAATAACTGCTGATTTATTTTTTAATATTGAAAGAGTCTCTAGGTTGTCGTCTTTTTTAAACTTATCATATAATTTTTCAAACTCAACAAAAAAAGTTCTCAATAATTCTATTTTATCGATCTTATATCCTTCAGCTAATATGGAAGTAGCTTTGTTTATTAAGTCGCTTGGAAAAGTTTTATTGGAGATATTTATTCCTATTCCAACTATAATATGAGATATATTTTCGATTTCAGCGCTCATTTCTGTAAGTATTCCACATATTTTTTTGTTGTTTAAGACTATATCGTTAGGCCACTTTATTTGTGGCTCTATTCTAAACTTTTCTAATGATAAAATCATTGCGGCTCCTGCTACCTGTGTAAGAAAACTAGCCTTGTATATAGGAATGTTTGGTTTTAATATTAGACTAAAATAAATCCCTTCTTCTTGAGAAGAATCCCATTTTTTACCAGATCTTCCCTTGCCATTTTTTTGTTCATCCGATATAACAACAGTTCCTTCATTTGATTTTTCAGCAATTTTATTTGCATATATATTTGTTGAATCTATTGATTTAAAATAGTGAACAGACTGACCTATATAACTAGTGTCTAATTTATATTTGATTTCGTATTGAGTAGGTGAGTCTTCTGATTTTCCAACTAGCTTATAACCTAGACCATTTTTTGAATCAATTAAAAAACCTTCTTTTCTTAAAGAATTTATATGTTTCCAAATAGAGGCACGAGAAAGTCCTAGTTGTTCTGAAATATATTCACCGGATACATATTTTTGAGAGTTGTCAATTAATATGTCTATAACACTTTCTTTTGTAGTATTCATTTTTCTCACTCCTTTAATTTAAGATTATATCATATTTTTTTGATTAAATATGAAGTATTGGGGTTAAATAACTAGATTGAGGAGTGTATTCTTTAGAAAGAGAGTTTTATATGTGCTTTTCAAACAGTAAAGTAATTGACATATATCAATATAAAGGTTGATAATATGCGGTTGTGGTGTTAAAATAAAAATGTTATTCATAAACTAAATTTACAAAGGAATGGGATAAAATATGTTACTAGTATTTGACGTTGGAAATACGAATATCGTATTAGGCGTATACGATGAAAAAACACTTATAAGAGATTGGAGAGTCAATACGGATTTAAATAAGAGTTCAGATGAGTATGGGGTACTAATCAAGAGCTTGTTTGACGCTTATGAATTGTCTCTTTCGGCTATAGACGACATAATTATATCTTCAGTAGTTCCTGCTGTCATGCATTCATTGGAAAACTTCTGTAGAAAATATTGTAAGATAAATCCCCTTTTAGTAGGTCCGGGGATAAAAACAGGGCTAAACATAAAGTACGATGACCCAAAAATGGTTGGTGCAGACAGAATTGTAAATGCAGTTGCAGCAATTGCAAAATATGGAACACCTCTAGTAATAATAGATTTTGGAACGGCGACTACTTATTGTGCAATTTCTGAAAAAGGTGAGTATCTTGGAGGAGCAATTGCTCCAGGTGTGAAAATATCAAGTGAGGCGTTATTTCAAAATGCTTCAAAATTACCTAGAGTGGAGTTAGTAAAACCGGATAGAATTATTTGTAAAGATACGACTTCGGCTATGCAAGCAGGTATAATATATGGCTATGCAGGTCAAGTTGAAAAAGTTGTAAAGAAAATGAAAGTTGAGTTAAAAAATGAAGACACGACTGTAATAGCTACAGGAGGTTTAGCAAATTTAATATCATCTGAAACATGTCTTATAGATGTGGTTGATTCAAATTTAGCATTAGAGGGACTGAGGCTAATTTATGAAAAAAATGAAGCGTTAGGAACTCGTGAGAATAAAAACGAGGTATAAATGAAATTTAGAGATTTTAATATAGAAAATGAGGCATTTTTAGCTCCTATGGCTGGAGTGACAGACTTGCCATTTAGATTAATATGCAAGGAACTTGGATGCGGATTATTATACACTGAAATGATAAATGCAAAAGCGTTATGTTATGATGATCAGAATACAAAAAAAATGCTCAATATTGTTACAGAGGAACATCCAGTTGCTATTCAAATTTTCGGTAGTGAACCTGAATATATGGGGAAAGCTGCCAAAATTTTAAATGACCATCCAAATGAAATCTTAGATATAAATATGGGATGTCCTGCTCCAAAGGTTATTAAAAATGGAGATGGTTCAGCTCTTATGAAAAATCCTGAACTAGCAAAAAGAGTGCTAGAGAGCGTAGTTGAAAACTCTGAAAAGCCAGTGACTTTAAAGATTAGAAAAGGCTGGGATGATGAGAGTGTAAACGCACTAGAAATTGCAAAGATAGCACAAGAAGCAGGTATAGATGCTATTACAATACACGGAAGAACTAGAGAACAGTTTTACTCTGGGAAAGCCGACTGGGATATAATAAAGACTCTGAAGTCAGAACTAAAAATTCCTGTAATTGGAAATGGTGATGTAGCTAGCATTGAAGATGCAATTGAGATGAAAAAACACACTGGGTGTGATGCTATAATGATTGGAAGAGGTGCTCAAGGAGATCCGTGGATTTTTAAGAGGATTGACCATTATATACAAACAGGTGAAATACTGCCACTTCCAACAAGAGAAGAAAAAATGGATATAGCGATCAAGCATATGTATCTTTCAATAAAAGAACATGGTGAATATGTAGCCGTTCGAGAGATGAGAAAACATATTGGATGGTACTTGAAAGGTATGAAACATGCTGCTAGATTTAGAAATGAAATAAATAGACTAGAAGATTGTGAAGAAGTAATTAAGATATTGAGAGAATATAAAGAACTCTCTAGTCAAGATTAAAAACAATGGTATTGTACGGTTTAAATACACTTATTGCAAGCTATTGAACTAATAAAAAGGCTGTATAGAACTTGACAATATTACTTAATTAGAATATAATAGAGCGGATATAGATTAAATTGTGTGAATTTTTCACACAATTTAATCTATATATGATAAACTATATTTTATATAAGCATGAACATAGGTTTATTTGAATATATACGCAATAAAACTATTAATATAAAAAACCAACAGGAGGTTCAATGATGGAAGATACTAACAAGGAAATAGTCCTTACGCAAGAGGGATATGATAAATTAGAGGAAGAATTAGAGCTTTTAAAAACGACAAGAAGAAAAGAAGTTGCAGAAAGATTAAAAATAGCTATCTCTTTTGGAGATTTATCAGAAAATGCTGAGTATGATGAAGCAAAAAAAGAACAGGCATCTCTTGAAGAAAGAATAATAAAATTAGAAAATATCACTAGAGTTGCAACAATAATTGATGAAGCTAATGTAGATTTGAACATTGTAACTATAGGGTCAACTGTTATTATTTATGATAAAGACTTTGATGAAGAAGTAGAGTACACTATAGTTGGTAGTGCAGAGGCTGATCCATACGATGGTAAAATTTCTAATGAATCACCTGTAGGTAAGGCTCTTTTAGGAAGTAAAAAAGGAGATAACATAGAAGTAGTTGTTCCAGATGGATTTACAAGATTGGAAGTAAGAGATATAAAAAGATAGTAATAAAAAGATGGAAAGTATAGATACTTTTAAATATAAACATAGTCTTTAAAGGAGGAAGTAATGGAAAATAGTAAGTCAGAAAATCAGATTGAAAATTTAAGTGAAGTTTTGATGGTTAGAAGAGAAAAATTAAAGAATCTTCAGGACGAAGGTAAGGATCCATTTAAAATAAGTAAATATAATGTTACACATTATTCAGATACAATAAAAGAAAATTATGATTCATTAGAAGGACAGCATGTAAGTGTAGCTGGTCGTCTTATGTCAAAGAGAGTAATGGGGAAGGCCTCTTTTATGCATCTGCAGGATCAAAACGGTAGAATTCAGGTATATGTAAAAAGAGACGATATCGGAGTAGACGATTACAAGCAATTTAAGACTTATGATATGGGTGACATAGTTGGTATAGAAGGATACGTATTCAAGACAAAGACAGAAGAAGTGTCTATTCATGCGGAAAAGATAGTCCTTTTATCAAAATCTCTACAAGTATTACCAGAAAAATATCATGGATTAAAAGATGTTGATTTAAGATATAGACAAAGATATGTAGATTTAATTGTAAACCCTGAAGTAAAGCAGGCTTTCTTAACTAGAACTAAGGCTCTTAAGGCTTTAAGAGGATATCTAGATGATTTAGGATTCTTAGAAGTTGAGACTCCTATATTAAACACTATAGCTGGTGGAGCGAATGCGAGACCATTTATAACTCACCATAATTCACTTGATATACCAATGTATTTAAGAATTGCAAACGAACTTTACTTAAAGAGATTGATCGTTGGTGGATTTGACAAGGTTTATGAAATGGGAAGAATGTTCAGAAATGAAGGTATGGACATGAAGCACAACCCTGAATATACTGCAATTGAACTTTACCAAGCATATGCAGATTACAATGACATGATGGAAATCACGGAAAATGTGATTTCATATATGGCAGAAGTAGCTACAGGAAGCAAAAAGGTAAATTATCAAGGTACTGAAATCGACTTTACACCTCCTTGGAAGAGAATGACAATGGAAGAATGTGTGAAGGAGTATTCTGGTGTAGATTTTTCTACTATAAATACTGATGAAGAAGCACTAGCAATTGCAAAGGAAAAAGGAATAGAAATAACTCCAGGTATGAGACGTGGAGAGGTTATCAATGCGTTCTTTGAAGAATTTGGTGAAGATAACTTGATACAACCTACTTTCATAACTCATCATCCAGTTGAAGTTTCTCCACTCGCAAAGAGAAATGTTGAAGATCCAAGAACTACTGATAGATTTGAAGCTTTCGCGAACAAATGGGAACTGGCAAATGCATTCTCTGAGTTAAATGACCCAATCGACCAAAAGGGAAGATTTGAAGATCAGATGAGAAAAAGAGAGCTAGGAGATGATGAAGCATTTGAAATGGATGAAGATTTCCTAAATGCACTAGAAGTAGGTCTACCTCCAACAGGTGGACTTGGTATAGGTATAGATAGAGTAGTAATGTTACTTACAAACTCTCCAAGTATAAGGGACGTGTTATTATTCCCAACAATGAAACCACTTACTCAGAATATTGAGGAAGATGCGGAAGAAGAAGAGTAGAAATTGAAGTTTTACGACTAGTTTACGACTAAATAAAATAATTTTGATATGTTGTATAAAAAGGCCTTACAGTGATATTTTATATCCGGTAGTAAGGCCTTTTTGTGGTATTTAAAAATGATATGAAAGTTTATTAGATTGAATAGAATTTATTATAAATTTAAGATTCTTTTTAATTCTTTTTTTCTAAAAAGATATTTTTCTATTTTTTTTAATTCATCAGGAATTTTATATGGATTGCTTGCCAATTCATTTTCTTCTAACAATTCATATAAAGCATAACTAGTTATAATAATATTGTCAAGATTATCAGTAGGTATTTTTATATTGTCTAAATTATAAAATAAAGACTGATTAAGAGATTCTTTAGGTGAAGATAATTTAATAATTTTTTTATATTGTTCAAGGTCTTCAAGTGTTAATCTAGAGTCCAATTTATCTTCAATTTTTAATTCCTTATATTCTTCTATTGTTTCAGGAAGGTTTTCAACCGATATTGTGTAGTAAAACGTATTATTCGGTATAAGCTCAAGTTTAAGTTTTTCGAAGTAACTATTGAGCTCAGGTGTAAAAAGTTTAATAACATCATCGTAATAATACTCAATTCGCCTTGGTGGAATAGATATTTTTTCAGCAAATCTTAAGTCATGTATTAATTTTTTTCGTATACGTGTATGAATTTTTTTGCCATCATCGGAAGTTGAAATATAATTATAGTTATATATTCTTTTCGTGTTTTCAATAATTTCGTTAATGCTATATGATTTTTTTTCAGGTATCAATTTTAGTTCTGCCATGTTGGAAATCTCCTTTTATATAGGTCTTATATAAGTAAGTATACGTTAAAGAAGGTGAAAAATCAATGTTGTAGAAAAAAATTGATTGACAGGTATTTATAATAATGATATTATGGGTTTAAATAAAGGATATAAAAACTAAAGAAAGGAGAAGGGTTTAAAAAAGATATATATATAAGCGTGAATAAGGTTAATATCACTTATAAATATCAAACAACGTAATGAGTGAATTCTGAAAGAGTTAAAATTATTGGAAGGAGAATAAATATGAGTTTAATAAATACGTGGTTATTTACCAAAACTGTGATTGATTGGGAGAAATTTGCAAAAAGCACGGGAGAGACCTATAGGGTTGTATCAGTAAGAGATTATATTGATAAAAAGAAAAAATTATCAGATGGATATACTATAACCGTTCAGGTTTTGAAGGATAACTTTGATTATGGCATTGATAAAGAAGGAAATTTTCGTGAGTCAAATTTGTATCAAACATTTGTAGTTACAGTTTTAACTAGAAAAGAAAAACCTAAAAAAGGAGATTTAATTGTACTTAAGAATTTTGATGAACAGAATAGTTTTGTAATTGGATTTGATTTGATTTTAAGATTTAATGACTATGATATTAGGAAGGAGAAATAAATGAATAAAGAAAAAGAAATTCTTATTTTATTAATTCCAGTAATTTTTTTAACATTAGGTGTATTTTATCAGTCTAATATAGAAAATATGGATTATGTAAGCATTAGCAGCCTTCCACAACTATGCTATACCATATCGGCATGTACTCTAGTGTTAGCTATAATTTTTATTGTAATAAAAAATAAATTTTATCGTGGATTCAGATATGGAATTACCTATTATCTTACTATGAGTAGTTTGGAAAAACAATTAAATAATGCAGGTGTTTATGATAATAAAGAAAATAAAGCCTCATTACCTAGAATTGAACTAGAGTTTAGCAAAGATTTATCAGAAGGGATATTGAAAATAGAAAATTCGATATATTTAGATGAGAGATTAAATAATATTTTACTATCAGCTGGTTTGAGCAATTATATTGTTGAGCAACATTATAAAACTATGAACGAAAGTGAATATATTTATGAATTAATTGATTCAAGCATAACTTACAGGCCAGTTTATAATAACTTTGAAGACTTTTTATATCATAATAAAAATTGTGGTAAATACTGTCTTATTTTTGATAATAGATTTGACAATGTACCGTTACATCACACTTTGCTAACGGGTCAAACAGGTTCGGGAAAATCATATTTTTTATATGGAATTATTTTGCAAATGCTTAATAAAGATATAGATTATAATATATATTTTTGTGATCCGAAAATGAGTGGATTGTCAGTAATAGGAAATAAAGTTTCGCCCAACAAAACAGCAGTTTCATTTGATGAAATAGTATTGTTGCTTGAAAAGTTTGTTGCTGAAATTGATGAGAGAAAAATTAAAATGGAGAACTTACTATGCAGAAAGCTCGATTCTGATTATAAAGACTTTGATATAGAACCAATGATTTTTATGATTGATGAGTTTGCTTCATTTTCGTATTCTCTTGAAAATAAAGATAAAAAAACTCGAGATAAGGTAAACGATTTAATTGCAAAAATAATACTGGAAGGAAGGCAGTTAGGAGCATTTTTTTGGGCAGTAATGCAAAAAAGTGATTCAAAGTTAATTAGTACTGCTTTTAGAGAAAATATGCCAGTTAAAGTAGTTTTAGGAAATTCAGAAAAACAAACTTATGTTACAACTTTTGGACAGGGTATAGATGTGCCTAATAAAAAATTTGATATAGGAGAAGGTGTTTTTATATCTCCTCAAGTTGCAAGAATTCCGAAAATACTATTTACACCTTTTTACAATTTTGAAATATTAAAGTATATGACAAAAGCCCCCGATATGTAATAACGGGGGCTAAGCAATAAATACTTGCTGCAATCTATATCAATTAAAATACAGAAAGAGAAGTGATAATATTGATTGAGTTAGGAGTGGATGAATTTACTCTTGTTTTGCAATATAAGAATGGTAGTATCATTAAAAATGAGTGTGATTGGGATTATATTGCAAATAAAATAATAGATATATTTGCATCAAAATTAGATTTAGAGCAAATACTTGGTAAAAAAGAAGTTGAGAAAACAGCACCTTTGGGCTACAAAGTAGCATATAAATATGGACAACATGATTTTTATTTTTCTATAGCGTATCATCCATTACATAGAAATATGGGAATCTGTGTGAAGTTTAGTGCCCAATCCTTAGGCTATTATACTAGGGAATCTAATTTAGCAATATACGAAATTATTAAGATTTCTGAATCAGGCAATTATACGATTAGACTGTCAAGGGTCGATTTAACAGTAGACTATATTGATTACGATATTGATATAAGCAAGTTATATTTTGATTATGTCAATAAAAAAGTGTTAATATACCAGGAATTGGAAGATAAAAATGGCCACAATATATTAAGATTATGTAATTTGAAATGCTCGGGTATTATTAGTGAAGAGAAAATAAACACATTATATATTGGTAGTAATCAATCAAAAGTAAGGTTGAGAGTATACGACAAAAAGTTGGAGCAATTGCAAAAAAAAGGCAACTACTTAGATAGGGCAATTCAATGTGAATCATGGGTTAGGTTTGAAGTAGTATTCAAGTCAGACTTTGCACATCAAATAACCGATAAATTATTAGTAATAAAAAATCAAAATGAACTAATTAATTTAATAGCGAGTTTAATTTGTCAAAAATTCACATTTTATCATGAAGAAAGTAAGGAAGTTATGGGATTTAGTCAAGAATTGAAAAGATTAGTTTTAAATAAATCTAAAAAAATTAAATCTGCAAAAGTAAATAACTATAGTTTGATTAGTGATTTAGTATATCATAATAAAAACAGTGGCCTAATGTCACTTATGTATAAAATTCAAAGTATATGGGGAGAAAAGGGATTAATAGAAATGCAACAATATTTTTTTCATCAGAGTAATTTTTACATAATAAATAATGACTGTAAGGATTGGCTAAATAAAAATAAAGAGCAACACAAAGAAAATTATGAATCATTCAATGCATATGTAGAAAAGAATAAAAAAATTATAAACTATTTAATGAAGGTGTGACAAAATGAGTGAAAAAAACAAAGGGTATGATGTAGAAGGAAAGAACGTTCCCTTGTGGGAAAAAAGTAATTTAACCTTGCAGGAGGCTTCGCAATATTTTAATATTGGAATTCATAAATTAAGAGAGTTATCGGAAGAACCGGATTGTAAATTTGTGCTTTTTGTAGGGAAAAAAAGATTAATTAAGAAAAAAATTTTAGAAGAATACTTAAAGACGATATATTCTATATGAATTTAAGTTTAAAATTAGTATAGCTTTACAGACACTTTGAAGGGGTGAAATAGATGTCGAAAAGGTATGATAGTAACCGAAGAAGGTTGCAAGTTGGCGAATATCAGAGAGGGAATGGGACGTATGAATATAAGTGGCGAGACAAGTATGGAAAACGACATTCTTTTTATGCACCGACTCTAAAGGATTTAAGAGAGAAGAAAAAAGAAATTATTAGAGATAATTTAGATGGAATCAATATTGATAAAAATAAAATAACATTAAATGATTTGTTTTATTTATGGGTAAAAGTGAAAAGAGGGATTAAGGACAATACATTAAAAAACTATATTTATATGTATCAAGAATTTGTTGAAAAAGAGATAGGAAATATTAGGATATCTGATTTGAAGAAAACAGATATTAAATCATATTATAACATGCTTGCTGAAACTAAAAAAATAAAAATATCGACTATAGATAATATACAGACAGTAGTACATCAAGTTTTGGAAGTAGCAGTAGAAGATGATTATTTGAGGTATAATCCAGCAGACAAAGCTTTGAAAGATTTAAAAAAGACACATAGAAAAACTGATAGAAATAAAAAGGCATTAACTTCAAAAGAACAGAAAGTATTTGAAAAATATTTAATGGAAAATAAAGAATACAGTAGATGGCAACCTGTATTCTGTGTCATGTTATGGACCGGTATGAGAGTGGGAGAAGCAACGGGGTTGCAATGGGAAAATATTGATTTTGAAAAAAATATTATATATATCAATCAAACCTTAGTTTATTATAGTAAAGGAAAAGGGAAAGGAAACAAATATGCTATGAATAGCCCAAAAACTGATTCAAGTAAACGAATAATACCAATGACGTCAAATGTTAGAGATGCATTATTGTTGCAAAGAAAATTTATAAAAGATAATAATTTGCAATGTAAGTCAAATATTGATGGATATGATGATTTTGTTTTTCTAAATAGATTTGGAGAAGTTTTAAATCAAGGTGTAATGAATAAAGCGTTAAGAAGAATAGTAAATAGTTGTAATTTAGAAAGAATGGAAGGAGAAAAAAAGGGTGGAATCTTATTGCCATATATTAGTAACCATTCATTAAGACATACATTTACAACTAGAATGTGTGAGGCTGGTGTAAATATAAAAGTTATGCAAGAAGTATTGGGGCATGCTAGTTCTGATATTACCATGGACATCTATGCGAAAGCGACTGACGACTTTAAAGAAATAGAAATGAATATATTTGATGAATTTATTAATAAAATACAATTAGATTATAATTAAATCGAGAGATTAATTGGTATATGTAACCTTAATAGATTTTTAAGAATATGAATAAATCAGTAAGGAAAATTATGGTATAATATGGTGTAGCAAATAATAATAGATTAAATGAAAGAGGTATTGCGTTGAGAAAATTACCATATGATGATACTAATCCAGCTGATATATTAAAGTATTCAGAAGAGCTAATTGGGAAGACTTTTATAGATATTCTTAAAGTAGAATTTGAAGGAGAAGAGCTTGAAAAAATAATTTCTTATTATAATAATCCTAAAAGTAAAGGTGGGCTGGGGAATTTATTAGAGAAATATTACTATTATTATCTTCCAAATAGCAAATCGGAACCGGATTTTTTAGAAGCGGGAACAGAATTGAAAGTAACTCCATATGAAAAGACAAAAAAAGGTATAAGGGCTGGTGAAAGGCTAGTAATTACTATGATACCAAATACCGAGGCAATAGCATCAAAATTTAAAGGGTCACACCTAGAAAAGAAAATAAGCAAGATATTAATGGTATGGTATCATCGAGTGAAATCACAACCAAGAACGAACAATACTATTGACTTTGTAAGTTTATATGATATATATAGTGAAATTTTCGAAAAAGATTTAGCTGTTATATGTGATGATTATTATAAAATAGCTAGCAAGGTAAGAGAAGGGAAAGCACATGAATTATCAGAAAGTGATACCAAATATTTAGGTGCATGTACTAAAGGGTCAACTGCTGACAAGAGTTTACAACCTCAGTTTTATAATAAAAATATTCCTGCAAAAAGAAGAGCTTTTTCATTAAAACAGTCTTATATGACTTATGTTTTGAATAATTATGTAAAACCAGGTTTGATGAGGTATGAATCGATTTTTAGTAAGGAAGAATTAGAAAATGTTGATTTTGATAAACAGATAATTGATAAAATTAGCAATTATGTAGGTTTTTCTGAAGAATATTTGTACACTAAATTTAGTTTAAACACTGAAAGCAAGTCAAAACAAATAAATAGGAGTTTAGTTTACAGAATTTTAGGTATAAATTCGGAAAATGCTGAAGAATTTCAAAAAGCAAATATTGTAGTTAAAACGATACGTGTGAAAAAAAATGGATTGCCTAAAGAAAGTATGTCTTTTCCTAAAATCGAAATAAGTAGGTTTATTGAAGAAGATTTTGAGAATTCTTTTGAGTATACTTTTTTTGAAGAAACTATATTTCTATTCGTCGTTTTCAAGGAAAATGAAGAAGGTAAATATATTTTAAAAGGATCTAAAATCTGGAATATGCCTATAACAGAACTTGAAAACACTGGTAAATTAGAATGGGAATCATACAAAAAAAAGTTTATTAGTGGGGTTAATTTTGAAATAGGTTATGATAAAACGGGAAAAGTGATTGTGAAAAATGATTTACCGAAGAAAACGGAACATAGAATATTTCACTTGAGGCCACATGCTAGCAAAAGTGCATATGTTATCAAAGGTATTAAATACGGTAATGGTTCAGATAAAGACATGGATATATTACCAAATGGAGACAAAATGACACATCAATGTTTTTGGTTAAACAATGGCTATATATCTGATATAATAAAAGATATTTAAGAGGAGAAAGATATTTAGATGAAATTAACAGTTGCAGAATTATTTGCTGGTGTAGGAGGATTTAGAGTAGGATTAAATCACATCAGTGAAATAGATTTAGAAAATAGAGCGATTGAGAAAGGTGACTGGGAGTTTGTATGGGCGAACCAATATGAACCATCAACTAAAGCCCAACATGCTTTCAATTGTTACACTACCCGTTTTGGGTTGGAGAATCACTCTAATGAAGATATAAATAAAGTAAATAAGGATGAAATTCCGGATCATTCATTACTAGTGGGCGGATTTCCATGTCAAGACTATTCTGTTGCGAGGTCGTTGTCTAATGAGCAAGGAATTGAAGGTAAAAAAGGAGTTCTGTTTTGGGATATAAAAGAGGTTCTAGTAGCAAAAAAATCTCCATTTGTGCTTTTGGAAAATGTAGATAGATTGTTAAAATCTCCTGCATCTAGGCGTGGGAGGGATTTTGCAGTTATGCTTAAAACATTTGATGAATTAGGGTATTATGTTCAGTGGAGAGTTATAAATGCTGGGGAGTATGCCATGCCACAAAAAAGAAGAAGAGTTTTTATATTTGCACATAAAAAAAATCTTAATTATTCATGGAAAATTCAAGGGCAAAAATTAGATATAAATCGAGACAACATATTTAACGATATTTTTCCTATAGAAAAAGCACTAGAAATCGAAAGCTTAGATTTAAATGAATACAAAGATGTATTGGATGTTTCCAATAATTTTAAAGAAGGTAAATTTTTAGAAACTGGAATGATGGTAGATGGTAATGTTATTCATGCTAGGGTAAGTGCAAAAGTAGAACCGATTTTTTCTTTAGAAAAGATATTATCTATATCAAGAAAGTACAATGCAGATGTAGAAGAATATGCTATTGAAAAAGAAAAATTAAATAAATGGGAGTACTTAAAGGGCTCAAAAAGAATTGAAAGAACTTCAAGCAATGGACATTCCTATATCTATAGCGAAGGATCAATGGCATTTCCGGAAAAAATAGAGGAGCCAGCAAGAACGATGCTTACGAGTGAAGGGACATTAAATCGGTCATCACATATAGTTTTTGATAGGGAAATGAAAAAGTTGAGGAAATTAACACCGGTAGAATGTGAATTAATTCAAATGTTTCCTCCAAACTGGACGGACACGATGCCTAAGAGAAATAGATATTTTATGATGGGGAATGCATTAGTTACAGGTATTATAGCGAGGATAGAACCTAAATTAAAAAAGATAATAGAGTCTGAATAATTTCATCAACTAAAAAAATCACTTGTCGAAATAGATATCACATACAGCTATTTTATAATTATTGGATTAGTATAATCACTATTAATTTACGACTTTTGTACGACCAATATACGACTAAAAATGCAGAAATTTGAAAAGTAATGATTGCTTTGAAAATTTACTATTTTTAAAATTTAGATAAGAGTACGTATGTAAATGTATGTAAAAGATTTAATGAGGTATTTTCTTTTCCCAACAATGAAACCACTTACTCAGAATGTTGATGAAGAAGAATCAGAAGAAGAATAATAATTAGAACTTAATAAAGATATTTAAGATAATAAAAAGAGCTGTTACCGATTGTAACAGCTCTTTTGTAATTTAGTGATTATATTTATAAAGCTCATTAGATTATGTTGTTTTTATAAGATTAATCTGATTATTGTTATGCTTATAAAACATAGCTAGTTATTTTTTTAAAATTATATAAATTTACTAATATATCTTTCTAGTCTATTAACGCCCTCTAAGAAACTTTCTTCATCGCACGCATATGATATTCTGATATATTCATCTATACCAAAAGATTTTCCAGGTACTACGGCAACTTTTTCGGCATTTAAGAAATCTTCGCAGAATTTTATTGAAAAACTATCAGTGTATTCATAGTTTTCTTTTACTTTGCTTAAATCAACAAATATATAAAATGCACCAGATGGCTTTACATATCCAATATTTTCGATTTTATCTAGTCTGTTAGTAATTAATTCGCATCTTTTCTTGTAAGTGTCGACCATGTGTTGCATTTCATCTTCGCATTCTACTAAAGCGCCAAGACCTATATACTGTGCTGTTAAAGATGGGTGAGAAACTATGTGACTTTGTATTGAACACATAGCATTAGCTATTTCAGAATTAGAAGCAGTGTATCCTAATCTTAATCCTGTCATTGCTGCACATTTTGCAAAACCATTTATAGTTATAGTTATGTCTTTTATTTCTTCATTTAAAGCAGCTACAGAAGTAAAGTTTTCAGTGAAAGTGATTTTTTCATATATTTCGTCTGCTATAATATATATTCCCTTTTCTAGACAAACACTAGCTATTTCTTCTAACTCTTCTTTAGTATATACACTTCCTGTAGGATTTGAAGGGTTAGTTATAACTATTAATTTTGTTTTATCTGTAATGGCAGCTAGCAACTCTTCTTTTTGTAGCTTAAAGTTATTTTCTTTTTTAGTTTGAATTTCAACAGGAACTGCGTTAGTTACTTTTATTATTTCAGAATAACTTACCCAATACGGAAGAGGAAGTAATACCTCGTCACCAGGATTTGTTAATGCTAAAAGAACATTAGTGATAGAATTTTTTGCACCACTTGATAATACTATTTGATCAGGAGTGTAGTTTACTTTATTCTCCTTAAGTAGTTTTTTACATATTTCTTCTCTTAGCTCTAATATACCACCTACTAGGTCATATTTTGTTTTGTTCTCATCTAAAGATCTTTTTCCATATTCTTTAGCTTTTTCTGGAACATTGAAGTCTGGCTCTCCTATACTTAATCCTATTACATCTATTCCACTCGCTTTCATATCTTTTACTTTAGAACTTATTCCAACAGTAACAGATGGCGTAATATTTTTTAATCTTTCTGATAGCATGCTGCTTCCTCCTTATTATTTATTACATAAGTCATACGTTTAGGATATCTTTAGACAGAAACATATGATACGTAAATAGTTTATTTACTATTTTATATTAGAAATAAAGATTTGTATATGCTTTATAAAAAGATTTCTACTTCAATTATTGTTAAAAAACACGAATATATTAATTCGCGCAATAAGAAAATGCGCTAAAAAGAATTAAAAATACGAACTATATTTATTATATACGATAAAATGGCTTGAATACTTAAAAATAATTAATTTTTTTTAAAAAACTTATTGACTTTATGCTTCAGAGTTGATATAGTATTACTTGTCCTTGAGAAACACATAAGTTAAAAAAAAGGACAAAAATAAAAAACGAAAAAAGCATTGACATTTAACTTTAATGTTGGTACAATATTAAAGTCGTTAAATGATAATGACAAAATGAACTTTGAAAATTAAACAGCAGGTTAATTCATATTGTTTTTATAAACAATTGATTAATCGTTTAAACCATAAAGGTTTAAACCACAAACAACAAACCAAGCCAGATATTTCGAGATAAT
>NZ_OERU01000013.1 GCF_900240845.1 Peptostreptococcus faecalis
AACTGATACTTACTGTAAAGTGTCTTTGTTATTGCTGCTGTTAAAGTTGTCTTACCGTGGTCAACGTGACCGATTGTTCCAATGTTAATATGTGGCTTACTTCTTTCAAATTTAGACTTTGCCATTTCAAACTTCCTCCCTATTTAAGAAAAATAATATTTTATTTATGTAGAAAATGCCTAGCACTTTCTTTTTTACAAAACTGTAAATTCTATATGATTATATCACTTTTTAACTCGTTTATCAATATTTCAGATAATAAAGTATAGAATTACAAAAGTATTATTGTAGTTAGATATTACTTATCTTCTACTAATTTTTTTGCTACTGATGCAGGCACCTGAGCATAATGATCAAATATCATTGTGTAAGTGGCTCTACCCTGTGTAGCAGATCTTAAGTCAGTAGAGTATCCGAACATTTCAGATAGCGGAACGAAGGCTCTAATTACCTGTGCTCCCATTCTAGCTTCCATACCCTGGATTAATCCTCTTCTAGAGTTTAAGTCACCCATTACATCACCCATGTAATCTTCTGGAGTAACAACTTCTACAGAGAATACAGGTTCTAGCAATACTGAATTCCCCTTCTTCATCGCATCCTTAAATGCCATAGAACCAGCCATCTTGAAGGCCATTTCTGATGAATCGACTTCATGGTAAGAACCATCATATAGTTCAACACCAACGTCAACTACTGGATACCCAGCAACTATACCTGATTGCATTGCACCCTGGATACCTTGATCAACTGGACCAACATATTCCTTAGGAACTGAACCACCGACAGTTTTATTTTCAAACTTGTATCCTTCGCCTGGCTCAAGTGGAGTAACTCTGATCTTAACGTGACCGTACTGACCTCTACCACCTGACTGCTTAGAGTACTTATGTTCAACATCTACTGGAACAGTAATTGTTTCTCTATAAGCAACCTGAGGAGCACCAACGTTAGCTTCAACTTTGAATTCTCTAAGTAGTCTATCAACGATGATTTCTAGGTGAAGCTCACCCATACCACCGATTATAGTCTGACCTGTTTCTCCATCTGTTCTAACTGTGAAAGTTGGATCTTCTTCAGAAAGTTTCTGAAGTGCAGCACCCATCTTTTCCTGTGCAGCCTTAGAAGCTGGTTCGATTGCAACGAATATAACTGGTTCTGGGAACTCCATAGATTCAAGAACTATAGGGTAATCAGGATCACAAAGTGAATCTCCTGTTGTAGTATCCTTTAAACCAACTGCCGCAGCTATGTCTCCAGCATATACTTCTGTTATTTCTTCTCTTGTATTAGCGTGCATCTGAAGTATACGACCTATTCTTTCTCTCTTGTTCTTTGTAGCATTAAGTACATAAGAACCTGATGTTAATGATCCAGAATAAACTCTGAAGAAAGCAAGCTTTCCTACAAATGGGTCAGTCATTATCTTAAATGCAAGAGCAGAGAATGGTTCTTCATCTGAAGAATGTCTTTCTGCTTCTTCACCATCTGGAAGTATACCCTTGATTGATTCTATATCAGTTGGAGCTGGAAGATAATCAACAATTGCATCTATTAATGCC
This sequence comes from Peptostreptococcus faecalis, assembly GCF_900240845.1. GTDB lineage: Bacteria > Bacillota > Clostridia > Peptostreptococcales > Peptostreptococcaceae > Peptostreptococcus > Peptostreptococcus faecalis. Next base: position 1,563 of record NZ_OERU01000013.1, read on the forward strand.
TGAACACCTTTATTTCTGTATGCAGTACCACAGAATACTGGGTTCATTTCACAAGCTATTGTAGCCTTTCTAATAGCTGCTCTCATTTCTTCAGTTTCAAGCGCTTCACCTTCAAGATACTTCATCATAAGTTCTTCATCAGTTTCAGCTACTGATTCAACTAACTTTTCTCTCCATTCGTTAGCTAATTCAACCATATCTTCAGGAATATCTTTTTCTACTATATCTGTTCCTGTATCATTGTTATATATAATAGCCTTCATTTTCATAAGGTCTATCATACCTACATAGTCGTCTTCTTTTCCGATTGGAATATGAAGCGGAACTGCATTAGCATTTAATCTGTCCTTCATCATCTGAACAGCATTAAAGAAGTCAGCTCCCATTTTATCCATTTTATTAATAAATGCTATTCTTGGTACAGCGTAGTTTTCTGCCTGTCTCCATACATTTTCTGACTGAGGCTCAACTCCACCCTTAGCATCAAAAACTGCAACAGATCCGTCAAGAACTCTAAGAGATCTTTCAACTTCTACTGTGAAGTCTACGTGTCCAGGAGTATCTATTATATTTATTCTGTGTCCATTCCACTCACAAGTTGTCGCTGCAGAAGTAATTGTTATTCCTCTTTCCTTCTCCTGCGCCATCCAGTCCATCTGAGATGCACCGTCATGAGTTTCTCCTATCTTATGAGTACGTCCAGCATAGTACAGGATTCTTTCAGTAGTAGTAGTTTTCCCTGCATCTATATGGGCCATTATTCCTATGTTTCTAGTCTTTTCCAATGGAAATTGTCTAGCCATTTCTTTCCTCCTTAATTACACTGCGCAAAAATGATCTTACCATCTGTAATGAGCAAACGCCTTATTAGCTTCTGCCATCTTGTGAGTATCTTCTTTCTTCTTAACTGAAGCACCTGTGTTATTAGCTGCATCCATTATTTCTTTGGCAAGTTTTTCAACCATACCTTTTTCTCCTCTAGCTCTTGTGTACTTTACAAGCCATCTAAGACCTAGTGTTTCTCTTCTTTCAGCTCTTACTTCGATTGGCACTTGATAGTTGGCACCCCCAACTCTTCTAGCCTTTACTTCTAGTACTGGCATGATGTTTTCCATAGCATTGTTAAATACTTCTAGAGCATCCTCTCCAGTTTTTTCAGCTATTACCTCAAATGCATCATACACTATTTTTTGAGCCTTACCTTTTTTTCCGTCGTACATTAGATTATTTATTAGCTTTGTTACTACCTTACTTCCGTGAATAGGGTCTGCTAAAATCTCTCTTTTTGGAACATTACCTTTTCTTGGCATTTCGCTTCCCTCCTTAATTATAAAAGTTAAATCATAGGTACTCGACATATTTTGCCGTGATGCCATAAATATATATATTTAAAGCATCGAACTATAATCAATTGCTGTATTTTATCAGCTTATTTAATTGTATCCTCACCTCAATGTGTGATACTTGCTAATCACTAATAAATTTAATTATTACTTTTTAGCTTCTTTCGGTCTCTTAGCACCGTACTTAGATCTAGACTGTCTTCTCTTTTCTACACCTGCTGTGTCAAGAGTTCCTCTAAGTATATGGTATCTAACTCCAGGAAGGTCTTTTACTTTCCCTCCTCTTATAAGAACAACACTATGTTCCTGTAAGTTGTGACCTTCTCCTGGTATGTAAGCAGATACTTCTATACCGTTTGTAAGTCTTACTCTAGCTACCTTTCTAAGGGCTGAGTTTGGTTTCTTAGGAGTAACTGTCTTTACTGAAGTACAAACCCCTCTCTTCTGTGGAGCACTTACATTAGTTGACTTCTTATATAAAGAATTGTAACCCTTCTGAAGCGCTGGAGCAGTAGATTTCTTTCCTAAAGCTTTTCTACTCTTACGAACTAACTGGTTGATTGTTGGCATCAACTGCACCTCCTTTTTTTTAAATTTTGATCGTTCTAATCGCCAACCATACCAATATGCACTGCATATTGATTAATTGTTTTGATGCTTTTAGTTTCTTGCCTAAATATAAACTAAATTTAAATAAAGTTTACATACCTTTTTATTTTATCACCAGTATTATGCACTGTCAATTATTTTTTCATTTATTATTGTTTTTTATGAAAATGCTACTTTTTATAATGTATAGACACATTATAATACCTCTTAATACTATAAGTTTCTCATCATTTTTTAATAATATCCATTTTTTTAATAATATCTATTTTTACTAAGTTTATATTTTCATTTTTTACTAAGAATTTAATTTATTTTCACATATTAAACTATGTTTTTTTAACTTTTAACTCTATTTTATATACATAAACTATGTTATTATATTAATTAAATAAAACATAATTAGGAGGTAGTACTATGAATCTAGATAGCAGAATAGAAAAATTCGCTGAATTAGCAATCAAAACAGGTGTAAATATACAACCCGGGGAAACGCTTCTTATTAGAGCTGATATAAATTCACACCTATTTGCAAGAAAATGCCAGGTAGAAGCGTATAAAGCTGGAGCAAAGCACGTTTACATCGAATATTCCGATGAAGTAGCTGCTCACAACAAATATCTTCTAGCCCCTGAAGAGTCTTTCAATGAATACCCTCAGTGGCAAGCCGATAAGTATACACAAATTGCTAAGGAAGGTGGAGCATTTTTAAGTATTATATCTTCTGATCCTGATTTACTAAAAGATGTAGATCCTGACAGAGTGGGAAATTTCCAAAAAGCCTCTGGAAAATTGCTTAAGGAGTGGAGATCTTATACACTTTCAAACAAGGCTAAATGGTCTATTGTTGCAGCTCCATCTCCAGAGTGGGCTAAGAGAGTATATCCAGAACTTTCACAAGAAGATGCTTTTAACAAACTTTGGGAATCTATTTTAGATTGCTCTAGAGTCACTGAAGATCCAATCGCTGCTTGGGAAGAACACAACAAAAATCTTAGTGAAAAAACAAAGATTTTAAATGAAATGAATTTTAAAGAATTAAGATATAAATCATCTAAGACAGATTTAGTTATTGGTTTACCTGAAAAACATAATTGGATAAGTGGAGCTTCTTTCGATCCTAAGGGAAATTTATTCAATCCTAACATTCCTACTGAAGAAGTTTATGGAATGCCACACAAATATAAGGTAGACGGAATTGTTTATAGCACAAAACCTTTAGTATATGCAGGTTGCATAATAGATAATTTTTGGTTAAAATTAGAAGGTGGTAAAATAGTTGATTATGATGCTGAAGTGGGTAAAGAGACTTTAAGACTTCTAATAGAAACTGATGAAGGTTCTTTAAGATTTGGAGAAGTAGCTTTAGTTCCTTATGATTCACCTATTTCTAATACTAATACTGTATTTTATACAACATTATTTGATGAAAATGCATCTTGTCACTTTGCTATAGGTGCAGCATATCCTTCTTCTGTATCAGACGGAAATACTCTTTCTGAAGAAGATTACGATTCTAGAGGAATCAATACTAGTATCACTCACGTAGACTTCATGGTAGGAGACAGTGATCTAGATATAATTGGAATAAAACAAAATGGTGAAGAATTCCAAGTATTTAAAAATGGAAATTGGGCGTTCTAGTTTTCCATTTATAAATACTTCTAGTTATTAATAAAAGGAAAATAAAATGACATTAGAAAAAAAATTAGTCGCTTTTGCTTTATTTGCATGCACTTTTATGGGTGCTGTAGAAATAACAATAGTGACTACAGCAATACCTTCGATCGTGAAGGATTTAAATGGATTTAATTTATCAAGTTATATCTTTTCAGTATACTTGCTTACATCTGCTATAGCGACAACTGTATTTGGTAAGCTATCAGACCTTTACGGCAGGAAAAAATTACTGCAAATATCAATAGTCATCTTTCTTCTAGGATCAACACTTTGTGGATTATCAGGAAGTATGGTATTTTTGATTATTTCAAGAGGTATACAAGGTCTTGGATCTGGAGCTATAAATACTCTTTCCATGACAATCATTGGTGATGTGTTCGAAGTGGAAGAAAGAGCAAAGATACAAGGTTACAATTCAACAGTTTGGAGTATAGCCAGCCTTGCTGCACCAGTTATAGGTGGCGCAATGCTAATTAAACTGACTTGGCACTCTGTTTTTTTACTTAACATACCTGTAGGTATACTAAGCATAATACTAATACATAAATTCTATAATGCTTCTGAGAGCAAAAATAATGAGAAGCTTGATGTTAAAGGACTTACCCTTATATCGATTTTTATAGTCTGCTTAATTCAGGCAATGTCTTCCTTTGAAAAACATCCTTTCTTAAGCGTAAATGTGTTAGGGCTACTGCTTCTATCAAGCATAATTTTGTATATATTCTACAGAGTGGAAAAAAATATAGAAAACCCTGTTCTTCCATACAGGCTTTTCTCAAAAGAGATATTCATAGTAATGCTAATATCATTTTTCAACTCAATGATTTTAATTGCAATGGATGTGTATAATCCCTCATTTATGCAAAGCGTACAAGGATATGAGCCTATTATGTCTGTGGTACCTATTGTACCAATGTCAATATTTTGGGTAATAGCATCGTTCATTTTATCAAAAATAATAAGCAGATACTCTACTAAATCTATTCTTATAACTAGCCTTTTAATTTTGGCAATAGGACTATTAGTATTGGCTACTTTAAAGCCAGATAGTAACCCTTTGCTAATGATGATGGGTTGCTCGATTGTAGGATTTGGTTTTGGAGGAAGCTTTAATATGCTTCTATTCATAGTTCAGGAAACATTATCAAGAGATGATATGGGTATTGCATCCGGAGCTGTGATGTTTATAAGAACTCTAGGTCAAACACTAGGAATAAGTGCATTCGGATTATTACTAAACAATTCTGTATCTAGATATTTTAAAGAATATGGCATGAATGTCGATACTGGATCTCTTCTTGCTAATAACGCTATAAAAGCTAGCGATAAAATTCAATCTCTATTTTCAGGATATTTTTCAATATACTTAGCCTGCTTTATAATAGGAATAGTGTGCGTAGTAACGGCCTTTTTACTTCCTTCTAAAAAAATAATAGGAAGTAACTACGATGAGTAGCTTTTACACTTCAAAATACAAAATTATTAAGGTTAAAAAGGAGTATTTTTATGAGAACAGATACCTTTAAAAAATTAATATTTGCAATTATAGTAGGGATTATATTTGGAACAGCTTTAAGCCTAGGAGAATTTTCTAAAAATGGATTTGCTAATGGATTAATACAGACTCTTTACTCTGCAACACTCCTTGGCTCTACATTCTTTATTGGCGAAATTGCATTCAGTAAAACTGGTAAAAACACTTTGAGTATGAGAAAGTTAGCAAAAAAACTAGATGAAGATGGAGTCCTTGTTATGAGTGACATATCAAATATGATTACATATGACGGCAAAAATATAAAAGGTTGGTTGTATTTAACTGATGTATTTTTAATATTTGCGAACAATCCAGATTCAGAACTTATAGAAAAAAAAGCTACAAAAATTCCTCTCTCTAAAATTGTTTCTGTGGATAGGTTTAAACCAAGCCCGTTTACAAATGATGGTATTAGAGTAAGATTGCAAAAAGGTAATGAATATGAAGTATGTGTTGGTAAAACACAAAAATGGATAGACTCAATTATTGAAGGTTCTAAGAAAAGATCTAAACGTAAATAAAGTTCAATAGAAAAATAACTACGTCAATAGCGTAGTTATTTTTTTTGATCTACATTTCCCTGCTTATAATTCTATCACTCTTATTTATTTAATTTAAACTATATATTTTTATTTACACTACTTATATAATTTTATATATTGATGACTTCATATTTTAATGCGTATTATCCAACATCTAACCAAAATAAGTTAAATACTTTTGATATATTTACACTATCCTAGTATAATATAATTATTGATATTTATTTTCAAAAGTTAAATAAAGTTCTACTTATAACTTAGACTTTACTAATAGTATGTTAGGAGAAAACCAATGGTATATGCGATAATAGTAGCTGCTGGTTCTGGAACAAGAATGAATGCAGGTAAGAATAAACAGTTTATAGATGTAAATGGCAAGCCTCTAATAGCTTGGACAATCGATAAGTTTTATAAGTGCAGACGTATAGATGAAATAATATTAGCTATAAGAAAAGAAGATGAAGATATAATAAATAGTGTTTTACTTAAATATAATTTTAGAAACATTAAAATAGTATACGGAGGCGATACTAGGCAAGACTCCATATATAACTGTATAAAGTCAATTGACAGCGAACCTGACATATTACTGATTCATGACGGAGCAAGACCGATGATCACCGAAGAAATCATAGTGAAATCAATAGAAGGTTCTAAAAAATATGGATGTGCCTGTATTGGAGTTCCGGTAAAAGACACTATAAAAATACTAGACAATGAAGAATTTATTTCTGATACACCTAACAGAGATTTACTATGGATTGCACAAACACCACAATCATTTAAATTCGATATTATAAAATCATCGTATATAAATGCATATAAGAAAAATTTATCCGCTACTGATGATGCATCGCTAGTAGAAAAATTCGGATATAAAGTAAAAATGATTCTAGGAGAATACAGTAATATAAAGGTCACTACTCCAGATGATTTAAAACACGTTGAATATCTAATGAAATAAACTGTAATATAAATTATTTATAGAAAGGAGAAGAGCATTTTAGCTCTAAATTAATATGAGAATAGGAATAGGATATGACGTTCATAAATTAGTGAAAAATAGAGATCTTATAATAGGAGGTGTGAAGATAGAGCATGAGACTGGTCTTTTAGGACACTCAGATGCTGATGTTTTGACTCACGCAATCATTGATGCTATATTTGGTGCTCTTGCTGTTGGTGATCTTGGATCACATTTTCCAGATACAGATCCTAAATTTAAAGGGGCAGATAGCTTGAAATTACTAAAATATACTTATGATTTAATGATCGAAAAAAATTATAAAATAGGTAATATTGACTGTTCAATTATAGCCCAAGCACCTAAAATGGCACCTCACTTAGAAAATATGAGAAAAAATATTGCAGATATTTTAAACACAGATATCTCCAATATAAGCATAAAAGCTACTACAGAAGAAGGTCTTGGATTCACTGGAAGCAAGGAAGGTATTGCAACAAAGTGCGTATGCCTTTTATTATCAAATCACTAGAAAAATTTTAAAACCCCCTACCATTTAATAAAATATTAATCGGTAAGGGGTTTCTTTTATTCAATATTTTTTAGTAATATTTTTAATATGCTTTTGCAAATATTACCATATGGTCTGCTTTTTCACCACTGTAGAAACAATTTTCGCCTAGATTTTCTTGTTCGAAAGGAATTACTCTTATTGTAGCTCCTGTCAATTCTTTTATCTTAGCTTCATTTTCGTCATTGTCTTTCCACATTACTTTTGCGAAACCAGCTTTATTTTCTATTATATCTACAAACTCTTCCATATTTCTAGCTGGATATGTTCTTTCATCTCTATATTTCTTTGCTTTATTGAACATATTAGTCTGTATATCATCAAGAAGGTTCTTTATTGTTTCTCCTATGTTATCAAGAGCAACTTCTTCTTTTGTCAACTCATCTCTTCTAAATGCAAGAGCTTGATTCTTTTCTATATCTTTTGGCCCTATTTCAATTCTTACTGGTATACCATTCATTTCAGCGTCATTGAATTTCCATCCTGGGCTATAGTTATCTCTATCGTCAACTTCTACTGATATTCCCTTAGCCTTTAGATCTTTTTCAATTACGTCTACAACTTCCATTACTCCACCTTTGTTTGCTGCTATAGGTATAATTCTTACCTGAGTAGGAGCAACTCTTGGAGGTAGTACTAAACCTCTGTTATCAGAGTGAACCATTATCAAACCACCTATTACTCTTGTAGATAATCCCCAAGAAGTGTGGTATGGATGAGATAAGTTTCCTTCTCTGTCAGAGAAAGTAATATCAAACGCTTCTGTAAAGTGCTTTCCTAAGAAGTGAGAAGTTCCTGATTGAAGAGCTTTCCCATCATGCATCATCGCTTCAATAGTATAAGTTGCATCAGCACCTGCAAATTTTTCGCTGTCAGATTTTCTTCCGTCTATTACTGGCATAGCTAGTAAATCTTCTGCAACTGACTTATATGCTGCTAACTGCTGCATAGTTTCTTCCATAGCTTCTTCTTTTGTTTCATGAAGAGTATGCCCTTCTTGCCATAAGAATTCAGAAGTTCTTAAGAATGGTCTAGTTGTCTTTTCCCATCTTACAACTGAGTTCCACTGGTTATATAGGAATGGAAGCTGTCTATAAGAGTTCAGCCACTTAGCATACATAGTACAGATTATTGTTTCAGATGTAGGTCTAACTGCAAGTCTTTCCTCTAAAACCTTATTTCCTCCCTGAGTAACCCATGCAACTTCTGGTGCAAAACCTTCAACGTGTTCTGCTTCTTTGTTTAATAGACTTTCAGGTATTAATAGAGGGAAATAAACATTTTTATGGCCAGTTTCTTTAAATAGGCCATCTGCATAATCTCTAATCTTTTCCCATATAGCAAAACCATATGGTCTCATTACCATAAAACCTTTTACTGGTGAGTAGTCAACTAGCTCAGTTTTAGTTATTACGTCAGTATACCACTGCGCAAAATCATCTTCCATTTTTGTAATTTCTTCTACGAATTGCTTTTCATTTTTAGACATTTTTTTATCCTCCCGTGTTATATTAAACAGCCCCTATATAAAGATAAAAAAAAGCCCTTCATCTCTATATAAAGAGACGAAAGGCTGTAAATTCCGCGGTACCACTCTTATTAGCTATAATATAGCTCACTCGAAAGAATATAACGGTTCTCACCGTGAGAATTTTAGTTCTCATGCTAAGAGACTGGTTCACAAGCTTCAAGTTAGAATCTCACACCAACGATTCCTCTCTGAAAACATCCACTAGCTACTATTTCTCTATCATCGCTCATTTTTAAATATAATGATATATTATAATATTTATTCAAAAAAGTCAACATGTATATTTTCAAAATTTTCACGTTTTTTAAAAATATTATAAATAAGAGCCTTTAAGTTTCTTACTAAATTATTTCACCTTTGCAAATATCATTCTTCCTGCAGGTGTCTGAAGTATTGATGTTACCATTACATGTTTAACTTCTCCCATGAATTTCTTACCATTTTCTACCACTATCATAGTTCCATCATCTAGATACGCTACACCCTGGTCATTTTCTTTACCTTCTTTGACAATTGTTATTACCATTTCTTCACCAGGAATTGCGATTGGTTTTACCGCATTCGCCAGCTCATTTATATTTAGTACGTCTACACCTTGAACCTGCGCAACTTTATTTAAGTTATAATCATTTGTCACTACTTTACCATTTGTAATAGTTGCCAATCTCAATAATTTTATATCGACCTCTGCTATATCATCAAAATCTTGATTTGTTACTTCTACTTCGATTCCACCTTCTTCTTGAATCTCGTTTAAAATATCAAGACCTCTTCTTCCTCTGACTCTTTTCATATCGTCAGCTGAATCTGCTATATGTCTTAGCTCATCTAAAACGAATTGAGGAATTACAAGTTTCCCCTCTATAAATCCTGTTTTACATATATCAGCAATTCTTCCATCTATAATTACAGATGTATCTAATATTTTAGGTGGTATAGATTTCTTATTGCGCTTTTGCTTATCGGTATCTTTTTCTCTTTTTTCACCAAATGTACGAGTCTTCAAAAAATGTACAATTTCTGATTTACTTCTTAAACTGATTCTAATACCTACAAGCCCCAGTACTATATAGGCTAAAATCGATAATACCGGACCTACTAAGTATACTTTTTCAAGAAGCGTACTCATCAGGTAAGCTATAAAAAATCCTAGTATTAATCCTATAGATCCTAGTATTATATCTACTTGAGAATACATAGAAATCTCTTTGTCTATCTTGTTTATAATTTTTTTCAATATTTTGCTCAGTACAGGCTCTATTATAAAAAATAGTAATCCTGTGACTACTCCTGCTATGATCGCAGCTATATATCCGTTAGTTTTTCCACCGAATTGAAGAACATCAAATGTCTTCATCAAAGATATATATAGCGATATCGCAATTGTAATACCAACTAAAGCAAAAAGAATTCTTCTTATTTTTTTTATCATTCTTTTTCCTCCTAAGTAAGGAATAATAGAACTAAATTAGAACTAAATAGATATACGCATCTGCAAATTATTATAAGTCCATTTATATATCCATTATTTTTATATCTATTTAGACTCTCATTGTAACTCGAAAATCCCATAATTTCAGCTATTAAACTTTTTTTACATTCATTCTTTTAAAATTAAGTAACAAAACTAATTTAAAAAAACTTTTGCCATAACTGCATATACTAACATTTATTAGTACACTCCGTAAGTATTTTTCTTGCATATTCAATCTATCTCATCAAATATTTATGTATTTATCGCCCCCTTTAAAAATCTAATTTGTGTAAATATCTTGGTAGTAGCAATATATTTTACAACTACCTCCCCAAAGCTTCGCTTATAGACTGTCTCAAATTAGTAACCGGTATAATTTCAATACTATAGTCTTTATCGAATTTTTTTGAATAATTACCTTTAGGTATAATTATTTTATTAAATCCTAATTTTTCGCATTCTGTAATTCTTTTTTCTATAAAACTAACAGTTCTAATTTCTCCAGTAAGTCCAACTTCTCCAGTTACTACAATTCCTGAGTCTATCGGAATATTTCTGAAGCTAGAAGCAACTGATAGCGCTATTCCCAAGTCCATAGAAGGTTCATTTATTTTTAAACCACCTACAATGTTTATGAATACATCTTGATTTTGTATTTGAATACCTACTACTTTTTCAAGTACAGCTAAAATTAATGCTACTCTATTATTATCAACACCTGTCGTCGTCCTTCTCGGATATCCAAAATTTGTAGGAGCCACTAGAGCTTGTAATTCTAGAAGCATTGATCTTGTTCCTTCTACTGTAGATACAATCACAGAACCCGACACATTTTCAGGCTTTTCTGATATAAGGACTTTAGATGGATTCTCCAATTCTACCAATCCCCTATTTTTCATTTCAAAAACGCCTAATTCATTTGTTGAACCGAATCTATTTTTAACAGCTCTTAATAATCTATATGAATTATATCTTTCTCCCTCAAAATATAACACAGTATCTACCATATGTTCAAGTAGTCTAGGCCCAGCAAGTGAACCTTCTTTTGTGACATGCCCTACTATAAAAGTAGATATTGAGTTCTTTTTAGATATCTTCATAAATTTTGATGTGCCTTCTTTTATCTGACTTACTGTTCCTGGTGCAGACGAAATTTCAGGGGATACCATTGTTTGAATAGAATCGACTATCATGACATCTGGCTTTATATCAGCAATTTGTAGTTCGATAGATGCCAAATTATTTTCTGTGTAAATATACAGATTTTCTGAGTTTATATTTAGTCTCGATGCCCTCATCTTAATTTGATTTTCACTTTCTTCACCAGTTATATATAAAACTTTTTTGCCGGATTCAGAAATATTGCTAGATACTTGAAGCAATAATGTTGACTTTCCTATACCTGGATCCCCTCCTACTAGTATTAGGGAACCTGGTACTATTCCACCACCTAATACTCTATCTAGCTCAGGTATATTTGTGGAAAATCGTTCTTCTTTATTTGATATAATAGAATTAATTTTCACCGGTTTTGAAGACGATTTGCCTCCAGTAACTGTAGATACAGTTTTAGATGATACTTTTTCTTCAACTTCCTCTACAAATGTATTCCATTTCAAACATTCTGGGCATTTTCCCAACCATTTTGGATTTACATATCCACAAATTTGGCATACATATCTTGTCTTTATCTTTGCCATAGAGTTTACCAATACCCCCTTAAATTAACCTTAAAATTATAGCCTTTATTTTATACTATACCACTTTTAATTAGTTTAACTTCATTTTCTATAATTTCGGCAACAACTGAGTCACCTTCTTTTATGTTATTTTTCAAAATAGCTTCACTAATTTTATTTGTAAGTGTGTGTTCCATATATTTTTTTAACCCTCTAGCTCCATGAGCAATATCATCCATATTTTCAGCTATAAATTTATATACAGATTCATCTATATCTAAATTTATACCTATATTTTTTGCTCTAATTATTAGGGATTTAGACAATATCTTCACTATTTTTTCAAAATCTTTCTTTCTTAAAGATCTAAACACTATCACTTCATCAATTCTATTTAAAAGTTCTGCTGAAAAATATGATCTTACTTCATTTTTTGTTTTTTCATATATTTTTTTGTCTAGAGAATCTAGTTCTTCATCTGAATAATTTTCTTTAGCACTTACAAATCCCATACTTTTTCCAGATTCACTTTCATGACCAATATTTGAAGTCATTATAATTATCGTATCTTTAAAATCTATCTTTCTTCCTTTTGAGTCTGTAAGTATCCCATCATCTAAAATCTGAAGCAAAATATTTGAAACGTCAATATGGGCTTTTTCTATTTCGTCAAATAAAATTACTGAATATGGATTAAATCTTACTTTTTCCGTAAGCAAACCACCTCTGTCATGGCCTTGGTAGCCAGGAGGGGACCCTATCAACTTAGTAACAGAGTTTTTTTCCATATACTCAGACATATCCAGTCTAATTATATTTTCTTCACCGTTGAAAAAGGCTTCTGCAATTGCTTTTGATAACTCTGTCTTTCCAACACCAGATGGACCTACAAATAAAAAGGATCCTATAGGTTTGTTGGGATCTTTTATCCCTGTTCTAGATCTTCTTATTGCTTTTGCTACTTCAGTACCAGCATGATCTTGCCCTACAACCCTTTCCTTTAAAACATCTTCCAAATTTAAAAGTCTTTCGGCTTCTTTTTCAATTATTTTATTAACCGGTATATTTGTCCAAAGACCTATTACCTCGGCTATTGTTTCTCCTGTTACAGTATTTTTGCTTATTACATTTTTATTCCATCTGACTTTTTCATCTCTTATTTCTAGTCTGATTTTACTTATATAATCCCTTATTTTTATAGCCTCTTCAAAGTTTTGTGATTCTATAGCTTCTTTTAGATCTTTTTGAGATTCTTTTTCATACATTTCCAAATCACTAATTATGTTTGATACTGCTCCCAGTTTCATCTTTATTCTAGAACAAGATTCGTCAATTAAATCCAGTGCTTTGTCCGGTAAAAATCTATCTGGGATATATCTAGTAGAAAAATCAACCGCTTTTTCTATTGCTTCATCTGTTATTTTTACCTTGTGATAAGTCTCATATCTATCTCTTAGACCCATTAGTATTCTTATGCTAGTTTCTCTATTTGGCTCATCAATTATCACAGATTGAAATCTTCTCTCTAACGCTGGATCTTTCTCTATGTGCTTTACATATTCATCTATGGTTGTCGCTCCTATTATTTGAACATCGCCTCTTGAAAGTGCAGGTTTTAAAATATTTGATGCATCCATACTTCCATTTTCACCAGTAGCACCAGCTCCAATTAAAGTATGTATTTCATCTATAAACAAAAGAACCTCTCCCTTTTGAGATGACACTTCTTCAATTATTTTTTGAAGCCTTTCCTCAAACTCGCCTCTATATTTAGTGCCTGCAACTAAACTTCCCATCTCAAGTGAAAATATTTTTTTACCTGACATATCTTCAGTTGAATTTTCTTTTAAAGCTATATTTCTAGCTATTCCATCAACTATAGCCGTCTTGCCAACTCCTGGTTCTCCTATTAGTATTGGATTATTTTTTTTTCTTCTATTTAGTATTTGCATTATTTTTTCAATATCTTTATCTCTTCCAAAAATAGGATCCGTATTATTTTTTAATACATATTTTATCAAGTTTTTACAGTACATATTTAAAACAGGACAATCGTCGCTTTCAATTTCCCCTAAATCTAATTCTCCATTTTTTAAATATCTATTCATTTTTACTTCTTTTCTATTAATTTTATCTGTAACTGTGCTTTTTAAAATTTTTACATCTATTCCTACTTTTCTAAAAATTATATTTGCAACACAATCATTATCTTCAATTATTGCAAGTAAAATATGTTCACTCGCTATGTAATTAGTATGATGTGAATTAGCTATCTCACCAGCTCTTTCAACTATTTTAGTCAATCTAGTGCTCATTCCCTTATTTAAGACTTTTCTTCCAAATGACGTATATTTACTAGATTCTAAAAGTTTTTCCATCTCTATTTGAATATCCTCTAAATTTAACCCTGTAGCTTTTAGTATGTCATATGCAGCTCCATCTTCCATATACATAAGACCCCAAAGAAGCTGCCCAGTTCCTGTTATTTCATATCCATTATTTGCAGCGTATTCATTTGCATATTCAAATATCTCATCCATTCTTTTGGTAAGCCTATTAAACTTCATTATGTACCTCCATAGTATTGAATGTACAATACCTTCCTATTAACTACATACTCAATTATACCATATCATGCAAATGTAGGATAAAAGTATACTATAAAAAAGACCTAAAGAGATATATCTAAGTAAATATACTCTTCAGGTCTAGTAAGTATGTTTTAAAATTTATTTTTCTTCAGATTTTAATTCATCCACTATCTTATCTGTCATGCTAGAAGGCACCTCTAAATAGCTATCAAATTCCATCTCAAAATATCCTCTTCCCTGAGTCATTGATTTTAAATCAATCGCATATTTGAAGATTTCAGCTTGTGGTGCTAAAGCCTCTAATATCTGCTTTCCACTAGAATTAGATTCCATGCCAAGTATTTTTCCTCTTCTCTTATTCATATCTCCCATAACATCTCCCATGTATTCTTCTGGTATTGTAATAACCAACTTCATATATGGCTCTAATAGTATAGGAGTCGCTTCCTTCATTCCTTTTTTAAATGCTTGAGATGCAGCCAGCTTAAATGCCATTTCAGACGAGTCCACATCATGATATGAACCATCATAAAGAACAGCCTTTATGTTAGTCACTGGATAACCTGCCAATACACCCTTAAGCATAGAATCTCTTAGACCCTTTTCAACAGCTGGAACATATGATTTAGGTACAGAGCCTCCAAATAGTTCTTCTGAAAAATCAAATTCATCTTCACTTCTAGAGAATCTTATTTTAACATGGCCATATTGCCCATGTCCTCCAGATTGTTTTTTGTGTTTTCCTTCTACATCCGAATTTGACTTAATAGTTTCTCTATATGGAACTTTCAAATCCTTTAGTTCAACATCTAATCCAAACTTATCTTTCATTTTATTTACTACAGTCTTTATGTGAAGATCTCCCTGCCCTCCAATAAGTGCTTGGCTAGTTTCAACGTTTCTATAATAATCTAGAGTAGGATCTTCATCAAGCAATTTAGCTATGACGTTAGCCATTTTGTCTTCGTCATTTTTATTTTTTGGAGATACTGCATAATATATTTGTGGTTTCTGGAAATTAATTTCCTCTTCTTCCGTGTCATTTGCATCTTCAGATATTGTATCACCTGTTACTAAACCTGATGCTTTTGTAACGACAATAATATCACCAGCATATGCTTTTTCTAATTCTATTAGTTCTCCACCTCTAATTGTGTATATATTAGATAGTTTCTCCTTTGAGTCTTTGTTTAAGTTATATACTTCTTTGTCTTTTGAGATAGACCCTCTAAGTATTTTTATATAAGATATTTTTCCTATAAATGGATCTACAAAAGTCTTAAATACTCTTCCTTTAAATTTACCTTCTTCATCAACATAAGAAGGATCTATATATGATTCCAATGATTCTAAAATTTCTTTTGTTCCAACATTATTTATAGTAGAACCAGATATTACAGGAACTATATCTCCTCTTTTTATTCCCACTGTTATTCCATTTTTTATTTCTTCAGGAGTTAATTCTTCGCCTTCAAAGAATTTTTCAAGATAATCATCATCTGTTTCTGCTATCAGCTCCATAAGAGCGTCATATGCTTTCTTCGCCTGTTCTACAAACTCCTCATTTAATCCCTCAAAATTTTCAAATAAATTATGAAGTTTGACAAATTTCCCATTATCAAACTCCGGTGAAATCATCGGTACTATCTTGTTCTCGAATTTTTCATCTAACATTTCTATTACATCTTTGTATCTAGCTTTCTCATTATCAATTTTGTTAATAAACATTATTTTTGGTATTCCCTCAGTAAGTTCAAATGCTTTTTCAGTACCTACTTGCATAGGGTCCGTAGCATCTATTACTATTATCGCAGCATCACTTGCATATAATGCTGAGACCATATCGCCTCCGAAATCTGTATAACCAGGTGTATCTAAGAAGTTAAATTTAAAGCCTTCATATTCTATCGGCATTAAACTCATACTATATGTCATCTGAACATTGTTACTTAGCTTTGGAATTTTATTGATATTTGCTGCATGAGCAATTGTTTCCAATAAATTTGTTTTCCCTGAACCACTGTGTCCTAAAACAGCAATATTTCTTATTTTCTCACTATTGTATACCTTCATAAGAGCACCTTCCTTGTTTTATGTTTTTTTGTACAGCGCTATTTTTAACAAAAAAGCAATACACATTTTTATTCTACATTTACTAGCAATTGTCCTCTAATTTTTTGAATATTTTTATAATTTTGTTAATTTATCGACTTACATTTCTACTTTTTTTGTAATACGTATAAAATTTTATGCAAAAGTAAAGCACATCATTTATTATACAAATTGTATAATAAATGATGTGCTTTTTTCTTTACTATTTAATCTTTTTTATTTGCCGTTAATTATATTTATTCATCTTCAGGGTCTAACTGTATAAGTAACTGCTTATCTATTACCATATCATTTTCTGCTACCATAATATCTTTTACTTTACCTGCAGCCTTAGCAACAATATTTGTTTCCATCTTCATTGCTTCTATAACGATTAGAGGTTGATTTTCAACAACACTTTCACCCTTTTTAGCTAGTATCTTAACTACCTTACCTGGTATACTTGCTCCTATTTGATGAGGATCGTTCATATCTGCCTTTTCAACATTTACTACCTTTCCAGCGTAGTTAATATCCTTGATATCAACATCTCTCAACATTCCGTTTAATTCGAATGTAAGAGTTCTCATTCCGTCTTCTTTAGGATCTCCAATATCTACTAGTTTTATAGTTAAATTTTTACCTTCTTCTATTTCTACTTCACACTCTTGACCTGGATTTAGTCCGTAGAAGAATACATCACTTTCTAACTCACTAACATCGTTAAATTCTTTTATATGATTAATATAGTCATCAAATACTTTTGGATACAGTGCGTAGCTTAGTACTTGTCTTTCAGTAGGATTTTTTATTTCCAAATCATTTATTAAATGTGTTCTTATTGCATCAAAGTCTTCTGAAGGAAGTAGAGAACCTGGTCTTGCAGTTATTGCTGGTTCACCCTTTAGAACTACTTCTTGAAGCTCTTTTGGTACCCCACCTTCTGGCTGACCTATCATACCCTTACAATAATCCACTAATGAATCTGGGAATGATAAGTTTTTACCTTCTTCAATTATATTGTCTGCAGTAAGGTTATTTTTAGTCATAAATATTGCTAAATCACCTACTACCTTAGATGAAGGAGTAACCTTTATTATATCTCCCACTACTTTATTGGCAACTTTATAGTTTTCTTTTACTTCTTCAAATCTATTTACTAGTCCTAAACTATCCGCTTGAGGCTTAAGGTTTGTATACTGTCCTCCTGGAATTTCAGAATCATATATTTCAGCAGTAGAGTTATTTAGATCACTTTCAAACTTATAATATACTTTTCTTAAATCTCTGTAGTATTTTCCGATTTCATTATATCCAAAGATATCTATTTCAGGATCTCTATCAGTAAATTTCAACGCTTCAATTGTAGCATTTAATGAAGGTTGAGATGTTATTCCTGCCATTGATTCAAGAGCAGCATCTACTATGTCAACTCCAGCGTGAGAAGCCATCAATAAAGTAGCTACACCATTTCCACTTGTATCATGAGTATGTAAGTGAATTGGAGCCTTTACATTTTCTTTTAGTGCTGTAATTAATTCAAGAGCTGCATATGGTTTTAATAGTCCTGCCATATCTTTTATTCCAATTATATCAGCACCCGCAGCTTCTAACTCTCTTGCCATTTTTACATAATATTCTGTAGTATATTTACTCTTATCTGGATCTAGTACATCCCCTGTATAACACATCGCAGCTTCAACTACACTTCCTGTTTCTTGTGCTGTGTAGATTGACTGCTTCATGTTTTCAACCCAGTTAAGTGAGTCAAATATTCTAAATACATCTATTCCTGACTTTGCACTTTCTTTTATAAATTCTTCTATTACGTTATCTGGATAGTTTTTGTATCCAACTGCATTTGATGCTCTAAGTAACATCTGGAAGTTGATGCTTGGAATTGCTTCTCTTAATTTTTGAAGTCTTATCCAAGGAGATTCTTTTAAGAATCTATATGCAACGTCAAATGTTGCTCCACCCCACATTTCAAGAGAGAACAGTTCTTTTTGATAATGTTCAGTCGCTTTTGCAATATTCATTAAATCATGAGTTCTAAGTCTAGTTGCAATAAGTGACTGGTGAGCATCTCTCATAGTTGTATCTGTGAATAAAAGTTTCTTTTCATTCTTTATGTCTTTTATATATTCAGCCTTACCTAATCTTAGTAGTTTTTCTCTACTACCTTCAACATTCTTTATATCTCTAATTCTTGGCTCATATAGAGCATCAAAAGATTTTCTCTCTTCTAATTTATTTTCATTAACTACTACATTTCCTATAAATTTAAGTAACTTAGTTCCTCTATCTTTACTTTCTCTTATATCGAAAAGTTGTGGATTTTCATCTATAAATTTAGTTGAGCAATTTCCTGATATAAAGTTAGGATCTAATAATACGTTTACTAAGAATCCTACATTTGTCTTTACTCCTCTTACTCTCATTTCTTTTATAGATCTAACCATTTTGTTTATTGCACCTTGGAAAGTTCTATCGTATGAAATAGTTTTAACTAGTAAAGAATCATAGTAAGGACTTATTGTAGATCCAGTAAATCCATTACCACCATCTAGTCTTATACCTGCACCTGAACCTGATCTATATACTTGGATTTTTCCAGTATCTGGCATAAATCCTTTTTTAGGGTCTTCTGTAGTTATTCTACACTGTATAGAATATCCTCTTAATTCTATATCATCCTGTCCCTTTATATTTATTTCTGGATCACTTAATTTGTGACCTTGTGCAATAAGTATCTGGCTTTGTACTATATCAACTCCAGTTACCAATTCAGTTACTGTATGTTCAACCTGAACTCTAGTATTCATTTCTATAAAATAATAATTCCCGTGTTTGTCTACTAGGAATTCAAGAGTACCTGCATTAGTATATCCTACATGCTTTGCAATTTTAACCGAATCCGCACAAATTTTCTCTCTGATGTCTTCTGATAGAGAAAAAGCCGGAGCAAATTCTATTATTTTCTGGTGTCTTCTCTGTACAGAACAATCTCTTTCAAAAAGATGTACTATATTTCCATGTTGATCACCTATTACCTGAACTTCTATATGCTTTGGATCTTCTATGTATTTTTCTATAAATATTAAATCTTCACCAAATGCTTTTCTTGATTCACTTCTTGCATTTTCAAATTCTACTTCTAAATCTTCTTCGCGGCGAACTATTCTCATACCTCTTCCGCCACCACCATTTGATGCTTTTACCATCACTGGATATCCAATTTCTTCAGCAACTTTAGCAGCCTCTTTAACTGTTTTAAGAGCTTTATCAATTCCTGGTATAGTAGGAACGCCTGCTTCATGTGCAACCTTTTTAGAATTTATTTTATCACCCAATTGTTCCATTATATCTGAACTTGGACCTATAAATGTGATTCCATTCTCTTCACATTTTCTAGCAAATTCAGCATTTTCTGAAAGGAATCCATATCCCGGATGTATTGCGTCTACTTTTTTTCTCTTGGCTAGTGAGATTATACCTTCTATATCTAAATATGCGTCTACTGGACCTTTTCCTTCGCCTATTAGATATGATTCATCAGCTTTTGTTCTGAACAAACCGTATTTATCTTCTTCACTATATATTCCCACACTTCTTATCTGCAGTTCTGCACAGGCTCTAAAAATTCTGATAGCAATTTCGCCCCTGTTAGCTACCAATACCTTATTAAACTTTTTAAGCATATTCCAACCTCCACTTTATTTTTTCATTAATGTATTTATTATATATCAATTTCACTTTATTTTAAATAGTAAAAATTAAATAACTTAAATAATAATGAATATCTTATATTTTTCTAAATTTTTCATTCTTTTATGCCCCTTAATTTATATAAAAAGAATGTTTTTTATAGCAATAAGTCTCTAGAAAAATCTCAAAATTATTACATTTTTCTCAAAAAAGTCAATAATGTATGTGTTGCTTTTACATTTATTAAATGATTGTATCTTGTTTTTCAATGTGTTAGTCGATTATTCTATTTTTTGTATTTTTTATTTTTTAATTTAATGTTCACATTTAAGTCTTATTTTGCTAAATCTTCTATGAGACATATAAGTATTATATCGAATATTCATACTATTTACTATCTTTTTATTTTATAATTTATATAATTTTATATAAAAAAAGACTCTAGCTAAATGCTAGAGCCTATCACGTGGCTATGTCCTATTCTCCCGGACAGCTTCCCATCAAGTACCTTCGGCGCTAAAGAGCTTAACTTCTGTGTTCGGAATGGGAACAGGTGTATCCTCTTTGCTATAATAACCACATATTAAATTGAAAGTTTTGTACTCTCAAAACTGAATATATTAGTGTATTTTTATTGGTCAAGTCCTCGATCTATTAGTATCAGTAAGCTACATACATTGCTGCACTTACACCTCTG
>NZ_OERU01000009.1 GCF_900240845.1 Peptostreptococcus faecalis
AACTGATACTTACTGTAAAGTGTCTTTGTTATTGCTGCTGTTAAAGTTGTCTTACCGTGGTCAACGTGACCGATTGTTCCAATGTTAATATGTGGCTTACTTCTTTCAAATTTAGACTTTGCCATTTTAAAATCCTCCTATTTAATAATTTTTCCCTTTGGGTTGTATTTTACTATTAATCTTCTCTATTTTCAAGATGCTTCTCCATTTTTCTTTTAATTCTTTGGATTGCATTGTCTACTGATTTCGAATCTTTTTTAAGTTCCTTTGCTATATCTGAATAGCTATGGCCAGATATATACAATATTAGTACTTCTTCTTCAAATGGACTAAGTACTTCGTTTATTTTCTTCTCTATGTATTCATAGTTTTCTTTGCCTATTATGAGTTTTTCTGGATCACTTTCAACATTACTAATTACAGTATCATATAAGGTTCTTTCCGATTCACCCTCAAATACGGGCTTGTTTAAAGATACGTATGAGTTTAGTGGTATATGCTTTTGTCTTGTGGCTGTCTTAATTGCTGTAATAATCTGACGTGTAATACATAAATCAGCAAAACTCCTAAATGAAGATGTTTTTTCATCATTATAATCCCTAATTGCCTTATACAATCCTATCATGCCTTCTTGAATTATATCATCCTTATCTGCACCTATTAAGAAGTATGTTTTAGCCTTTGATTTTACCATGATGCGATACTTATCAATTATATAGTCGATTGATTCAGTATCTCCTTCTTTAGCCTTTTTTATTATATCGGAGTCCTCATCTCGTCGATTAATAGCTTTTTTTAAATCTATATCGTTGTTTTTCTCTAGCATAGACGCCTCCAATTAAAATATATCACCCTATATCTATATATTCACTTTATTTTTTTCTTCTAATGCGTTCTAACTTTTCAAATATTTCACTATCTATCTTATTTTCTAGCCTGTTCATACTATCGTATCTCTTTGCTTTTGAAGTACTACTTTTTCTAATATTTTCTTTAAACTTGCTAAAATCATTTACTAGTTCTCTTGCCGAAACTCTTGAAAATCCTTTGCCCAAAACAATCTGCTGCTCAGCATAATCACTAGTTGCAACTGCTACTTCATCATATTTAGAAAGAGTAGAGATAAACTTTTCTATATAACTATCTGCAGTTTGATTTTCACGAGTAAATACCACTTCAACATCATGAAAATGCTCAATTTTTTCATCAAGACCTTTTACATTGTAGGCATCAAATACAACATATGCTTCGTATCCCTTGATGTTAGCATATTCCATTATATGCCCAATCAAAATTTCTCTAGATGCCTCTAAATCATCTTCTGATATTTTTTTCAACTTAGGCCATGCATTTATTATATTATATCCATCTACTATCAAAATTTTTCTTGGTACAAATCTATTTTTCTGCATTTCTTTGTCTGTATACTTCATATAAAAGTATACCTCCTGCAACAGATGCATTTAAAGATGTAACATTCCCTGCCATAGGCATCTTCACTGTAAAATCACAATTTTCTTTTACAAGTCTAGAAATACCTTCACCTTCACTACCTATTACCAATGCAAGCGGTCCTGTTAAATTCTGTTTATGAAAAACTTCTCCATCCATATCAACTGCTGCTATCCACAGTCCATTTTCTTTTAGTTTTTTGATAGTATTTACAATATTCGTAACCTTACATACAGGTACATATTCTACAGCTCCAGCAGAAGCCTTTGCTACAATAGGAGTGATATGAACACTTCTTCTCTTTGGAATAATTACACCATGTGCTCCAACAGCGTCTACAGTCCTTATAATAGACCCTAGATTATGTGGATCGGTAATCCCGTCTAGAATTATAAAAAAAGGATCTTCATTTTTCTCTCTTGCTATTTCTAATATATCCTCTATTTCATAATAATTATATTCACTTATTATGGCCATTACTCCTTGGTGTGCATGGCTTTCTGACATTTCATCAAGTTTGTGTCTGTCAACATATTGAACAATCACATTTTGATCTTTTGCCATTGCTATTATTTTTTTTACAGAGCCTTCTTTTGATGATTTATTTATTATTAATTTTTCTATTTTTCTATTGTTTTTCAATGCTTCTATTACAGGGTTTCTACCTTCAATTATTGCCAAAGAGTTCACCACCTTATTTATTATTTTCTATAACATCTATGCTTTTTTTTATTATATACTCTAGTCTATTTATATCTTCTTTCAAATACAAATATCCAATTAACGCTTCAAACCCAGTAGAATGTCTATAATCAATTATACTTGCATTCTTTGAACCCGTGTTTTTTTTGTGATTTCGCCCTCTTTTGAATATATTTTCTTCTTCTTCTGTCAATATTGGTTCGATCCCCTTTATTGCTTTAGATTGAGATGATGCACTCACATATTTTATAGCACTTCTATGAAGATCATTTATTTTTAAAAAAATGCTGTTTTTTATTAAATATTCCCTTATATATGATTCGTATATAGCATCTCCTAAATAAGCAAGTGAGAGTGGCGACATTCTCGCCAACTCTCTCGTATCAATATGCTTACCGTTTATTATATTTTTTTCTAAAATATTATTTTCGATTATATTTTCTTCCATTTTACCCCTTGTCTAGTATCTTCTATAGAAATTCCCATTTCAGTCAGCTCTTCTCTTATCTGGTCTGCCAATTCAAAATTTTTATCTTTCTTTGCTTGAGCTCTTTTTTCAATAAGTTCTTCTACTTTTTTAGTAAGTTCGTCATCTATATCATCTGATTTTGCAGCAATATTTAATACTCCTGTCAATTCATAGAACATATCCAATGCTTTCTTTACAAATTCATATGAAGAGCTGTCAGAGATGTTAGAATTCATAAATTTAGCTAATTCAAATATAGCACTAATAGCATCCGCTGTATTTAAATCATCATCCATTGCTTCTATAAATTGTTTTTTATAATCATCTATAGATGGTGCAATTTTCTTTTCTTCGTCCGACATGTTTCCTTCTTTAAGATTAGATAAAATAAATTCAGCATTATCTCTAGCATTTGTCAGTCTTTCTAGTCCAGATTTAGACTGTTCTAGAACTGTATCACTGAAATTCACTGGATTTCTATAATGAGTAGACAATAAGAAGAATCTAACTAGCCCTAAATCATAAACTTTAGATATATCTCTAACTGTAAAGAAATTACCAAGAGATTTACTCATTTTTTCTCCATCAACATTTATATATCCATTATGCATCCAATACCTTGCAAATTCATGTCCACTATTACACTCACTTTGTGCGATTTCATTTTCATGGTGTGGGAATTGTAAGTCTTGCCCACCTGCATGAATATCTATTGTTTCGCCAAGATATCTTTTAGACATTACTGAACACTCTATATGCCAACCAGGTCTTCCTTCACCCCAAGGGCTACTCCAACCAGGTTCTCCTTCTTTTCTAGCTTTCCATAGAACAAAATCTAGAGCATCTTCTTTTCTTTCATCTACTTCTATTCTTGCTCCTAATTCCAATTCTTCTATATTTTGATGTGACAGCTTACCATATTCTTTAAACAATCTAGTCTTAAAAAATACATCTCCATCTGATTCATAAGCATATCCTTTATCTATCAGAGATTGTATAAATTCTATAATTTGGTTTATATTATCAGTTACTTGTGGATGAACTGTCGCTCTTTTTATCCCAAGACCGTCACAATCAGTAAAGTATTCTTTTATATATTTTTCAGATACCTCTTCAGGAGAAATACCTTCTTCGGAACTTCTTTTTATTATTTTATCATCTACATCTGTGAAGTTCTGAATATAAGTAACATCATATCCTCTATATTCAAAATATCTTCTTAAAGTATCAAATACTGTAAATGGTCTAGCATTTCCTAAGTGTATAAAGTTATATACAGTAGGCCCACAAACGTACATTTTTACTTTTCCAGGTTGTAGAGGTATAAATTCCTCTTTCTTTCTTGTCATAGTATTATATATCTTCATTAAAATACCCCCAGTTTTGTTTTAATTTGTATATGTAATATCAAATATTTACTTGTCACCGTATACGTTTAGTGAGAATCCTTTTTCTAAAGCTTCTTTTGAATACTTTTTAGCTCCTTCTAGAGATAAATCCTTATAGTTTCCACACTCTTTTTCAGTTGCTGCAGGTATTTCATCTGTATCTAAAACCATTCTTAAGGCCTTTTCCAATCCGTCTTTTACATATGAAGGATCTACATCGCCCCACATAATTAAATAGTATCCTGTTCTGCATCCCATAGGTGATAAATCTATTACATTATCCATAGTATCTCTCAAATACGTAGCAAGTAAATGCTCTAATCCGTGTATAGCATCTGTTTCAAAGAAATCTTGATTTGGCTGTAAAAAACGCAAATCAAACTTGGTTACTTTATCTCCTTTTAAGCCATCTAACACACAGCATTTTCTTACATATGGTGCCTTTACCTTTGTGTGATCCAAAACAAAACTTTCAACCTTAACTTCCATTTATATTTCCTTCTTTCCTAGTTTTTCGAATTCATTATTAAAAGTTCAGTAGTTGCCATACTATTATTTCCTCCACCTACTTGAACTATATTTTTTACTTTCTTTCTTTGCATAACATTTTTCTGTTCTTCTGAAAGTCTTCCATGAGCTAGTAATATCGGTGATTTCACATTAGCAGCATGAGCTCCTATCGCCAAACCATCTATTAAATCATTTTGATTTTTATATCCATCTTTTGCAACAAATACATTGTCTAGATCACTTTGAGTATAGAATCTTTCTATTATTTTTGCATTTGTATCATTTCTATCTTGTCCACTTACTCTAGTCATGTTTTTCAATCCTGACTCAGCAGACTTTGGAACAGAACTTTCTCCACCTATTATGTAGGAAGACAATATCTTATCAGAATCTTTTAGACTTTGAGGCATATTATATTCTCCATTAGTGTTTGAAAGTATTATTGGAATAGTTTTTTCACCTGCTACTGGTGAAAAACTGATAGCATCGGCTAAACCTTTCTTACCGTTTACAACGGCTACAGAAGTTACATCGCCTTCATTTTTTAATATTTCATCAGCTATTTTTTCACTTGTTTCAAATCTATCTTCACCATAAATTCTATTTACACTTTTTCCACTATTTGATAGATAATCCACGACTTCTTTAGATACTGAATTTTCTCCACCAATTATTGTGATATTCTTTGCTCCTAATCTTTCAATTTCTTTTAAAGTATTTTCACTGACTTTATCTTTACCTGTAAGTAAGATTGGAGCAGATTTTAACTTTGCAAGAGGAGTTGATGTCAAAGCATCCGCTATAGCATTTCCATTTACTAAAAATACAGTATCTGCATTTTTCCAGCCATGTTCAGAAACTTTGTTTGAAGTTTCATATCTATCGTTACCTGCTAATACAATTCCGCCTTCATATGCCTTTGTAATTCCCTTTATAACTACATTTGCAGGTGCCAAGTTCGACTTAGTATTTAAATCGATTAAATTTCCTTTTTCTAAGATATATGTTTCTCCTAAATTTGCCTTAGATACAAACATATTATATCCACTTATATTCATCTCCATACCTATAGATGCCTTTTTGCCTGTCTTTCTTCCATCCACTCTCACAGCTATAGCTCCCTTACCTGTTGGAAGTGGAAAGTCGCTTATATCTTCTGTTATGTATCCTGAAAACGGAACTTTACCTGATTTTAAGAATATTTTATTATTATAATCTGGTTTTCCATCTAATTCTGGTATAAAGTACATTTCATAATCAGCACCTATACTATCTGTTGCAAACATAATTCCTTCAAGTGCTTCATGCTTCCCAAAGTTAAACATATTTGCAGTAGTCAATGCATCATTGCTCTTTAATGAAGAAGACATTGAGTACTCATGTTGATACATTTTTTGACCTTTATCTTCTTGTACACCAGCAATAGAGTAATTATCTGTATAAGAAAGAATTGTCTTATCTTCATAAGATAGCCAAAAATATCCATTTTCACTGTTATAATTTCCCCAGCTATTTTTTACTAGCCAAGCTCCATTATTAGATGGTTGATTGTTGCTATTAAAATTTTCTTTAGAATAATCATCGTCCCATCCAACAATAGCTATTGCATGTGTTTGTCCTTTATTTTCTCCACAATAAAATGCCGTTTTGTCAGCATTCATATAGTAAGAAGAGTCATAATAACCAGACGTCACTGCACCATAATTAATTATTGCATTTTTTACAGAATCTCTATCTGTAGCCACATTTACTACATTTGTTACTTGGTACTTAATCTTAGGTGCTGAATCATAATTTTCTGGTTTCTTTGCACCATCTTTTTCAGATATATTACCATTGTATGGAATATCACTAGAATTTTTTGGACCCATCCAAGAAGTAAAATATCCAACTGAAGTTTCATTTGTAGAGCCTTCATTATCCCCTACATTCCAATTATATAAACTTCCCTTTGCCCACCATCTCATATGTTCTTCAGACAAAGAAAAGTCACCCTTACCTTTAACTTTCAAAAATGTTTCTAATGCTGCATTTCCTGCAAAAGCCCAGCATATACCAAGCTTTTCTTGATCCTTTATAGGAGTTGTATGCCCAAGTGTTCTGGGATCGTATTTACTATCCAATGCACCACTTCTCTTAGCTGGCCCATTCAGATTTGTTCCTTCAAACCTAAACATAGATCTTTCTAATTCAACATCTCCACCTGTTACATTTTCTGTTTCTGCACTATTTTCTATCGATCGCACATTTTCTATTTTTTCAATCTGAACATTTTCTCCAGACTCTCCATAGCTATATACTTCATTTTCAGATCTTTCATATGCAGATGAATAAAAAGGTGATAGCCCAGTAGATAATAGTACTGATACCAACACTGTACAAATAGCTTTATTTACCTGTATTTTCTTATTTCTCTTATAAACCATAAAATACTCCTTTTAAAACCAACAAAAAGAAAGTCCCTTGTTATAAATCTCATTTATTTGGCAACCTTGCACAACTCAAAAGTACAAGAATCTTCCTTTATTAAATATAAATTCTTCTTCCTTCTAAAATATAAATTAAATCCAATTAAGTATAGATTAAATCTAAAAATTTTATCTGAAAAACCATTATTACATTTTTTCCTATATTCGACCTTTATTTGTTATATCAATCGCTTTTTTTATATTTCTTTTCAAATATAATCACATATCTAAAAATAAGCAAACTTTCATGACTACATAATACCATGAAATGAAGATACATTCAACTTTAGCATCAAGTTCAAAACTTGATATATCGCTATTTTATACCCATTTTTTTTGATTATAGTATCAACAATTTTAATATTTAAAAAAATAAGTTCAGTTTTTATAGTTATGATTCTATTTTTACATAATGTAATTTTTACAAAATATATAATTCTAAAAAAGGCTTATCAAAATATTAAGTTTTGATAAGCCCTTCTGTGTATAATAATTACTCTTTTTATTGAGAAAAACATAATTTTTTAATTAAATTTATTTTTTAAAAACTAAAAGCAATGACAATACTATTACACCTGTCAATACTATTGCTCCACCTGGTTTAAGACCTAGATAAAATGATGCGCTAAGACCTACTAACACAAAAAATAAAGCAAATAAAATAGCCAAAATAATAGTCTGCTTGTAGCTTGATGAAAATCTCATCGCACAAGCTACAGGAATTACCATCATAGATGAAATTATCAATATACCAACAGCTCTAGATGCAATTGATACCGTCAGTGCAGTAAGTATTGTAAATATAAAATTCACCGATTTTACAGGAACCCCTGCTAGCCAAGCACCTTGCTCGTCAAATGACACATGCATAAGTTCTTTATATAGTAAAATAAATGCACATAAAACTAAAACCGATAATCCTATCACTAAATACATTTCAAAATCTGTAATCGCAACTATACTACCAAATAAAAAGCTACCAAATCCCATTGAACTATCAGCAAAACTAGATAGTACACCAGCCAGACCAACACCGGCTGACATAGTTATAGCAATAGATATCTCTGAATACTTAGGTATTTTCTTTCGTATAAATTCTATTCCAAATCCCGCAAGTACTGTCGCTATAATTGCACCCACAATTGGATTTATTCCTATCATCAAACCTCCTGCTACACCAGCCAAAGATGTATGTGAAAGAGCATCTCCTACCATAGAAAGTCTTTTTAAAACTATTATTACTCCTATACAAGGCATTATAACTGCTAGTAGCATACCTACTATAAACGCCTTTTGCATAAATGCAAATTCTAACATTCACACCCCTCCTCATCACAGAAAGCTCTTAACTCAATGACTTTGTTTGTATATTTTCTTACGTTTTCTAAGTCATGAGATATCATTATGATAGTCATCTTTCTTTCCTTGTGTAATTTTTCAAATAAATCATAAATCAACTTCTCTGATTTATGATCGATTCCTGTTGTCGGTTCATCCAATATCAATAACAATGGGTCATTTACTATCGCCTTAGCAATTATTACCCTCTGCTGTTGTCCTCCTGACAAATCGGCAAATTTTTTATCCTTATATGAAAGCATATCCACATCTTCAAGAACTTTTTTGACTTTTTCTTTATGTTCTTTTTTAGGAAGCCTTAAAAATCCTATCTCTTTATATAAATTCATCATTACTATTTCTTCAACTGTAGCAGGAAAATCAATTCCACGTGATAGTCCAACTTGCGGAACGTAACCTACTCTATCTATTTGTTTTATGTTTTTAATGTCTTTCCCAAATAGATAAATTTCGCCCTTTTGCAGATTAATTTGCCCCAATATTAATTTAATCAAAGTACTTTTTCCTGAACCATTTGAACCTATTACTCCTACATAGTCACCTTTATCTACTTCCATGCTAAAGTTTTTAAGTATATATTCTTTGTCGTACTTAAAGTAAACGTCTTTTACATCTACTATTTTTTCCATATATCTAATCAATTAGATTCTATAACTCTAATTGCTCCTCCCCTTTATAAAATTAAATGGAGAGAATATCTTTTCTCTCCATCTTGATATTTGCTTAATTATATTCTAAATACTACTAAATCAATTCTTTTTTAAGAGCCTCTAGATTTTTATACATTATAGAAAAATAATCATCTCCATTTTTTATCTCTTCATCTGTAAGAGATTCAATTGGACTCAACTTTTCTATTTTTATTCCTGTTTCTCCAGCTATAGACTCTGCTACTTTTTCACTTGATGATGCTTCAGAAAAAATGTATTTGATATTATTATTTCTTACAAATCTAGTTATTCCAGCCATTCTTTTAGCATCTGGCTCTGAATCTGGCATCAATCCTTCTATAGATGTCTGTTTTATTCCGTATAAATCACATATATAACCAAAAGCTTCGTGAGATACAAGAATATTTTTATTTTTCTTATTGGACAATCCATCTTTAAAACTCTTGTCCAAAGTATCTAGTTCTTTTGCATACTTATTATAATTTTCTTCGTAATAACCTTTATTTTTAGGATCTACCTTTGACAAAGTATCCTTTATATTCTTCATCTCAATTTTTGCATTTTGAGGATTCAGCCAAACGTGTGGATCTATTGAATGATGATGCCCCTCATGACTTTCATTATCTTTACTATTTTCATGCGAATCATCACCTTCTATCATTTTTATTCCTTTTGATGCCTTTAAAATTACTAAGTTTTCACCTTTTGCAGTCTCAGTTATTTTATCGACCCAATTTTCTATTTCCCCATTATATATGAGTACATCAGATTTCATCACATTTACTATATCTTTAGGGGATGGCTCCCAATCGTGTGGCTCTACACCATTAGGTATCATATTGACAACATTTACCTTATTTCCTCCAATTTTTTTAGAAAAATCATACATTGGATAAATACTCGTATATACCGTCAATGTTCCATTTTTTTTAACTTCTTCAGTTTTTGTACAACCTGATAAAAGTATTGACGTTGTCAAAAAAATTGCTGAAACGCTTAAACAAAGCTTTTTAATGCTTTTTATTTTCATATTTTAGTCCCCCTGTTTTTAAATGCAATAGCGTTGCATTTGCATTTATCGCAATAAAAGTATATTCCCTACAGGCATTTTTGTCAATAGTTTTTCAAGTTAAATTCATTCTTAATTTATTAATTTTTAGTAATAACTTAGTTAGATAATATTAGATGGTTTTAAGTTTATACGAAAAGTTTAAATTCCTGTTTTATTAAAGTTTTTATCATGTTATAATGAACTGGTAATTTGTATTTTATAAAGGAGGCTGTCTTATGGTAATCAACAAATGTAAAATTTGTCCTGATGATAATCATATAGGAGAGAATAAAGATATACTAAAATCTCTGAATCTAAAAAGTACAAAAAAAAGATTACTCTTGATGAATTGCTTTAGACATTCTGATTCACCACTATCCGCCGAAGATGTATATCACATTCTAAATAAGGAAATAGATATAAATATGTCTACTGTTTACAGAATTTTAAATTATCTTACAGATTATAAATTTCTTATGAAGCAAACACTTTCTGATGGAAATAGCGTTTTTCAACTAAATGACTACACTCACCAACATCTGCTAACATGTAAGATCTGCGGTGAGATGTCTTATATTGACTCTTGTCCAATAGATTTACACCTTGATGATATTTCTGAAAAAACGGGTTATGAAATAACAAGCCATAATCTGGAGTTTATTGGTATATGTTCAAAATGTAAAGATAAAAAATAGTTATACAATTATTTTGGATAATAGTAATTTAATAATGTTAATCTTCTTTATTTATGGGTATAATTTGAACATAAATAAATAGGATATATAAAATAAACTTTAGGAGGATGTAAAATGAAAAAATATGTATGTGATGTATGTGGATATGTATACGATCCAGCTCTAGGTGATCCAGATTCAGGAATCGCTCCTGGAACATCTTTTGATGATATTCCAGATGACTGGGAATGCCCAGACTGTGGTGTTACAAAAGAAGATTTTTCACCATTAGAAGACTAGTAAATTATAAATAAAAAGGACTGGAGATATCTCTAGTCCTTTTTATTTATAATTTAATGATGATTATTTAAAATTAACGAGAGATACCTATCTACAAAAATAAAAGATGAAATTATATATAATTTGAATTATAATGTGTAATATATGATTTTTAAATCTCTAGAAGGGAGTAAGACATGCTAAAATATTGTTCTGTCGGAAGCGGAAGTAGTGGAAACTGCCACTATGTAGGCTACAAGGACACAAATATACTAATTGACGCCGGTCTAAGTGGAAAAAAAATCACAAACGGCTTAAATGATATAGATATAGACATAAAAAAAGTCATGGGTATTTTTATTACACATGAACACATTGACCATATAAAGGGGGTTGGAGTTTTATCAAGGCGTTATGACCTCCCGATATTTGCAAACTTTAAGACATGGTCGGCAATAAAAGATAAAATCGGAAATATAAAAGAGGAAAATATATTGATTTTCGAAAACGATAATATGTATGAAATTGGAGATATTGCAATAAAACCATTTTCAATAAATCATGATGCAATAGATCCCGTTGGCTTTAGCGTTTATAGTCATAACGACGAAAAAATATCTATCGCTACTGATATAGGTCATATTAGCGATAATATAAGAAATAATTTACTTGGTTCAAAACTTGTAGTTTTAGAATCAAACTATGATAAGGAAATGTTGTTGATGGGATCATACACATATGCACTCAAAAAAAGAGTCATGTCTAATATAGGACATTTGTCAAATGAAGAGGCTGCAAAATTTTCTGTAGAACTTATAAAAAATGGAACAGAGGATATTCTCTTAGCTCATTTAAGCAGAGAAAACAACTTCCCTGCTCTTGCATACGAGACATCAAACCATATTCTTACTGAAAACGGAATAAAAATTAACAAAGATATAAAACTAAATGTATTAAAAAGAGATGATACATCAAATTTATTTAAGGTGAAAAAATAATAAAATGATAAAAATTAGTATAGTATGCGTTGGTAAAATTAAAGAAAAATATATATCTCTAGGAATAGATGAATTTAAAAAAAGACTTTCTAAATATTGTAAATTAGAAATAATAGAAGTTGATGACGAAAAAGCTCCGGAAAACCTAAGTGATAAAGAAGCCGAACTAATAAAAAATAAAGAAGGCGAAGTAATCCTCTCAAAAATCAAGCAAAATTCATACGTAATAGCCTTGGCACTTGATGGTAAAAAGATTTCTTCTCCTAAGTTTGCAAGTGAAATAAATAAAATTACTGTATCTGGAAAGAGCCATATATGTTTTGTAATTGGAGGTTCTCTTGGTCTATCCAAAGAAGTCTTAAATATTTCAAATTATAAATTATCTTTTTCGGATATGACTTTTCCACATCAACTCATGAGATTAATTCTACTGGAACAAGTTTATAGGTGTTTTCGAATTAATAATAATGAACCATACCATAAATAATAAAGAAAGGATAGATTTTATATGTTTTTTAAATCGATTGTTGACGAAATTTATAATGATGTTACGATACCTAGTATTTTTTTTGATATGTATATACCTATTGCAGATGGAAATCAAATAAAAGTATATCTACTAGGATATAAAAGCGCCTTTTTTTATAATGGCATGCAAAGTGATGAACTCGATAACAAGACCATTTCAAATGTCATTGGAATAACTGAAGAAGAAGTCATTTCAGCTTGGAAATTTTGGGAAAGCATGGGTGTTGTAAAAATACATAACCCTCATGAAAAATTTCTAGTAGAATTTCTAGATATAAAATCTCAATATCTAAAAACACATTCTCAAGATCCTGAAGAAGACTCTATTGTTGAAACTGCACAAGAAGCATCTTCATATGCTTATATAGATATGTATAATAAAATTGAAGATATATCTGGTAGACTTCTAACACCAAATGAAAAGATTGAAATAATGAATTCATTAAATGAGTATGAAATGTCACCTGAATTGGCTGTAATTGCTTTTGAAAAAGCAGCTGAAGAAAATGGTCGAATAAAATCTGTAAACTATGTAACGGCTATACTCAAATCTTGGTTTGATAATTCAATAAAAACAGTAGAAGACATTGAATACAGGGAAAGTGAACGAGATGAAAAATTCCAAAACTATAAGATTATATTTAAAAATCTCGGGTTTAATAGAACTCCTACTTCTTATGAAAAAGAAGTAATAGATAAGTGGTTTTATAAATATGAAATGAATTTAGATTTAGTTTTGAAGGCTTGCTCAAAATCAATCAATACTTCCAATCCAAATATAAAATATTTTGATAAAATTATTTCTTCTTGGTATGAAAAAGGAATTAAAACAGTGGAAGATGTTGAGTTAGAAGATGAAAAATTTGCCAAAGATAAATCAAGCAAATCTCACCTTAGCAAGAAAACTATTAAAACTAATATCGCAAATAAAAAGACTAAATTTCATAATTTTAACCAGTCTATATCAGATAAATACTCTGATGATGAGCTCAATAAAATTGTAAGAAATTTAAATAAAAAATAATATATTAGCAAACTCTTTGTACAACTAGCCTTGTTGAAGAATTTGCTCTTTTTTACTACTTACGTGTTATAATGGATATAATTATGTAAAGAATATTAAATATTAAAATTTGTAGGTGATAATATATGAATAAAGAAAAAATCAGAGCAATTATGCTTGAATATCAAAAAAAGAGAGATAGAAACCAAGATATTTTAGAAAACAGAATATCGGAAGTCTATACAAATTTTCCAGAAATTGAAGAAGTAAGTACTCAAATAAAAAAATTAGGTCTAAAAATGACTAAATCCATTATAGAAGGAATAGACGAAGAAAAAATCAATTCTTATGAAGCGGAATACAAATCATTAATCGAAAAGAAAAAAAAATTATTTGATTTATTCAATATAGAAGATGACTACCTAGAGTTAAAATATGACTGCAATACTTGTAAAGACACTGGCTTTTTAGAAAACGGTCAAAAATGTAACTGCTTGAAACAAAGAATTTTAAATGATTCATATAAAATGTCAAATTTAGATAAGATATTACATGAAGATAATTTTGACAAGTTCGATTTTGATATTTTTTCAGATGAAATAACTCCAGGATACGATATCAGCCCTAGAGACAATATAAAAAGTATCTTTATGGATGTTCAAGATTTTGTCTATAACTTTGATAAAAACATCGATTCTCAAAAAGGTAATTTGTTATTCACAGGTTCTACAGGTCTTGGAAAAACTTTCCTATCTAGCTGTATTGCCAAAGAAATTATGAACTTAGGATACACTGTAATTTATCAAACAGCTTTTAACTTAATGGAAGTGATAGAAAAATATAAATTTAAGACTGAGTCTTTTTCTTCAATCGATGAAGAAAATTATAACAATTTATTTAGTGCAGATCTTTTAATAATTGATGACCTTGGAACTGAAATGGTAAATAGCTTTACGAGTTCGGAACTTTTCAATATATTAAATTCTAGATTGAATTCTAAAAAGAAAATTATTATTTCTACAAATCTAGATGTAGCACAGATAGGAAAAATATACACAGACAGAACATTGTCTAGAATAGTCGGACACTTCCAAATCTATGAATTTTTTGGCACCGACTTAAGATTCCGATAATTTTTATACACATTTTTTATCCACCTTATCCACAGTTTTTGTTAATAACTTTGTGGATTGTGTGAATAAAAGAAAAACCTATTAATCCAACATATTAACATAAAAAAATGGAGTTATCCACAGATTTCTGTTGAAAAGAACATATTTTCTGTGTACAACTCCATTTTTTGATTCTATTTTGAACATATCTTTTTAATATAGGTCATAATTTATACCCGTATTTATTTTAAATTTTCAAAATTTTTCATTAAAAAATTCTCAGATAAATTTAAATTTTTCCACAATCTATATGTAGTATTTTTATACTATATTTCCTTTGCCCTATCTTTGAATTTTTGAATTTCTCCAAGCCAAACTAATTCAATATCACATGTTTCTCCATGTCTATTTTTTGCTATTTTTATATCAGCTACATTCTTTTTTTGAGTTTCGATAGGATTATAGTATTCATCTCTATAGATAAACATAACTATATCAGCATCCTGTTCTATAGCACCTGAATCTCTTAAATCAGATAATTTAGGCATATGATCTTTTCCACTTTCTGTATTTCTAGAAAGCTGAGATAAGGCTACTACTGGGCAGTTCATTTCTTTTGCAAGTATCTTTAATGATCTAGATATTTTGGATACTTCCTGTTGTCTACTCTCAGCCTTTCCATCGCCTTCCATTAACTGTAGGTAATCTATCATCACCAAATCGAGACCTTCATCCATCTTTAATTTACGACATTTTGAACTAATCTCTGATACTTTTATACCTGGGGAATCATCTATAAATATTTTAGCACTAGAAAGAACCTTCATAGCATCCATAATCTTTTTCCATTCATCATCAGCTATTTTTCCCTTGGCTAAGTTTGACAAAGGAACATTAGATTGAGATGAAATTAGCCTCTGCACAAGCTGCTCTTTTGACATTTCCAGACTAAATACAGCTACACTTGCCTTTGATTTAATGGCAACGTTAGAAACTAAATTCAGAGCGAATGCAGTCTTTCCCATACCTGGTCTTGCAGCTATAAGAACCAAGTCGCTTTTGTGCAAACCTCCCAATTTTTTATTTAAATCTGAAAATCCTGTGTTGAGTCCTGTCAAATCCGATCCACTGCTATATACGTCTTCTATCATAGAATATACGTCATTTAAGACATCTCCAATAGGTTTGAATTCTTCACTTACCCTATCCTGAGATATATCAAATATTTTCTTTTCTGCTTGATTTAAAATGTCATCAATATTATCATCTCCGTTAAGACTCATACTTATAATATCATTTGATGATTTAATAAGATTTCTTAAAACAGATTTTCTCTTTACTATTTCAGCATATGTTTTTACATTTGAAGTAGTTGGAACAATAGAGGTCGTACTTGTTAGATAGCTTACTCCTCCTATTTCTTCCAATAATCCTTTACTTTTTAGTTTTTCAGAAACCGTAACCATATCTATAGGCTTTCTCTCATCATGTAATTCTCTCATGCTTTCATAAATTACTCTATGAGATTCCATGTAAAAATCTTCTTGACTTAATATTTCTGCTACGGTAATAATGGTATCTTCTCCCATAAGAATAGAACCTATTACACATTGTTCCGACTCTAAACTATGAGGAGGTACATTTGTAAAACCATCCATTTAAGCTCACCTCTCACATTTTTTACTGTAATTACTACTATAATATACTTTTTCTCTTAATACTAGCTAAAATTTTAGCGAGGTAAATACCTCGCTAAAAAACTATTTTTTCTCTCTAACATCAACTTTTATCTTTGTATTTACCTTTTGATGTATTTTTATTTCTACAAATCTAGCTCCAAGAGTTCTTATAGGTTCATCTAATAAGATTTTTCTTTTATCTACTTCAATATTTTTTTGAAGCTTTAGCTGCTCAGCGATTTCTTTTGAAGTTATTGAACCGAATAGTTTTCCACCTTCACCAGCTTTTACTTCCATTATGATTTCCACATTTTCCATTTGCTTTCCTAATAGCACGGCTTCTTCATATTGAATTAATTCTTTTCTTTCTTTTGACTTTTCTTTTTCGTCTAATTCTTTCATATTAATTTCATTTGCTTCCATAGCAAACTTCTTTTTTATTAAAAAGTTTCTGGCATATCCTTCGCTTACTTCTTTGACTTCGCCCTTCTTACCAGTTCCTTTTACGTCCTTTAATAAAATAACTTTCATATTATTCCTCCTCTAGGTACTCCATTATTGTATCTTTAAGCATATCATATGCTTGTGATATAGTTAAGTCTTTAATCTGGGCTCCAGCAATGTCTATATGCCCTCCGCCACCTAATTTTTCCATAATAACATGTACATTAATATTACCGATTGATCTTGCACTTATAAACACCGTATCTCCCTTAATTCCAAGGACAAAAGAGGCTTCTATACTCTTTATGTTTAAAAGCTCATCAGCTGCTTTTGCCACTATAAGGTTAATATTGTTAATTTCCTCAAGTGAGTACGATATACATATTTTGTTATCTATTATCTTTGTCTTTTTAATTATATCTGCCTTTATTAAAAAATCTTCTGCATACGAATCAAAGAATTTCTTCACAGCTAAGGTATCTGCACCCAAGTTTCTTAAAAATGCTGCAGCTTCAAAAGTTCTTACTCCCGTCTTAAATTCAAAATTCTTAGTATCTAAATAGACTCCTCCTAAAAGACCTTCCGCCGTCAACTTATTTATTTTTATATTGTTATCAGTGTACTGAATAAGTTCCGTTACCATCTCACATGTAGATGATACATATACTTCATGGAATAACAATATAGTGTCGTGTATGTATTCTACACCTCTTCTATGATGATCTATTACCACAACTCTTTTAGATATATCTAACAATTCTTCACACTCTGTATAACTTGGTCTATGCGTATCTAGTACTACCACCAAAGTCTTTGCATCACACATATCAATAGCTCTTTCATGTGATATAAACAGACCTTCATAGTATTCTTTTTCTTTCAATCTATTTATGAATATCTCAACTGCTTCATTTACGTTATCTAGTACTATATTTGCTTTTTTACCGTAGAACTTACACATATCATAAATACCTACAGCAGCTCCCATAGCATCCATATCAGGATACGAATGTCCCATGATCAATATCTTATCACTTTGATTTATTATTTCCTTTAGAGCGACTCCTATCAGTCTAGATCTAACCTTGGTCTTTCTCTCAAAGTTCTTCGACTTTCCACCATAGAAATTGTAACCCTCTTGATTTTTAATTGCTACTTGATCTCCACCTCTTCCAAGAACCATATCTATAGCCCCAGAAGCAAAATCTCCAGTCTCTTCAATGGTATTTCCACCATATCCAACTCCTATACTAAAGCTTACTGGAAGAGAATTTTCACAGTCAATCTGTCTTGCTTTATCTAAAATAGCAAATTTGCCTTTTTCTATTAATTTAAATTCACTTTTTCTCATGAATAAAATATATCTATCATTGTATATTTTTTTCATCAATCCTTTAGTTTCTGCTTCAATTTCTGATAGGGTTTTTTCAATTTTCATGGATAATATAGATCTATTTTCTTCTGGAGTACTCTTTATTACATCTTCATATCCATCAACTTCAATAATCATGACAACTTCTCTATCATCTTCATACTTTTGCTTTAAATCTTCAAGTTCAGTATTGTCAATCCAATATACAATAATTTTATAATCAGAAGAATTATCATTTGAATCTTCATTTAATTTTGTAAATGAATAGTTTAGCATGTATTTTCTACCTTTAAACTCAAATTCATCTTCTATAACTTTGCTTTCATCCAATATTTTTCTAAGTGTTATCTCTCCTACCAAATCGTCTAGGCTAATACCTATAGCAGTTTTTCCCTCAGGCACGCCTACCATTCTATCAAAAGAACTGTTAGACCATGAAATATCGCCATTTAATTCCAATACACAAATTGGAAGAGGTATTCCAAGTAAAGATTTTTTAGATAGTTTAGCCAACTTAAAAGACATTTCTTGCATTCTCTTTTTCCACAAAAGGTCGTCTCTTTTCTTTCTTGAAGCGAACAAGAAAACCAATACTCCTAAAAATACCAAACCGCCTATACCTACAATTAAATTATGAAAAACACTATAAATGCTAAGACATAAAATAATAGCAAAAGATAAATATTCAATATAATCTAAAATATCAGATTTGTGATTTTTACTGTTCATTTCGACCTCCATAATTGTCTCCATTAGAGTTCCATCTTCCTCTGTAATTCAAAAGATTATCTAACATTCCCAAAGTTGATATGCCTGGTAACACTCCCATGATTATAACTATTGCCAAAAATAGTATCCAATTTACTCTTTTTTTAATAGAGCTCCAATTCTTGAAAATATATACAATTAGAGAAGTACCTTGTAGGAAAAACAACATATTCATTATTAAAACAAAGTTATCAATAATTGTTACTGTATCTATATTCGTATAAATTGAACCTATAATAAATAATATTACAATTGATACAAAAAGTACAATCACTGGATTTCCAGGTAAGAATATATTTTCAACAGTTACATAGTATATTTTTTCATTGTATATTTTTTTGATTAATGGAATTGATACATAGTATGCTAAAATTGCCAATATTATCGATTTAAAATATATTCCAGAAAGAACAATCAATCCCGTATCGCTTAAAGTCTCAAAAAATCCTAATTTTTCAAGTTCTTTTAACTGTTCTTGAGGTATAATCTCCTTATATATAGTTATCATTTTTGTAATTTCTTGTTGCATATTTTTGAACAAATCTACGTTCATAAAATACTTCATAACTACATGATATAAAAATACTCCAACTACAAAGAATATTATTGAGAATAAAAAAACTTTAATAGATGCAAACTTGTATAGTTGTTCACCCTTTTTTAACCTTACACTAAATTTACGATTGTCTTTATCTGTAAACTTTTCATTATTCATAAACAATCCTGTCAAAAAAGAAGGAAGAAGATACACAAAAAAAGAGCTTACAGCCACTTGACTTCCACATAATGCAAACAATGTAGATACAATAACAACTATTGTTGATATTGAAAATAACATATTCGCTTTAATACTTATAATCACCATTGGAACTATGGCAAGCAGCATAAAAAAAGAAAGTGACTGATTCATATTCGCAATAGATATAATAACAATTAATATCGTTAACATAATAATATTAATTAAATTATTTTTCTTTTTAATACTTTCCAAACAAATACCACCTCCCGCTTTTATAGCTATCCTTTATATTATATCATCTCGTTGAAATAATGTAAATAAATAGACAAATCAAGCAAAATAAGGCTTTTTTGCTATAATCATTTTATTTATAAAATGAAAAAAGCCACTGCAATATGCAGTGGCTTGGTTGTTATGTTTACAATGTAGATACTATTCTACTGTATATGGTAAAAGTGCTACGTTTCTAGCTACCTTAATTGACTTAGTAAGGTCTCTTTGATGCTTTGCACAAACACCTGTAATTCTTCTTGGAAGTATTTTACCTCTTTCAGTGATATACTTTTCTAATCTCTGAAAGTTCTTGTAATCTATTACTATATTTTTATCAGCACAGAACTGACAAACTCTTTTCTTCTTACGTCTCTTCTTGTTTATCATGACTTTCACCTCTCCTTCTTAATTAAAATGGAACATCGTCGTCATCTACGGCAGAAAATTCAGAAGGACTCACTACTGCACTCGGTTCAAATTTAGGCGCTTCAGACTCGCTATCACCCATATTAGGCATGCTCGCTGCAGCATTCTTGCTTTCTAATGCCTGTATATTTCTACCGGCAACCTTTGTGAAACTTCTTTTTTCGCCATTAGGAGTTTCGTATCTGTCTACTCTAATAGACCCCTGCACTCCTACTAATCTTCCTTTAGTTATGTAATTTGCACAAAATTCGGCTGGCTTTCCCATTATCTCCACCGGAATAAAATCCGTTGTAGTAGAGCCATCTCTATTCTTGTAATCTCTATCA
Source organism: Peptostreptococcus faecalis (assembly GCF_900240845.1). Classification (GTDB taxonomy): domain Bacteria; phylum Bacillota; class Clostridia; order Peptostreptococcales; family Peptostreptococcaceae; genus Peptostreptococcus; species Peptostreptococcus faecalis. The sequence goes on from NZ_OERU01000009.1 coordinate 20,692, forward strand.
ATAGCTAATGTAAAAGTAGCCACTGGTGTTCCAGATCCAGGTATATACTTAAGTTCCGGATCTTTAGTTAATCTTCCTACTAACACTACATTATTCATATTAACACCACCTATTATTTTTGATCCTGCGCAACTATGATATGTCTTATTATATCTTCATTTATCTTTATTCTTCTGTCAAGTTCCTTTGGAACATCAACTTCAGCCTTAAAGTTAACTAAAGTGTAAACACCATCGTTAAACTTCTGGATAGGATAAGCTAACTTTCTGCTACCCCAAACATTAACTTCACCAACTTCACCGTTAGAAGAAGTTAATATTTCTTTGATTGAATTTAGTATAGCTTCTCTTGCTTCTTCATCAAGTGTTGGCTTTACTATATAAAGTAATTCATAAGATCTCATTCTTTTCACCTCCCTTTGGACTATACGGTCCCGATACTTATCGGAACAGAGACGAGAATTGTTCATTCTCATACCTATCTATTTTATAATACAGGAAGGCTTAAGTCAATAGTTTTACAGGATTTATTGTATTTTTTATTACTTTTCAGAGAAATAATCTCTTTATATTTACTATAGGTAATTATTTTTTATATTAAACTTTAATATATATTTGGTAAATATTATTATCTCTATATTCATTGATTTACCACGTATTTACCTATAGTTTTTATATTGAAATTTCATATAATCTCTATAGTCTTATTCTTTTTCTATCAATCCATCCTTGCATATCCTCTGGAGAGCTTTGTTGTAGAATTTCATCGATCTCTGAAATCAATCTTTCTCTATCATTTGGAATTATACCTTTTACAAACATTGTATTTGAGTTATGAGCAGAAGAAATTAGTGCAGTTTTTTCTGGATTGAGATTTTTTATTATTTCTTTTAGTTCAACTAGCCTATCAAATTCTGTTGCCTCTACATATTCTCCCTTTGCATGAAGATCCCAAAGTTCAGTTCCTCTCACAAGGGTTACAGACATAGGAAATATCCCTCTGCAATTTACTTTGCTAAGCATTTCTCCTGTCTTTTGTCCATTGTACTTCGCGATATCTACTCCTCTACCCATCAATCCAGTCAGAATCATGGCATAATAATTGTAGTCAAACTTGTCCAGTCTTTTCATTTCTCTAACAGCTTCATCTACTGTATTTCCCTTATTTATAAACTCTAATGCTTCTTGATTTCCACTTTCTACTCCGATGTATAAATCATTTATTCCAGCTTCTTTTAATAGTTTTAATTCTTCATCAGTTTTGTTTTCTATATCCTTTACAGATGCATACATAGTAATTACTTCTACATTCGGCATATGTTTATGTATTATTTTAGAAATTGCTATCAATCTTTCAGCTTTCAATACAAATGGATTTCCATTTAATAAAAACACTCTTTTTGAATATCTATAAAAAGGATCATTGCTAGCCTCTATTACATCTGATTCTATCTGCTCTAAACTCTCCATTTTAAATGTAGTATATCTATACATTCCACAGAATTTACACTTGTTGTGAGTACATCCACTAGTAACCTGTAACAAAAGAGATTTAAATTCTTTTGGTGGTCTATATATTTGATCATCGTATTTCATTATAAATTCCTCCTATACTCTATCAATTAAAAATACATTCGCTATATGTACATGATATCACAAATCTATACAATATGTACTGTCAACAAATTATCTTAATCTACCTGAATCTACCTGAAAATTTTGTCCTTATTATTATCATTTGATACAAAAATACTGACGATTCAGCTGTAATTTAGCAAACCGTCAGTATTTTATTAATGTATTAACCTTTTAAGGGAGTTCTTACTTCATTTCTTCTATAGCTTCTTTTATTGCTTTTCCAAGAGATTCGATACCTTCTTTTATCTTATCTTCTGGCATGTTAGAATAGTTCATTCTGAATGTGTTAGCATGTCCACCATTAGGGAAGAAAGGTTCACCTGCAACAAATGCTACGTTACGTGGTAATGCTTTTTCCTTTAATAGTACTGCAGCGTCTATTCCTTCTGGTAATACAACCCAAGTAAATAGTCCACCTTCTGGATGAGTGTAAGTAACTTCCGCTGGGAAGAATTCCTTCATAGAATCTAACATAACATCTCTTCTCTTTTTGTAAACTTCTTTTAACTTTTCAACGTGAGCATCTACGCTGTATAGATCAAAGAACTTAGACATTTCCATCTGTGAAATTGTAGAAGCCTGTAAATCTGATGCTTGTTTAAGTATATTGAACTTTTCAAGAATCTTAGGAGAAGCCGCAACCCAACCTAATCTGTATCCTGGGCAAAGTATCTTAGATAGAGTACCTAAGAACATTACTAGTCCCTTAGTATCAAGAGCCTTTAGAGATGGAAGGAATTCACCTTCGAATCTTAATTCTCCATATGGGTTATCTTCTGCAACAGGTATTTCATACTTGTTTATAATTTCCATGAATTTTTCTCTTCTTTCTAGAGGCCAAGTTCTTCCACTTGGATTCTGGAAATCAGGAATTACATATATGAACTTAACTCTGTCATTTTCTTCAAGAATTTTTTCTAATTCTTCCATTATCATTCCGTTTTCATCAGTTGGAACGTTTATGAATTTTGGCTGATAGCAGTTAAATGCGTTTATAGCTCCTAGGTAAGAAGGACTTTCACATAAAACTATATCATCTTTGTCTAGGAAAGCTTTTCCTATAAAGTCTAAACATTGTTGTGATCCGTTTGTAATTAATATGTCGTCTGCTACTACATTAGTTTTTAACTTATCGTTCATTCTGTTAGCAAGATGAGTTCTAAGTGGAGCATAACCTTCAGTAGTTGTATACTGCATAGCTACTCTACCGTTTTCTTCAAGAACCTTCTTTGATACATCGATCATTTCCTGTACAGGGAAAAGTTCAGGAGCAGGCATACCTCCCGCAAATGATATTATTTCTGGTCTCTGAGTTAATTTTAGTAGCTCACGTATAGCTGAGCCCTCCATGTTATTAGTTCTTTCTGCAAATTTTATTGCCATTTTAAAAGCACCTCCAAAATAAAAAAAATAATATTTAAAATTGAAAACACGAAACACAAATAGTCTTTCGTGTTTTCAAATTAATTACAATACTTTCTTAATCCTTTTTTCTGCAGTTTCTCGGTCTAACATAATAATTCGTCCGCAGTTATTACACTTAAATTTCACATCAGCACCAGTTCTCGTAATAGTAAATTCCTTACTACCACATGCGTGCGGCTTTTTAAGTTCAACAATGTCACCAATTTGTATATCACGTGGCATAGTTGTTCCCCCTAATCTTCTATTTTAACAGCATTTTTCTTTCCATCTTCATCTTTAGTAATGTGAAAAATACCTCTTCTATCTAAATTGTTCTCACTCATTATAGCATTTACTTTATCAATTTCTTCATATTCGAATTTAATCGATAATCCACAACTTGCAGTAATTTCTCTAGGAGTTGGAAGTGTCAAAAACTTTAATCCAGCCTCTTTAAGTAATTTTTCTGTTCTAATTGCATGATGAGTGGAGTTAAAAGAAATTAAATAAAAATCATTCATATCTTACTCCTACCTATATTGTTATTAATTTTGAAGCGGATTTCATAGTTTCCACAATTGTGTACATATTTGTAATACTTCCAACTTGTAGATTTTCCTTCAATCCGTAATATTCTAGACAAGTTCCACAAGATAATATTTCCACTCCACTATCTTCCATTCTCTTAAGGTGTTCTATAGTAGCTTCATTTTTAGCTGATAGCTCTACTCCACCATTTATTAACATAATTGTACTAGGCAGTGGAGTTGCTTCGCTAAGTGCAAATAAAAATCCTTTTATTAACACTTCACCTAACTCGTCATTTCCACTTCCCATTTTATTACTCTTTATCAAAACAACTTCATTACTTGTTGAAATATCACACTTTATATCTTCATCGGCTATATCAATTTTAGTACTTTCGCCTTTAGTTATACGTATTATTTTTTCGTCATCAGTATCTTTTATTACTTCTGCTACTGCCTTTACTGATTTTGCGAACTTCAATATATTTTCTTTAGGAGCAACGTCATCTACAGTCACTTCTACTATTCCTTCTGAAATACTCTCTAATGCCTTTTTCGTTTCTATAACTGGTAATGGACACGCCATACCCTTTGCATCTACTTTTATAGTCATAATTTATTTCCTCCATAAAATAAATAATTTTATCTTACAAATATATAATAACACATTCCATCCAGTATTTACAGAAAAATTAATAAATTTTAAACATAAAGATACCATTTATGAAAACGTTTATATTGAGTGTATTGCAATAACTAGACATTATTGGTGATACAACTAACAATGTTATGCGTATAATTATGCTATTATTTTACAGTATGTGATATAATATACACAAGTTAAATAAATTAATTTAACTTAAACCGTTAATCTGATAGGAGGTTATATATATGAAGATCAACAGTAAATCAAAAGCGCTATTGGCGTCAGGATTGTTGATTATTTCTACTTCTCTAGCTGGATGTAGTAATACTCAACAGGAACCTGCAAAGCAAGAAACTCAACAAGAGCAGACTAAAAATGAAGAAACTCAACAAAACGAAAATGTTGAACAAAAGGAAAATGAAAATAAAGACAATTCTACATCTAATAATACAGACAAGAAACAAGCTGAAATAACTTATTATACGTTTGATATTAATTCAGAAAAAATGACTCCTCATACTAAAAAGGTAGATGAGGTGAGCGTAGGAAATATAATTACTGAATTAGTAAAAGAAAAAGTTCTTCCTGAAGGAACTAAAGTAAACACTGCAAAAGTTAATGAAGTAGATGGTGTTAGAATTATTTCTGTTGACGTAAACAGTAACTTTATAAATTTTGATCAAGGTTCTAGTTCAGAACTATTAACACTACAGGCTTTTGCTAACAGTTTAATTAAATCTTTCCATGTTGAAAAAGTTAAATTAACAGTAGATGGTAAAAACTATTCAAGTGGACACATTGTTCTTGAAGAAGGAGAATATTTAAATTTTAAATAATAAATAAGGGGTGATTTAATTAAAATGATTTATTTAGATAATGCTGCTACAACATTCCCAAAGCCTGAATCAGTATATACATCTATGGACGAATGTATGAGAACTTATTGTGCCAACCCTGGTAGATCTGGACATAAAATGGCAATAGAATCTGCAAGAGCTGTTGAAGATTCAAGATCTTTAGTTGCTAAATTGTTTAATATTGACAATCCAATGAATGTTGTATTTACGTTTAATGCAACAGATTCTCTGAATCTTGCTATAAAGGGTTTTTTAAATCCAGGAGATCACGTAATTACTACTACAATGGAACATAATTCTGTTCTTAGACCAATAATGGAATTAGAAAAAATTGGAGTTGAGCATACATTTGTACAGGCTGATACAGAAGGATTTGTTAATCCTAAAGATATCGAATCTTCTATAAAAGAAAATACAACTCTAATTGTAACTACACACGCATCAAATGTAGTAGGAACTTTAGTCGATATAAAAGAAATTGGGGAAATAGCAAAAAAACATAATATAAAGTATTTAATAGATGCATCTCAATCTGCTGGTATATATGATATAGATGTAAAAGCTATAAATGCAAATATGATAGCTCTTCCTGGTCACAAAGGATTGCTCGGGCCACAAGGGACAGGAATATTGTATGTAGAAGATGAAATCAGACTAAGAAGTCAAAGAGAAGGTGGTACAGGCAGCCAATCAGAGGAAATTGTACAGCCTGATTTATATCCAGACAAGTATGAGTCTGGAACTCACAATACCCCTGGAATAGTCGGTCTTGGTGCCGGAGTAGAATTTATTCTAAGCACTGGAATCGATAAAATCAGAGAACATGAAGAATATTTATCTCAATATATGATAGATGAATTTTTAAAAATTCCTGGAGTGAAATTATACGGACCTAAAGATTCAAAAAAGAGAGCTGCTGTAATAGCAATAAACATAAATGATGTGGATTCAGGAGAAATATCATTTAGATTAAATAGTGAATTTGACATCGCTACTAGATCTGGAATACACTGTGCTCCTCTTGCACATAAATCTATCGGAACATTAGAACAAGGTGCTGTAAGATTCAGTTTAGGATTCTTTAACACAAAGGAAGACGTAGATAAAGCAATTGAAGCTTTAAAGAAAATTTCATCTGATTATGTAAAATAGTTGATTAAATTAGTCAGATTATAAAAAAAGCACCATTGATCAATTTTACTGTAAAGTAAATATTGTTCAATGGTGCTTTTTTCATTTTTATCTTTTTTGATTTTTTATTATGTAAATTATATTGCTGACTACTAACGCATATTATAGTACATTCTTAATATGATTCTTACAGCGGACTTTTAGCTGGTGTTCCAGCTTTTCTTGGATATTTGTTAGGAGTCTTTTTTATTTTTTTGAATACCAATATATTGTGATTCAATTCTTCATCTGGAAGAGATACATCTATTTTTTCTACCATTTCAACACCTAAAATATTCATTGCTTTTTTAGCTTCCGATAGCTCTTTGTCAACATTAGGTCCTTTAAGACATATAAAGAAGCCTCCTATCTTGACGTATGGTACACATAATTCCAGCAGTACTGGCAGGTTTGCTACAGCTCTAGCTGTTGATATATCATATTTTTCTCTATGATTTTTATCTTTTGCAATATCCTCAGCTCTTCCATGTACATACTCTATATCTTCAAATTCCAAGCCTTCTCCCACTGCCTTTAAAAAGTTTATTCTTTTATTTAAAGAGTCTAATAAAGTCAACTTTAGAGTCGGATTACATATCTTATATGGAAACCCAGGAAATCCAGCTCCAGTTCCTACATCAATGACAGACATATTATCTTTTATATATCCTTCTTTTAAGATAGCTACTGAATCTAAAAAATGCTTAATATATACCTCTTTTTGCTCAGTAATACCAGTTAAATTCATAACTTTGTTATATTCTACTAGTATTTCTCTGTATTTTTCAAATCTATCTAGCATAATTTCATCTGGATTAATTCCGAAACTAACTAGTCCATTTCTTAATATATCTATATTTTCAGTTGAAGTTTCACTGTTCATAATTTATTTTCCACCTCTTCTTTTCTGTTCAAGGTATATCAACAGCACAGATATATCTGCCGGAGAAACACCTGATATTCTGGATGCCTGACCTATTGAGGCTGGTTTTATTTCATTTAATTTTTGCTTTGCTTCTAATCTAAGCCCGTCTATTTCATCATAATTTAAGTCTTCATAAAGCTTTTTCTTTTCCAATTTTCTAAATTGGTCTATCTGCTTCATTTGTTTTGCTATATACCCTTCATATTTTGTCATTATTTCAGCCTGCTTTTTGACTTCATCAGATATAGCTTCATCTCCATCTTTGCCTGCCAATTTTAATATTGAATAATCAATTTCAGGTCTTTTCAAAAATTCATATAAAGATAAACCATTATTTAAAGTAACTAATCCTTTTTCTTCTAGTATTTCATTTATTTCATTAGGAGTTATTCTATCTGTTTTCAATCTTTCTATTTCTTCTTCTACTGCTTTTTTTTTGTTTAAATATCTGTTGTATCTTTCTTCGCTTACTAGACCTATGTCATACCCTCTTTGAGTAAGTCTCATATCTGCGTTATCCTGTCTAAGATATAGCCTGTATTCAGCTCTAGAAGTCATCATTCTATAAGGTTCATTTGTTCCCTTAGTCACCAAATCATCTATCAATACACCAATATATCCTTCAGATCTATCTATTACAAAAGGTTCTTCTCCTCTTATTTTAAGTACTGCATTTATTCCAGCAACCAACCCTTGAGCTGCAGCTTCTTCGTATCCAGAGGTTCCATTGAACTGACCTGCTGAAAATAGATTTTTTACTCCCTTTATTTCAAGATTTGACTTCAGTTGAGTAGGATCTATGCAGTCGTATTCAATTGCATATGCAGGTCTCATTATCTTTACATTTTCAAGCCCCTTTATAGATCTGTACATTTTTATCTGCATATCAAGAGGAAAACTAGTAGACACACCTTGAATGTACATTTCTTTATTATCTAGCCCTTCTGGTTCTATAAATAGTTGATGTGTTTCTTTATCAGAAAACTTAACTATCTTATCTTCTATAGACGGGCAGTATCTCGGACCTGTTCCTTCTATGTTTCCGCTATACATAGCACTTCTTGTGATATTTTCTTGGATAAGCTCTTTTGTATACGGTGTAGTTCTAGTCAAATAACACATTACTTGTTCTTTTTCTATATTGTCATTCATAAAAGAGAATGGTGTTACCTCTTCATCACCTGGTTGAGGTTGCATAACCGAAAAATCTATACTATCTCTATGCACTCTGGCTGGCGTACCTGTTTTAAACCTTCTCATAGACAGACCTAATTCAACTAAACTATCTGTAAGTTTTTTCGCATACCCAAAACCATTTGGACCTTCATCAAAAGTATCATGCCCTATAAATATAGTTGATTTTAAATATACCCCCGTCGCAAGTATTGTCATTTTAGCTCTATAGTTACATCCTAATCTAGTTGCTACTCCTGTCACTAGATTTCCTTCGTGTAGAATTTCTTCAACTTCATCCATAACTAAATCAAGATTTTCTTGATTTTCTATAGTTTCTTTCATTACTCTGTGGTATAAATTTTTATCTGTTTGTGCTCTTAGAGAATGTACAGCTGGTCCTTTTGCTGTATTTAGCATCTTGCTTTGTATATATGTCTTATCTATATTCAGCCCCATTTCCCCACCTAGAGCGTCTACTTCTTTCACCAATTGTCCCTTACCTGTTCCACCAATAGACGGATTGCACGCAAGAGCTGCTATTGCATCTAATGACAATGTTATCATTAATGTCTTCATTCCCATTCTTGCTGATGCTAGTGCTGCTTCACATCCAGCATGACCTGCACCAACAACTATTATATCGTAATTTCCTGCTTCAAATTTTTCCATTCTGTTCCTTTCAAATCTTTCTCTATTTTCCTATACAAAAGTTTTGGAATATAGTATCTAATAAATCTTCAGATACCGTGTCTCCATTTATATATCCCAAACTATTCCATGCGTCTTTTAAATCTACTTCTATAAAATCATATGACATATTATCTTTCAATGCTGATATTGCATCTTCTATAGATGTCATTGCCTTATATATGGCATCTTTTTGTCTTGAATTTGTGACTAATATTTCTGATGAATTTGCTATATGCCCTTCAAATACCATTTTTTCTATTCTGTCGTGTAGAGTTTCTAGCCCTTGACCTTTTAATGCCGATATACTTATTATATTTTCTTCAAATACGTATTCTTTTATAGTATCTAAATTCAGTTTAGAATTTAAATCTATTTTATTTATAATAGCTATAGTCTTGTTCTTATCTATATTTTTTAATATTTCCAAATCTTCTTTGTCGAGTTCTCTCGAATGATCCATTACAACCAAGATTAGATCTGACTTTTTCATATGGTCTTTTGATTTTTCAACACCAATCTTTTCGACAACATCTTCTGTCTGTCTTATCCCTGCAGTGTCTACAATCTTTAATGGTATTCCCTTAACATTCACAAATTCCTCTATCACATCTCTTGTTGTACCCGGAATATCAGTTACAATTGCTCTGTTCTCTCCCAAAATGAGGTTCATAAGAGACGACTTTCCTACATTTGGTTTTCCAAGAATGGCTGTTTTTAAACCTTCTCTAAGTATTTTCCCAGTATCAGAGTTTTTATACATACTCACTACTTCTTTTTGTATATCCTCTGTTTTTTGAATAAGCTCTTTATAAGTAATAAACTCTATGTCCTCTTCAGGATAATCTATTGCAACTTCTACCTGTACGAGAACATCTGTTATATCATCTCTAAGATTTCTTATCTTTTTTGACAAGCTTCCTTCGAGCTGATTTTGAGCTATTTCATGCGATTGTTCGGTTTTTGCATTTATAATATCTATTACTGCCTCTGCTTGAGACAAATCAATTCTTCCATTTAAAAAAGCTCTTTTTGTAAATTCACCTGGTTCGGCTATTCTTGCACCTTTTTTTAATGTTAGTTCTAATATCCTTCTTAAAGAAATAATGCCTCCATGGCAATTTATCTCAACAACATCCTCTGCTGTGTAGGAATTCGGACCCCTCATTACAGCTAATAAAACTTCATCTATCTTGCTTCCATCTTCATCCACAATATTTCCGTACACTAGAGTTCTATCATTATATTGATCTATAGATTCTCTATAGAATGGTTTGAATATACTCCTTGCTATCTCAGTAGATTTTATTCCACTGATTCTAATTATTCCTATTCCACCTTCTCCAGGAGCTGTAGCTATAGCAGCTATTGTATCATCTATAAACATTTATACCTCCCTGTATATTTATCTATACCACCTAATAACTAGATCTTTATTATAAAAACATAATTTATTATTATATCATAAAATATTCCTGTACTACTTTTCATTCTAATTACTATACAAATTATTTTAATACAATTTTCTTATACCCAATAAATAAAAAAAGACTATACGTACATCAATTTTACAATTTTCAAAATTTATTCGTCTACAGTTTTCTTTTAATCTATTCATCTACGGTTATTCTTCTTAACTATTATAACAGATAAACAATTATATTTACTATATACTAGACATAAAAATAAGAGGAACTATTATAAAAATAGCACCTCTTATTTATTCTAATTCATTATATCATTATTTCTAATATTTTGTATATAAGTTATCTTCCTATTGGAGTTGAAATTCTATCAAGTCTTTGAGATATCTTCACTGCTGTAGAGTATCTATCAGCACCTGATATTCTTTCTTTATTTGTAACATTTAATCCGTCATAAATTGACTTAGATACTGAATTTTCTCCTCCACCTACAAGTATACTATCTAATTTCCAGTTATTTATATCATTAGCTGTTATAGTTGTAAGTTTATTAGGATTTGTAAGCAATATCGGTGCTTTAAACTTAGCTGCTAAACTGTTTATAGTGATACCGTCTGGGAAATTAGTTCCATCTACTAATATCGCATCCTTTGTATTTCCTGTTGCGCTTCTTACTTCCTTACCTATTAATGATGCAGTTTCATATCTATCTGCTCCACCAATTCTAGAAACATTATTAATTTTTAAATCTTCTTTTAATCTAGATTGAATGTTAGCACTTACTGAATTATTTTGACCACCGATTGTTATATTGTTTATATTCCAATCTTTAATAGTATTTTCAGTAGTTTTTGTAAGATTCTTTGGATTAGTAAGTAGTATTGGAAGTCTCTTATTAGCTGCTAATGATGAAATTGTAATTACATCTGGGAAATTAGTTCCATCTACCAAAAATGCTCCATCATTTTTACCTGTTATGCTTCTTACTGCCTTACCTATTTCTCTTGCCGTACCATATCTATCTGCTCCAGCATATCTAACTATATTAAAATCTTTTAACTGCTCTTCAACTTTCTTAGATACTGAGTCTAACCCTCCTGATATTATTACATCACCTATTCCACGTCTTTTTAATTCATTCAATGTTTCAGTAGTAACATTATCAGTGTCAGTAAGAAGAATTGGAACATTTCTTTCATTTGCTAATACTGTTGCAGTCAATACATCTGTGAACTTCTTTCCGTTTGCTAATACTGCTGTTGCCTTTGTAGTTGGAGGATTTACTGTTCCTCCACCAGTACCCGGAGAACTAGTATCATCTTTTGTCCATTTTGCATATAGTGTTATCGCACTATTTATCGGTGTATTGAAATCAAATGGTTTTGTAAATTCTTTATCTGTGTACCAACCGTCAAATTTGTAATTAAGCTTTGTTGGTTTTTCCTCTGTAGCTTTTTCACCTTTTTCTACTGGGACTACCTTTGGTTCTGTTGTATTATCTCCAAACTTTCCTCCATTTGGCTCTAATGTTAAACTCACCTTTTCTTTTTCCCATT
>NZ_OERU01000023.1 GCF_900240845.1 Peptostreptococcus faecalis
GAGATCGATGCAGCATTTTTGAAATATATGTAATACTTTTTCCTGAGTTTAATAGAGCTGCAATAGCTCCTCTTTCACTAGCGGATAAGTGTTTAAAAGTTCTGCTTTTTGTGTTAGAATTAAGTTGGTTCATCATGGGCCTCCTTTAGATTATTTGTTTAGGCACTTATATTCTAGCACAGGATTCATGGTGAATCTTTTTTTATTTAGTTGTTCAATTTCATTTTACAATTAGCCATAAATATTTAGTATATAGAAAACTCTAAAAAATATATATAATTTTATTATTTTTTTATAGATAATATATTATTTTTAATAACTTTGTAACTCTTTTACTTATTTTTTATGCTAAAATATAAGCGTACAATATAATAAATTTAAGGGGGGAAATAAAATTGAATAAAAAGATTTTACCAATACTACTGGCATTTTCTATGTTATCTCAGTCAGTAATAATATCATCAGCTTTAGATAGCAATAATACACCTACAAACGCTGACAGCGATATAATAGAAAATAGTAACGTAGTTGATGAAAAAGAAAAAGAAACTAGCGTAAATAAACCAAATAATGAAGTTAATCCAAGTAATATAACTGAACCTGAAACAGTAAATAAGGAAGAAGAAAAAAAAGAAGATGTAGTTGAACCTGAAAAGGATAAAAATACTTTACCTCATTTAGAATCTGAATTATATGCATTTAAAAATAGTGACTCTATTGTAAAGCGTATATCAAGTAGTGAAAGAGTAAAAACATCTATAGAAATAAGTAAATTTCAAAATGTAACTGCAAAAAAAGTTATTTTGGCAGATTCTAGAAACTATCCTGATGCTCTTGCTGCTGCTGGGCTTACTGATGGTAAATATCCAGTTTTATTAGTTGGAAGTGATATCACAATAGAATTAATAAATGAAATTAAACGTCTACAAGCAGAAGAAATCATTATATTAGGTGGTAATAATTCAATTTCTACTGCTATTGAAAATAAACTTAATTCTATAGAAGGAATCAAAACTAAAAGAATCTCTGGATATAATAGATACGAAACTAGTAAGAAAATTCTTGAGGAAAGCGGAAAAAATAGTGTGGTATTTGCATATGGACGCAATTTCCCAGATGCACTAGCAGCTTCACCACTATTAAAAAAATCTGCCCTTTTACTTACAAATAAATACTCACTAAGTCCTGAATTATCTGATACTGTAAAAAATATCACTGATAAAAATGTACAAATTATAGGTGGAATCGGAAGTATATCTAAATCTTTTGAAAATCAGATTACGAATACATATGGAATTGAAAACATAGAAAGAATATCAGGAATAGATCGTTATACCACTAGTGTTAAAGTTGCTGAAAAATTCCAATCTGATACAGCAATAATAGCATCTGGAGAGTCTTTCCCAGATGCATTAGCATCATCGACTCTTGCTCAAATGATCGATGCTCCAGTTTTACTAGTATCTAAAAATAAAATTGATGAATCTGTTGCTAACTACATAAAAAATAACAATATTAAAAAAGCTATTATTGTTGGTGGAGAAGGTACAATTTCAAAAACAACTGAAACAAATGTTGAAAGATTAATTCAAGGTAAGGATATGATAGTTCCACAAACTCCAATAATTCCTTCTGTAGAATTTGATAAAAACGATAAAAATGCAGTTACAAAATCTGATGTAAATGTATATACAGATAAAGATATGAATAATGTACTTGGAACTGTAAAAAATAATAAAATTATAGATATACTTGAATATACAGAAACATCTACTAAAGTTCAATATGATAAACTTGTAGGTTGGGTAAATAATGAACAGCTTACTAAATACAATCCTGTTTCATTTGGAAAAGTAGTTAATCAAGTACCTTATGTTTCTCAGCTTTATCCAGTATACGCTCCTAATGGTTGTGAGCCAACTGCAATGCTTATGGGATTGCAAGGTAAGGGATATACTAATATTGGGTTGAGAGCTTTTCTTGATGCAATGCCAAAAACTAGTAGTAATCCTCAAAAAGGTTATGTAGGAAGTCCTTACGGAAATGAAAATACTCGTTTCCTTACAATAGATCCTGAACCTCTAGCAAAATATGGTCAAAAATATGGTAATGTTGCCAATATCCAAGGTCAACCTATTGATCAAATTATAAAAGAAATACAAAATGGTAATACTGTAGTAGTTTACTTGACTCTATATTGGGGTACACCAAAGTACAAAGTATTACCTATAGATGGAGTTCCTACTAGAAGAATATTCAATAATCACGCATTACTACTTACTGGTTATGATCCTGCTAAAAAAATGTTTTATATAGCAGACCCTTATAATCATGAAAAATCAGGTGCAAACAGAAAAAAATCATTTTACTATTGGAAAGCTCAGTCAGAAGTTGAAAGATGTTACAACTACGATAACAGAAGATTTGCGGTTTCAATAAGATAGTTTCCTAGCATAATATTTGTTTTAAGGTTTCATTAATATGTGTTAAACCAAATTTTAAATATAATATTGTATTAAATAATATATTTGTTTAATACAATAAAAGGCCAAAGAATATTTCATCTTTGGCCTTTTTATATGATTTATAAACATTAAATAAATTGTTATCTCTTAAAATTTCTTATTACATAAGTCTGATATCAATTTTTTTAATATTACTTTCCTATAGGTGTAGATATCCTATCTAGTCTTTGAGATATCTTTACTGCTGTAGAGTACCTATCAGCTCCTGATATTCTTTCTTTGTTAGTAACTTTTAGTCCGTCATAGATTGACTTAGACACTGAATTTTCTCCTCCACCGACAAGTATGCTATCTACCTTCCAATCAGCTATATCTTTTGCTGTAATGTCAGTTAGTTTATCTGGTCTTGTTAAGTGTATTGGAGCCTTAAATTTAGCTGCTAGTGAGTTGATTGTGATTCCATCTGGGAAGTCAGTTCCATCCACTAGTATCATGTCTGTCTTATTTCCAGTAAGTGCTCTTACTTCTTTACCTATTAGCGAAGCTGTTTCATATCTGTCTGCTCCACCTATTCTAGATACTGAAGATATCTTTAAATCAGCGTTTAATCTATCTTGTATGCTTTTTGCAACTGAATTTGTACTTCCACCGATTACTATATTATTTAGATTCCAGTCCTTTATTACATTTTCAGTTGTAGTTGTAAGCTTGTTAGGATTTGTAATTAAAATTGGTACTCTCTTTTGAGTTG
>NZ_OERU01000003.1 GCF_900240845.1 Peptostreptococcus faecalis
CTCTCATGCCTTTTTCTATTATCCCAATGAATTCAGAGACACTTTTTCTTCCATCATAAATCATATATTCAGGTATTGAATCTTCAATAAACCTGCAACCTGCATCAACTCTAGTATTTCCTCTAAAATAAAGTTTTCTGGCATCCTGTGTCGCAACACCATCTTGTATGTCTCTATCTATAACACCCGTTAAAACACAATCAAAAATGTCTGAGAATACAGATTCATAGTTCCCCTGCAAGTTTGAGGTTAATATCTGATATCCTTCTGTCCCCTCATTTCCTTTATCTATTACGGTTTTTAGTTTAGTATGTCCAATGACCATTATTCCTATTCCCATTCTATGTATATCGAAGAATAGCTTTTTAATGAGAGAACAGGCTTCTGCTTGTCCTCGCCCAAATCCCCCATATGCTTCATTTATGCTAGAACAAGGTTTTCTACTTTTTCTTTCCCAAGATTCGCAAACTTCTTTTTCCACTATAGGTATAAGTTCATCTACTGTATCTAAACATATCATTTTAACCTTTTTAGCATCTTCGTCCTCAGAAGTTAGCCAATCCATTAATTCTTTCAAGTCATTCCATTCTTGTATGTGAGATGAAAATAGGTTGTTTTGTAGACTATCCCCACTTTCCACTCCTGTTCCTAGATATAAAAATTCTCCTGGATTAGGAGCAACACTCTTCCCAACTCTTATACAAAGGTCTGTTTTTCCCCACTTTTTAACACCTCTGATATAAATTCTTAATTGTGTTATGTCAACTGCAACTTTCTTAATACTTGGTTTAAACGCCATTTAATTCCCCCTTTTTTATTTTAATTTATTAAAATGGTGTATCTTCACCGAAAATATCACGATCATCAAGTTCTGTTAGGTTAGAAGAATCGCTTTTAATTTCCTCTAAAGTAACTTCTTTCGCCCCCGTTATATCTTCTAATGTAAATACCATTTCTTTCGCACCTTCAGAGTAACCTCTTATATTACTTACGAATTTATACTTTTTAACAAACTCCCCTTTACCAATTCCTTTTTCTTTTTTTAATGCATCAAAAGTTGTAAAACCTATATCTATCAACTCTCTGTCTTGTTTACTTAGCATATCTTCGGTAAATTCAACTTCTGGAGACCCATTTATAACTTCAACATTCAACCCAACTAAACCAAGATTGTTTGTCTTTGGTGTGTACTTATCTTTTAATATTTCAAATACTCTATCTGGATTATCACCTAATTCTATCTCAACTGATACATCGCTTGCTTCATACAAATCCTGTCCATTTGGATCTTTTTCTCTTTTTTTAGTTAATGCTTTTCCTGATAAAATTCCTACATTATCTAACTTAAAGAACGAATCTTTTTCTGTATACATTTTTATGCTTGCAAAAGAAGATTCCCTCGGAGGTGTTCCATCCTCATTCATTGGTAGTACTTCTATTTTTTTGAAATTATAATTAGCATATGTTTTTTTGATTCCATCTTTAACATAATTGTTGTAATCTATAGAACCATTTATCTTAACAATATCATTGTTAGTTATAATCCCATCCTGTATTGCCTTGTAAAGGTCTATCATAAAATCGTATTCAGAAACATATCTTTGTTCATTTTCCCTTGTAGACAGCTTGCAATGAAGATGACTTAGCTTATCAACTTCTATTTCTTTTCTTTTTGAGAAAGCAATCTTTCTAGCCTCTTTTTCCTTGTCTACGAAATAAAATACATCCCTTGATTCATCTAACGGTTTGAAGAAAACTTTTTCTAAATTATGAATGTTATATCCACTTTTTAAAGAAAGTTTCATTTTGATCATTTCGCTTTTTGCTGTTTTCTTTTTTTCGACACTAACTTTATTAGTTAAGATTCTTCCAGTGAACACAAAAGTATTAAAGCTGTCAAAACTTGTTTTTTTATCTTCCATTCAATTCTCCTTTTTGTTATTCTATAATAACATAATTTTTTTGTTAAGTTCCAAGATGGACGCAAATATAGATAGTTGTTTTGTTACTATATGTACATTATATCATAATTGTAATGTTATGTCAATGAATTTAGTTGAAAATGTATAATAAAATTCAACTTTCATTATTGCTTTTTCATTTTCATTTTCTTTAAACCCACATCGAAAGCTCTGTCAATTATAATATCTCTCTTTTCTTTGTTTATTTCTCCTGTATGTTTTTCAAGTTCTACTAAGAAACCTGTGGTTTGTGCGACCATCATGTACCAGCTTGAAATTAACAAGATTATTGTTATTATATTTAAAATTATTAATAATGTTAAAGCCATTATCTCACCACCTTCCGTTAATTTCCCACAATCAATTCGTTCGCATATGGCAATGCTCTTATTTCATCCAACAATACACCCCATTCTTTGTCTAATCTGTGGTTCTTTCTTTGATGATAAATGTTTCTAAGTTCTTGATAATTTGTCACTATTGTTCTGGTCTGTAAAAATGATTCTGGTAACAGTTGTTTCGCCGCCCTTAGATATTTTGCATCTTTATTGTTTTCAAAATATTCCTGTTTTGCCATATTGATATCATGTGTTACATCTTTTAATGTATCCTTAATGTCCACATATGAACCATCTAAAAAATAATCTTCAATATAGAAATCATCTAAAGTTATATCTTTATCTTTCTGAAATAATTTATGCATAGTTGAGCAGCTATTCTTTTCAACAAATTTATATGTATCAAATTCACTCCACCAATAGCGTGGCATTGTTATGTCCATCCACACTGTTATAAATCTAAGGAATTTACAGTGTTCTGTCCCTGCTTTAATTAATTGCTGGGCTAACCTTAGATTATCTTCTCCAAAACTAAAATTATAACCTATGATATTCCTACTATCTACATCATATACTGGGTCAAGAGTGCTATCGTCTTTTCTCCAAGAGTTCATCGGATTACGCATACCTTTTATAGCCGGTTCAAATCCAGCCACTTCTAATGTTTCAGCTTTCATATTATTGTATTGTATCATTTATAATTTCCCTTCCTCTAACAACTTTGTCTTTTCTTCGTCTATATCTTCCTCATGTATAAAACAAATCATTGTTTCCTTTGTCTTTTCATTAACTTCAAAAAAAGAATACATTTCACATCCAGAAATAGATAACTTATAAGGTCTTATAATCTTGCCATTTTTTAGAACAACTTTTTCTACATCAGTATATTTGTGATTATACTCTGCTTTTACATTAATTTTCCCATTAATAAGCATTTTATCTTCTAATTGAACTTCTATTGCAGGGACTAATACTCCTAAGCTCCTAGCAAGTCTTGTCCTTTTAAACATAAATACTCCCTTATAACCATCTATACCAAATATCTTTCCATCTTCTACTTCACTGTTATTCTTAATTACCTCTATCTCTTTTTCTGTATACATCTTATACCTCCCTAATCTATTGTTCCTACAAAGCGTCCATCCTCTTGTTCTAAAAGCCAAATATCACTATTTTGTACCACTTTCAATTTTTCAATTAATTGATTTGTTTCTGCAATAGTCTTTAAATCATATAAGTCTATATCCAATTTTTCAGAAGAAAATGAATCATCAAAAGTATGTCCTATGTCGTCAAAGAACATATCGCCAATATCTATAAGTTGATCTTTCACATATATATCGGTTGAAGCCTCACTCCAGTAATCCGACTCTTCCATATCAGCTTTACTTATTGATAACAAACCTTGATTCCTATTTACACATTCTGTGTTTAAATATTTCTTGTCAATTTCTGGATACAACTCCATTAGTTTATCAATATCAGATTGTTTGTCTGTGAGGCCTCCATGGACTATTCTCTTGGAATTTTTAAAATTTGACTTCTCTTTTTTATTATTATGTAGATAATCCAAAGTATCGAGTATAATATCTTGACTACCATCTAAATACTTTAGTAATTTTATGCTCTCTATTATGCCTGGGATAGTAAACCCTTCCCAGTGATAATAAATATTACCCATTCTCTTTTTATCTTCTTTATTTTCATATATATTAATTACTAATCTCTGTCCCATTCTTATTCTCCTTAACCCATAAATTTAATTCTACTTCTTTGTTATTAGGAAACCAATTTTGCCATGGGTCTCTAACAGAAACATTATCATAGTCATAGTAATCTTTACTTTTTTCTTTTAAAGGTGTTAAAATTAGAGGATGTTTAGCTAAACATACAGTTTTATATCTGTGATCATTTAGAAGTAACTTTTTAATCTCTTTTATTTTATCTATCTCAACACCATAACTATATAGTACTCTTGTTATATTTTGATTTTCTCTTTTCATTTCTAGTAATTTTTCGTTAGACTCTAAAACTTCTTTTATAATTTCAGTTTGTTCATATCCCTTTAATGTTTTAATCATATACAGTGTATCTAGTTCCGAAGCTTTAGTAATACTGTTTGATAATCTTACCTCGTCACCTTCAATAATTTCGACATCCAATGTTTCATTATGAAAAACATCAATTGAAATACTTCTATATATCTCTTCTTTATCATTATATGAACAGTCTAAATATGTAGGAACATCCCTTTTTATATTTTCATTAAATATTTTTATGGTTTCATTTTTAGAGAGTTTCCCTCTAAGGTATTTAATCATTAATCCATGTAGTGCATGAATATCTATTAATGAATTTTTATAAATAAATCTCCCATAATCATCATGTTCTCTTAATATCAATGGGTTTTGCAAACTTAATATTTTTGCAAAGTTTTTATCTAGTGGCATTTTACAACTTTTCTTTAATTGTCTTCCGTTTGTTAGCAAAAAATTAAAACATCCCATTTAAATTGTCTCATCTATATTTATCTTAATTTCTTTTTTCCAATCCAACATTTCCTTTGGATCCATCTTGTAACATTCAAATTTTATTTTTGTTATCTCTTCTATTTTCTCAATATTCTCTTTTATTCTTTCGATATTCAAGAAATCTTCTAACTCATATTCCTTTATATGATTTTCTATATAAGAAATATAATCTTCTTTATTTTCCACTTCTAGCTTTAATATTTCTGAAATCAGAACATCACATTCATTTTTTAAGTGCTGAAGATTAAAAATATATTCTGGCAGCCTATCAAATAATAATGCTTGTTCTTTTTCTTCTGCATACGTCCATTCTTTTTTGAACGTTAAATTCATATTTGACATAATTTCACATCTTTCATCTCTTATTGCTTCAATTATTGTTTGTCTTAAATTCATATATTCTCCTTTATTATTTATTTTGATTTTCAATCATATGATTCATAATCTTGCATCTCAAATCTAAAGGAAACTCTTTTAGATTAATAGTTGTTGTAAGGTTATGTTTTTTATCAAACTCCATCATACCTTCTGCTAATTTAAATGC
This sequence comes from Peptostreptococcus faecalis, assembly GCF_900240845.1. Classification (GTDB taxonomy): domain Bacteria; phylum Bacillota; class Clostridia; order Peptostreptococcales; family Peptostreptococcaceae; genus Peptostreptococcus; species Peptostreptococcus faecalis. Next base: position 5,375 of record NZ_OERU01000003.1, read on the forward strand.
CAATGTATTCTCTCTCACTTCAATTTCATCGACTCTATTATTGGCATGGTAACACTTTTCGCCTAAACTAGCTATCTTTTCCAATAATAACTGGATTTCAAGTCTTCTAAACTTATCGTCCCCAGATATTTCAAATTCTTCGTTTTCTATATCTTCTTGTACATCTCTTGTTAAACCCATATATTCTCCTTTATTTTATTAATTATTTTGCTTTTTACTTGTTTTATTAAGTTTATATCGAATTAAATTTTATTTATTTAAGTGTACTCACAATAAAACATCTCTTTTATTGCACTATATGTTCACTCATTTTTCCACCTTTAAATCGAACATATTTTTTTATTTCATTTCCATTTCTTATCACAAATCCTTCCACGTGTCTATCCTTAGTCTTTATATATTCGCTGTATATTTCGTCTAATTCTGATAAACATGGATAATTTTCTAATTGTGCTACAATAGGAACAACTTCCATAAAGTTTGGTATCTCTTGATTTATAAAAACATATTTGATTAAGCCTAAATCATAATTTAATTTCGAAATCTCATATTCTTCATTTATATTTGCTTTTGCAAAAGGATTAAATCTACAGAATTCTTTTCCATATTTAATTCTTCCCATGGCTATCCATTCTCCAAATACGCAACTCTTTTCATTTATATTATTTCTAAGTTCTTCACCATGTTCTTGCAACCATTCATAAAGACCTTTGTATAATTCTTTATATAAATCTTCGTGTTGTTCCAATCTATCTATGTTATAAATTCTATTTCTTGTAGCAATATGTAATTCTCCATCTAATTTGAAAAACCCTAAGTTAGAACCATCTAATTTTTCTGTTAGAACTATTCCTTTACTTGTTCCTACTCTTTGTGTTTTTGGGTATAAGGACTTCTTTACCCAACCTTTATCTTTTATGTCTTCTCTCATTGTTCCCCTATACTTTCTCTATATCTTCTTTAAATACAAGCATTGCACCATATGTACTTTTAAATTCAATTGTGTAACATTCTGTGTTCATCTCAATATAAGCTTTTGTGATAACTGCTGTCTCACCATATTCACGAATCTTTTCATTGATTAATTTTACTTTATCACCTTTTTTGAATTTCATTCTGTTAATTATTCGATTAATTCTTTCGTTTTCAATTTCCAAATATTCAGCTACTTCTTCTAAACTTTTAAAGTATCTTCCACCATTTCTGTTAACCATTTCTCCCACTTGATTTAATGATCTGTATTTCCCTTTAGTCCAACCATTACCAGTGTTGCCTAATAGGCAAAAAATTGTTTTCTCAGGTTTTTTGTTACTATCATCTATAACTTCTGCTATAGAATAAACACCTGTCATTTCTGGTGTGATTACATACAAACAAAAATCACAAATTTCTCTTTGTTCCCTCTCTTCTTCCATACACTCCTCTGTCCAGTCACCTACAACTGGATTAAAGTAATTAATTGTAAGCATTGGCATTAAATCATCTCTCCATGTACTATTATTGCAAGTACCACCTAAGAATACTTTCATATATTACTCCTTTGTCTTATTATTAAAATATATATTCTTTTTAGTCTTTTCTATAAATTCCTCTGATTTTTTAATATTTTTCTCAAAATCTTCATTAAAAATCTTTTTATTATCTTTTTTAAAATCTTTGATTGCCCATATCATTATTCCAACCATAATTATAAATACTATAAATTGAAAGACTATCCACATTAATGCCACTATCCCTAATTGTTCCATTTATTTCTCCTTACATAAATTTATTTGTTATTAAATTCATTACTTCTGGTAATAGTTGCTCATCTATTGACTCTTCTTGGAATAGGCTTTGTAATGTATACTTAAATCGTTTACCACATTCTATTAAATTTTCTTCACTTAGATAAACTTCTTTTCGTAAACTTTCAGTTTTCGTTGTGGCTATTTTGTAAACATTATATTTTCTTCCACCAATTCTTATCTCAGTTATTTTGACATTTTCCATTTACTTCTCCCTAGATTTCTCAAGTTCTTTTTTTATACTTTTCTCTAATTTACTATAATTATCATCTATACATTCCCCTAACATCTTTATACGTTTGTCTAAACATTCAAGCATGATACCAACACTATATCTAAGTATTAAAATAGATATTATTTGGGTCGTTAAGACAAAGATAAATATTGATAATTTTATAAACACTTCCATTAAGAACTCACTCCAAATTCTCCAATTTTGTCATTTACTCTAATTAAACAGGGTTCTTCCATTGTATTCTGAATTAATATTGAAACTTCTTCATATGGATAAATATTTAAGTTGGATATTTTAATTGGACTAACCGAACATCCTTTAAGCTTAGAACTCACCCAGTGCCCTTCTCCAAAATCTAATATATGTCCTGTTCCACATATTATCGCTTCTAGTGGCTTTAGAATATAATGGTTATCTTTTAAATCAACTATCCTCCCTTTTTTATTTATAATTTTAAATTTTTTTACAAATAAGTCATTCCAACTCTCTGTTTCTTTTTCTTTTTTTGGAAATGTTGCTATATCTTTTATTTTTTTTATCATAATTTACCTCTTTCTATTTATTATTCTATTCTTCTACTCAATAAAAGAGTGATTTTAACCAACTTCTACTTCTTGCCAAAAGGACATTTTAGCAGCCCCTTCAATTAATTCGTCTAACTCTTTTATTTTTTCTTCCGTTTCTTCACAAAAATAATCTGCTAAAACATATAATTTTAAAACATCTGTAGCAAGAGAAAAACTTCTACCCGATAGTCTTGGATTTGGTGCTGTTCTTATCATCTCTTTTACTGCTTCTCTATCTATTACACCATTTTTTATTTTTCCGTCATCTTTCAGTTTTAATAAAATCTGAGCCACTCTATAATCTGGATTAGTCATTATTACTATGTTTTTATCCATTGATCTTTCCCCTCAATAATTCTTCAACTTTTCTAATTTCTTCTAAATACTGACTCTTTAATTTATCTAAATATTCTTCTTTTGTGTAAATAGAAAGTCTATACTCTATGGGTTCATCCCAATCACCATCAGACTCTAATGTAATGGTATTTATATTACCTTTAATGAACTCGAATATCTCCCCTTTTTCTTCTAGCGCCTCATTTTCATCTATGTTGATCCAATCACATATCACTTCTCTTCTGTTATCTTCACAATCACTTATTTTCTCTTTACCATAATTCTCTTCAAAGCTCCCGCCTCTATATTTATTTTCAATCACCAATATTTTTTTGTTCTTCATATCATTCTCCTTATCACAATCACTTAATGAGTTTATTAGATGGAAAAAGACGCTATTATTATAATTATTGTTATATATATCAACCATAGTAGGGATTTTTGAGCCTTGTTATATTCATTGTTTTTATCACTATTAACCTTACCATTATATTTTATGCATTCTAGCATGTTCTCCATATCTACCTTATACATTTTTTTCACTAACTCAAGGTTTTCTTCTCCATGTATTTTTTCTAATTCTTTATATTTTTCATAAACTCCCTTTGTTTGAATTTGTATATATTTTTCTCCTTTTAAGAATTTGTGTGTTTTGAAAATATAGTTTAAAAAAAATATTAAAAACAAAGTAATCACTATTGAATGTAATGGCAACTGATAAATATCAATTATTATATTAAGTCCTCCAAATCTTTGTATTATATTTTCAATAATGAAATTAATAATTATTGAAATACCTAAAAGAATGATAATATGACTTTGTTTCTTTTTTATCAAGTCATTTCTTTTTTCTTCTTCTTTTTTATAAAATTTTTCAATTAAATTATGCAATTCATTCATATATTAATCTCCCACTCCTATATTTCTACTCCTTTTCACAAATATCATATATTTTTATACTATCTAAGACTAAAGGTATAGTGGCTGCGTAGCCATACAAAAGACCGACATAGTAATATGTACTTGTATATTTAATAGATATAAAACTTATTAATATTGCTACTATGGAACTTACAAAAAATAACCTTATCCAGTAAAATCTTTTATAATATTCTTTCAAATAGTCATTTCTTTTTAACCTTGCAACTCTTGGTTTATCTGAATTGCATTTGAGTCTATCCTCATTTTTGTTTAAAGTCCAAAGTCCAAATATATATGCTATTATTAATACGATTCTTTCAAATGTTTCTATATTTCTAAACTCATCTTCTCTGAAATATGCAAGAACCATAAATAATAATGAACCAATTATAAAAGGGTGATATATCCTAATCTTTCTCTTAAACTCTTTTATGTTCACTATTTGTAACCAACTCCTTATTCCACTTTATTTTTTCTTTATTTTTTTACCTCAATAAAATATTGTTTTTAACTAAATTAATAAATACACTGTCATAAATATAGCCGCACCTATCAACAATAGCAATGCTTCTTGCACTTCATTGTATTTGTTATTTTTCATATCATTTATCTTAGCGTTACACTCTATACACTCCAGCATATCATTTATATTTGTTTCACACATATCTTTTGTTGTCTTGACTATATCTAGCTCATTGTACTTTTCTAATTCCTTATAATATCTATTATAGTCGCCACTGTTTATTTGCTTGTATGGATTCTTTCCCATAAAATCTACTGCGTTAAATCCATAGTTCAAAAAAAATGCGAGTTGTATTATCCCAAACAAAAAAACATTGTTACTATATTTAGAAATAATTTCTTTGAAGAAAATATAAGAAAGCACTGTCACTACCAACAAGATAATAATATTAATCTGCTTGTTTTTAATTAACTCTTTTCTCTTTTCATCCTCCTCAATATATAAATTATGGACTATTCTATACAATTCGTTCATTTTATGCTCCCTTACTCATCTATTAACTCAAATCTATATTTTTGTTCTGAATTAGGATATTTCTCTTTATCTACTTCTGACACAAACATATCGTATGGTCTTACATACCAGCCATAATCACCGTATAAGGCTTGATATACTACAAGTGTTTCACCGGTTTCTGTATGTTCAGCTACTGTTAAAACCCTATATTCCTTGTTCTTAAAATGCTTGTAAATTCCACCTTGTTTTATTATTCTCTTAGTCATAATTACTCTCCTATTTTAGTATTTAATAACTTTTTAATTTCTGTTGGTTCTTTGTCTTCTGCTTTAATTTCTTCAAACAAATCACTCCTTACCTCATGTTTTTGATAAAGTTCATATACATATTTTCTCCACTTTCCCTTTTTATAAATAGGTTTTTCATAAAATAATTCTAATTTCCCATTTTTATCTCTTGCAATCCATTTCTCTTGATTCCTAAATACTATAAAGTTTTCTCTTGAATCAAGTAACTCCTGAAATCTTTCAATATTTTTAATCTTTAGCTCTTCCATAACGTTCATTAAATCGTCAGGGTTGGAGTTTTTAATTAAATCTGTCTTATACTCGTCTACTTTTGGATAATAAATCATTTCATCTTTATCTAGTATATAGTCAGTAAAGTTATACCTATAATTATATAGAAGCCCTGTAACCACTCTCAATTTATCTTCAACTACAACAATATCACCTATCATATACTTCGGACGTCTACATGGAATCACATCATTAATTACATCTTCTAATTTTACCCATGTTTTTTTCCAACTCCAACTCATGCTATTAATCTGGGAATACTCCAAAACTCCATCATTTAATCTGAAAGTAGAGTATATTTCATCATTGCTTATACGAAATGGTTCTTTGTTCTTTATTCCGTATAACAGTAATAATTCACTCTCACTCATATTTTTTATTTTCTCTTTTTCCAATCCTAATTTAATCTTCTCTATTTCGTAATCCCTTATTCCAAATCCCATAATTATTCTCCTATTTTAGTTTAAATGTTTCTTTATTCTCTTTACCATCTGTCTTGACTTACCATGTCGCAGGCATATGATATATAACTTAATATGCTTTCTTTTAAGGGAAAGTCTGCTCTATCATTATTAAGTAGACTTTCTATATCAAAACTATCCCAATCATCTTCAAATTTTAGAATAATGTCTCTAGATATTTTTTGGGTTTCAGCAATCGTACTTGTGCATAATCTATCCCAATTCTTAATAATAAATTCTTCCGAGAAGTCTTGTTTCTCTCCCAACTCGTACCAATCTATCTTATCTTCAAATTCATATATGAATTTTTCTCCCATGTTTTGTGTTCTAGACAGTAGTTTCCAATCTAGGATAGATTCGTATTTTCTCATGAATGGTTCAGTTAAATTTACAACTTCATATAAAGTTACTGTTTTCATTTCATCTTCCATTTTAGAAATGAGGCTTAAGAAAAGTTCTTCCGATATCTTAGATTTTATATATTTCAATTCACAACAGTTTACTTTATGAATATATTTTTTTATAAAATCATCTGATAAGTTTTGATGTTTAAAAGCTAAATTTATATCTAAATATTCAATATTCTCTTCTATGAAGTTTTCTTCCAATTCTTCTTCTTTCACTAATCTACACCAATCCACATATTTATTTTTCATTATTTATCTCTCCTAGTCCAATCTTATTATTTTTTTATATACACATACGTGTTTTTCGTCATATTCTAAATCTTTATGGTAGTGTCCAAAGAACCACTTATCATATTTAACATTTATTTTAATATCGTTGAAATAATCTAATAGGTAATTGTCATATGCTCTATTAAATATGCTATTCTCAAAGTCTTTAATAAAGCAATGAGTTAATATATAATCTACTTTATTGTTGCATTCACTAAGACTTTCTAGCCCATTGGTTAATTCCCTGTAATTAGGCAGCTCTTCTTTCCACCAAGATATATTTTCTTTCCTATACACCTTATCTATTGATTCAGCTCCACCCATACAGAAGAAACTCTTTCCTTCTATCTCAAAAATTTCTCCTCTCATAAGGTGTAACACATTATCTCTTATCTTATGTACTTTACCACCTTTAAATTTTGCTATTGGATATTGGTTGAGAAGATTGAAATTTTCGTGGTTTCCATCTATAAATAAAGTAGTAAATGGTTTGTTATTCAACCAATCTAACCAATAATTATCTGCTTTATTACCATTCCAAACTACACCAAAATCACCTAATACTATTAAAAGATCATTTTCATTTAACTTTTCCCTTGTTTTGTTTTTGGAATAAGAAAGCCTAGTTCCTATTCCTTCCCATCCATGTATATCCCCAGTTATATAAATCATTGTTAAATTCGTCTTTCTTTAATGACATCTGGTAATAATGTGTGAGATATAATTTTATCTACATTCATGTGTATTTCAATCTTATCATCTAAAACACTTACTTTATATTTATGTTTTTTTATTTCTTCTAAAACCCCAAAAGAATGTTTTTCCCAATCTGACTGATTCATAACTATTACTAAAGTATATTCTTCCTTATACGAGCCTTCTACTATATATTCAACTTCTACGGACTTTAAATCCCTTAAGACATCCTCTAATACATATTTATGGTATAAATATATTTGATGTTTAGCCATCTTTTCTTGCACATAATTTAATTCACTTTCTAAAAACGCTTTATTCATATGATTGTCTAAAAACATAAAAAATATTATTATAAATAATACAGTGAATGTTACTATTACTCCTGTTTCAAATGACATATTAATCCTCCTTTAAATGAGTCACACTATTCTCCAGTTGTTCTTTAAAAATAATTATATCTTCCGCTGTAAGTCTTGGTACATCTTCACTAACAGCTATTCTTAAAATATCTTGTAATCTATTATTTGCTTTTATGAATAAGTAGATATCATATCCAAGTAAAACAGTTAAGCAACTTATCATAGGGACAAAGCTTTGTTTCCAACCTATGAGATCAAGGAATAACTCAAACCCTACTATAACCAATATACATACTGAATAACTAAAGCTTTTATCTATACACTTCTTCCTCTTTTTGATTATGCCTGTCCCATTTAGTTTTACCATTATCCCTGTTTTAGATATTAATAGTAAACCTTTCATTAAATCTGCTGAAAACTTACACAAGCATAAACCACTTAGGCAAAAGAATATTAAATAATCATAATAATTCTCTCTACTTGGTTGTATTATTAGCGATAGTACAGTTGCCAACAATATACCTAAAAATATTTCCTTATTTTTCTTTATAAACTTCATATATTACCTTTCTTAATTAAAATAAATAATTTATTGTTCCTTTTTTGTCTCAGTCAATATTTCTAAAAATTCTAATATATCGGAAAGATGATTATCATGTTTTATAAACTCCATTTCTTCATGTAGTATTCTATAAAACTTTTCTTTACTTATAAAAGAATCCTCTAAACATCCTTCTGCATCTATTCCATTCATATAAATATTTGCAATCTCTTCTAGATTTTTCTTTAATATTCCTGTGTAAAATCCATTTCCATAATCCTCATGGACATCTATATCTTCTATAATTTCACAAATATCTCTTGAACTATATCTATATTCATACAAAATCCAATCATATCTCAATTTTACATTTTCTATTTTAAACAGTGTATCCAAAGTCCATTCATCATCTCTATATCTTGCATCAGCTATTATGTTGCCTATATCTTCTAGCCTACTCAACTCTATCAATTGTATTATTTCGTCTTCCATTACTTACTCCTTATCATTAAACTAATATTTATAAAACTTATTTGTGCATTTTATCTGTAATGTGTTTTAAATTTCGTGTATATCTTCTAAGGTTCTTTTTTTCACCCTCATATGTTGTTGTCATCCTATCTAAGCGTCCATCCAGAGTCCAAATAGTCAAAGAATAACAACTTGGAGCTACCGATATAAAGTCAATAATTGCACCGAATCTTTCTCTGTTTTTATCTGTCAAATCTCCTGTAATTTCAATTAGATATCCTTTGGTACTCATAGATATATTTATCATCTCTAGTTCGGCATCTGAATACTCATTTAAATGTATTTCAAAACCTCGAGTCTTATCTATATCAATACTTACTGTTTCCGACCTCCTTCTTCTTGCACTCCCAATATTCGTTGCCTCTTTATCAGCATCTATACATGTTACTCTTTTTATCATTTTACTCCTCCTTTTTTTTAACATACCCAAACCCTTGCAATACACCACTTTGTTGACGTCAACAAAATGGGTAATTTAAATAAAATGCTGTTTTTATTCATCATTCCATATTTCTTTCATCTTGTTCCCCTCTTTTTCCTTAACTGATAATAATTCAGTTTCTCCATTTTCTTTTATCCGAATTACTGTTTTGTATTTTTTATCTTTGTCTCCTATCATTGCTGTTAAAATAAGATCTTTCTTATCTTTTGCCTTTTTCATATTAATCCTTTTTTAATAAAAATTACATTTTATGTAATAATACTTTTTCCTTACCATCTTCAACTATCCAAACTGCTTTTAAAAATAAATCTTCAGATGTTATAACTATAGAATGCTTATTTGATAATAAAGATATTTTTTGACAAAGTTCATGAAATATATTATTCGCAACATCCTCGTCTTGTTCGTTATTTACCTTTATCCTTACATTCAATTCATCGCCTTTTTTGTTTTTCAGAAACCACCAAAAAGTATCGCCACGTCCTATGCAAGTTTCCATGTTGAAATCTCCTATATTTTCCATATCAATATTTTCAACATAAGTTCCTTTTTCTCCCATAATTCCATCTACTTCTTCTCCAGCTATTCTATCTATCCATGTTATTCTTTTAATCATTATTTTTTCTCCTTATATGTCACTAATTCATTTTCCATAATATTTATAAGTTCTTTTAATCTTGAAAATTTTCCATAACTATCTTTAATCGCTCTTCTTATTACTAAAGGAATAATATTCTCATTTACACCTATTTCTTCCAGTATTTGAATTGTATGACGATAGCCTGCATTGTTACTATATAATTCAACTAAACCATCTATATCATTTAAATCAACTATACTCCCAATACATCCACCACTATCTCCACAAGTTTCGCATTGTAATTCTTCCCAACTTAATTCTTCACTATCTGTAAAAATCTCTCCGGTACAAGCTTCATATATATAAATCATCTACTTCCCTTTCTTATACTTTTTAATTCATTACCTACAATCCTTATTGTTTTTTTTGCATCTGCTATTTCTTCATATTTATCCCATATACATCTATTCAATATCATAACTATGGTATTTTTAGACACACCTATATTTAATAATTGTTGAAAAGCATTATTGCCACCACCCACAAAACGATAATATAGAGATAACAAATCATCTATGTCATTCAAATCCCTTATTATTCCTATAGGTGTATGACTGTCCCCACAGCCATCACAATCTTTAACCTTCAACTCATCCCAATTTAATTCTTTTTCACTCGTTATAAGTTCGCCAGTGCATTTTTCATATACATAAATCATCTTCTATACCTCTTTTTTTACTAAATTTATCTCTTACACCTCTCAATATAATTGTCATTTTATTGTTTATTATTGAATATTCCGATATTCTTTATATATTTTTTTACATTTTCTCTTCTTATTTCTTTATTTAATCGTTTTTTTTGATTAACTAATATCAATTTTCTATATTTATCAGGTTCTTCTTCCATTAAATATAATAATTTCCAAAATTTCACATTTATATGTCCTTCTCATCTTAATGAAACTAAACTTTCATTGATTTTCTTATTTCTTCTATATCATATAAAAGAGTTCTTTCTATTCCATTCAATAAGATATTAAATTGATTTTTTGTAATATCTAAAAATTTGAAACAGTTAACAATTTTTGCCATAGAACAACGTTCTGTATAATACAACCTATCAAATATTAGTGTTAAATCATTCAAATTATTAACATCATCTATTTGAGCAATAGTATCTCTAGTTTCCTCTAAAGAAAGAGAAATTCTTTCCCAAAATGAATTATAGTTAACAAATCCTTTTTCTCCCGCACTTATTCTTTCCCCTATTTCTATTTCTGGAATTTCTTCTCTTAATATTTGTTCAAACTCTTCATTTGACATATTATCTAATATTTCTTCTATTCTCTCCACTTGCTCTTTCATTGTCTTTTTCATATATCTCTCATTTCCCACTCATCACATTCATTCGGGACTTCTATTTCATATTCAATTTCATCGAAGTCTAATTCTGTTAATTCTTTTGAAATCGTTTTCCCTAATAAATATAATCCTTCACTATCAAGTTCACCATAATCATCTTCATCAACTTCATAGTAACAAGTCATATTTTTATGTATTATTATTTCTCTGCTCATCTACTCTCTTTCTTAAATATTCTCTAATCTCACTATTTTTACTGGTTCACTATTATACCATTGGATAGACTCAAAAGAATTATCTTCTAAAGGTAATTCTTTCTCTAATCCTACACTTTCCCACTCTTCACAATTGCAAGAATCACCACAAGAGGTTTTAGCAGGTTCTTTTTCAAATAAGATTAATGCTTCATTCCTACCTTCTCGTTCATTTTTGGCTATCCAGTTGTATTCTTTATCGATATATTTCATTATCCTTAACTCATCATCGCTACATTTTTGAACTGTTTTAGTCGCTTCGTGGTCTATACAACTATTCCCGACCATTTTGTTATCGCCTACATAATACCAAATTTTATCAAGACAATCTTTAGTTATACTGTTGATGTAATATATTTTGTATCCATGTTTAATATTTCCACAAACAACCTTATCTCTAACTTTATACATTACCTTTCGTTCGTTTTCAATTGAATGATCTATATCTGTTAAGTTCAGGCTTTCACACTCCTCCCAGATTACACCCCTAAGTATAAATAATTCTCCATTAAATATATTGTATTTCTCATTACTTATTCTAAAAATTTGTCCTTCTTCTAAATCGTAATGTTCTTTAATTAATTCTAATATTCTTCCACTTAATTTCATAAGACCTCCTATTCCTTAATAAAATGACTATTTTAACTTGTTTTTATACTCACTTAAAAGATTATATCTTTTTATCGGATTAAATTCTTTATAGTTAAACCTATAATTTAAATATCCTCTAGCGTCCAAATTAAAATTCGGTTCAAAATCTTGAATCCTACTGCTAGGATACGTATATCCTGTTCTTTTATTCACTAATACCATATCGGCTGTATCAGAGCTAATTTTAAATGTTAGTAAGTTCATTAAATATCACTCCTTTTTAATATAATCATACTTTTATCATAAATACGCATTTTATTACATTGCGTACATACCATTACTTAAATCTTTTTTATGCTGTTCTATGAAATCATTAATTTCTTCAAATATTTTTTTATATGATTTATCGCAAACATTACCTTCGATTTTTATACATGGAGTCACAAAATTGATTTTAGACTCATTCTTATATGTCTGATATTGTTTGTAATATCCATTTTCTAATACTATTATCAAAACTTCATCATTAGAATTTATTATTTTGTTCATAATCCTATCAGATATTTTTCTTACATCTTCTATTGTAAAATCTTCCGTAACTTTGAATTTTATTTTTACTGAAATTATCTCCTGTATTGGATTACACATCTGAATATCCAAACATGGTTCAGTATATAATTGTGTTTTTAACTCTCCACCTGAAAAATCATATTTTTCTAAATCATTATGAAACCACAATGTACTTTCTTCTTTCAAACTCTTAATAACCATTTTTTTTATCATATATTCTCCTTTAATTCACCCTATTTTTATATTTTTCTTATATAGTATAATTATGTTTTTTTATTATCCATCTATTAGCAAAGGTTCGATACACCTTTTATAGTAGTCTGGTATATATTCTTTTGTTACATCTAATAAACAAGATGGTTCAACGTCTAAACCCAAGTCGAAGTCTTTAGACATCTGTAATATATATTTCTTATCTTCTTTGTCTTCTCTCATGTAGTCATTCAATTTCTCTATTTCATATTCTGTAATCAATCTATTTGTTTCTATGAAATACATTCGTTCTTTCATAAACATTGACACTTCTAAATCCTCGCCTATCCCTTTCGGGAAAATATCATCAAACATTTCTTTTATAACATCCCTAGGTTCATTCAACAAAGACCCTACTATATCAACCTTTACTTTTTCAATTTCCGTCAATCTGTTGTAATCTAAGTTTATCAAGTCGACACCGATTCTTTCTCCACAGTAACTTAATAATGAGTTTAAATTCTTCCTTAAAATTTCTTGATATTCAAACGCATGAACAACTTTTAAATTACCTATTGCATAATAATATTTTTTCATATTCAATAAAACCTTCCTTTTATTTAAAATACTTCTTTTATTTAATCCTTTCACTCCATTTAAACTTTTTTATATCATCATATCTAATTAATATAGATTCAGAGTAAACCGACTTTAACTTACCACCATACTTAATTTCCACAATTTCTGATTTTACGTTAAATGGTATCATAAACTCAAAAAATGGGTCATTCCCTAAGAAAGATTCTATGCTAAATACTTCATCTAAATCTATTTCCCATATACTCACTGATTCTTCTAAATCTTCTTCTAAATAAAACATTCCTCTAACAAAATAATATTTCATCTCTACATCTAATTCATCTCGGATAGCTCCATATATTTCAACTAAATCATCTGAACGACCCTTTATAAATACTACTCCATCTCTCTCCATTTCATCTTGAAATTCATTAAAATTATATGATAAATCTAGTCCGTTTAATCTTTTCTTCCACTTATTTAATACATTTATTTCTTCTGAACGTTTACGATGTTCATTCTTTATTTCTATTACATCCTCCAGCATCGTTTTCACTTACTTCTCCTTATATGTCTAATAATAATGGTCTAATATGTTTGTCATAGTAGCTCGGATTATCCTCTTTCAACTTATCTAATAAGTATCCTCCGTTTAAATTATCTGGAATATCATCTAACTTCTCACAAAATAACAGTTCCATTTCATCTTCTGTTAATTCTCTATTTACTCCCAATACATATATACCACCACCATATTGTATTTCGATTGTTAAGTTTTCAATATCCATATCTAATTGATTAAAGTATTCTCTAGCTTTCAACTCAAAATAACCTGCATCTTTTGTCTTGTTGAAAATAAAATGAGTTTCTAACAACCTTATTAATTCCATTTCGCTAAGATTTTCTTCGTCTAGAGTATCTAGAGTTATTCCTGTTTTCCTTTCATAAAATTCAAACATTCTAGTTCTACTCATCCCTATTATTGCTTCTATCTCAAATGCTCTTATTAGTTCTTGATTTGTTGTTTTATATAAATATTCTATCATCCACTTCTCCTTCATTATGTAAAATTCACTAGCTTTTATTTGCCAACTTCTGCCGAATTAGTTAAATCCCAACTATTGTAGGAATTATTATAAACAGAATAAAACCGACAATAGCTATTACAATTGTTATATTTAATTTCCTTGATTTATCTTTATATAATGTTTTTTGTTCCTCAATAGTTTCTTTTGAGTAATTATATCGTTCGTATATCTCTAAAATCCTATAGGTTTCATTTTTTTTGATTGTATACTCAAATATAAAGCAAAAATTGAACACCCATGTAATAAATAAGAACGCAATTAGCGGCATAATTCCCCCCCAACTTAGATTTTTCTATAAATCCATAAGAATACCTATCTTTTATTTTCTCCTAATATTACTATTTATTTACTATTTTAAATTTCCCATATTTACCAAATAATTCAAGATCATATCTATGTACTAACTCTTTAATTTCCCTTGGACTGAATTCTGTCACTTCACAATTGAAATTTTGTATGTCTATTAAAGTTATTTTTTCTGAAGTTATATTTTTATTGGCAAACTTGTTATAAGATGTTATTTTAGCTATTCCTATAAAAAATTTATCTCCACGCATATTTTCTACAATATCTCCTGCATAAATATTGTAATATTCTGGTGTAATATTTATTTCCATTTCTACTTCTCCTTCATTATGTAAAATTCACTAGCTTTATTTAATCTACTTCCTTATAAGTTAAATATCCAATCCCTCATACCTCTATAATACTCATCTAACTCTTCAAGTAAGACCTTTTCAGTTGTCATTCTTATACTTATTGCTGAAACTCCGTCTTCTCTTTCTCCACTACATTCTATCCACACTGAATCTTCTTCCCCATTTAAAAATGCTTCTTTGTCGAATACAAAATCTTTGGGATTTGAATAGTAATTCAAGACAAGTTCTCTCATTGTCTCATTGTCTTCGTACTTTTTTAAATTTAACAAGTCACTGACATCATCACCTACTCCATAATGCCTTTTCATTTCAAAAATCTTTTTCATATAATTTCCTCTCAATAAAATAAGAATTTCATTCAATTAAAAACACCAAAATACTAACTTTACTATATATCTATTATAACATAATTTTTTTGTTATGTCAATTATTCTTATATATAGTATTAAATTATTTTTGGTGTCCCTTATAACTGTTTTTTTATTCGATTTTTACACGTAGTTTCGGATACTATGTCTGCATGTAACTATTTTACCTAAAATCACATGGGTAAAGAAGGGAGATTGACTCTCTTTTTTACTTAAAAGCATCTTTTTTGCAAGTTGCATCTATATAAAGTATTATAATATCCTCGCATATTAATATTTCTTGATCCATTTATATTACCTTTCTCTCTGGTAAGTTATCTATTAGAAATTTACACTTATCGACACAATCTTGACATGACAGGTTTTCACTTAATCTAAATCCTATGAATATACCATAATCATTTCCTTCAAATATATCCCAGTCTAATTCTGGTGTATCATCTAAATATTCGGCAAATTCTTTTTTTTCATATATAGAA
This sequence comes from Peptostreptococcus faecalis, assembly GCF_900240845.1. GTDB lineage: Bacteria > Bacillota > Clostridia > Peptostreptococcales > Peptostreptococcaceae > Peptostreptococcus > Peptostreptococcus faecalis. The sequence goes on from NZ_OERU01000003.1 coordinate 21,211, forward strand.
TAATCTTCTATTAGAAACACTACACTTTCATAGTATTTCTTTGAGATATAATCATAGTCTTCACCTTCAAAATATCTAATTCCTTTGTATATTCCTTTTTCAATTAAATTTCTCATTTGTTTATACCTATCTAGAAACTACAAACACTAAACATATTTACAACTCATTATACTTGTCTCAACTTTAAAGTGCTTATCTAGATTCCCCTCTGTATAATATTTTGTAATTTCTTTCATTAGATCATCAAACTCATTGAGACCTTCCCTACTATGTTCTTCAAGCGTTATAATTAAACATCTACCTTCATCCAAATAAATTTTTATTCGATAGCAATTGCTTTCATATGTTTTTTCTAAAAACTGTATTTTATAAAACGGAACTCTGAAAGAAGATTCCTTTCTCCCTATAATTGATGATACTATTAAACATGGATATTCTCCCCTTATTTCTTGCCACATAATTTTTCTCCTTTTTTTATATTAAAAACTTGATTTTATTTACTTTTAAAATAATTCTCTTATCTCTTCTTTAGTCATTTTCTCATATTCTACTTCAACCATTTTGCCACGTTCTTCACTTATTCTTTCAGCTTCTTTAAGTGCATTTACTTTATTTTCTAGATCAATCACTTGTGAAAAGTGATAATCTAAGTCCATATCCACATATACCAATGATTCATTTTCTTTTAATTTAAAATCTTTATCTAAAGTGGTTGAAGGATATTCTTCAATAGGTATATCATATAATAATAGCGATATTACTTCTTCTGCGTAGACTACAGCTTTACCATAAGTACTGGCATATGTTACCATCTCTCTATCTTCAAATGTTGGTAAAGTTACATAAAAAACGTTATCTTCTTTATTTTTTTCAATTACAACTGGATATACGATATTCATATTGTTCTCCTTTTCTTTCCCATTGCCTAATTATTAGAGCATTTCGTTTAAGCTCAACATTAGGATATTTTGCCAATAGTTTCCTTGTGTCAAATCCATGTGGAGTTACAACTGAAAACCCATTTGGGGTCTGATAAATTTCATATAAATCGTCACTCCCTAATATATTAACTAAATCATTTGTAAAGTCATGGCTATAATCATTATTCTTTATGTTATCCAAGTCAAACAGGAACTTCTTTGTAATAGCCATATTAGGTTTTCCTGCAATCTTCTTGATTTTTCTCATAATATTATCTAATCTTGTATCTTCAAAATCTATTAAATGATGGATCAACTCTTTTCGTATTTTTTCACCATCTCTTAAGTCTATGTATTCGTACCACCTAGACATTTCACCATCAACACCTTCTTCTATGAATTTAATCCATTGCTCTTCCAATATTTCCCAGTCTTGCATTGTTGGTATATCTGGCAATAATAGTGTTTTTCCTCTTTCTTTAAACCCCTCAAGTTCTCTATTATCCTTGTTTCTTGACTTGAAAAGTATAAGTTTATAATTATTTTCAAACATTTTATTCCTCCTCAATAAAATAACTATTTTAACTCGTTTTTTGCCTTATCTTCAAGAAAAAGCATGATTGATATTATTATTACTTTATAAATTGCAACACCTGCAAATACCGGTATCCAGTTTTTAAATTCATCCATACTAATCCTCCTCATTGACTTACTTTTTAATTTATGGCATCTTAATAAGACATAAGTATCCCACTTTTCTTATTAACTATAAGCATATTTTAACACAATTTATTCGTTATGTCAATGTCAGTTTATAAAGAAGGATTCTTTATCTCTATTATTTTTTTTTAGAATTATTTTCAATTCTGTCTTGTCTTATTATCGCTGTAATAATCTTACCCATAACCTTGTAGTCTATATGTTCGCTTCCATTGACTACTATGTCTATATATCTATCTTCCGCTGAGTTAGGTCTTAATACAACCTTATCACCATATAGTAAAACACGTCTAATCTCATATACACCTTCTAGTTTGACTAATACTAAATCTTTATTTTGTAATCTATTTACTCTAGAATATTCTTTGTCTATAACAATCCACGAACCATTAGGAATTTCTTTATTCATACTTTCGCTTGTATTTTTCAAGGTGGTTAAAGTTTTCTTTCCACCATATTCATCTAAAAATACATTTGGTAATTTTTTTTCATCAAGTTCTTTATTTTTAGGTATGTTTTCCTCATTAAGTTTTTCATGGAAAGTTTTTGTAGGTGCATTATATTCTAATGTATGTTCATATTCATCAAAAGCCAATAACCAATCCACTTCAACTTTAAATATATCTGAAAGTTTCTTTATTGTGCTTCTTTTCATATTTTCTACTTGTCCAGCCTCATATTTATTTATAGCGGCACGCTGTACCCCAACTATATTTCCTAGTTCTTCTTGAGTTAGTCCTAACTTTAACCTCATTTCCTTTATTCTATTTCCCATTAAATCTGTAGATTTCTTCATAAATACACCCCTTTCTATATTATGTATTGTATCATATTATTTAACATATAGTCAATAATTTTATTTTTTGTAATAAATTTAATACAAATCTCTTGACATATAATCTTAAAAAATATATGATATATGTATCTTAATAAGAACATATTATTTTTATATGTTTATTTTGTAGTACATTTAAGATATATAATAAAAAATAGGAGGTAATTATGCAAGAATTAATTAGGGTAGAAACAAATGAAAACATGGAACCAATTATAAGTGGTAGAGAATTACACGAAAGGTTAGAAGTTAAGAGCAAATATAATGACTGGATCAAAAGGATGTTAGAGTACGGATTTACTGAAGGCGTTGATTTTACACTATTTACTCAAAAAAAAGTAAGTAGTAACGCAAGTGGATTTAAAACAATAACAGACCACATTCTAAAACTAGATATGGCAAAAGAAATTGCGATGATACAAAGAAATGAAAAAGGAAAACAGATTAGAAAATATTTCATTGAGGTAGAAAAAGAGTTTAATAGTCCAGAAAGAATAATACAAAGAGCATTAGTATATGCAAATAATCAGATAGATACTTTGAAATTAGAAAGTAAAATAAAGGATCAGCAAATAGCAGAATTGAAACCTAAAGCTGATTATACTGATATCATATTGAAAAATAAAGGTTTAGTAACAGTCTCACAAATAGCTAAGGATTATGGTATGTCTGGAAATGCTTTGAATAAGATACTAAATGCCTTAAAGATACAATATAAGCAAAGTGGACAATGGTTGTTATACGCAAAATACCAAAATAATGGCTATACTCATTCAGAAACTATTCCATTGCTTGGGGTAAATGGATTTGACATAGTTAGTATGCATACGAAATGGACACAAAAAGGAAGATTATTTCTATATGAATTGCTAAAAGAAAACAATATATTACCAAAAATTGAACAAAACTAAGGAGAAAATAATGAAATCATTTGAAATAACTTACAAGAATGGAATTAAAAATACTATAACACCTTTAAATTTAAGAACTATTCAAGTCGATGGATTCACTTTCATGTTCCATGAACACATAAATCTTTGCCAAGTCTATTTAGGTTATGAATACCTTGAGTTATTAAGAGAATTTACTATATCAGAGTTTGATTTAGTATTTTGCATTAACTATCTTAAAAATTATGTCAATACTGGAATAAGAATGTAATATAAACACAAAAAACTAGCACAATTGTGCTAGTTTTATTTTTTACGCTAAACCATTTATCTCTCTTAACATTTTTTTTGAATTCTCATATACTATATTTATAGAACCATATTTGTATGATATCTCAAATGGCAAATCAGAATCTTTTTCTGAATCCTTTAAAAATAATAATATATGTGACTTAGAACCATATTTTGCTATTCTAAGGCTATATCTATCTGAGTCTAAACCTATTTTATTCATTATGTCTTTATAGTCATTAACTTCATAATCTTCTCCTAAATTTACCTTTATTGATTGGATTTCTCCATCTTCAAAAAAACCAAAAGTATAATCTAAACCATTTTTTTTATAATACAAGTAGTCAATCATCATTGTCCCATCATTTATTTCTTTATAAGGTTTTCCCCATTCCCCATTTTCTGATGTTAGGTCATTTCTTGTCATTGATATATATTCATTAGCATCAATGATTTTTTTATTATTTTCAAAAAATTCAAACAATCCTGCTGTAATAACAAAAAAAATAATTAATATGCAACCAATAGTATATTTAGTATTCTTATTTTTCTTGAGTTTAAATTTTTTATGAGATTTTATTCCTAAAAATTCTTTCTTTTTTAGATCAAATTCTTCTTGTGTGATAATTCCATCATCTAATAACTTCTTTAAATCAATTAAATCATCAGCATTTATTTTCTTCATAACATTCTCCCTTTAAAATTGTATAATTACTATAATAGGATAACGCTTTTTACTTATTTTATCAACCATATATTTAAAAATATGGTTAAATTATCTTAAAATCTTTACCAAATCAACTATGATTTTTAGTTTCTCTTCATCAAGTCCTACAATCTCACGTGCAATTATATCTATCTTATCAGTTAATGAATCTTTACCAGTAATTATATATTCCATAGAAACCCCTAACACATTGGCTACAGAATATAATTTATCTGCTGATGGCAAACTTTTATCCCAATTTCTTATTGTTCCATGTCCAACATTTGCCTTTCTTTCAAGTTCAGCAATGGTCATTCTTTTATTTTTTGTAATAATTTTCAAACGATCTAAAACACTTGATTTAATATTATTCATTTACCTATCTCCTTAAACCCACTTGAATTACTAGATTCACATTTTTGTGAAAGTAGTGTAAAATCAACGCCTTCAGCAAATACACATTCTTCATGTTAAAAGAAGTCTTTTATTAAGTTTTATCTAAATATACTATTTAGAAATTCTATAGCGTCAATTAATTCTAAGTAATTGTTTTCCTCTAATGTTAAAAAGTCTTTTATATCTAATCTTAGATAGTATTTTGTTGAAAAGAAAGATTGTTCATAATTTATGATTTTAAATTTTCTTTCTTTTATCATTATGAAATCTTCTTGATACATATTCTCTTTTAAATATTCTTTTTTTTCATCATTATTTAATATCATTATTATATTTAGTTCTTCAAGATCTACTTTTTCATCCAAACATTCTTGTAAATCAGTATTTTTCTCAATTTTGTTATCTCTTCCATTGTTTATTTTTTTTAAAATCATTATCAAACCTTTCTTTAATCCAAAATATATTTTCAAAAGAAATTTTAACTTAATTATAGTTAATTTGTTCTTTTATGTTTATCTTGTTTATATGATATAATAAAAGTATATGTATTGTCAATATGTATGTTAGTTTTTATTTTATTATATTGCAACATATATGTTGGGTAATTAGATAATTCAATGATTCAAGAAAGGATTTTTTTATGAACATAATTGAGAAGAGAAGATTAGAACTTGGATATAATAAAAAACTTTTTGCAAAATTGGTAGGAGTAAGTGAGATGACTGTAACTCGTTGGGAATCAGGTGATGTAGAAAATATGAAATCTAACAATATTATATCTGTAGCTAATGTCCTACAAATTTCACCTTTAGATATATTAAGTATAAATAACCAAGGACAAGAATTTAAGAAAGAAAGAGTTACAGAAGACATTAATTATGTCTATGATAAATTACCTATTTCGGTCGCAGCAGGTATTCCTTTAGATTATGAATCGGGATACAAATTTGAAAAAATGCATATTCCAGATGATATTTTAGGAAAAAGAGCTGGAAAAAAAGAAATCGGTATTGCAAGAGTAAATGGTGACTCAATGAATAAAGATATACCAGATGGTTCATGGATCATTATAGATAGATATTATAATGATTTAAGTAAGGTTAAAAATAATGACATTGTATTAGTAAAAGATACAGCTGGATATACTATTAAAAGAATCGTTAAGTTAGGAGATAGAGTTGTTTTAAAACCAAATTCAACAGATGATAGTTTTACAGATATAATTATCACAAAATACAATGTGGAAGATTTTAAACTAATTGGAAAAGTAATAACATATATAGTTAATCTATAATTATTTTAGAGAGTTATATTATATACTCTCTTTTTTGTTGTAAGAATTTAATCGAAATTATTTATCAAACTCTCTAATTCAAACATTTATGTATCAATTATAAGTTGATTTTTATACCATTCCGGAACTTGTTTGAAGGCATAATTTCACCCTTGTCAGGATGAAAAAAATAAGTATTCCGTATACTGCCATCGTCAATCTGTTCAGCAATCTAACTAAGTAACGCACTAGCATCTTCAATCGCTTTTTCACTTTCCCACCATAAAAATGGTCGCTACACCTCCAGCATAATTTATTCATCGGTCATGCAAACCCGACTGACGTATTACCTTGTGTCTACAGACATGGCACAGTGGTAACCGATTAGACTTTCTAGCATTGGCTCTAATTAACCTATCGTTTTTATACTGCTTTCGGCTTGCAGTGATATAACAAATAAATTATGCAATTTAACATCTATATTAACACTAATTCGATAGTTAAGTCAAGATATTATTTATATAAAAAATAAAATATATTTATATTTTTTAACATCATCAGTATAACCTAGTATTTTCAATATGTCAACAACATTTTTCGAGTGTTTACATGTTTACATGTTTACACGTTGTCATGTTTACGTGTGCATATGTTTACAAAACATGGTGTTTACGTGTTGTCATGTTTACGTGTTTACACGTTTACATGTTTATATGTTGTATTTTTATTTTTTTTTATAGCATTGATATTTCAATATTATTTTACATATAACTGTTTACGTGTTTATGTGTTTACGTGTTTACACGTTTACATGTTTATGCATTTACGTGTTGTCATGTTTACGTGTTTATGTGTTTACGTGTTTATGCGTTTATGTGTTGTCATGTTTACAAAAAATAAAAGTTATGATATAATTATATTATTAAAATATTAGGAGGACGTTATGGCTGAAAAAATATTATTTGCTAATTTTAAAGGTGGAACTGGGAAAACTACAAATGCTTGCATGATATCTCTTAGACTTGCAGAATTAGGTAATAAAACCTTACTAATAGACTTGGATCCTCAAGCAAATGCAACTGGAATGTTGTTATTAACGAAACAAAGAAATACAGGTGAAATAACCAAGTTTAATTCAACACTAATGACGGCACTAGATGATGGCAATTTAGAGAGTATCATTACAAGCATTAAGCAAAATCTAGATATAATCCCTACATTTGTAGACTTTGCGGGATATCCATATTATCTGATGGATAAATTTGAAGATGAAAGAGACAGGGTGTATTATTTGAAAACCTTAATTGATAAAATCGAAGATAAATATGATTATATTATTTTTGACGTACCACCTACTATCTCTATATTTACAGATTCAGCAGTAGTGGCATGTGACGCTGTTACTATAGTTCTTCAGACACAAGAACATTCATTCTTAGGTTCTCAAATGTTTATAGAATACCTACAAAAACTAGTTAATAAGTATTCGTTTGAAATAGATATATTGGGAATATTACCAGTTTTATTAAAAAACACATCTAAAGTAGATCAAGCTGTATTGGAGAACGCAAAAGAAGAGTTTGGTGAAGTTAATTTTTTTGAGAATGTTGTAAAAAACATGGAAAGAATAAAAAGATATAGCATGCAAGGCGTTCCTGATATGACAAATAGAAATGATTATGACATGCATGATGTTAAAGTATATGACATGTATAAACATGTCACGGATGAATTTTTAGAAAGGCTAAATAGAATTGAAGGTGAACAATAAATGAAATTACAACCAGAAAATAAAAAGAAAAAAGATATTTATGACTTAAAAAGTAACGGAATAATAAGACCAGAGAAACAATATGAAGAGTCAGAGCACTTAAAAATATCCCCAAAAAAAGAAGTAAAAAAAGAAATTATAAAACCTAAAAAAATAAAATACAAATACATTAGAGGTGAAGAAGATTCTGTCAATCTAGCAAACGCAGTTGTTCTTACGTCTTCATATAAAAGCGTAGGAGAATATGTTAAAATATTAATAGAAAATGACTTTCAAGAAAAAACAAAAGAGGAGCAAGAACAAATAAAAATAGCATTGCAAATGATAGAAAGTAAAAATAAATAATAATTTGTATACATTTACATTTTTACATATTTACATTTATGTTAATTTACATTTTTACATATTTTAAAGTTAAGATGCACGTAGTAGAATCATCATCATTTTGGTAGGATATATAGCATAAATTAATGATATTGCAAACAGGTATACCTGTTATACATATTATACCTGTTATACCATTAAAAATGCTTTTATCTTCGGAATATATAGACGAAACTATTTAAAGTAATATAGTAAAATCGTCATCAATTTGGATGGAGTAGAGTGGAATAGAGTAGTGAGTAATAATTATATTATATAGTATTTTAACCATCATTTTGGGAAGATTATAATATATATAATAAATCTATCATCATTTTGGATAGATTTATAAAAAAGGAAGGTCAATAACCTTCCTTTTTATTTCTTATATATTTTTTCATACCACTTCATCATATCTGTTACATTAAACTTCAATGGCAATCTAGGATTATCTTCTTTTAAACTCTTTGAATCCCAAGGGATACCAGTATCTTGTTCAATTACATACATTCTATATAATATACCACTTCTTTTTAAATCGGTTCTGGTTACAGCGTTATCAACTCCAAATAGAATTTCATTAGCTTCTCTAAGCATGAACCTTGCTTTTTCAAAAGAAATAGGATCGAACCCATCATTGTTATTTCTAAGTCTTCTAGCCTTTATTATATATTCAGATTCCATATTGTAGTCCATGAATACTTCTACAGGATTCATCCTTATAGGATCATCTCTAAATACTGTTTTTCCTCTAGTTTCATTACATTTTTTTGCTAATTCTATGAAATATTCATCTATTTCTATCTGGAAATTATGTTCGCCATCTGTAACATTTGCCACCATATTTACTTCATCAATATCACTCATTTTTAATAGCGTTAAAGGTTTATACTGAAGTTCACCAAAGCCTAAGAATGTAGCATACATCAAAAATGCTTGTTGTGGATCTTCTAATTCTTCACAATATGCAACTATTTCATCTCTTGAAGCATATTTCCTTGGCTCAATGAAGTTGACAAAGTATTCTGTTTTCACATTAAAGTCGACACCTAATAACAAGAATAATCTATTGTAACTTCTAACTTTTGTTGCCGCAAAGCCAACAGAGGATACTTTTAAATCTGTAAAATATTTTAGAAAATCTGAATTACTCAAGTTAAGAAAAATATTTTCATGATTTGATTCCACATCAAAACTATCACCTTTAAAATATCTAATGAAATGATTATAAACAGCCGTAATTTCGTTAAACGTTGGAATCGTATCATGTTTTAATTCTTCTTGAACAAATTGCAAAGTTCTAAAATTATACGCTTTTTTCTCATCAGAATTAAATGGATTCAATTCCAATAGCATTGGATTATATGCTATATTACTTTCCTCATCTTTATCATCATTTAATGCAATTACCATATTAGCTTTAAAAAATATTTGATCTGGTTTCAATGGGTTTATATCACTCCATTTATCTATGAACTCTGGATACTGCCTAGATATACTATATTGGCTGTTAAATCCATAATGTTTCCATATATCACACAGAGGAATTGATACAACTCTACCATCCTCGTAGAATACATCAATTGGCTTTGTATAAGATACAATATATCTAGTTGGAGTTTGCTCTTCATCAGCCCAATACTTGCGCATAAAGTAAGAATCAATATATCTAGTTAAATATTCTTCATATGTTTCTTTCATTTTATTACACCTACTTTCTATTAAAAAGCATTATCTTAACAATTTAATTATATTGTTAACAACATAATAACACTAACAAGTTGTTATGTCAATTAAAATCAACATTTTATTTATATAATTATTGCAAAAAGGCGAACATTAAGACTAATCTAATTAATTAGATATCTCAAGTCATCATATTTGACTCATATATATTAAATTAACAACCTTTAAATTGGTGTTCTAAGCAATTGTAAAACCTCTTTGATACTTATATATGGCAAAGTATCCATATACCTTAAAATCGATTTTAGAAGGTTATACAAGTTGTTTAAAGATACAGCATAAAGAGTATATTTGAGTTTTAAGAGGTGGAAGACGTGAAGGTACTACAATATTAAATATTAATTAAAACGCCTTAAAATCGATTTTAGAAGGTCATATTTTTAGTAGCATATACAAAAAAGACTTGTAGAAAATCCACAAGCCTAGTATTAATATATTTATCATTTTTGGGGATCCTCCTTTATATATTTTTAATCTTTAAAAAAGGAATAATCTTTTTTTATTTTTAATTAAAACACCTTTATTAGTCGGGTAGAATCCCTTGAATGATTTTACATTGTCAATATAATATTTTTCAAAATCTATATATCTTTTCATTTTTGGATCAGCTTTTTTATGAGTCAAATTAAACAGCAAGCGACCTGCACCACGCTTAGTAACAACGCCTTTTTTTAGTTGGTATTGACTGTATACATCGTCAAATACACCTGTTGCAATATCCCTCAAGGATATTTTACCTTTAACTAAACAGAAGGCAATTATTAAGTCAGTGTTGCCAAATAACCTAATATCATCAACTATATTTTTTAGCAAATATAAATTAAAATTTACACCATTTAAACTAAAATCAATATATTTATATTTTGTCATCATCCTTTTTGACACTTTTACATTGTCAATTGTCCAGCCTTCTTCGATTAGATCCACGATTGAATTATAATCCTTGTCTATATTATAAAATTTATCTTTTATTTTAATTAAAAACATCTTAACCACTCCTTATTATTATTTTTTACCTGATCCACCTAAAATTATACTTACTAAAAATACTATCATTGCTACAAAACCGGTAAAGAGTCCCCTGCCTACATCTGAAGCAACTTCTACAGCTTTTTCTTTGTATGCATTTTCTTGTACTTCTTCTTGTGGTGGATATTGTCCCCATGCAATTAATAATTGTCTTTCACTCATTTCTAAAAAAGTCAAATTATCATTAGCTATATAATACATCTCTTCATCTGTGTGTCCATAATCTAGAGAGTCTTGTATTATTTTTAATTGATCCGCATTAAAATTGCCCTTGATATTGTGTTGTTTTAACCATTCTTTTGCTACCTTTGGTTTAAAATCAAAATTATACATATTTTTACCATCCTTTTTAATAAATGTAACGTATATTGTACAAGTCAGTTACTGTATTATCATTGTTTGATATTCTCAAATAATTAAATTCAGTACATTCTATTGGTGTTGTCTCAACAAATTGTTGATATAATTCTTTTGGAGCATCTATATATATTTCCCTATCATTTTTGAATGAGTCATATATTTGAAAGTGCATATCACAATATACAATATCAACAGTTATATTATATTTTTTTATACGATCTTTTAAGATACTAGGTATTATTACTTTTTTTATCTGATGTGGTCTTACCTCATCAATGATATACTCATCATATTTACCTTTGTTATAATCTAAGTCACTTAAATTATTTAAGGTTGCATCTGTCACATCAATCTCTAATAATACAATTCCGTATTGCGTAAATGTATTAAGTTCGGTTTTTGGATTAAACAAGTATACAACTTCTTTAGAATTTTTTGCCCGCTTATTATAATCCCAACTATCATTACCACATCTAGATATAGGCAAAATACCATCTTTTAGTATGCTATTCAAATCTTTTATATCAACATTTTTATACAATTTCATTTTCAAAACCTCCATATATTATATTAAATCTTTGTATTTTTCGTTTAAATCATCAATTAAATTTAATATATCAGTCATATCAAAACCGTTGTAGCTTATTTCTTTCTTTTCTATATACTCTTTTTTCATTTCTTCAGGATAAAAATCTAGTTCCCTTTCAAAGTCTTCTATCTTTTCGTATGCATTAGCTAAATCATTCCACCAATTAAATGTATTTTCATTTTCCCAATAATAACCGTTTTCGTCTTCTTTTGCTTCTGTATATATTTCCTCATGTACTTCTACTAGCTCCAAGTTTTCTATATCTGATAAATAATATTTTTTCATTTTTTTACACTCCTTTTTAAAATTAATTGTTAAGATTATACTTTATATTATACTATATATTTAATGATTGTTGTTTTAAAATTTAACTATAATTCTTCAATTATACAATTATATTCTGTGTGAAAATCATGGTAAAAGCAATCTGATAAACTTGAAAATAAATTACTTAATTGACTGTTTAAAATTTCTATTTTTTCTATAAAATAAAGTTCATCATCATGCAGCCTATTGATTTTAAATTCACTATATTTTAACTTATCTATAATATCTTCAGCGGTATTTATTAATTCTTTGTAAAACAAAATTTTGTCTATGTTTGGATATCTTGTATTTTCTTTCAATGCAGTTTCTAAAGTTTTTTTAATTTCTATTTCTGTATTTTCTACAAGTGTATTTAATTCTTTTAATATATTTTCTTTATTCATTTTTCTACTCCTTATATACTGTATAAATATCCGTATTCTGTAAATTGTCCACCTTGTTCCATATTGCTAAAAACTTATTAAAATCATATTCGCTTAATTTTTCTACCTCCTCTACAAGTTCGTCCAATGTATATATATTTTCATATTCGCTAAATCCCTCAAATATTTCAGGATGATTACAATCATAATCAGATATGAAAATTTCTTCACTATCTTCACCAATTCCAATATTATTAAATACTTCTTGTATTTCTTCTGTTGTCGCTGGTAACGTCAACCACTCACCAACTAATTTACCATTATTGTATTCGTGCAAGTTTGTTATATATATTTTAAAATTTAAGTTTTTCATTGTTTATTTCCTCCTCTTATTTGATTTGTTAAATATTCCCAACCTTCATTATTTCACTAAAATAATATTTCTGCTTATATCTAACAACATATGAGTCGCCCTTACCGTCATAATGGACTTTGCTAGTATATTTGTTGGTGATTTTACCTCCAGAATAAAAAGCTGTTGTTACCTTTTCGCCTACATTCCCATCCTCATCATCTAAAACAACAAGGGCGTCAAAGGCTGTTAAATTATAAAATCCCACTATCTTATTTTTTTTCATTTTTTTGTACCTCCTAATATCTATACAGCGTATTGTTTTCTATAAATTCAACGCCCATTTTTTTTAAATCATTTATAATAAAAGATCTTTCTTCCGCGCTATGCTCATTTAAGTCTTTAAGTTCGGTTGTTTCATAATACATGCCTGTATCAGTTGGATGTATTACTTTTATTTCTTCCAATATGTTTTTAGCTATATTATTAATATTTTTCTTGTATCTTCTAAAGTCATGGATATTATTAATACCAACAACGCTTTTTGCATAATCCTGTATTTTCATTTTTTTGTTCCTCCTCTTATTTTATATCTGTAAATTAAATATATAGTTATTAATGATATTATAATTATGCTAAATATATTAATCGCTATATTATCGCTTATTACTGTTATTAACGCCAATATTGTAGATATTGTTGTTAATGTTGCTGTTGTTTTATTATTCATTTTATATTGTAAATATGCGTTATTTGTGGTATAATGGTTACATAATGTAAATATCTAGAGAGGTTTTGCAACCTCTCATCACTTAATTTAATAAGTGTAGTATCAATTTGATAATTACCGTTATCAAAGTATTGATACTTATCAAGAGATTTATTAGTTTAACACGCTTGTACTCTTGACGTTTAGGATACCTTTTAGGTGTCCTTTTTTTATGCAACTTTTTATTATTTACACGTCGCATATTTTCCCCCTTTCTCAATCAATTTTATATATTTTATTTCTTTGATTGCTATTTGTTAATTCAAGTATATCATTATTATTATGTTAAGTCAAGCAACTTTTTGATATATTTTTTAATTCTTTTTTTAATCCTATTTAAATATGCAACAATCGTATTTAATGTATATGTTGTAATATCAAGGATTGATGTATTTAATTAAGTTGCTTGTTTGATTTGTTAATTACATCTTACCGCTATATTTAAACAATGTCAACAGTTATTTTAAAATAATTTTAAATATATTTTTTGCTGGTTATCGCATATAATGTAAGTAATATATGTGGTGATTGATATCTGGCTGAGTCATTGCAATACATACACAAGTTAATTAGTACTTGATAAAATTAATAGTTGTGTGGTACTATTGAAGTAGTTGGTAACTAGCTGAGTGTAACCCTTGTGTGTTAAACAAGAGGAAGAAGAGAAGGATAAAAAAAGAACGATTGAAAGAAAAAGAAAAGAAGAGAGTTGAAAAGTTAGAAAATTCTAAAAATAAAGAAAAATATAAATTTAAAGAAAATTAAAAAATGAACGATTAAACAGAATGTTGAAATATTGTTCGTGTTCTGATAATTTTATAAAAGTCAATACTTGACAAATTAAGTTAAATGTGATTTGAGTTGTTGGACTGTGGATAGGTTAAAAGTGTTAAGCATTTTCAATTTTTATATAAACTTGTATATACAAGTTGGAACAAAAAACATCATTTTATAAATTAAACTTCTAAAAAGATTTTATAAAATAAATTGTGTCGTTACGATAAAAAATTCTGAAATTTATATCATTTTTATATCGTTTTATAACTTTTTCGCAACTTCACAAAAAGGAAACGCCTATACGCTAGTGTTTTCAATGCATATAGGTTTTATTTAAACAATGATATATTATATATTTGATAATGTGGGGGGATATTTTCTACAGTTATCAGAATATTCTGAAAATTATACATAACGTACCTCACGACTTACAACAAGAATTTTTTATAAATGTACGGATATTACCCACAAAATTGAGGTGTAAAAAATAGAGAGTACTTTTGAAGGTGATAGCCATATATTTTTTTGTAGGCATTATCCACAAATATTGAGCCTTAAATTTCAATTATTTTGAAGAAATCGTAAAAAACACCAATTATCCTATTAAAATTGTAGGTAACACCCACAAGTGAAGACGTATATAATTAAAAGAGGGAGGAAGAATTTCTATTTAACTAGTTAAAGATCTTTCCGAGACCAATGTTGTATATACAAGTAAAAAAATATTACAGGATAGAAAGTAAATAGATAATTTTGTAGATACCTTAGAATCGAAAATAAAACGTTTGCCTAGATAAGATTATTTGCACATATTGACATAACAGAGTAATTATGGTATAATATGTATATATCGAAGTTTTTACTTTAATATATGTATCGTGAGAAATCATAATATATAAAATAATTTAATTTAGGGGGATAAAATAATAGAAACAAAAGATTTAAAGAAAACAATAAAGGATAAGTTAAAAGAATTAATCAGTAAACTTGATTACAATATAAAGAGTTATAATGAGAGATTAACTTTAATAGAAGAAATACTGGGGATACAAATGAATAATGGAATAGAGTTTCCAGATGAGTTTTGGATAGATTTATTTGAACAAACAATAGATCCCATAACCAAAACAGATAATTCAAGTATTAAACTATGCCTAGACCAAAAGGATAAGATTTACTCAAATACAAATGTAGCAATATTCTTAGAAAAGATAGCAAGTTATTTGATAAATTGTCCTGAGGTAAAGGAAGAAGAGACTTTAACTTATAAAATATATCACAGTAAGGAAATGTTTGATAAAAGTATTAAAGATGAAAAAGAAGTAAGAAAGTTATCAATGACTACAGAGGATAAATTAACTATGTCTATATTTAAGAAAGAAAGAAACTTTAAGAAAGCTAAAGATGTAGTAATTAAACCAAGAGATATAAGACTCTGTAACCAATTAAGAGATTATGATTACTCATTAAATAAACTTAAAGATTTAAATAGAAACTCTAAGGTAATAAGAATAATGAGTGAAATTAAGAAAGATATGCTATTAGTATATGATTCATTCTTTAGGCCTATTAGGTTTAAAAGTCCATTAAGAGATGAAGGTGAACCAGATTGGTCTAAGTTAGATATGATGGATAAAGGTACTATGAAAGAATTAATAAAGTTAAAAAGAACAGATGAAATACACAAAGATATTAACTGTATATTATTAGATGTTGAATTATTAATAAATAGAACAAACTTAAAAGATAAACATAGAGAAATATTAACATTATATAGAGAAGGTTATAGCAATAAAGAGATTGCAGATAAGCTTGATACATCAAAACAGAATATAGGTAAATATATAGATAGATGTGTAGAGAACCTTACAGACCAATACCATAGTGAATATGAAGATTGGTACTATCTTAATATATCTAAAGGTAAATATCATAGATGTAAAGTATGTGGTGAAGTTAAGTTGGATACTAAATTTTATAAACATACTACAAGGAAGAGAAAGAATACTTGTAAAGAGTGTATCTAGTATTATCTTTTATCTATCTTAATCTATTTATCTTTAATGATTTTGACCTTGTATTAAAAGTATTAAAAGTATTAAAAGTATTAGGAGAGCTAAAAGCAAGTAGTTCCAAAGGTTAGAGGGGTGTAAGGGCGACTTTTTGTCACATTTTGGCGACTTTTTGTCACATTTTGGCGACTTCTTATCACATTTTGGCGACTTTTTGTCACATTTTAGATGTTATTTTACGAAAGGAGTGGTACGTATAAATATTGTTAGTGAAATGTAAAAAAATATTAAATGAACAAAATATATCTATGTTTACTAAAGTGGAAATGAATGTATTTTTTTCATTAATTTATGTGGTTACGGAGAATCCTGAAGTTAATGAAATAGAATTAAAAGCAATTAAAAAACTATCTAGAGATAGTAAAAATGGTTATAACGATTTAAAAAAACAAATATCTTCAATAAATTCAAAGTTACAGAAAATGACATTCGTAGGGGAAGATGGAAAAAAAACTCCGTTTCTATTATTTGAGACTTTACATGTATCCGACAAAGTTTTAGAAGTAAAAATATCCAAGCAGTTTGAGTATTTATTTATTGATTTGTTCAATGAAAAAAAATCTATAGCCATATTTGATCTTGAAGAACTTACTATGATAGAAAGTAAATACAGCAAAACTTTATATAGAAAATTAAGTTGTTTTAAGAGAAGTAAGTGGTTCAAGAAAGAGTTTGATGAATTGGTGACAGAATTAGGATTTAACTCTAAATACAAAAAAAAAGATATAAAGGTAAAATTAAAAGATGCCATCAAAAAGTTAGATGTATATTTTAGAGATATTTCTATTAGTTATGAGAAAAAAACAATAAGTGGGGAAAATTGTGTAATTAAATGGAAATAACTGAATATTTTATACAATTGGGAAAAAAGAGGTTTACTTTTCCGGTAGTTAGCATATATATATATAGAGGGGGTAATTAAGTAAATTAAAATGGAAGAAAATAAGAGATTATCAAACACAATGTTGACTCTTTACTTAACAGAATTGTTACAAAGAGAATACAATTTAAAATTCAGCGAAAGACAAATGAAAAAAATTCTGGATGGAATGGAATATGGGATAAAAACTTTAATAGAAGATGGCTATAGTTTTAAGTTATTAGATACCAATTATGAACCATATGTCAAGAAACCAGTTATCTATAAAGAAATAAGAAGTGGTGAAATTAAAAAGAGTGATGCTCGATTTGACGTTAGAACTTATATGTCTAGAAGTTATAGAAAAGAATTGGGAAAGAAAACAAAGCACAAAACCAATGAAGAACCTAGGGTCATAGGCTTATATGAATCTGAAGTTCCGAAAAATTTGAAATAAATAAATATATTTATAAAAAGATATTGACATAACAATTAGCTTATGTTATAATATGATTATGTCAAAGAAAGACTTAGCAAACTAGCTAAAAATATAAAGGTGTATTCGCACAGGATTTACTTTTTTTATTTTTTAACTAATTTGGCAGAAGTCGCCTATCCTCTATAGGTGGATGATGAATGCCTTGTTTTTTTTATTCAAAAAATGTTATAATCAGTCTATATTAGAAAAGAGTTGATATAACATGGAATTAGATACAAATAATCATTCAGTATTTCTTCTATATTATCACCTTGTGTTGGTAACTAAATATCGTAGACAGGTGATTGATGATGAAATATCTGATTACGCAAAAGCTACTTTTGAAAGAATTTCAGAATCTTATAACATTACTTTAGTTGAGTGGAATCACGATAAAGACCATATTCATATTATGTTCAAAGCTCAACCTAAAACAGAAATGACAAAATTCATAAACGCCTACAAGAGTGCTAGTTCACGTTTGATAAAACGGAACTTTCCAAGAGTTAAACAGTTTCTTTGGAAAGAGATGTTCTGGTCTAAAAGTTTTTGTCTTTTGACAACTGGTGGAGTTCCAATTGATGTGATTAAGAAATACATTCAAAGTCAAGGAAGTAATCATAAATAGAAAGTAGGTGAACCTCATGAAACAATTAAAAGCATATAAATTCAGAATATCTCCAACAGAAGAACAAGAAATATTCTTCGCTAAGTCTTTTGGTTGTGTTCGTAAGGTCTACAATCTAATGCTTGATGACCGAATGAAATCTTATGAAGAGACTAAGGATGATACATCTAAAAAAATGAAATTTCCAACACCTGCAAAATATAAGAAAGAATTTCCTTTCTTGAAAGAAGTAGATAGCCTTGCTTTAGCAAATGCTCAACTAAATCTAGATAAGGCTTATAGGAACTTCTTTCGAGATAAATCAATTGGATTTCCTCGTTTCAAAAGCAAAAAAAATCCTGTTCAAAGCTACACAACAAATAATCAAAATGGAACAATAACATTGGTTGACGGTAAGTTTATTAAGTTGCCTAAATTAAAGTCATTAGTTAGAATTAAACTGCATAGGCAAATTAAAGGAATTATCAAATCAGCAACAATATCACGTCTTGCAAGTGGCAAATACTTTGTGTCTATTCTATGCGAAGAAGATATACAAGAATTGCCAAAGACTAACTCTACTATTGGCATCGACTTAGGAATATCTCACTTTGCTATACTATCTGACGGTCAAAAGATAGATAACCATAAATTTACTTCTAAGATGGAACAAAAACTTAAACGTGAACAACGCAAACTATCCAAACGTTGCCTTATGGCTAAAAAGAAAGGCATTAAACTTTCTGATGCTAAAAACTACCAGAAACAAAAAAATAAAGTAGCTAAGCTACACGAAAAAGTAATGAACCAACGTGAAGATTTTCTGAACAAGTTAAGTACATCTATTGTCAAAAACCACGATACTATTTGTATAGAAGACTTAAATATCAAAGGAATGTTACGTAACCATAAATTAGCAAAATCTATATCTGATGTATCATGGTCTAGATTTGTAACTAAATTAGAATACAAAGCCAACTGGTACGGAAGAAAAGTTATAAAAGTAGATAAATGGTATCCGTCTAGTCAAATTTGTTCTAACTGTGGACACAATGATGGCAAGAAAGAGTTAACCATAAGAGAATGGACTTGCTCTAATTGCAACACGAATCATGATAGAGATATAAATGCAAGTATAAATATAAAAACCGAAGGAATTAGGTTACTAGAAATATCGTAGATAACATAAAAATCAAAGATTTTCGTGTCTAACATATGTGAGAACCATAGGAACTATGGGGATAGCTTGGTAAATAAGAGAAACCTCTGTAAGTAAAGAAATACGCTTACAAGTATGTTCTGTTCCCAAGAAGCTCCCACTTCTAGCGTTAGCTAAGAGGAGAGTAGTTCACGATGTGGCAAAAAGCTTAAATGCTTTCAAAGGGAGGGGCGTGCTCCTTCCCCAGATTTGGATTAGTAGCTCAGTTGGTAGAGCATTCGGCTGTTAACCGAAGGGTCACAGGTTCGAGTCCTGTCTTTTCCGCCAACAAGTTGAATTTTCCACCAAGTGAATTTAAATGTATCTATGATATTTAGACGCCCTCCTTTCATCATACGTTTTTATTCTTAGTCTATTACAAAGGGTATCGTAGATATGTTTAAGTTCACTTATGGTGAATTTATAATTAAATTTATTTTGCATATTATTTAACTGTTTGTTATAGGATGCATAAATGAAGATGGTAATGTTTAATTAATTATTAAACAAGTAGGTTCAATTCCTACACTTCATCTGTTCCAGCTTGGAACAAAGTTGTAAAAAAATACACAAAATTTTATGAGATTTTCTAGTGTCATTAAGGTACACAATTAAACCTTGCAATCTTCACGTTGTCAAGGAAATTACGACCCACTACGTCTGGGTACTAATGAATGTAGAGTCGTAAGACTCATCTAAGCCTTGCAGGTTTGACGACTGTCAAGGATATCATAATCCATTCTAGCCTCTTTATAGTGATGGATAAATGCTCATTAAGAATGGACTTTTGAGAGATGCGGTTAAGCTTCCTTGTTAATGTGACAAAAGCTAAAATTTACCGTACGAACACCACTACAACTTTGGTATTCATCACATTAAGGTTGTAGTTAAAAGACTGGCTAAATGTCTATAAAGAATAGCTGACACCTTGGGACTGATGGTATTCCAATTAAGCGTAATCTAAGTACGCCAGTGAGGTGGCTAGTAAATCTAGTTCTTCCCAAAAAAACAACGTGTTCGGGTATACTAGTTGTGAAACACCGAGGCACACTAACAGCAAAACCTTAGCAAGTACGCTCCCCAACATCAGGGTTCAGCCAAAAGCTAGGGTCACGAGACTAACTTTAGTCCTTACGTGGGGCTAAAGAAATATAAAAATCCTAGACATGATTTTAAACTGTCTATTTTTTTGTGGAGAAAATGGGAGAAATTATGGAGAAGAAAGAAAAAATTGACTTAATGTTGGGTAGACTCAACAGAGAAAATGATTATCCCTGGGAAGAGATATCTAAAATGGTTGGGTTGAATTTTTCAGGGGATCATGTTAGAAAAATGAGTTATGGCATGAAAATGCTAGACGACTATAACAAAGAAAATAGTTCAGAAAGATATAGTGGTCAAGATTTAAAAGAGATAAAAGAGAAAATCTTAGAATTAAAAAGAACTAGACAACAACTATCCGATGAAAGAACCTTTACCAATAAAAAGATAAGAGGTCTTGCAAGAATAGAGGACTTTATAAATTTACTAAGAGATGAATTAGAGCTTCTTGCGTATGAAAAACCAATGATAGTTAAATCTGAAGATTTAAACTCATTAGGGTTCAGTTGTCAAGATAATGTAGGGATACTATTATTGTCAGATATTCATTATGGCATAGAGAGTGACAATATAGCAAATAAGTACAACACTGAAATCGCAATAGAAAGAATGAATTCTTTAATAAATGATACTATAAAATATTCAAATCTACATGGTATTGACGAGATATATGTTTTTGAACTAGGGGATAGCATTTCAGGACATATACATAACAATTTAAGATTAGAGAATAGAATAGATGTAGCTCAACAAATAATAGGTATATCAGAATTGTTATCAAGTGCTATGTTTGAACTATCTAAGAGTATCAAGAAAGTCAACTTCTGTATGGTTGAAGGAAATCATGATAGAATTTTGCCTAAGAAGGATGATAATTTAAATAAAGACAGTTTTGCAGTGTTGGTGCAAGAACTTATCAAACAAAGAACTAAAAATATAGAAAACTTCAATTTTATTGACAGTATTGGGAAAACGTTTTCTAAAGTTGAGATAAAAAACAAAACGTGTTTTGCAGTTCATGGAGACAAAGATAGTTCAAAATCAGTCGAGGGGTTACAAGCAATATCTGGTATCAAGCCAGATTATGTATTTATGGGGCATTTTCATAATGCTAATGAATACACAATTAATCAATCGGAAATAATAGTAAATGGTGCGTTTAGTGGCGTTGATGAATATGCTTACAATATAAGAAAAAATTCACCACCTATTCAAAAGTTCATTATTATGAATGAGAATGGAAGATTATGTACGTATAATTTCAATTTAAGCAATTAGGGATTCGTCCCTTTTTGAAAAAAGGGCATTATATTTTATAGTGTCTTTTTTTCAGTTACTTAGGTAACTGGCATAATTTCCTCCATTCTCCTTATGATGTTGGGTGGTTAACGCCACCCGGTGTCATATTTTAGAAAGGAAAAATGGAGATGGAAGTAAATAAGAAAATAAAAAACTTAGGAACGGTTATAAAGTGCCACTCTTGTGGTAGTGGAAAAATTGTTTCTGAATACTACAAAACAAACAATAAATTCAATGCAGATGAAGGCTATCTTCCTATATGTAAAAAATGTTTATCAACTATGTTTTCAAAATTGATAAAGTTATATGAAAAAGATATTAGGAAGGCCTTTATGCATTTATGCATGATGATGGACTTTGAAATTAATCAAGATGCATTTGATAAAAATATAGATAAAGAAAATCCAGAAATTAGTATATTAGCGTACTTTGATCATATAACAAGAACAGCAGGAAGAAGAAAAATAACCTCTATGAATGAGGAAAGTATACATAGTATTATTGAACTTTCTAAGGGTCTAAAATTAGAAAATAATGATTATGAAATGATTATAGAAAGCTTTGAAGTCACCCCTGAAATGTATAAATTATGGGGAAAATCATACACTAAAGAAGAAATATATTTCTTAGAAGAGCAATTTGAAGAAATAAAAGAAACTCACTCTGGAAAAACGCCAATGGAATTTAACTGGTATAGAGATTATGCAGTCATGGAATTAAATAAAAGAAAAGCTCAAGACGCTGGAGAGCATAAGGAATACATGGCATATAATAAAGCACAATCAAGTTTGATGAAAGAGGCGGGATTAAATCCTTCTAAGAATGATATGGCAGAGAGCGATTCAGCTTTAGCAGGAATGATGGCAAAGGCACTAGAAAATGAGGCTCCTATAGGTGAGGTATCGGAAGATTTTAATGATGTAGATAAAATAGAAGAATATATGAATACTCTTTATTGTCCACCTCTAGCAAGATCCATAGGTGGTGTTTTAAAATAACGGAATTCAAATTATTTACTAAAACAAAAAAAAGAGAAAATGTGCCAAAGAATCCTATAGAGGCATATAAGAAGTCCATGAAAGAATGGATTCAGTTTTGGAGAGCTAACCCACATAGGTTTGCACAAGACTATTTACAGTTGAGGTTAAAACCATTTCAACAAGTAATGTTATATATGTTTAATAAGAATAAAACTAATATTTTAATAGCAACTAGAGGTATTGGGAAGTCATTTATGACAGCAGTTTACGCCTGTTGCATGGCTATACTTTATCCAAACTCAAAAATAGTAGTAGTTTGCAAGACTACATACCAATCAAAACTATTTATCAGTCAGAAGATAGAAAATGAGTTATATCAAATGTCTGTAATGCTAAGAAGAGAAATAAAAGAAATAAGATCTGAAAGTGAACAAAAAGTTGTTCATTTTAAAAACGGGTCTACTATAACAGCAGTCAACGCAGCCGAAAACAGGAGAGGTCTAAGAGCCACAATTTTAATAGTGGATGAGGCAGTAAAAATTGAACAAAGTATATTGGAATCTGTTTGTCTTCCATTTTTAAATGGGGCTGTAAGACAAAGAGGGTATAAGAAAAAGCCTGAGTATGCTAGTTATGTAGAAAAAGAGAATCAGACTATATATCTAACATCAGCATGGTTTAAGAATCATTATTTTTACAAAGAATATTACCTTAGAAGTATAAAAGAGATGCTTAATAAAGAAAGTTCCTTTGTGTTATGCTTTGACGAAAAAATGCCTCTAATGGAAAACTTAACAACAGAATCCGAAATAGCAGATTTAAAGAAAAAACTTAATCCAATGCGATATGACATGGAAATGAGATCTATATTCTGGGGCGAAGATATAGATGCATTTTTTAAGGTTGATTTATTTAATAAATGTAGGACTGGAGTAGATGTATATTATCCACCAAGCAATCTTGATTATGTAAGCGATGCTAGAAGTAAATATGAGATAGCCAAAAAAGATGGTGAGGCTAGAGTGCTGTCAGCCGATATAGCGGTAGCGGCAGGAAGAAAAAATGATAACTCTATATATTCTTTAATGAGAGTATTACCGATATCAGGAAGTGGATTTAGAACGCATTTAGCACATATGGAGTCACATAATGGATTAAAGCCTGAAAAACAAGCACTTCAAATTAAGAGGCTTTTTTATGATTTTAAATGTGACAGAGCTGTAATAGATGCTCATGGTGTAGGAATTTCTGTTTACAACGAACTAAAGAAAGAAACCTACGATCCCGAGAGAAATGAAAGATACCCTGAATGGGGTGCTTACAATGAAGATAGTATGGTTCCTGGAACAGTGGTTAATGATGTCCACTATGTTTTATATGCTATGAAAGCCAGTGCAGATTCAAACCATGAAATGGCTATGCATCTAAATGGTGATATCATGAGTGAAAAAATTGTTTTTCCTATGAGTGAGACAGAGGCGGAAGAAATATTGCAAGAGAGATATGGATATTCTTCTTTAATCGGTTCAATGCAAGCAAAATTATTAGAACCATTCATTCAAACAACATTATTAATGGGGGAAATGGTAAACCTAAAAGGCGAATGGCCTAATGGAAAAATAAAATTAAAAGAAAAGGCTGGAGCAAGAAAAGATAGATACTCAAGTTTGGCTTATGGTAATTTCATATGCCATCAGATAATAGAAGAAAGAACAAAGAAAGTTACGAAGAGCAAATTTATGTTCTTCACATAAAATATATAGAGAAAAGAGGTGAGAGTAATAGAAAATGAAAAAGTAAACACAGTTGAGACCATCACAAAGGAAGAGCGTGAAAAAAGAGAACAAAGCACAAAAATGTTCGCATCTAGAGCGGGACGTGACTCAAGGGGAATATCTTCTATAGAAGAAGTCTATAAGAAAATTTATTCAAATTCCACGATAACACCTGATATGTTGCAAAACTATTTAAGAAATCCTATAGCTAACACCTCTGGATTGCAAGATGTTTCTCAGAAAATGTTACTATCCAATGGTATTCTAAAAGAGTTTATAAATTATAAAGCTACGATTCTCACTCAAGATCATTATATTTATGCATCCGACTCTTTTCGATATAAGGATAAAGATTCAATTTTAAAAGATGAATTAAAAGTGGCTCTTCATCTAGAAAAATTCCATGTAAAAACACTTATTAGATGGATAACCGAGAGACTTTTAATAAATGGTGAAGTATATATTTATAAAAGAGAACTAAAAGATGGAATATTAATGCAAGAAATTCCACAAAAGTTCTGCAAGATTGTACAACTCGATGAGTTTGGTGTATTTAGGTATGGCATTGACTTGGGGAAAATAGATGATAAAGATATAGAATTTTATCCGGATGAAATTCAAAAAGCTAAAAAGTTGAAAAACAAAACCAATAAAAAGAAATTTAAAGGTAACTATTATATTGTAGGTGAAAACGGAATAGCTTTTCAAATGAACCAATGGGATTCCAAAGGTTTACCATATTATATGCATTTGTTCCCAGCTTTGATGAATTTATCGGAATCTGAAAATATAGATAATCTTAGTAATGAGTTGGATAACTACAAACTTTTACATCAGAAAATAGACACTGATAAAGATGGAAACATACTAGTTGAATCAGACACAGCGGAAATGTATCATGAGGCATTAAAGCAGAAAGCACCAGATGGGGTAGGGGCGATAACAACTCCATACACCATTAAACCAATAACGCTTGGTGATGGCAAATTAAAAAATTATGAACACACAAATAAGATTAAAGAAAGTATATATGACAACGCTGGTATCGCCAACGATTTATTTAATGGAAATTCAAAAACGAATGAAGCTACAATACTTAGTGCTATTATAGATACCTTAATTCCACTAAAGATCCAATCACTGGTAGAAACCTATTTAAACTATGAACTGAAATTAAAGTTTAAAAGGGGTGGATGGAAAGTACAATTTGTCTCAACAACTCATTATAATAGGTCAAAGATGATGCAAGAAGAAAGAGAAAATTCGGCAGTATATACTTCTAAAAAAAGATATTTAGCTATACAAGGACACACACCTTTACAAGCTTTAAATATATTATATTCTGAAAACTTAATGGGATTAGAAGAATGGATGAAACCAATGCAGACAGCCCATACATTAAGTGGTAAGGGTAGACCAACTAATTCGGAAAACCCAAATTCTGACAGCGTTGGTGAACAAGGAGATTAGGGGTGATAAAAATGAGTAAAGAAAATATCCCAGACCTTAGAGATTATTATTTGTACATTATTTCAGAAGTTAAAATTTTGGAACAAATGGGTTATAAATTGATATGTGAATACCCTCAATCAAATGGGAAAACATATTATGCATTTCACAACAATGGTAGTCATAGCAAGGTGTTGGATGAAATGAAAGAGAAGTTTTATTACACAAATGAGCTATTCTTATAGGCTAACGCCTATTTTTTTTATATTCAAAAACAAAGACAAAATACAAAAGTAGGAGGTGATACCTTGAAGAATAAAAAATTATTTATGCAATGTGACCTTTCCGAGGGGAAGAGTGAAGTAGTAAATGGAAATCTTGTCCCGGTTAAGATTGCACTAATGCATGATAATGTCAATAAGCATGATTTAAATATAGACCTTGAAGTTATAAAATCAGCTTCAGAATCTATTAAAAATAAACCAATTCTAGCTTATATAAGACAGAAGGAAGACGGATCGTATGATTTCGCCGGACATGAATTTAAGCTTCAAGAAGATTATTACAGTGGGGAAATTAAAAGAGAATTTTTTGAACACCCTATTGGGTTAATACCAGAGTCAACGGAAATTGACTATGTTGAACATGATGGAAAAACATATATGACTTGCACAGGTTATATATATGAAGGGTATTCTAATCAAGCGTTAGATATCATTAAAGAAACTGGATCAAAATGTGTGAGTGTTGAAATTGAACATTCAGCGGAAAAACCAAATTCTGAATACTCAGGGGTTTCAGATATAGAAGCATTTACTTTTTTAGGAGTGACTATACTTTCTGATGAAATTGAACCTGGTATGGATGATAACTGTAGAATATCTTTTTCAAAAGATTCAAGCAAATTTGAAAGCTTTATAGCAAATGCAAATAAAGAACTTAGCGAGTTTGAATTGAAAAAGAAAAAAGAGGATGAACATTCCGAAGATGAGGGTGAGAATGACGATTCTAAAAACGACCCAGATACAACAAATGAACCTGAAGATGAAAATGAGTCTAAGGGTGAAGATGCTGAGCCGGAAGAAGATTTTGCTTGTAAAAAGAAGAAGAAAAAGACTTATACAAAAGAAGATGTTATGGCTTTAAATGAAGCCTTGTTTACTTGCTATTCTACAGAGATGGATACAAGTATCGAGACAATCGAAGATTTAAAGGAAAAAATATTAAATTCTTTCTCTTCTTTGATTAATGAAAACAAAGAACTTTCTGAATACAAAAAGGAAAATGAAAATAAGAAAAATGCAGAAGCTGTAGGAAACTTGGTTTCAGAATTCCCACTTTCAGAAGACGAAACATCAAGCTTGAAAGAAAAGGCCTTAAATGGTGAGTTAAGTTTAGAGGACTTAGAGAAAGAACTATATGTTCTTGTAGGAAAGAAAAACTTAAAGAAAAACAGTGAAAAAGAATTTAGTGCAAATGGGATAATGATGCACGATTTCAATGAGCCAGAAGAAGAAAATGAAGTCGCACAATATGGGCCTTCATTAAGAAAATATTTAGGATTTTAGGAGGATTTAAAAATATGGCATTAATAAATGTAAATAGAGACACAAATGATAGACCTATTTCGGTCGAATTAAAGGATATAGCGAATAAAGAATGTGTGAATGGACAGTTTATATCAATATCACACCCAACTGATGAGGCAAATCAAGAATTATTTGAAGGTGTAAAGCTGGATGCGTCTTTACCAGTAGGTATAATTGATGAACCTTTTCATCCATATGAAAAGTCTGAACAATATAATGATATGGCTTTTCCTGTTGGGGCAAGAGTTAGAGTGCGTTATATCGAACCAGGTTTAGAAATGACAGTTTCTAAAGCAGACTCAATAAAAGGGCAAATCGCATTAGGGGATTTTGTAACAATAGTACCAGGGGATCACAAACTTACAAAAGTTGCAGCTCCAAAAGAAGGCGAAACAGCAGGTGTTGCTGTGGGAAGAATAACGAGAGTCTATAAATTTAATAGACAAGATTCAGTAAAAATAGAATTTTTATAAAATAGAGGAGAGTGGTATATAAATGAGTAATGAAATTACAGCTTTAGCGTTAGAAATATATGAAGGGAAGAAGACATATTTTACAAATGCTAAAAAAGAAAAAGTTGATGCGAATGAAACATTAAGAGGAATGATAATGGAACAATGTGGTGGAAAGTGGAACCACAGAAGTTTTGATTTAGTTAAGCATACATTTTTTGATTTAATAGAAGAGATAGTAACGGTAAGAGGTTCTGAACTAACTAGAGATCTTTTTTCAAATATAATGACGTTCAAAGATGTTTCTCCAGGACAAAAACCTCAGTTTAGAGTTACTAATCCAGATCTATTTGAGGTTTCAGTCGTAGCAAATGGAACTATGAACTTCAATAGACAGAGACTATTCGATAGTGTAGTTAATACTACAGCTTTTGACCTAGGGGTAGCAATATATGACGATTGGGATTCTTTCATGTTAGGGTTAATAGATTTTAATGAAGCTGTAGACAAAGTAATTAAATCGTTTAATCATAAGATTGCTGAGTTGATAGGGAAAACGTTTACAGAAGCTTATAACACTTTAAAGAACGGACAGTTCCATGAGGTAGGTCAGTTAGATGAGACAAAACTATTAGAACTTGTTGAAAAGGTTGGTAACGGTGCTGTAATTTATGGTTCTAAGTTAGCTCTATCAAAAATACCAGGGATACAAGGTTTTGTGACTGATGCAACTGATATCAGAAATGGTGGATACTTGAGAATGTTCAAGGGTGTAAAGTGTGTTGAACTTGAAAATAGTTATAACAAGGAAAAGGAAAAGTTCGTAATCCCAGATAACATACTATACATAATACCAGAAGGTGAACATGTGTTATATGGTGGTTTTGAAGGAGACGCATTTGTTTATGATAGAACAAATATAACGGAAAGAATGGATAAGCAGCTAGAATTCTTCTATACTAGAAGATTCCATCTAGGAGTAGCAGTGGCGAATAGATTTGGTGGTTACGAGATAACAGCTTAAACATAGAGGGCACAGATATCTGTGTCCTTTTTTTTAAACACAAATGGAGGTAATATGGGAAAGATAATCAGAAAAAACAAAGGTAATAATAATTTAAACGAAATGCAGATCAAACTAAAGTCAACACTAAGAGAGAGTCAAGATGAAATAAGTGTGGACTTAGTAAATCTAGGTGTAGGGGGAGTTTATTTTAAATGTCCTCTTACGAAAGAAGTATTTATGTGGAATGAAGGTGGAGATGTAAGAAATGTTCCTTTGAGGATAATATTTTCTATACAGAGTAATGCTAAGTCATTATTAGAAGATCTTCACTTAGGGATAATTGAAGCTTACGGTATAGGTTTTGAACTTGAAGATCTTATCTGTGCAATAGGATTAAAAGAATCTTATGAACCATTTAATTTTGACGTAGGAAGTATAGATGACATAATAATTGATTCTAATCAAGACGACTTTAGGAAGTTATGCGAAAAGTGTAGCAAAAAAATACTAGAAAGAATTGCAAAGAGATATTTATTTTTAAGAGAAGAAAATTTAATCAATGAGAGGTCAAAGGAGTTAGACTTAGAGCATTTTTTAGATGAGAGAAATATATTTATTGAGACTATATAAGAGGTATTAGATGACGAAAACTGAAGATATTTACGAAATTTTTCTTTCTCAAATTGATGATGAATTATTTGCGATGTTAAGCCCAAATACTATGAGAAAACAATTGCATAATTACCTTGTTGGTGCGACAGCCAAGTTCAAAAAATGCAAAAAAGATCTTACTATTTTAGATTACAAGAATAAAAAAATAACTATTGACACAGATTTTCTTGACTTTGATAAAGACGAAGTTAAAGAGTCTTTTATAAATGTTTTTGGTGAAGAAACAGGAATAGAATATAAAAAAGGAATAGATTGGGTAATGGAAGGTGAAAACAGAATCATCTTTGAAATACCCCCACAAGAACCTGTATCAGTAGTGTTTTACAATGATGGATATTTTGAAGATACTTTAAGCAATGAAGAAGTCTTTATATTAGTAAAAGGGATGATAATCTATTGGTTGCAGCCAAAGGTTAATCGTGAAGAAAATCTAAAGAACATGGTGACAGATGGTGATTATAAAAAGCTATCTGGAGCTAATATGTTAGATAAAATGATTAAATTATATAAGACTACTTTAAGAGAATTTGAACTTGCTGTTATAAATTATACTTATAATGATTTTAAAGGATTCAACTAATATGTCAGATTTTTTAAATGAATATAGATCAAGAGTCGCAAACAAGGCAAAAAACGCAAAAGAAGTTGAAAAAAAAAGGGCTGAACAAGCATTTAAATCTTATCTCGATAACACTCCTACTTCTCAAAAAGTACAAATAACAGATGTTGATGAACCATTTATCTCAAAGAAAACTAAGAAGGTTTTAGCCGCAATCACAGATGTGACAAATAATGATAAATCTGTTCTTGATGAAAAAAATTTATTTGTAGAGCGAAATGTGAATATGGATGTCGGATGTTATGTTAAATTTGATAATCAAACATGGTTAATTATCTTCGAGGAACATCAGCCACTTGGTGTTAAAAAACAATATATAATGAAAAAATGCAATAACTATATTACTTTGAAATATAGAGGCAATTTAGTTCAGATACCAGTGTCTATAGAAAACTTAACAATGTATTCAGATGGTATAGCTGATGATGTATATATGTCTTATATGGATTCAAAAAAGCAGATAGGATATGGAAATAACTATATAACAAGAACAATAGGTGAGGGTTTCAGAATCCTATTAACCCATGAAACAGCTTATAAAGTAACCCACATAAATGATTTTGAATACAAGGGACTTATAAAATCTTTAGTTCTACAAACACAAATCTTGGTTGGTGATGAAACAGACATCTTCTTAGCTAATAATATTGGTTATTTTAATAATCTTTCCCCGGAAAAAAGAGTAGAAGAACCCAAAGACATAAAAGGGGAAATACTTGGTGAAAATAAATTGCTTTTAGGTGAAGAATCAGAATTTATCTTTGAAACAAAAAACAAAGAACATGAATTTGAATGGATATTAGAAGAAGATTATATTTTTAATATAATAGAAAATAATGGAAACAAGGTTACTGTGGTGGCGACTACCAACCCAAAATATAT
This sequence comes from Peptostreptococcus faecalis, assembly GCF_900240845.1. Lineage (GTDB taxonomy): Bacteria > Bacillota > Clostridia > Peptostreptococcales > Peptostreptococcaceae > Peptostreptococcus > Peptostreptococcus faecalis. Next base: position 52,725 of record NZ_OERU01000003.1, read on the forward strand.
AGGTAAAAAAGCAGTCCTAAAAATAAAAGAAAAAAAGACTGAAGAAATAATAGACAAAATAGAACTGATTTTGAGGGGGTAGTAAAATGGCACAAATAGGATATATGAATAGAATGGTAACTGAGGTTTACAATGTTTTAATTCAAGATGATTTAATTTCTAAATTCATGCATTATTATAAAGAAAAAGATATAGACATTCCATCTCAACCAAAGGTAAAGAATCCAGTGGGTGCTTTAAAAAAACAGTTTTTTAAAAATAGAAGAATAGAAACTTTGCAAAGGGATGCGAATGTAAATATAACTATAAATATATCTAGAAAGACAAACTGGCAAGATGGCACATCTAAATGGCATGGAAAGAATTCTTTTGAAAATATTCTTGAAATAGGGGTTTCTTGCCACAATGACTGTGACAGAACTTTAAATGGCTCAAGAACATATGCATTAATTGATTTGATAGTTAAAAAGCTATCGGGAAACTCTATAGATTCTTTAGGTGAAGTTAGGTTCATAGAAACAATAGGAATTAGAGACTTAAATCAAGAATACTCTGGATACCTTACATACTTCAGTGTATATGGGATGAAAGACGAGGGATTTGATGATTGAGAGTAAATTAATGACTGGACAAGATATAGACTTGTCTCAATATGGATTAGGAGTCATAAAACAGCCAAGCTTAAAAGAACTATTAGAATTGCCAATCAAAGAATCTGATATAACATCTACTTTCATAATGATTGAAACTTTCTACGAAAAAATGACTGGGTTATCACCGAGTGCAGACTTATATAAATTAGATTGTTTGAGTATGGTAAATGAAGCTGTGGCTCAAATGGATTCAGAGGAATACAAAAGAGAAGTCCAAACAAGGTATAATGATGTATTTTTTAAAAGAGAAATAAGGTACACTTTTTTAGAAAAATTATTCTTGCTACTAAGTTGTTTTTTTGATTGCAATATAAAGGACATAGATATCAAAGAAGATCCTTTTGAGGACAGAAAAGATTTCAAGGGAATAGTTATCCTAATAAATAAAGGGGACTCTGAAGATGATAAAATTCTTATAGATAAAGAAAATTTCAACATACTTTTAAAGGTTATTTTTAAAATATTAGATATAGATATCAAGTCTATACTAAGTAGAACAGAAGAAGATGATGAGTGGGTAGAAAACAATGGGAGTGCAAAAGAAAGAAAATATATAGAAATATTTAAAAGAAAAGAGCGAGAAAGAAAGAAAAAAGAAGTATTACATATATGTGATTATATCAATGTTGTAGTAAATGATTCAGGTAGAGATTATAAAGAAGTAGCCAATTGGACGTATTACCAATTGATTAATACGTTTAAAGCTAGTTTCTTGAAAGATAGACATGATATGGATGTTAAGATGTTTACTTCTGGGAATTACAAGATAGATCCAAAGGAAATGTTGGATTGGAAAAAAGAAATTAAGATAAATATAGATGAGACAATTTAGTCTTGTCTTTTTTTATATAAAAATAATGAAGGATAGGTGATTAATTAATGGCATTCGCAATAAAAGACGCTGCCGATATGGGAGTATTTAATAAAGAGACAGGAGTACCGTTGTTTTATACTGAAGCAGCGAACTCTTTTGAGTTAAAAATTGAATCAGAAGAAGTTTTTGCAAAGGCAAAAGGCGTAGATACAATAGGGTTTAACAGTGGTAAAAAAGTAAGTGGGAAAGCGGAGTTTGAAGTTATCCAGTTTCCACAGCTTTCTATAATTCTTGCAAGTGATGTTGCTGAAAAGAATAATTATGCAGTAGCAAAAAAACTTAAAGCAAAATTGGGAGCCGATAAGAAGGTAATACTAAAAGGAGAGTCTCCTTTAGAGGGTTCTATGATGGCTATGCTACTAAAAGATGATGGTGCCGAACTAGGAGAAAAAGTTGAGGTAACTGTTACAAAAGTAGGTGATGATACAGAAGTTGTGTTCCCAGATACTGTAAAAGAGGGTCAGTTTGTAATACTTTTTTATCAGAATGTAGCACAAAAAGTGAAGGTAATAAAGGTTACTTCAGAAGGAGATACACCAAACCTTAGAATTGAAGCAATAGTTTCAGCTAAAATGCAGAATGGTAAAAAGATGGCTTTAAATCTAGTTATAAATAATGCGAGAGCAAAGAATAATGCAGAACTTACATTCTCTACAGAGAATCCATCTAAGTTCCCAATGGAATTTGACTGTTTCCCAGATGAATTAGGAGAAATTTTTGAATTGACATTTATTGAAGATGATGGAACAACAGATTTAGAAGAAAAGGTGAAAAACCTAGATCCTTCTATAAAACTTGATAATGAAGCTGCTTAGTATTGATATACCCCACCAATTGGTGGGGTTATTTTTTTTAAGTCAATTTAAAATTTTATTTAAATTCAATAAGATTTATTGGCTTTAAATATTTTTTTAAAAGAAAGGAGACAATAAAATTGGTCTTTCATTCGGACAGATTTATATTCGATGGAGTCAATTCGGAGAGCATAGGGATAATGTTAGTGACTGTCGGTGAAAATGACGTGCTAATGGACTATGGGATTCCATTTGAATACAAGTTAAAAGTAGAAAGTAGTTTTGGAGATAATCCTTTTTATACCAAAGAGGAGTCTCCACCAGAACCAATCACTTTAGATTTTTGCTTAACAGAGAATAGACAAGCAATAAAGTGGAGTGATGAGTTGGAAAAAGAAATAATTAACTGGTTAACACAAGATAAATTTTGTGAATTCATTTCTTATGATAATCCAGAATTAGTTTACTATTTTAGAGCAACAAAGGTTACAAAGAAAATGACACATCAAAAAAAAGGTATTTTATCAGTAACCTTTCAACCATATTACAAACATCCAGTGAAAAAGATAAGAAAAGATTTGTTGGTCGAGGGAGAAAGATTTACAAATATAAACAATGAGTGTATTTCAAGAGAATATGTATATCCAATGCTAGAAATTGAGGCAAACGCAAGTGGAAACGTAGAAATTTTAAATGAATCAATAGAAGATTCTGAACCTCTTGTAGTAAAAGGGCTAGAGGACGGAGAAAAAATATTTATCGACAATCAACTGTTTATAGTAATAGATGAAAATGATGAAAATAAGTTCCATAAAGTAAACAGACATTGGTTGAAACTAAAAAAGGGAACAAACAAAATAAAAATCAACGGAAATGTAAATATAAAAATTAAATGTAATTTAGAGATAAAGATATAAGGAGAAAATTATGAGAACAATAAAATTAAGTGAACTGCCTAAGAAGGAAAAATATAGAGATATAATTTCGGTTACTATGGATGACGGTGAAATAGATTATATATACGTTTTGAATCCAACAGGCGAAATAGAAAAAGAACTTTTAGAGGTATGCTCTGAGGTTATATTTGAAAAATGTGAACTTGACGATTCTGAATTGATGAAATTATTCATAGAAAAACTTACAAATATAGAAGTTGAATACGGATTTCAGGAAGTTCCAGAGTCCGATGCTTTAGCAAGAGTATATACTACACTAAAAACTATTTACTTTGAAATGATAGATTTTTGCTACAGATTTTATATTTGCGAAGAATCAGCAATGAAGGCAGAAGAAAGTAGAGAAAAATTATTAAAAGAAATCAGTGCGAAAGAAGAAAAAGAAGATAAAGAAATTATAAACGCCATAAAAGAAGATAAATAGTTATGAGGTGAAAATATGGTCTTTGGATCGATTGAAGAGTGTGAAGCTTATATAAAGAGTTGTATGACACAAACAACCCCAGTTATGGCACAAAAAACTCAAGAAGAAGGAAAGAACATAATATCCGGACAGGTTGGTGGAATAACAGGAAGTTTGGCAAATTCAGTGTTTATATTGGGAACATCAGCAAATTCAATGGAGGTAGGAATAGAGGATAGAGGTGGTGGAAATGATTATTCATGGACATCACAGGTTTATAGAACTCATTTCTTTCCGATGTACGGATTAGAGAAAGGCCACACATGGAATAGAGGTGCCACAACAATTATAGGTTTTTCAAGCGAGAAAACCCACGATTTTAATCGTGTGGATGAAAGCTTGTCAAATACACTGTAAGCATATAGAGAAATCTGTATGTAGTGAATACATAAAACTCATGTATTCCAATTAAGAAACTGAATTGCTGGAAATTCGTAAAGCTAACTTAACTACAACGCAAAGATAATACAAAACTTAAACGTGAATGTGGCGAGAGCAGAAAAAATAAGTTAGATGGCATAAGGTTAAACCCTAAGTGCTTTAAAATTGAAAATCAGCATCCAAGCCTAGAAATAGGAAGGTTCAACGACTATTCCTCTTGAGGGAAGTACATCACAAGCCATTGGTGATGGAAGTGGTTTCGCCTTAGCACGTAATGGTGAAGGATAAGATATAGTCTGTGCTTGCACGAAAGTGTAAGAAGTTCATAAGAGAACTGTATAGATAGTAGCGAATCTATATGAACAAACTTCACACAAAAAAAAGAAAGTATAATAGTTTTAATATTGTGTATAAAACTATTGATTTCGTACACTAAATAGCATATAATAAAATTATGAATAATGAATACAGAGACTCAAAAACAACTGTTTCGTTAATCAATTATCATTTTGTTTTTTGTCCAAGATATCGAAGGAAAATATTTGAAGATTCCAAAGTAGATATTAGATTTAAATCAGTCATTCAAGAAATATGTATTGAGAATGATTGGGATATTATTGCAATAGAGACAGATAAAGAGCATTGCCATTTATTCATAAATGTACAACCTATATATTCTCCTTCTGAAATAATGAAGATAATAAAAGGTATTACATCACGAAAATTAAGGCAAGAATTTGAACATTTAAGCAAAATGCCAAGTGTTTGGACAAGGTCATTTTTTGTTTCAACTGCTGGTGATGTATCTAGTAAAATAATTAAAAGATATGTTGAAAATCAAAGAACAAGATACTGATTATACGTTAAGGAGGTGACAGAAATGAAAAAGGCACATAAGATACGTATTTACCCAAATACTAAACAACAGATACAATTTCAAAAAACATTTGGATGCGTAAGATTTTACTGGAATTTTATTTTAAACCAAACTCAAACAAATTATAAAATGAAACAAGAAGATGAAATGTATTTAGAAGACAAGACAACATATGCAATTCTTAAAAAACAAGAAGAATATTCATGGTTAAAAGAAGTTGAAGCTCAACCATTAAGCCAAGTGACTATGGATTTAAGAAAAGCATACAAAAATACATTTAAATCTAAGTTTGGGCTCCCTAAATTCAAGAGTAAAAAATACTCTAAAAAATCTTATAGGACAGCAGCTGGAATGAAGGTGAATGAAAACTACTGTTATATATCTAGAGTTGGGTGGGTAAAAATGGCGGAGAAGTTACGATTTAAAGGAAAATTAATGAATGTAACAATCAGTCAATCTAAATCTGGAAAATACTTTGCAGCATTCTTAGTAGAAACTGAAAATGTTGAACTAGAACCAGTCGAAAATAAAATTGGCTTAGATTTAGGTCTTTCTCATTTCTGTGTAGCTTCCACAGGAGAAAAAATAGATAACAAAAAATTCTATCATTCTCTTGAAAAGCGACTAATAATTGAACAAAGAAAACTTTCAAAACGTTTAGAGATAGCCAAAAAACATAATCGTAAATTAGATGATTGTAAAAACTATCAAAAACAAAAAAAGAAAGTTGCTTTAATACATGAAAAGATATTCAATCAAAGAAATAATTTTTTACATCAAATTTCTTCAAGAATAACTGATGAAAACCAAGTCATTTGTATAGAAGATTTAAACGTAAAAAACATGATTAAAGATCATAAATTAGCGAAATCAATAGCCGATGTATCGTGGAGTGAATTCGTAAGACAATTAGAGTACAAGTCTAAATGGAAAGGAAGAAAACTTGTTAAGGTAGATAGATTCTTCCCTAGTTCTCAAATTTGTTCTAAATGTGGACACAATGATGGCAAGAAAGAGTTAACCATAAGAGAATGGACTTGTTCTAATTGCAACACGAATCACGATAGAGATATCAATGCGAGCATAAATATTAAAACCGAAGGACTTTCGGGGTTAGCTTAGTAAATTTACTATCAATAGATGGTATTACCTAAGAACCCCACGATTTTAATCGTGTGGAGTGTCAGGATTACATGGGAATCATGGGCTTCTGGAAACTTAGATAAGATATTCTTAGAAACAATGAGTGGTCTAGGAGTACCTATAGGATAAGGAAGGAGTGATTTTTTGGCTGAGTTTAGAATAAAAAGTACATTAGATCTCAGTACAGATGAAGCAAAGAGCAAAATGAAAGCTCTTGAAAATGAAAAGATTAAAGCTAAATTAGAACTAGATGCCGAAAGTAGTAAGAAAGCCCTTAACAGTTTAGATAAAGCGTCAAAGCAATCTCAACAGAATAGGGTCAAAGATGCAAAGAAGGCAGAAAATGAATTAGCTGGGATAGATAGAAAAAAGCTAAATGAATATAAAAGATTAGGGCAGGAAAAAGCTTCTTTAAGTAATAAGTTTGCTAAAGCTGAAAGCGATAATGCTAGAAAGAATTTAGATAAAAATATTAGAGATAGACAACGACAGATGTCTGGACTATACAAACAAATGTCTAGTGAACAGCAAAAAATAGCAAAACAGATGGACACTCAAATGTTCGGTGCTAAATCAGGCAATGGCTTACTGAAGGCATTTGGACGAATAGATAAAGATGCTTTAAAGATAAAAAATACTATCAGAAGTCTAGATGGGGATATAACTAAAACCTTAGGGAATAAGCTATCTAAACAAATGGATGGATTTTATAAAGGATTAGATAAAAAACCTGTCAATAACGCTACGTATGAAAACGCTAGAAGGACGATGAATAGTTATCAACAAAGTGCTAAAGCTTTGAAAGAAATTTCCTCTCTAGAAAAATCATATGGAAGTAGACAAACGGCTGTAAACAATAGACTGGGTGGTTTAAGTAATCTAGTAACGCAAAAAGCTGGGGCTGAACTAAATAAAAATTTAAGCCAATCTTTTTCACAAATTAGAGGAAAAGATATAACTTCAACAGCTAGTAAAATGAAAGTTTTTGGAACTGAATTAAACAGGACAGCTACAGCAAGTAAACAATTACAAGGATTAGATAAGACAATAAATAGATTGTCTGGATTAGAAAGTGGTTTAAAACCTAAAACTATTAATGGTCTTAGACAAGGGATAGTCGATTTATCTAAATCACCTTCATTAGGAACAGCAAGTTTTGATTCCGAATTAAAAAAAGTAAATACGCAAATGACAGTAGCGAGCCGATATCAAGGCCGAATGGCAAAACTTAAAGATGATTTTAAGATGTCCATGTTCGGAACCTCAATGGGATATTTGGCTGGCTCTTTTTTACGTTCTCAAGTAACTGGAGCAATCCAAACTTTTAAAGATTTAGATGCTTCAATGACAGATATAAAGAAGGTAGCAAATCCTAGAGATGTAGCGACAGAATCTCAAACAAAAGCTATTAGAAAACAAGCTATCCAAATAGCGAAAGATGTTGGGATGGCTTCATCTGATGTCCAATCATCAATAGCTACAGCATTACAATCTGGTATGGGCGGTATGAAAGAGTCTATGGCAGTTGCAAGAAAATCTATGATATTAGCTAACGTTGGTGATATGGATAAAGTTGAGGCAACAAAAGCTGTCAATACCATAGTTAAATCTTTCAACTTAGACCCTTTAGGGAAACAAAGAGTTAACGTAAAGGGAATGTCAAAAGAAACAACACAATTAGCTAATGCAATGGACTTGCTTAACTATGCAGGTAATAATTATGCTATATCTTCAGCAGGTGTAGCCGAGGCATTACAGCGTGGTGGTGGAGTTATGAAAGCATATGGAATGAACTTAGCCGATTCTGTTGCAATGATTACAGCCACAAATGAACCAATACAGAATCCAGAAAAAGTTGGTAATGGTTTAAAATCTATTGCTATTAATATGGCTGGTATTACAACCAGTGCCAAAGATGGGACACTCCATGCGAATAAAACAGCTAAGGCACTTCAAGAAATTGCTGGCGTTGATATATATAAAGATAAGGCAAAAGGATCTCTTAAATCCCAAGTTGAACTTTTAGATGAAGTTCAGAAAAAATGGGGTGGATTAAACGATGCTCAAAGAGCCGGTCTATCTGAGTCTATAGCAGGTAAACATAGAGCGGATATATTCCAAGCTTTAATGGGGAATTACGAAACATTTAAGAAACTTCGTAATGAGTTTAGCCAAGGAGACCACTTTGGTTCAGCTGAAGCCGAAAACGAAAAATATGTAAACTCATTAGCTGGTAAGACAAACAAGCTAAAAGAGACCATGACTTCCATAGGAACTGGTCTTATAAATGGGAAGGCTGTTTATTAGGAACGTAGTGATATAAACGAGAATCCTCGTGATTTTAATCATGAGATGAATCGTAAAATAGATACGTAAATAGTAAGCATATAGAGAAATCTGTATGTAGAGGTGAGAGAAATTCATCCAATACTACTTGAATTGCTGGAAACCCCTAAAGCTAGTAAAACTACAACATAGAGATGAAATATACTCAAGTGTGAATGTTGCGAAAGCAGAAAAAAATTACTAGATAACATAAGGTTAAATCCTAAGTGTTCTACAATAATGGGCAATCAGCAGGTAAGCTCCGAATAGGAGAAACTTCAACGACTATTCCTCTTGAGGGAAGTACACACAAGCGTGTGGAAGTGGGTAGACCTTAACACGTAATGGTGAAGGATAAGATATAGTCTGTGCTTGCACGAAAGTGTAAGAAGTTCATAAGAGAACTGTATAGATAGTAGCGAATCTATATGAACGAGACCTCAAAAATGATAAAGTACAAGGTTCAAGGCATTAGTCCAGAAAACTTTTACAAAAATATGGGCTTATTCAGTAAAATGCGGTACAATTGCCTTATAGAAAAGAGGTGAGAAAATGTATTTAACTGTAAAGCAACAAGTAAAACAATTATCTAAGGAAGACTATAAAAATATAAGAGAACTATCTCATGTAGCTAAAAACTTAGCAAATGAAGCTATATATAATATTCGTCAGTATTATTTTCAAGAAGGAGAATATTTGAACTACGAAAAAAATTATGTATTACTAAAAGATAGTGAAAACTATAAAAAACTAAATTCTAATATGGCACAACAAATATTAAAAGAAGTAGATGGTTCTTTTAAGTCCTTTTTCAGTCTTATTAAATTAGCTAAGAAAGGAAAGTATTCATTTAGAAATATTAAATTGCCAAAATATCTTCCAAAAGATGGATTTACGACACTTATTATAGGATTTGTTAGATTAAAGGGAAATCTTTTAACTATACCATATTCTAATCAATTTAAAAAAGAACATTCAACTGTTACTATAAAAATCCCACAAATTCTTTTAGATAAAAAGATAAAGGAGATAAGAATTATACCTAAAGCTAAAGCTAGGTTCTTTGAGATTCAATATACTTATGAAGTTGAGAAAGAACAAAGAAATTTAGACAAAAACAAAGCACTAGCAATAGATTTAGGAATTAATAATTTAGCTACTTGTGTGGTATCAACAGGTGAATCCTTCATAGTTGATGGGAGAAGGTTAAAATCTATAAATCAAGGATATAATAAGCAAAATGCAATATTACAAAGCATTAAAGATAATCAAAAATATGGGAAAAGACCTACAAATAGACAATATAGAATTGCTGAAAAAAGAAATAATAAAGTCAATGATTATATGTCTAAAACAGCAAGGATAATAATTAATTATTGCCTTAAAAATAATATTGGAAAAATAGTTTGTGGGTATAATGAAACATTTCAAAGAAACAGTAAACTTGGCAGAATAAACAATCAAAACTTTACAAATATACCATTTGGTAAACTAAGAGAAAAGTTGGAGTATCTATGTGAATTATATGGTATAGAGTTTAAAAAACAAGAAGAAAGTTATACTTCTAAAGCAAGTTTCTTTGATAATGATGAAATCCCAACATATAACAATGATAATCCAAAAGAATATGTATTCTCTGGCAAAAGAGTAAAAAGAGGATTGTATAAAACAAAAAAAGGATTAATCTTAAATGCAGATGTAAATGGAGCGTTAAACATATTAAAGAAAAGTAACGTTGTACCCTTAGAAGGGTTATACACTAGAGGCGAACTGGACACGCCAATACGTATCAAAGTAGTTTAAGCTATGGAGAACGTAAATAGGTTTAATTAATAAACCTTAGAACCCTGTGATTTTAATCATAGGAGGTTCAGGGTGGGTTAGATGCTCTTAATGCTTTTGCTGGAGGTTTAGATAAATTAGTAGGTTTTGCAGAAAAATATAATCTTCAACTACCTGTTATGGCATCAGGGCTAGGGATGTTAAAAAGTTCATTTAATGGGTTTAAGACACCTATAAAAACGTGGGAAGAATTACTTGGGAACGATACTCCTAAGAAACATTCTAAAGCTACAAACAAACCGAAAATAACAGCAGATTCTTTCTCTAAACCTAGAGATATAAAAGAACAAACAAATGCAGTAAATACATTGACTAAAGCTAATGATAAAAATACTCAATCTATAAGATCTAATGTCAAGGCAAGTGAAAGAACACCAGAACAAGCAAAAGCTGTTAGAAAAGAATTAGCATCTCAATTTAAGACTGTTGATTCATTAGGTAAAGCAAAAGAGAAAGATTTAGATATAACTAAAAAAGGGATTTCAGCTAATATTAAGGCAGCCGAAAGTGCTAAACAACACAGAAAAGGGATATCTGGACAAGTCCAAGAACTTAAGTCTTTAAATAAAGTTAGTTCACAATCGTCCAAAATAGGTATAGGAGATAAAATCAGTGGAGTAACAAAAGGAATAGGTGGGGTAGCTAAAAATCTATTATCTGGTGTTGGAGGAATGTTAGCAACAGGTGCTTTATATGGTGGAGCTACTTTAGCTATATCTAAAGGATTAGAATATGGGTATAAAGGATACCAAAAGTTAACTAATGGTGTGAACATGTCTAGGCAAGCCCACATAGATAGAAGAAATGCCTTAGTAGGTGAGAACAAAGCTATTTCTTCAAATATAAACTTTTTACAAAACAATAAAAAAGAATATGATTCTTTAAGAAATAAACAAAAGCAGTTATCAAACACGCCATATGAGAATATGTCAGAATCGCAAAAGGCTGATATGGACAAATTAAAGGCATATAATGAAAAAATTGCCGATATGTTCCCTAATATGGTTAAAGGTTATGATAAAGATGGAAACCCAATTGTGTCCATGAGTGCTAACGCAGATGGTCTGATTAAAAGACTAAAAGTGGCACAAGAGTCAAAAGAAAGATTAATAAAACAAGAAAATCAAAGCATAGCAGACAAGAACTTAACTGAAATGACTAGGGGCGAGTCTATAGGTGATAGCATAATCGGTCGCATAAACAATAAAAACAAAAGCGTTTCAGATTATTACAAAAATCTAGCAAAACAAAGCATGAAAGATTATGCTTTTACAGATATGTCTAAGTTTTTACCAAAAAACAAAACACACAGCGATGCTTTGTTAGGTGATGATTCTTGGAAAAAAAGACAGGCAAAATGGAAAGAGGGCTACAATAGTTACAAAAAAGAAGTAGACAAAACCTATGGGGAACTAGCTAATGACATAGCTAAATATGACAAAGCTAACGCCCATAATGCATCAGTAGGGCAACAAAGCTTACTCGATTCTGGGAGATTTAAAAACTTAAAAAATTCTGCAAAAGAAGCAATCTCCGAAATGGGCTCTATGCTTACATGGGGTAAAATAAGCACGACAGATGGTGTAAGCTTTTTAAATAAATTAGGAGAAAATGCCGACCCGTCAAAAATACAAAATTGGACAAAACAATTAAATAAATTAAACGAAGCGTATAAGATGGATAAAGATAGGCAAACTTATCAGGCTGGCATAAAGAGCTTGGCTGATGAAATGGCTAAATCTACAAACGGAAGAGCAAAAGACTATATCAAAATGCTTGAAGATGTTGATAGGGGATACGCTAATTTAGAAGAAAAAAGAACCGCAGATTATATGAAGAAGAAAGGTACTAAGTTTAGTGACTTAATGGAAGGTGGATCTAAAGGATCTTATGCTGACAAAGTTCAACAAGAAATAAGGGACATAATGTCAGCTGAACAACTTCTTATGAATGCAAGAACAACCGCCCAAAAGAAAAATGCTTTAAGTGAAATTGCTTCATATGATGGTTTAGGTTCTGGCGTTCAAAATTGGGCAAAAGCACTAAGTAATCAAAATGGTATTTCAGATGCTAGTATGTCCGCTTTCTCTAAGGTGCTAGGAGCGATAGAGAATTATGACCCTAAAAATAAAAATGCCGCAAAAGACCTAAGTAATATAAAGAAAGCACTTAATACTGGTGATATAAAAAATGGAATGAGTATCGCTGACGTACTCTCTCTCACTAAGGACGAATTAGAAGCGATAAGGAATATTGACCCTAATGGAAATGCCGGTAATATATTTGAAAAAATGTTAACGGGTGGAGAACAGCTTAAAAATAGCTTGAAAAATGTTCAAGATTTTTATTCTAAAGGTGATAATAAGATTGAACTAGAGGCTGAGGTTGCATTAAAGATAGCGGATGCTAACTTAAATACAAAGGAACTTGAAGGTCTAGAAAAAGCTGTCCAAAAAATAGAAGATAGTAAAAAGAATATGTTTCGAGGTGAAGGAGCAAAATATTTTTCAGGAACAAATGGGGATGTGAATAAGGCATATGAGAATATGTCTAAGACTGATGAGGGTGTTAAGTTTGCTATCCGCTCTGGTGCAAGTGAAGAAGTTAATAAGTATCGTGAGGGGGTTTCACGTTTAAGCGATAGCTATAACCAACTTAATAGTGAAATGAAAAAAAGCATAGATTCTTTAAGTGGAAAGGAATTTAGTTCATATTTAGATACTTTTTCTAAACTTGACGATAAAATGAAATCGTTTGTAAAGAATAATAATATAGTTTCAGAAAGTGGTATCAAGGCTGCAAGTGGTCTTTATGATATTGGTAAAAGTACCGGTCTTTCAGATATTCAATCTGAAACAATGGTAAAAGTAGTGATAAGTACAGTGGGGGAAGAAGGGGCGTCTAGAGTTAAATCATATTTAGACAGTTTGCCAGCTGAAAAAAGAGTAAATGTAACAGCACAGCTAAGTGGTGAAAATGGTGAAGGATTCGCACAAGGGTATGACGCTTTAATGCAACATTTCAATGGTGACACTAAACTTGTCCAAAAAGTAGCTTTTGAATTAGAAAATCAAGGACAAGGGGATCTTATTTCACAACTGAGACCGGACAATTTAAAGGAAACTTTAAAGGTAAAAGCTGAGATAGATATAGATAATATGGATGGTTTTTCGGGAAAAGAACTTCCTCCAAAAAAACAAAGAGTAGAGATTGAAGAAAGCGAAACAAGTGGTTCAAAAGAATTACCACCAAAGAAACAGAAGGTTACACCCGAAATTGCAACAGACGCTTTAAATGGTGGATTTGCAGGACTAAACGCTCACTTGCCACCTATTAAACAAAAGGTAGAAATTGAACAACCAGCACCACCAGCTCCAATTGAGGCTGCACCATACATATTCCAAAAACCAGTAATTCCTCAACCAGACCCACCTCAAGTCGGGCCTATAGCGGCACCACAAGTTGAAACGCCAGTTACACCTGAACCAACTCTGCCGGCAATGCCAGCTTTACCGGCGCCACAAATGCAGGCACCTACAATGCCAGTACCAATTATGCCAGTCTTACCTGTGTTCCCCGCTCCGATAGTAGGAACACCAATCATTCCAAAACCTACATTACCTAGTATGGGGACAATACCTGCACCAAAAATAGGTATGCCAACTGTGCCTAAACCATCTTTACCAAAGATGGATACTATAGCTGCACCAAAGGTTAATACACCTAAGGTTCCAGCACCAACAATGCCTAAAGTCGAACCAATAAAAATAAGTATTCCTTCGGTAAAAGTCCCAGATGTAAAAGGGCAATTAGCTAAGATACCTAAAAGCACAACGGCTACAGTTAGGGTAATAGACAATGCATCGGGGCCGGCAAGAGCAGCTGCGGGTGCTGTTAGATCATTCCCTACTGGAACAAGAGTAGCGACATTAATTACAAAATATGTAACTCAAGGTTCACCAGGTGGTGGTGGAGGGAAAGGTGGAGGAAAGTCTCTTGATATTAAAAGAGATGAAATAGACTCTAAATTAGAAAAACTTAAAAAGTTAAAGAACTCTAATTATTTCAATCTTAAAGATCTTTCCATCTTTAGAAAAAAGAATACTCAACTTAATCCTCTAGCAACAGCACCAGTAATGGGAGCAGTAGCAACAAGTGATGGTTCTATGTCTACACCAATTGGTGGTTATATAGGTGGAACAGCTTCACCTATGGATGAAGACATCGTGTCTTTAGTTAATGAATTCAAGAATAGAACTCTCAAAGGATTTGACTATAAAGGAATTACAGCTTTAGATAGACTGAGTTATTCCTTAAAGGAAATACAATTTGGATTAAAAGAAGATATTAATCTTCTTCATGAAATGGAAAGAGCAGTTAATAGAGTAAATAATTCTATTAAAAGAATAGACTTAAATATGCAAAGAGCTCGTGGCTCTGAAAAAGTGTCTATGCTTTTCCTTCAGAACGACCAAATAAGAGAATCAATAAGACGTTCTCAAGCACATCGAGCGGCATTAGTAGTAGAAAGAGATGCATATAGAAATATGTTGAGGACTGAAGGGTTCAAATTTACACCAGACGGAACTCTGACAGCAAACTATTACGCTCAAATGGCTAAATATAAAGAGCGTGATTTAGCTATCGAAAAAGAATTAGAGAAGTTAAAAGATGGCAAAGGCGCTGATAGCAAGAGAAAGAAACTTGAAGAAGAAAAGAAAGAAATTGAAAGAAAAAGAAAAACACTTGATGAATACGAGAAAACAGTAGATAAAATTGTTGATGTGGATTATGGAATTAAAGAACATGAAGTGAAGATAGATAATAATGTTGATGAGGTTGAAAAATTAAGGATTTCTGCATGGAAAGAAAATTATGAGGCCGCAACAAAAATTATGGATTCTGCTATAAAAGCAATAAATAATTCACTAGATATATATTCTATTAAGTTTAAATATGCTTTTGGTATGGATAGATTAAATATCTTAGACGCACAAACATCCAAATATAGAGAGATGAATACAGTTATCGAAAGTAATATTAATACCTTAAATAACTTAAAATCAAATCTACAAGGACGTTTAGAAAAACATGGGTTTACTTTTAATGGAGATAACATCTCAAATTATCAGACACACATGGCACAGCTTAAAGATACTTCCACTCTATATGAAGATATTAAAAGTTTAGCATCTCAATATTTCGACATTGTTGAAAGCAAAATTCCAGATTATAATAAGAAAATGGAAGAAATGAACCAAAAGGTTAAAGACAATGCGAAACAAAAGCTTGAAGACACTAAAACGATAGAAGATAAAATTACTAGCATGTTAAAGAAACAGGCTGATGAAAGAATAAAAGCTATCGAGAAGGAAAGTAAAGCTAGAGAAGATGCTATAAAGAAAAAGAAAGATGAATATAATGAGGCTAGAAAAGAAGCTGATTATCAAGATGATTACCAAAAGAAATTAAAGGAAATTGAAAAACTTGAGAAAAAGCGTGATATATATACAAAAGATACTAGCCAAAAAGGGCAAAAAGAACTTCAAAAAATAAATGAAGAACTAGAAAAGAAAGTAGAAGAACTTCAGAAAAGCGTTGAAAAACACGTGGATGATAAAGTAAATAAGATATATGATGATGAGTCTAAAAGATTAGCTGATGAATTGAAAGAACTTAAAGAAAAAAGAGATGAGGAATATACTGACGCTGAATTATTGAAAAAAGCTCAAGAGGCTATACAATCGGGGCAATTTACTGATTGGGATGGTAATGTGAAAGATCTTCAAACAGCGTTGATAGATTATATGAATGAGTTTGAAGGCGGATTATCAGCAACAGGAGCTTTAATTCAAGCAGAACTAATCGCCAAATTAAAGGTGGCTAATGATACAATAGCAAGTTTTAAGGAAAATCTCGACATACTTGGAGTAGGTGATTATAATTTAGGTGGTTACATACAGCATTCTAAATATAATGAGTTAGAAGATAGAAGAAAAGAATCTACCAACAACATTACCTATAACAAGTCTTTAGTAGAAATCCAAGGCAATGTAGATACTGGAACATATGAGAAGATACTTGCTGAAGTTCAAAAATATATAAAACAGCACGAAAGAGATTTAAGAAGCAATATAAGATAACTCAATAGTAAAAAATAGAGCGAGGGTTAATGCCTTCGCTTTTTCTATTGGAAAGGAGGAACGATTATAAAAAGAAATATCTACCTAGACTCAGCAAAAAATAAATATACCGTTCATTTATCAACCATAAGCGGAAGATATTTAGGGCAAATTCCTTCAAATGCAATTACTGAGATATCTAGAAATGTGGGTGAACATTCTGTAATACAATTAAAGATACCTAAGTATTATTTAGATATTTTTAGTCAAACAGAGAAAATATATCCTCTTTTTAAAGAAATAAAAAATGAAAGAAGAATAATCTTGAATGAAAATGAAGTCTTTCTGATAAAATCGATTGAGACGCAAAATGAACAAGTCTTAGAATTAGAAGCAAAAACAAGTGAAATAAGACTTGCTGAAATAGATGTAGAATTAG
This sequence comes from Peptostreptococcus faecalis, assembly GCF_900240845.1. Taxonomy (GTDB): domain Bacteria; phylum Bacillota; class Clostridia; order Peptostreptococcales; family Peptostreptococcaceae; genus Peptostreptococcus; species Peptostreptococcus faecalis. The sequence goes on from NZ_OERU01000003.1 coordinate 69,594, forward strand.
AAGATTGTGGGCTATCTTTTTTTCAAGAAGATGAAGAAAGTGAAATATTAAGTTTAGATAAATACCTATATCAAGAATCTGGTTGGAAATTAGGCGAAGTCACAGACTTGGTTAAATATGAACCAGGCACCGAAACCGAAAGAGTTAGATGGATAGAGAATGTAGAAAAGAAATGGTATGACTTTATCACAAAAGACTTATGTGAAAGTTTCGATTGCATGGTTTCTTTTGATTCGTGGAACAAGACAATTGACTTTTTTAAGGAAGAAGAATTGGTAGATGAAATAGGTTTATATCTTTCAAAAGACAATTACATAAAATCATTGGAAAGAGAATATGATTCAGACAAAATTGTTACACGTTTAAAAGTTGTAGGAAATGATGAAATGGATATAATAGGTTCTGTTTGTACAGGTGAACCATACATAGAAGATTATACATATTTCCTTGAAAATGATGAGATGACGGAAGAATTAATAGAAGCTTTAAAAAAATACTATGAGATTGTAATTGAAAGAGAAAAGATATGGAAAAGATATGTTGATGAAAGAGTGAAAAAACTTGAAGAAAAAAGAATACTTGGTTCAGAACATATTGATCTAGAGGCTCAAATCACAGCATTAGAAGATATATTAGAAGAGTATGAAAGACCACCTGGTGAAGATAAAGTAAGGGCGGCTGAAATAATATCTAAGATAACAAAACTTAGAGATAGAAAATCTCTTGTAATAAGTTCCATAGAGTTCTTAGAGGAAGAACTAAAAGCTCTAGAAGGGTCTATAAATAATATAATAACTCTCTGCAAGAAACCAACAGCGACTGACAATGAAGGAAACCTTATTTTTACAAAAGAACTTTTAGAAGAATTAATGAACTATAACTACACAGAAATCTATAAAAATGATTCCTTTTTAACTGAAAATGTAGGTGAATTAATTGAATTAGCAAAGCGTAAGTTGAGAGAAAAAAGCTATCCAACGAGAAAGTGGGATATAGATGTTGTTAATTTTTTAGAAAGATTGAATCCTTTAAATAGATTAAATTGGAATGGACAGATGTCTTTAGGTGATTTAGTCATTCTGTATGATAGGGAAAATGATACTGAAGAGTTTATATATTTTACTGGATATTCTCATAAAGTTAGGTCAAACGAGTTATCTATAAAATTATCTAATAAAAAAACAGTAAAAGAAGATGGTATAACTATAGCTGATTACTTAACTCAGGCTAAAAACGCAATGAGGGCAATAGATGCTAAAAAATATTTATTTATTCAACAAAAATATAATAGGTTAAATCTTCCAAAGGAATATATACCTAAGTATAAAGAAAAAGAAAGAGATAGACCAGAGGGAATAATAATTGACTAAAGGAGGTGTTTTGAATGATATCAGATAACTCACCTTCCTTAGGTTGGATAAGAGTTACAGGAACAGTTGTTACTTATAGAAACAAAATTTATTACGTTCCAGATGATTTTACTGAAAAAAAGTATATTTACTGGGATGCTGAACAACCGGGAAGATTTATTTTTTCAAATACGATTTTGAATGAAAGCACAACTAGATTCCTTGTTTTAATTAACAAAGATGGACAACACACGATTACACATTCAAAGAATGAGTATTTTAATATATCTTTTGGCGCTAGCAAATTAGCTACAGTGGAAAAGAAAATTTATGGAATGTATGAAGAATTTCAAGAAGAGAATGGAAAAAATACAACAAAATTTTCAAACATAACCCAAACGTTAGATAAAATCAATCAAACTGTTGGGTCTATAACTACACAAACTACTAGTATAGAAGAAAGCATTTCACAAATTAATCAGACAGCGAATGATATTATTTTAGAAGTTAAAAATACAAAGAAAACTTTTTCTAATAACATATTAAAGGATAACATTAATCAAGGTTTTATGGATCTTATGTCTGGAATAGGTGTTTTCCAAATGGCAATGGAAAGAATTATGGCTGATGAGAAGAAAGATTTTGGTGGAGGGACTGAAGAACAAGATGAAATAGATGCCCATATATCGAAATTGACAGAATTAAAAGAAGAACTTTTTACATTTCTTAGGGAAGTCGCAAAAAGTGAGGACTTGTCTGATGATATATTAAAAAAATTAGAGAAAATAGAAAATCCAATTATACCAGAAATCAATATAGCAGAAAAAAATCTAAAAGATATTATAGAAGGTGCTGGGCAAGATAGAAACTATAGTCCTTCAGATAGAAAAAGTATATATGAATTTTTCGCAAAATATATCTCTGTTTTAAATCAACATAAGAATTATTTAGATGAAGTTTTAATCCTTGGAACTGGTGGAAAGATATCAGAAATTATAGGAAAAATGTTTTTAGACAGTTCTAAAGGTGGTTTTAGTTTTTCCGAAAAAATTAATGGTATAGTAGATAAACAATCTGAATTCAAGGTTTCGTTAGATGGGATAGAGACAAAGCTAAGCGATAAGGTTAGTAGTACTGAAATTTCTATATTAAGAGGTGAAATAAGATCTAAAGTAAGTGACTCAGATTTTCAGACTGAAATAAAACAGCTAGGGGATAAAATCACTTCAAAAGTAAGTTCTAGTGAAGTCACGTCTATAATTGAACAAAACCCAAAATCTATAAAGTTAGCATTTAACAAAATTGATTCAGCGTCTGCTGTATTTGATGATAAAGGTTTAACTATTAATAAGGGATTTGTAGCTGTAGACTGTTTAACCGTTCCAAATAATCATGAACCTATTATAAATCTGTTTACGGATCAATATGCTGGAGATGGTTTTGATCCAAAAATAGATGCTAGAAAAACTGGAAATGGGAAAGCGATAAGACTTCAATATTCATCTTATCATTATATATACGTAGGTAATAATACTTTTGATGTTTATTTAAATGGTGGTGATAGAGGTAAGTTTAGTGTTAAAGAACTATCCACTCAAGACAGTTGGGACGGAACTACTTATGCAGCAAGAGTTAATAATGAACATTTAGCTACAAGAAAGTATGTAAATAATTACATTGGTGGAACGCTTAGGCGAAATAGTGATTGTATTTATATAGAAGTTGATGGAAAAAGGGTTCGATTTTACCCAAACAAGACATGGGATATAGATGGGTTTTAAGGAGGATAATTTGGAATTTAATAAAGATATGTATATAGAAGTTTTGCAAAGTCAAGTAAATTCATTTCTTGATGAAAAGTTAAAACTTATAACTATGTATGAAGCAGAAAAAAGAAAAAGATTGGAATTAGAAGAGATAATAGAAAACAACAAAAAAATTGAACAGGAGGCTTAAATGACAGAAAGTATTAATAAAGACTACCCCCTAATAATTGACTTGCTTAAAAGTGATGATAGAGGATTAAACAAGGGGATTATGTTTAATGAATCTGATAAAAATACAGCTTTCGTAAATGCACAAATAGTTAGGGATGAAGTTCCTGTTAACTTGGTCGGTGCAATTATATACCTAAATGTAGACAAGCCAAATAGAACAAAATTACAGGTAGAAGTAGAGATAGAGAATCCAGAGGAGGGGAAGGTTAAACTTCCCTTTTCAGAAAATACTTTGAATTTTGCTGGACTTGCGTCATTTCAACTTCAGATTGAAGTAGGAGATAAGACATCAATAACACCAAAATATTATTTCACAATAGAAACTGGGAATATAACTGATGAAGATATTATGGATAGTAACGAATACCCTATACTTACGAAAGAAAGAGAACGAGTAGAGCAAGCTTTAAATAACTCAAAAATTGCTATGGAACGTGCTGACAACTTATTATTAACTCAAATTGAAGCTAATAATAAAATGAATAACGCAGAATTAATTAGAAAAGAAAACGAGTTAAAAAGAAGGAATGCTGAAACTCAAAGAGGTGTTGAGTTTGAGGATATGAAAATAACTATTTCTCAAGAATTGGCATCCATAGAGAAGATAGTCGAACAAGCTACTGAGTTAAAAAAAGTAGCACTAAGAAACGAATTAAATAAAGACTTTGAAGAAAAATTTAATGAAACACAGATTTTATTTGACGGAATAACTAATAAAAAGGTGCTTGAACTCAAAGAATATTCCGATTCTCAAATTGAACCAGTTAAAAATGAAATTAGAGAAAAACTAAAGACAATACCACCAGTAGAAGAATTAAAAGGTAGAGATGGAACTTCTATAACATTAAAAGGAAAAGTAGACAATATAGATGAACTTCCGACTTTAGAGAAATCTTCTTTGGGGGACATATATGTTGTTGGTGAAACCTTATATATGAACAATATAACCGAGTGGGTTGATATAGGAGGATTTAGAGCGGGGCCTCAAGGTCTAAGAGGTGAACCGGGCAAAGATGGTGTCAATGGTAAAGATGGGGTAGATGGCAAAGACGGAATTGATGGTAAAGATGGATATTCTATTTATGTAAAAGGAACTTTAACAAGTGAGGAAAATCTTCCTTCTATTGACGATAGTAGAAACGGTGATATGTATGTTATAAATGGAGAATTATATTTATTTACCGGTGAAAATAGTTGGTCTAATTTAGGTAAATTTGTTGGGCCTCAAGGTCTAAGAGGTGAACCGGGCAAAGATGGTGTCAATGGTAAAGATGGGGTAGATGGCAAAGACGGATTGACTCAAGATTTAACCCCAATTACAACAAGAATGGACGAAATAGAACAAAAGGTAGAAGAAAATAAAATAGAAATAGAAATCGTAGACAACTTAACTACTGGGGGTTCTAATAAAGTTCTTTCAGCAGAACAAGGTAAAGTTTTGTTCGCGCAAGTCTCCGATATAGAAGAAAGGACAGGGGTTGTAAATAACTTAGAAGATGGTGGAATAGACAAACCACTATCCGCTGAAATGGGTAAACAACTTTTTCAATCTGTCAGTGATGGTAAGACAAAGATAGCTAGTGCAATCACTGACAAAGGGATAAGCACTAGCCCTACAGATACTTTTGATGTAATGAGTGGAAATATAAAAGATATAAAAACTGGGTATGGCGTGGGGGATGTATTAGAGTTGGATTCTGTAGATTTTGAATATAAATTGGACTATTCACCAGAATTTTTACATAAAATACAATTCAGTGGGAATAGTGTTTCAAGTCTATCACTTGATGTAAAGGATAGCGTGTTATACCTTTATTCAAACCCTCACATTACATATTATAATTTGACTGAAAATGGATTGATTCAAAAGTCTGCTGATGTAACAAAAAATGAACATACCCGTATTATTCCATGTCCATCTAATAAAACCATTTATGCTACAACAATAGGGGGAAAACCTTTGGTTACTTCATATGACTATTCTTTTAATAAAAAATATACTTATGAAGGCGAACTTCTATATAACTCTTGGATTAGAGGTATGGCTATTTCTGATGAAGATAAAATTGATATATATGTAACAAACTATACTCCTGATTCTGGCAAACTTATTTCCTTGTCAGAATATTTAATTAAAAATTGGGAATTAGATTTAAATGGAGCAAGAGACGTAACAGTTCTCAATAAAGACACTATAATATTTTCAAATTCATCTGTGATAAAGTCTGTAAATAGTAAAGGTGTATTGAAAAAGAGTCTGGAGACTTTAGGTGCTATTCAATTATTTTCTGATAAAGATAATGGTTATATAAATGGATATAATGACAAAAAGATATTTCAGTTAAACACCAACTTAGAAATTATTTGGGAAAAAACATTAGAAAATGAAATCCTTAGTTCTTATTATAATTCTGAAGAAAAAGTATATATTATCTTATCTAAAGCAAAAGGGGGGTATTTATCAGTAATAGATGGATTTAATGAATATGGTGAAAATGTTTTTAATGTAGAAAGTCAGGCATTTTATGATGAAAATCAAAAAATATTTTCTATAGAAAATATCATTCTACATACAGGGTCAAACAAAGGTATAGTTTATACGATTAAGAACCCAAAAATTAATAGAATAAAAATAAAATAAAGGAGTGAAGTGCATTGTATTTAATATTTGACAAAAAAGAATTAGAAGAAAAGAAAATTTTAGAGGTGAGCCTGATATATTACATAGAACCACCAAAAGAATTTACTTACATTGAAATTAAAGAGGAAGATTTTCCAAAAGATAAAGATGGTTACAGCAAGAAGGTTTTTTATAATAAAGAAAACAATGAAGTTTATGCAGAGTATGAAGAAGTTATAAATGAAGAAAATCCATTAAAAAAAGAAATAGAACAACTTAAAACAGCGAATGTCAACTTAGCTGAGTCAATAGCACAGATTTATGAGACAGTCTTAGACATTCCAAAAGAAATATAATGATTAAGAACTTTTTTAATAAAATAAGGTTCTTTTTTTTATGCTTAAATTTAACTTTGAAAGGAGGTGAAGAAGATATGGTATATGTATATGTAACATTAATCGTTGCTGGTAGACGTACATTTAAACAAGTTCCTACCACTGTAAAGGAAGAAGTTAAAAATGAACTAATAGCTATGGAACTTAGCAAGTTAGTAGAAGAGTAGGGTTTAATGCCAGCCTTTTGGCTGGCTAATACCTAATTTAATAGTGAAAGAAGTGAATAATATGATAGATTTTTTGCATTTATTTAAATTTGATTTAAGAAAAGAAGCTGATGAATGTTTCACTATGATAGTGGATGGGGAGGTTGTCACAAATATTCCTACTTTACATGCTGGTGAAACATCTAGAGGAATAAGAATATCCGTAGTAAACTTCAAATATGATGAAAAGATGTCTTGCTATGCTTATTTCAAGTCTAAACAAGATAATGAGTTAATAAGAGTTAAACCTTTTTCTAGGACAAAGAATTTATTTGATATATATTACCCAAGACTTCCAGTAGGGGAATATGAGTGTGAGATAATTCTTTGTTATGATGGAAAGACAATTTCATCTGGAATTTTTACTGGGGTATGTGAAGAAACTTTAGCTAATGAATTTGCAACAGATGTAGAGATATCTACTACAGTTCAAGACATAATAAATACTTATGATACGTATTCTGAATTATATAAGAAAAGGCTTATAGAAGTTGGAACCCTTAGTGAAAAATCAACGAGTATCATTAATAACTTAAATGATAAAGAAAAACAACTTGAAGAACTAATAGAAAATATCCCTAGCGTAGAAACAGACAAGGGTTTTATTTTTGTGCAAAAAAAAACGACACCTATTTGGGAAGTTACACATAATCTAGGGAAATATCCAAGTGTAGTAATAACAGATAATGGTGGAAACACAGTATATGGAGACATTTCATATATTAGTGAAAACAAATTAATCATAAGTTTCTCTATTGGATTTAGTGGGAAAGCTTATTTGAATTAAATAGGAGGTAATGAATATATGAAATTTCTTAATAATATAGATCTTGGGAAAAATCAAATAGAAAATGTAGTTTTACATTCATTGATTAAAGAACCAGATTCCCCTGAAATAGGGCAATTGTATTTCAATATGAACGAAAAGCGAGCTTATATTTATATCGGGAATAGGTGGTTGGCTTTGGACGCCAAAGACGCAAGTCCAACAGCTGTTTCTATAGTGAATACTATCAATGAAGGGTCTGCATTGATTAATATTGGAAAAGTAGAAGGGCTAGAGAGCAAATTAGCGCCACTAGAGACGAAAGAAGGTTCTCAAAATAAAGCAAATACAGCTCTAAATCAAGCAAAAGAATTTACGCGAACTGAAATTGCAAAAGTGATAGGTGGGGCAAGTGAGCAGTACGACACTTTGAAAGAAATAGAAGATTTGTTGAAAAATAACTCCGATATAACAGAAATAATCAATATATTGAATTCAAAGACAACTAAATATGTAGAAGTCATAGGGGATGGAATTGCGACAGAGTTTGATGTAAGACATATGTTGAATTCTCAAGATGTAATCGTTCAGTTAAGAGAAAACATATCACCTTTCGAGACTGTTTACACAGATATAGAAATTATAGATGAAAACTCAGTGAGAGTTAAGTTTGCGAAAGCACCTAATACCAATGAATACAAAGTGATTACTATAGGGTAGGTGATGAAATGAAAATTTTATCTGAAATAAAAAATGAAGATTTAGATAAAAAAATTAATGGTAAAATCGATAAAAAAGATGTTATACAAGATATTTCAATCGGTGGAATAGATAAAGTTATATCCGCTGAAGCTGCTAAACAACTTTTTCAATCTGTCAGTGATGGTAAGACAAAGATAGCTAGTGCAATCACTGACAAAGGGATAAGCACTAGCCCTACAGATACTTTTGATGTAATGAGTGGGAATATAAAGGATATAAAAACTGGCTATGGTGTTGGGGATATTGTTTTACCAAAAAATATAAAAGAAATACAAGAATATACACCAAATAATACTATATGGAAAACAGGTCGAATTGATTGGGGTTTGAGCATAGTCGTTGATAAAGAAACGGATGTTTACCTTGGCGGGACACAAGGTATAATTTACAAACTTGACAAATATGGGAAAAAAATGTGGGAATATAAAGGACACACCGATTGGATATATTCATTGGTTATAGACAACCAAGCTAATATCTACAGTGGATCTAAAGATACAACAGTTCACAAAGTAGACAAAAATGGAAATTGTATATGGAAATATATAGAGGGAATATCATATATCGAAGATTTAACTGTAGATGGAGATAATAATATTTATATCGCTGACCATGGTAGGGTGTTACATAAAATCAATAAGGATGGAAAAAAGATATGGCAATATAAAGGCTATAATATAAGATTGTCTGCTGTAACGGTAGACTTAGAATTTAATGTATATTGCGGAGGAGCCTCTTATGGAGTTCACAAACTTGATAAAAATGGAAACAAGATATGGGCATATGTTCCTGATTCAACAAATGTTGTAACACTGATTGTTGACGAAGAATCCAATATATATATTGGATATGAAAGTGGGAATGTTCATAAAATAGATAAAGAAGGGAACAAAATATGGGAATATGCCGAACATCGTAAAAAAATATCCTCATTAGCTATAGATAGTCGATCTAATATCTATAGTGGATCTGAAGACACAACGGTTCATAAAATAGATAAGAGTGGGAAAAAAATTTGGAGATACACTGATTATAACAGTAAAGTACTTAGCATTTGTGTGGATTCAAATAATGAAATTTACTGTTGTGGAAATGGTTATACCGTTCATAAGTTTTCTAATGGGGAAAGTTATGAAACTACAGGGTATAAAATTCTAAATTAACATAAAAGAAGGTGATTATTTGAGTGAACAAGAGGTTTACTTCATAATATTAAAGATAGTTACAGTAGCAATTCCAATAATAATAGGAATCGTAACAATAACAGAAAAACTCACAAAACCAATAAATCAATTAGATAAAACTATTTCTAATCTTAATGCAACGATATCAAGCCTTCAAGAGAGTAATAAGGTTCAAGATAAAAGGTTGGATAGACATGGGCGTGAAATAGACGAAACAAAACATAAGATTATAGAACATAATACTAGAATTGGGAATGTAGAGAAAGATATAGAAGAATTGAAAGGTGGTAGATAATATGATAAATTTTACTGATTATATAAATGTAACAACATTGGTGTTTTGTTTAGCATTGGGATATGCTTTAAAAAATTGGGTGACTAAATATAACAACAACTTTGTACCTATTGGATTAGCTCTAATAGGTGCTGTAGCATGCTGTTTTACAGTAGGTGAAATCAATATTGAGGTAATTACAGCTGGAATGATAAGTGGTTTAATAAGTACAGGGCTACATCAAACTTTTACAAGATTCATTGAAGGGATATCAGAAGTTGCGGAAAACAAAAGAGGTGATATTTAATGAAGATAGCCTTAACAGTAGGACATAGTATACTTAAAGGTGGACAAAGAACTTCAGCTAGTGGATATATAAATGAATATAGATACAACAAAGCTTTAGCCCCTTATGTAAAAGAAGAGCTTGAACTCTTAGGTCATAAATGCGATTTATTCATATGTCCTGAGTATACTTTTACAAATGCATCTCAAGAAAGAACCTATAAGCTGCCTAAAATTAATAATGGTGGATATGATAGATGTTGTGAACTTCACCTTAATGCTTTTAATGGTACGGCTAAAGGTGAAGAAGTCTATTACTACAGTGGTGATAGCACTGGTGGATCAATTGCAACAATAATGTCAAAGAATATAGCAAGCCTTGGTTTCGATAACAGGGGTGCTAAGGGAACAAGAAACTTATATATGATAACTCAGACAAAGCCTACAGCTATTTTAGTTGAGGCTTTTTTTTGTGACAACAAAAAGGACAGTGATCTAGCTAACAGTGTTGGTTATAGAAAAATGGCGAAAGCAATAGCATATGGATTAGTCCAAAAAACTTATGATGGAAAGAGTGGGGGGGGTGGGGTAGTCAATCCTGAACCACCAAAAGAAAACAATACTTCACCTCAAACATCTAATGCAGGATATTATGTAAAAACATCTACAAAAGGTGATGTTTTAAATGTAAGAGATTCAGTAGGTAATAATGGTAAAATAATGTCCACTCTACAAGATGGTTCTATTATATATGTGGAATCTATACATAAAAATACAAGTGGAACTTGGTATAAAATAAGAAATAGAGGATATGTTCATAGTAATTATTGTGTAGGCATATCTAAACCAATGATTGTATTATACCAATCTGGGGCAAATGATTACAATAAAAAGATTGCTGATATTATAGGTGAAAGACATAATAAACCTGTATATGTAGAAGATAAAACCAAAACTAGTAAGGATTATGAAATCATGTATGTAGGTGGTGGAAAAGACAGATACCATACAGCCGCAATTGCAGCCGACAAGTATCTTAATTAATAAGTATAGGGTGGGTTATCCCACCCTTATTAAGTAAAGGAGTAATAAAAGTGAAGAATGATATACTCTTTAAAAAAGGATTTAATAAGCAAGATTATTTATTCCCAACAAGTGGAAGAATAAAAAGTTCAAAGAATAGAATAAATATTTATTTCATACAAGATGGTAATGTTAGAGGGAGATATAAGGAGTGTTTGAATAATAATAGGTTAGTAGCACATTATGTGGTAGACGATACTTATTGCTTAAGATTGCTGATGGAAGATTGTTCTACTTATCATAGTTGGGCTAAGACAAATGATGTCACTATAGAGGTTTTAAACTCTAAATATGGTGATAAGACTCAAATAGAAAGAAATTTAGGTTCACTATTAAGAACCCTGTATGATAAATTCGGATTCCATCAAGGTAAGGTAACATATCATGGTAGATTGGGAAATGTTAATTTCAACAATGTAAAAATAATAGCAAATGCAAAACCATATGATATAACTACAAATTTAATAACACATAGCAACAACTTAAAACCATTAGCAGAAATATTGAAAATATGTAAGTTTAAAAAAGTAAAACATATTGAAAGAGATGGTGAAAAGTTAAATCATGACCAGGTTACAGATATGTGTTTCTATTGGGATGCATATTATGTCAATCATATAGGATCTAATGACAAACAGTCAACTTTAGGATACATTAGACGTTTCATAAATAGTAAGGCGTATTCATTAAGCAGATTAAATAAAGTTAAGTATGTTTGTTATTTCAATGATGCGGATGAACCAATAGCTAGATTATTAGCCTTTTTAGCTGGTGCAAGTTGTTTTAAGGACAATGGAAGTACTATGGAAGGGTCAAAGATAAGACAATTAAAAGCTAAAGGGTGGTTAATCTACATAAGTGGCATTGGTTCCAATCAGGAAGACACTGCAAGGCAATATATTCAGAAATATTTGGTGTAAAATAATAGTCAATAAAAGGCTGATTTTAATACGATTTTAGGGTATAAAACAGCTAAAATTTGCGTATAATGTTGCATTTCAGAAACAAATAGTGTTATAATAAGTATAAATAATTGTTAATGCTATATAAATCCAAAATGTTTATGGATACAAAAAAGGAGAGCTGGCGGGCTCTCCTTTTTGCATTATCTGTCCTTTTTTTCAATATATCTCTTAAAAAGAAATACTAAAATCTCTTTTATCGTGGGACATATAATAATTGTTATTGCTATAATCACTAAATCCAAAATGTTCACCTCCTTTCGGAGTGGACTAGTTATATTATACTACATATAGTTATATATTTTTATATTTATTACAAATAATTTCACAATACAATATGTAGTTGTTTAATAATGCAAAAACACTATATATAGAAACATCATAGTTATATTATAATTTAGATTCAAAAATAAAACAAGTTCTATTTTATAAATAAAATACTTGACTAGATTAATAGATTAAAAATATTAAAATCAAACTACAATAATCTATATATGTGTGCTATAATTATGTTAATTAGCATACGAAATCCTTATTTTTTTTAGGGATCAATGGGAGGAGATTGGTACCTCCTTCTTTTTTTTGCAAAATAAATTTTAAAAATTTGCATAATTAGAGTAAATAGTGGTATAATTAGATTACAAATAGGTTGTTAAAAAAGAACTGCGTTCATAGTTCTAACAAAGAAAAAGAGGAGAGCGGCTACTCTCCTCTTTTTTTGTTACTTGTACTTATCATCTAGTACTTTTTTGGCTAATATAAGTACTATACCAACAATAATTGGATATATTAGGTTATTAAAAACTGGTTCCATTGTCTAACCTCCTTTCGGAGAAATTGCCTTTTAGTGAGAAGGCTTCTTTAATTATATCATAAATAAAATTGTTTCAATTTACTAAATAAAATTATACTAGACACTATTAAGTGTCTTTTTTTTTATATAAAATTAGAAAGATGGTGATAAACATCAGTAAGAAAGTATACAATAATTTCCAGACACCAGAAAAATGGGATAATGTTAATAAACACAATAAGGAATTAATAAAAGATTATGAATTAGAACTCAAGGCTAGAGCTTTATCGGAAAAAACGATAGAACAATATAAAAATGATTTAAAGATATTTGCATGCTATACACATGATGAACTTGAAAATAAGCCATTTTACAAGGTCACAAAGAAAGAAATTAGAAACTTTGTTATAGATTTACAAGAAAAAAACGTATCACCGGCAAGAATCAATAGATTGCTTTCAGCGATACGAACAATGTTAGATTATGCTACAGAAGATGATGATTATGAAGATCAGTATGCAACTAATGTAGCAAGTAAAATAAAGGGATTAAAGAAAGATTCAGTAAGAGAAATAGTATTCTTAACTAGAAAAGAAGTAGACACTTTATATGACATATTAGTCTCTAAAAAAAGATATCAAGAGGCATTACTTTTAGCATTACTTATAGATACAGCCGCAAGAAAAAATGAAATATTCCAAATCAAAAAGAGTAGCATAACAAAAAAGGGGAAACTAACAAATAAAGTTACTGGAAAAGGTAATAAAAGATTTAGCTTGTCTTATAATATGCTTACTAAAAAAACATTCCCTCTATATTTAGAGCAAAGAGGTGAGGATGATAAAGATTTTCTATGGTATAAGAAAGATACTGTAAATGGTATTGTTGAATTAACACCACACAGATTCTATTCATGGATAAAGAGTTGGAATAAGTTGCTTGAAAAAGAGACCGGTATACATAAAAATTTCAATATACATAGTTTTAGACATACAGCTCTTGAGTTATTAAGCACTGGAGAACATTATATATGTGAGTTAATGGGAGTAAAGAAGTTTGAATTAAGCGACTTACAGATCTTAGCAAATCACAATGATATATCTATAACCAATTCTTATTTAAAAGATAAGACTGAAGACGAACTTGTCAATAAATTCCACGTGGAGGATGATGAGGATGGTGATGATGAGTGGTAGAGAAAAGAAAATACAACGACTTGAAACATGGTGAGTTTTTTTTACCAGAAGAATTGGATAATATTGATTTTCCAGATATACCACCTCATATAAAATTACTAAACCCTCAAGTTATGTGGGAAAAGGGTATCACTGGTGAAGGGGTTAAAGTTGCCATAATTGACTCTGGATGTGATATAAATAACCCTCTATTGAAAGGGAAGATATCTCATATATGCAACTTAACTAGAGATGATGATGGTGACAGGGCTAATGTTACAGACTATTCGGGGCATGGAACCCATGTTGCATCAATAATAGCATCAGACAATTATAACGACTTAGTTGTAGGAATAGCACCAAATGTAAAGCTTATGATATATAAAGTAATAGAAAAAGATGGACAAGCTAGATATGAAAACATAGCTAGAGCCATATATGCGGCAATACAATCTGGTGCTGACATTCTTAATATCAGTTTAGGGGGGAGTCAAGAGGCACCCCAAATTCACGAGGCTATTAAAAGTGCAATTAAGATGAATGTTTGTGTTGTAGTTGCGGCAGGAAATGGGGGCAATGGTGAAAGTGATTTATCAGGCTTATGGTTTCCGTCTTGTTATCCAGAATCAATCCAGGTAGGGTCTATAGGTTCTAATAAAAAGGCTTCCAAATTTACAACAACAAATCACTTTACTGACTGTGTTGCAGTGGGGGAGAAGGTGCTTGGTTTATCTCAAGAGGGTGGATTTGAAGTACTTAATGGTACATCTCAGGCTGCACCCATAGTATCAGCTTCTCTTGCCTTGCTAAAAGAGTGGGCTAAGAAAGAGTTCAAAAGAGACCCTAGTGAATCAGAGCTATATTCTCTACTCATCAAAAACACTAAGACTATCAAGGGTGTGTCTAGAAACGCTCAAGGAAAAGGATACGTAGTATTTAATAAAAATACACTATAAAAGCCATGCGTTAGCATGGCTTCCTTTTTTTGTTTACATATTTATTTTCTTATTTACAGCGCTCACACTTGCTTTATTGACATCTTTAAATAAATGTACATAAATGTCTTTTGTTGTCCTAATGTTTTTGTGATTTAAGAGTTTGCTTATTTCCTTGATAGATAAACCATCTTCATTAAGCATTGTGGCATATGAGTGCCTTAATCCATGGAAAGTCACACCTTCTATTCCATTTTCATTCATAATTTTTTTAAATTTTATACTTAAAGAAGATGGATTTGTTAGCTCGAACTTTCTATTTAAGAACAGTAGGTTTTCTATATTTTTTGCACCTGGTGTGGACATTTTTTTATCCCAAATTAACTTATACTCCATTAAATTTTCCTTTAAAGCATCAGGTATAGCAAGATATAATGGTTCTTTATTTTTAGTATATGGTTGAAGAGTAGGTTTTTTATTCTCATCCCTAACTATTATTTGATTTATTGTAATAATATTTTCATCTAGGTCTATATTGTCCCAACTTAATCCTAATATTTCTGATTCTCTAAGACCTAGTGACGCACCTAATAACATTTGGAGACCTATATCAGTGCCCTTTGTCTTTTTTAATATCTCATTTAAAACGTCATAGTCTAAAACATTATCTTTTGCTTTTTTAGGATTTCTTCCCCATATTTTTAGACCTACAGTTATATCTCTATCTATAAAATTATTTTGTAAAGCATAATGAACACCTTTTCTTATTACAGCAACTATTATATTTACAGTAGATTTTGACAATGTTTCAGCTTTCTTGTCTATAAAATCTTGCAAGTCCTTCGTTGTCATTCTAGAAACTATATAATCAGAGATACCATTTTTCTCGTCATTTATATGACTGTTATATGCCCCCATATATGCATTGTAAGTGTTTCCAGATTTATATTCTCCACGTTCTCTTTCTTTTTTAAAAGCTTCTTCTATGCATTCACCAAATCTTTTCTTATGGTTTATCTCACCGATTGTCTTTATCTCACCAGTATTAATTTTTCTTTGTATCTCTTCTCTGTTTATTTCTGCAGCTTCTCTTGTTTCAAAAACTTTAATTCTCTTGTATTTTATTTTATCTGTTAATTTGTCTCTATAACTAATCGCTGTTTCTAATTTTCCTTTATTTTTTCTAATAACTGCCCTCATGATATACCTCCTTGTTTATTATTATGATTATATTATATCATTAAGTTTAACTAATATCAACAGTTATTTAAGATTAAATAAAAAATAGCCTTATGGCTACTTTTTATCTCCATTAAAGAATTTAAAATCCATAGAGTTACCATTTACTACCATGTCAAAAGCCTCTCTAAGGCATTGCATATAGTATATTTTATCCTCATCTGTGGCTTCCAAATCCTTTATTACTTCCTTTACAAATGATGTGTGAGTCATATATTGCTTGATTATCTCATCTAACTCTCTTTCATCACAATATATTTCTTGACTGCCATCTACTTTATTATTTGTTATTGTTAACATTCCGCCTCTCTTCCTACTGCGATTGCTATGCCTATAGCATCATATATATCGCTTGTTTTTTTCTTGCCAGTCTTGTCGCTATATTCACCAATGTCAATGCAATTTTCTTGAATATATTTAGCAACCTCATCTTTTTTTGCTCTACCACTTCCTGTAATTATCTTTTTAACTGTGGTTGGTGCTAGGTATACAGTTTTAATAGAACATTCTTTATAGACCATTCTACAAACAGCACCTAAAAGTTTCCTCAATACCATAATAGTAGCTGTTCTGCTGGATATGAACTGATTTTCTATTCCCACAAGTTCAATTTTGTTTTCATATTTCTTAATTATATTTTTAATTTCATCTACTATATAGTTGATCCTTTCATCTTCGCTTTCAAACTTATCTTTTTTTGTTTCTATTTTACCACTTAAAATAACGTTTTCTTTATTATCTACAACACTATATCCTGTTGATGTCATAGATAAATCTAATCCCAATATTAACAGTTTACCACCCCTTAATATAATTCATAATGTTTTATATGTGTTCTCATAGCTTTTTCTAATTCTTCACCAATTATAGAAGATAGAATCACACTTTCATTGCTATCCAACCCTTCATATTGCTTGGCAAAGAATATCTTTATTTCTTTTCTTATTTCATTTTGTCTACTTAAAAAATATTCTTTTTTATTTTCCATGTTATCACCTTAATTCAGTGGTTCTTTTTCAGCCATAATCATTTTTTGGTATATTTTTTTACCATCTTCAAAAAGGTTATCAAAAGCCTCATCAGCTTGTTTACCCCTACCATACTGTGTTCTCATGTTTGCAATTAAAACTAAAAACTCTGCGGTTAAGGTTGTTATATCACCTTTTATAGTTCCTTTATTATTTTTACTTAAATCTATATGTATCATTTATATGCTCTCCCATTTCAATATTTTATTACAACTTACTTCATATTCATCACTTTTTGATAAAATTGTTATTCTATTTGATCTCGCAATTAGGTTTTCTTCATATTCATTGACTATTTCGCTTATTAGTGATTTTATATCCTCTTGATAATAAACCTTTTTATTTTCAATTTTAAAAAATCTAAGTTGAACCACATATGTTATTATTATCAGCTTTGTACCATTTTCACGAGAATCCAATAAGAAGTTCAATAATTGTCTTCTTTTACTCATACTATTCATATTATATATTCTCCAATCGCACTATTTTGGTTGGTTCTTCATCTTCCCATTTTATTGAAGGAAATTTACACTTAAGCCCTTCTAATTTTTTTGCATCTATAGACTTCCAATATCCCCATTCTTTAAGTTTTATTGGCACTTCTTTTTCACCATATACCCTTCCGTTTTCGTCTTTAGAAATCCAGTTACATTCTTCATCAATATACTTCATTGCTTTTAACTCTTCATCACTACACTTTTGAACTGTCTTGGTAGCCACGTGGTCTACGTCGTCTTCATCAATACATTGTTCATATTGATTGTATACTCTGTCTACTGTATGATATACAATCGTTATTTCGTCATCGTAATAATCAAGAAACTGTATATCTTCAATCTCATATATAAATTTACCTTCCACAATCTTGTCACCAATTTTATACATTGGCCTTGGGTTTAATCCAAATTCTTTTCTAATTATATCTATAATTACTTCAGGATTTTTCACTTCAAGTGTAAATTTAATTCTTTTGTTTAATTCCATTTGTATTTTCTCCATTTTATCTCTATTTTTTTAATTTTCACATAATAAAAGGACGATTTTATTGCTACACTCTATATATTGTGACATTCTGTTCCCCTTTATCTATCTCTAATTCAACCAATGAACCTGTGATTTCTGACCTCTCAATACCTTTAGAAATAGTATATGTGGCTTTAGTCTCATTTAATAATATTAATTTATCTATAATGTACTGCTTAGAATACTTATATCCCATTTTTTCCATTTCTTGATTTAATAGATCTACATATATCGTTGTAGATCTAACTTTATTATCATGCGTTTTAGTTAACAATACATATAAATCTATTTCTGACTTTCTCAACTCTGATAATATTATTTCTTTAATTAATTCTTTTTTCATTTTTAATTCTCCTTAAATTTTATTTATTAATTTTCTTATTCCTTCTATTATGCATAGAAACACCTCTATAATTAGCATTGCTATAAATATCATCGTTCCTATACATAATAATGGTACTGCTACTACTATCCATAATGGCATGAGTAATATGACAGCTAAGATGTCATAACCATTAGACATTTGTTTCATTTTTATCATCCCTTATTCTATGGTTGTAGCTTGCAAATCCTAAGGCATAGCCTAGTCCCGACTCATTCTGTGTTATTTTTTGGTATTTAACTTCTATAATTTTATTTAAATAATATTCTTTATTATTCCAAATATCATATCTTTCATCTTCTGTAAATCCAGAACCCACATTACATCTATTAGGAATGCCGTCATATCTAAACTCAACTACTAACGAACCTAGTACCCCTTTATTCTTTCCATTACCTTCTATAAAGTCAACTATCCTAACATCAGCAATTAAATCCTTCTTTAGTTTCAATATAGCATCTGTTCTCATTCCTTTATAAGGGGCATCAGCAAGGTTTATCATTATTCCTTCTTTCCCCATGTCATCACATTCCTCAAGCATTTCCATTAGCTGAAAGTGACTGACTTTCCCAACCCTATAGAAGTCCATATCCTCTGTTGTGAAGACTATATTGCTATCAAGTGTACTTAATGTGTTTATTAAGTCATTATGTCTATCTATATATGGAGCATCTGAATAACCTTCAAAGAAGTCTTCTACATCCACTTTATCAAAAGCTATAAATGAAATATCTTTTTTATCAGATAATTTTAAATTTATAACAGAACAAGTTTTTTGAAATCTTTCTTCTTCAGTATCAAAAACTCCCATATGAAGCAGTTCACCGTCATAAACAGCACTAGGAACTTTGTCTGATTTAAATATTTCTTTTAATTCATCCAACCCAAATATTTCTTTTCCTTGTCTTGAGAACATTGATACATTGCCATCTTTATCTTTAATTATGGCACATCTCACACCATCTATTTTTTCAGAAACAACGTATTCCTTATCATAATCAAAGAATCCCTTCTCAACCCTTTCCATGTACCCTTTAGCTCTCATAAACTCTAGTATGGTGATAGACTCAGGGATTACTTTATTTAAGGTTTTTGCAGTAAGGCCTATCTTCAAAGTCTTAGTTATTAACCCTATTATAGTTTCTCTATACTGTTCTGGGTATAAATATAGAAATGACTTTACTATAGCTAAATCTTCTTTTCTTCCTGTATTATTTTTCTTTAAATACTCCAATAAGTCCATTAGACACATATTTGGATGTTCATCATATTTAATTCTTTTTCCTATTTTTTTCCTATCTATTCCAGTAGTTATTGCTGGATCTAGAAGAAACTTAACAACTTCTATGGTTGGTGATTCTTTATCCGATAACTCTTTAATGTATGCTTGTTTATCATTAACACTTTTTATATCTTTTAATTTTGTTAGTTCTTCAAATATTAATGTATCTTTATGCATTATTTATCTCCTTTGTATGCGTATGTATAAGCTATTTCATTTTCCATATCTCTAGCTATTGTTAATAAACATTCTTCGTTCTCTTCTATTTTTATATTATAGTAATCTTCCATTATCCCATAATATTTTTTATTTATAACAACTTCTGCTATATCATATAATGGAGAATTAAAACACTCTTCAGTCTCTTGATTTATTTGGTTTAGAACACAATTGAATACATTCCTATTGAAAAGTTCACCACCATAGAACATCTTTTCTACACCCACAGAGTATAATTCTTTCGATAGTTCTCTTAGTAGTTTTGTTACCTTTAATATGTAATCTATATCTAAGTCATGTTCTTTCTTCTTAATATAGTTCAAGTCGCCCTTTTCTATGCTAATCTCACAAAAAGAACCTTCTAAAAGTTCATCTATTAATTGTTTTGCCTCAAGTGCCTTTCCTTCAAAATCATAATTACAAAGTGCTAAATTCTGCATTTTAATTCTCCTTATATTTTAATTTAATTCATTTATTCTATACATTGTATCTTTTGCTATTCTGTTGACTTTTGCAGCCCAGTTACCGCCTACACAATATTTTGAACCTATTTTAGAAACTGATATTCTGTCCTTTTTTGTGTTACCTGTATATATGTATCCTTTACTCAAAAAATCTTGCATATATAATAATGATTGTTTTTTATCAGAAAATCCCAAATATCCATATGTTTTTCTTGTTTTTCCATTCTTGTCCGTTGTGAGATATGCTCCTTTGATTCCTCCCACATTATTTTTAACCCTATATAGATAGCTTGATCCGTTCCAGCTTTCTAATCTTATTACCGATATTAGGAATAATGCGTTTATAGGTTTTTCACTATGTTCTATTTGATATAGGGTTGGTGCAAGTTCTTTCATTCTAGCTGGGAGAAGCTGTTTAATCTCATCTTGAGACAAACAAGATATTACTCTAACATCATTCTGACTGTAACCACCCACTCTTTTCTTCTTAGCTGTCTTAGTCTCTTCTAATTTTGTATATGTTTCAAGCTCTAACTCTGGTTCTTCCATCTCTATTAGTTGTTCTTCAATTGCCATGGAATCATATTCCTCAATATTATTTTCGATATCATTAGCAAAAATCGGATTGATCGTTCCTACTAGTAGTATTGTGGTCGCTAGGCTTAGCGCCATTCTCTTCTTAAAACTCAAATTAATTCTCCATTCTCTTTTTATTTTTTTAACTTTTAAATTATGTTATGTCACTGCTATTTAAACTGCTATTTTTTCACATTTATAGACAATGTTTAACATAGACTCTGGAATCTCTTTTATAATTTCTTCTAGCACATTTACAACTATGCTGTTACCAGCTTGCTTGTACAGTTGTGAATTACTATTTACTTTTTCTGCTTTTTTAAAATCTTCTACATCAAACCCCATTAATTTCCAGTATTCACATGGGGTTAACTTTCTAATATGTGTTTTACTATCTACAACCCCTATTGATGGTTGGGTAGTTAATGTTTGAGACTTTTGTTCACCTACTCTTCCACGTCTAGTCTTGCTGTCTGGATAAGCTAAATTCACACTATCACCTACGTTTGCAACTTGGTATCCCTTCTTTGTAGCATTTTTTATGTACAAAGGCCCACTAGATACACTTTTTGTTAATTGGTTTTTTGTGACTAAAGTGGGACATATATTGTTTTTTCTTACTCTTAACCCCTCATCATATCTAAAGTCTGCTACACATTTTGGGCCTTTATAATCTCTTGCACATAGAGTCCCTACTACTTCTGTCGACATTCTAGCCCTATTGGAACTATATGTAGAATAAAGTATTTTATCAACTTGTTCTTGAGTTAAATAAAATTTTTCATCAACTTCTTCATCTAGTAAATCATACAATGTTAATTCCAATGGTTTCTTTTTAGGGAATTGATATTTTTCTTCACCTAAAAAACTTATCACAAAAATTCGTTCTCTACTTTGAGGTATTCCATAATCTGTTGCTGACAGAACTTCATAGTTACTTGTGTATCCTAAATTTTCTAAGGATTCTATGTAGTTATCAAAGTTATGTTTATGTCTTTTAGAAATAACATTTTTTACGTTTTCCCAAACAACAACTTTAGGTCTTATTTTCTCTATAATCCTCACACTTTCATGCATAAGGCTTGAACGTGTCCCACTTCCTTTGTCACCACCTTTGTTGCTACCAGCTATGCTATAATCCTGGCATGGACTTCCATGTATTATAACGTCCACATTATCAAAATTCTTGTCCCATTGTGTTATGTCTTGTGGTTCAAATGAAGTTCCATTTAATGCATTGTATGATGCTACAGCATATTTATCTATTTCTACATAATCCAAGACTTCATGCTCTATCTCAAGTCTATTTAATGCTTTTGTAAATGCACCAATTCCACCAAATAATTCTATAATTCTCAAATTTTCCTCCTTATAATTGACTTAACATAAAATTTATGCTAACATAAAAGGGCATAGAAATCCCTTTGTTTATGCTTTCGCACAACATATTTTGTTTTTCTACTACCCTTTCATGATACTATAATTTAATTGTTATGTCAATACTTTTTCTTCTTTTTTATCTTTAAATCTTTTTAAATACCATATCGCCTTATCTAGATCTTGATATCCACCCTTATCATTACATCTCCATATATACTTAATTGCATTAGATAAAGATACCGATTCTTTGGATGTGAAGTCACTACAGATATATTCCATAGCGTCTATACACTCTATATCACCTCTATTATATCTGGCAGGGTGATTTATTTCTTCTTTTATTATGTTTTTTTGTTTTTTATTATCTTTTTTTATGTCAAAATCACTCCATTCTGTATTAAAATCGTGGTTTTATTGTTTGTGTCTCCACCTACATATATTGTTAATTTTCATAAGCTTTAAAGGTTCTTTTTCTAAATCTAAATTTTTAAAATAATGGGCTATATGTGAACAAGAAAATGCATCTGTATAATGTATATACCTTTTCCCCCTTGCACTTGTAGACAATAAATTTCCTGAATCACCTACATATAAATAATTATATGAATCCGCCATTTTATCCACCCAACTCAATTGTTCCAAATTGCATCTTTTTAATGTTTCATTCTCTTCTTCGTACTTAATGTTATAGAAAAACTTACTGTAAAGTTCCTCTGAATTTGTTATATTATAACCTTGAAATACTCCAATATCATTATAAATCAATGATTCTATTTCTCCTATACCTTCTTCAAAATACACTTTGTCACCTACTTTGAATTTCGGTATCTCTAGAGGGATTATATTCCTCATAATACCTAATATGGACTTCTTGTATTTCACCCAAGCTCCATAAATATGTTCGTTCTCATAAAAACACTCTAAATCCCCATCTTTTATCTTAAAATATCTACTACAATTTTCATTACTAAGATAGGCCTCAAATATTTGTTCTTCCTCTAAATTGTAGTATTCCATCGCAAATTCTATTAATTTTAACTCTAACTTATCTTTTTTATTATTTTTATCCATTATTTTTCACTCCACGATTTTGTTCTTTACTTTTAACCATTTCATATCTAAGATTCAATATATTAAAGTATGGCATCATTGCATCATGCTGTAATGTAAGTAATAACTTGTCGGTATCATCTAATTCACTATCTTCTTCTAACAATATCTCGGTTATTTTTACCATTCTTTCGTCTAATTCTTTTAATTCTCTTCTCATCCTACTTATATAATTCATTTTTTTCTCCATATAAAATTATTTTATTTTCTTTTAAACTTTTTTGAACATCAATTACCCTTTGATTTGTAGAACCAGCATATTTATAATTCAAATCTGCTTTTTCTTGTTCAAACTTTCCGTCTACCAATACGTCTATATACTTTAACAAATCAGGTGTCCTCATTAATTCCTCATATCTGTATCCAGTATATACCCATATCGTTTTGTTAGGATTAGTTTCTTTGAAGAACTTAATTATCTCTGAAACTTCTTTTCTATTTCCTAGGTGAAATGGATCTCCCCCACTTAATGTTAAGCCAGATATATAAGATTTCTTCACCTTATACATAAGTTCAACCATTGCATTAGCATCAAACTCTATTCCACTATTTGTATCCCAAGTTTCCTTGTTATGGCAAGATGGACAACCATGAGAACATCCAGCTACCCATAATACAGTTCTTAATCCTTCTCCGTTTAGCATGTCATCCGTTGTTATGTTATGATAATTCAATTTATCACCTCTTACATGCTTATTCTGTCTTTTATTTCTGCCATTTTACCAGCATTTAATCTTGTGTCACCTTTTACTCTACTATAAGATAGATAACCATTCATCCTATCTATCTTTGTTAGATTTCTGCTTCCACACTTTGGACAAGTATCCATGTTTAGTTCTTCATGCCCACATTCTTCGCAATAAGAAAGAGAGAGATTTATCCCTTCATAAAAACCTAAGTCCATTGCTCTTCTAACTAGGTCTTTAATTGCTTTTTTATTATATGATATTGGGTATTTACAGTATTGTATTTTTCCACCATTACACAAATCCCAAAATCTTTTCTCATAATCCTGTTTTTCTATAGGGCTTATATTCTCAGATACATGGCAGTGAAATGAATTTGAAACGTATTCCTTATCGGAAACATTCTCTACTATTCCATATTTCTTTCTAAATTGTTGAACTTGTTTCATAGTTAATGATTCGGCAGGAGTACCGTATAGGGCGTACAATAAGCCATCTTCTTCTTTGAATTTTTGGGCCTTTCTATTAATATAACTCATGACTTCCAATGCAAAATTACCATCTTCAACTAAGGATTTCTGATTATAAAGTTGTTGCAACTCATTTAACGCTGTTATTCCGAAACTCAAAGTGAAAGATTTTATTACAGATTTAATTTTTTCCTCTGGGTCTAAGTTTCCACCATAGAATCCTCCTTCACAAAAACCTAAAGGGTTTGTTTTAGCTTTCATTTCACCTAAATAGTTAAAAGTTCTAATATGTATTCCTCTTATTAGTTCTAAATAATAATCTAAAACATCATAAAAGTTTTTATTCTCTTGCTTTGATTTAGCTAAAATCATAGGTAAATTTAAAGATATTGCCCCTAAATTTGCTCTACCTATAAAAATAGGTTCATCTTCATTATTTAAAGGTTCTATTCCACCTTCTTGATACCAAGGAGAAAGAAAGGCTCTACATCCCATTGGGCTAACTGCTTTTCCGTATTTTTTATACATATCTGATACATAGCCTTCGCCAGTTAAACTTAAAAAGTCTGGATACATAGCAACTGAGGAACAGTCTATAGCCAAGTCGAATATATCTTCTGATTCCTTGCCCTCACCATGTAATTCTTCATCATATAAAAATATTAATTTGGGGAATAAAACTGGTTTTTTATAACCCTTTTTCCCCTGCCCTTCTTTTCTTACCTTTAAACATGCCTCCGATATCATTTTTCCAAAAGTATCGTCTTGTAATCCAAATGTAATCGAAGTAAAGGGGTAGTCTCCCCTGCTACTACCAACAGTGTTTAACTTGTATTCTAAGCCTTGGAATCCTTGTTCTAAATCTCTTTGCACTTTTCTCATAGTATATCTGTCTCTTTTTTTCTTATATCTTTCACTTTGCAAAAGAGAATCTATTTCCATATTTAACGATTCACAAGTAGCCTTATTAACTTCATCATATTCTTTTGAATACTTATTATAAGACTTTATAACATACTTATGTAGTACTTTGTCTATTTCTGGGACTGTGAGCCCACCGTATTGTTGACTAGACGCACTTGTTATTATATCCCCCAATACGTCAAATGCTGTATCTATAGTTTTTGGTTCATTATACCAAATGTTACCCATTTCAAATCCATCAGATAATATTTTTTCTACATCTAATAAACAACAATTTAAACAGTCTCTTCGAGCATTCATATCATGGATATAGATATATCCATCCTTTATAGCTTCTAATTCTGGTATGGATAAGAAGAATCTTTTATATAATTCTTTATTTAATTCACCATAAATCAAGCTTCTCTTTGTTGATACAAGCGTTGAATCTGCATTGCTATTTTCTTTGTCGCCTATATACATTATCTTCTGTGCTTCCTTGTAGACATCATCAAGCATTGCTACAAAATCAGTCTTATAATTACGATAATCCTTGTAAGACTTTGCAACATCTGGATTCACGTCATCTAAGGCCTTTTCTACAATTCTATGCATATCTAAGACAGAAACTATTTCTTTATTTTTTTCATCAATATATTTTTTTACAGCCTCATAAATATTAATTAAATCTTCATCTTTTAAATCTACCAAAACTCTGTTCGCTGATTTTCTGACCGCATTATATACTTTGTCTATATCGAAGTCTTCTAATATTCCATTCTTTTTTTCTACTTCTATTGTCAATTAACCACCTATTCTTTCTATTAATGTGGGATACTCATTAGACCACTTCACTGAACTAAACACTTTATCCTTAATTCCAAATTCTTTGCCTAAATCTTCTTTAGTTCTCCAAACAGAAAAATAAGTATCTTTATAAGGTTTTGTCTTATATAGATATAATCTTCCATCCTGGTCTTTTGCTATCCACTTATATTCTTTCGGTATATCCCAAATTTTTATTTTAGGTTGAGATTCTGAATATTCAGCCTCGTCTTTCCCTATAATTATATTTCCTTGATATTCTATATTAGGAAAGTCAAAAACTTTCTTTACTTTTCCTAATATTTTTTCATCGAAACTTTGGCATACTACCTTATCGTTCTTTTTCAATTGGATACAACTTATATTCTTAGCATAAAATAATTCATGTCCATTGTATGGTTTTATTAACACATAAGAATCTCTTATATCTCTTTTTTCCGTTCTTAGTATTATTTTTTCACCATGTGATAACTTCTTTACAGTCTTTCTATTTTTAGTTATTGAAAACTCTTCAATAGTTATACTTATAGTTTCTCCTTCACTTAGTTCCTTGTGAAGTGTTAAAGGATTACTTTCCAACATGTTAAAACCATTTTCCAATAACTCTGTAACATATAGATCTCTCAGCATATTTTCTTTCAATAAATCATTCCTTTCTTATGAGACGGATTCAAAACTAGATAACCAATAATTATATTCGGTTCTAGACTTAACCCACTCACCATTTATTTTTATATTTCGTGGTTTTCTTTCAATTCTATTTATTTTTATAAAATTGCTATTCCCTCTTGAAACAATTCCTTTTATATTTCCATTTGTTCTTAAAGTACTTC
The DNA here is from genome assembly GCF_900240845.1 of Peptostreptococcus faecalis. Lineage (GTDB taxonomy): Bacteria > Bacillota > Clostridia > Peptostreptococcales > Peptostreptococcaceae > Peptostreptococcus > Peptostreptococcus faecalis. The sequence continues at coordinate 96,800 of NZ_OERU01000003.1, forward strand.
TTTTCCCATCTGATATATTTACCAAAGACACTTTATAACTCTCCACCTCATCTATTATATAAATAGCCTTATCGAAACTTTCTATGGGGGTAACTAACCCTGTATATTCAAATTCATTTTGAACCTTCTCTAAATCAGATATATCTTTATTGGGATAAGTTTCCATTATCATAGATATTAATTTCTTATTATTTATTTCTTTAAAAAGAGATGTCGTTTCTTTTGTAGAGCATTCCTTCAATATAGATAATTTAATTCCACAATCATTCTTTTTAATTTGTTTTGACTTAAAATACTTTTTATATATTTCATAATATCTAAGTAAATATTTTATTTTTCCAAATTCTGAAAAGAAGTCTAATTTTATTAAAACTTCCATTTGTCTTTTATCTAAAGTTCCTTCTACTTCACTTAATAGATCGAAGAAGGTCAAGTCTTTATTTCTAAGCGAATATAAGAACTCCCCACTTTTTTGATTTAGATATTTTATGCTTTTAATACCTTTATATATAGTGTTGGTTTCTCTGTCAAAGAAGTATTCTGACTTTGAATATCTGAATTTTGCTTTTTCTAGTTTTATTCCAAAATACTTAAGTTCATTTGTTAGCTTTGCTGTTCTTGTAATATCTTCTTCATATATATTTAAAGCTACTGAATAATATTCTAGAGGATAATGAGATTTTAAATACGCTCCATATAGACTGTCGTACGCATAGCAAAGTGAATGGGATGAGTTAAAACTATACTTAGCTGAATCCTCAACTACTTGCCATGTTTCCTCAAATCCTTCTTCTTTACCAACTTCTCTTATCCAACCCTCATGAAGTTTCTTTTTTAGTTTTTCCAACTCAGTTCCGTTTAATGTTTTTTTACTTATTTTTTTAAGTATGGTATATGAATCTGCTTCATCCACCCCTAACCAAATTAAATACTTCATTATAGATTCTTGATACATCATATAATGGAATGAGTCTTTTAGTATGTTATCTAATTCTTGTACGCCAGTAGTATAAGGCTTTCTTTGAATGAAATTCTCTAATAGTGATTTAAACCCTGGTCTTATCGCAGCCACGAATGCACATAATTCTGATACATTCTTAGGTTTATATCTTGAGACTAACTCCGTAGCATAATCTGAATCTGCTTGGTTTATTGTGCAAGTTAATCCATTTTCATATATTTTGAAAGTCTTCTCATCGAGCATTTTATCCAGTTCTTCCACTGTAGGGATATTGATTCCAGCTAACTTACAAGTATCTTCAATTATCTTTAGTACAGTAACAGCTAAGTAATCATTTTTTAAATATTTATATTTATCACAATCAGCACCGTCTAAATTACAACAGTAAATAGGATTACCTTCCTTGTCATTTTTTAACCGAACATAACCTAAATGTTTATCTATTGGTTCAGTTCCTAGAATCATTGAACAAGGTGAAGGCGAAAGACCTTCTATGACACCTACAAATCTTTTACTATCTACTAAAGCATCGCCCCACTCAGGATTTTCTTCTTCTTCCTCTATTTTTTTCCAATCTTCTCTTTTTTCGAGGTCTTTAATATATTTTGCGAACTCATTGTAATCGTTATGTTCGTATCCCTTAGATTTACAATATAATCTAAAAGAACTTGATATTTGAAGAGTTTTATATACTATCAACCATCCACAATTGTCTTTTCCTATAATATCTTCACTTGCTTTAATTAACGCACTTTGATTAGAAGTATTTATATCTATATCCGGCAAGGATCTAGAATCGAGTATTCTACTTATACTCATGAATCTAGTCGGGTAAAGAGTAACGGGTGATTTAAGTCTATCTATATCAGTTAATTTTAATAATTTATTTATATAGAAGGAAGGCGCAGACCCCCTACCTGTTTTAGTTACATAGCAACCATATTTAGAACGTGCATGTTCTGTAATTTTGTTTGTAAGCAAGAAGTATTCTTCCATATTAGTTTTCTCTACTATTTCAACTTCATCTCTTATAGCTTTTAGATACTCATTATTTCTACCAATAACATCTGATTTTTTCTTTTCTTCTAACCATGTTTCATTCATGAGGGTTTTTAATTCTTTATTTGGGTTATTAGAAATTTTAGGCATTTTTATTTCTTTATTATAAATTGTTATTTCTTCACATTTATTAAAAATCAAGGTATTCTTTAAAGCTTTTATTATTTCACTTTTACTAAAAACACCTTGTTCTTCATATCTATTTAATATAGTTTTAACATTAGGAAAATCTAATATAAATCCTTCTTCCTCTGGATAATAGATTCCTTTGCCCTTCAAAAATAAATCTCTATATTCTAAATCTTCCGGGTGAATGTAATGTGAGTCATTAGCATGGATTAAATTTATCCCATACTTATTAGCCATAGTTTTTATGAACTCATTATGTTTAACTTGTTTATCGTTGGTGTGTGCTTGTATTTCTAAGAAAAAATGTTCCTTAAAATAGTCCTTAAACCACCTTATAAATTCTTCAGACTTATCGTTCCATAACGCACCTATACCTGCAACACACGCTGATGTGACTACAACGTCTTTTGGATTTATTATTTTTTCTATCATTCTAAAATCTATTCTAGGTTTATAGTAAAATCCATTCTTATTAGCTTGAGTCATAAGGAAGTTAATTTGTTCAACTCCTTTGTTGTTCAATGCGACTAAAACTATATGGTAATTACTTCTGTCTTTTTCATTAGCATCTTCAACAAAATAAGCTTCACAACCCATTACCATTTTTATTTTTCTATCTTCTGATAAATCCTTGTTATACTTTTCTATAATATTTAAAGTCTTAAAAGGTGAACCTTGATATCCATGTTCCGTTGTAAAATAATGAGTATGCCCTAACTCAATCATTCTTTCTATGTAATCTTCTATTTTTGTGATAGAGTCTATCGTTGACATATTTGAGTAATGAGTATGTTTATGATAATTGTGGTAAATCATTTCATCTTCATTTATTTGTATCTTAATTCAGTTCACCTACTTTCTTCTTATACAGTTGTATCTCCTTAATTCCCAGTAGAACCAAAACCACTGGTTCTTGCTGTCTCTAAATTTTCCTCATCATCAACTGTAAGATAATTCATAAATATACCTTGGAATACCCTTTCACCTGCTGATATCCTCACAGTTTTATCAGACAAGTTTCTCAACTTAAATCCAATATTTCCATCATTATCTTCATTTTCATAATAATCACTATCTATAACACCTGTAGTGTTTGCAAGCACTAGGTTCTGTTTAATTCCCAATGAACTTCTTATATGTAGTAATAAAACCTCGTTTTTATTCATGCAGGCCTTTACGTCAGTAAATATCAGTTCTGAAGTGCCATAGGGTTCTATTTCTATATCTACTGGTGTACAAAAATCATAGCCAGCTGAATAGTTTGTCCCTCTCTTAGGAAGTCTTATTTTTGTGTTTTTATTTTTTCTTTTATTATCTTTTACTATTTCAAATTTCCTCATTCATTCTCCTTATGCTTTAAAGTTATATATTGGTTTAATATGCTTTAAAATATTAACTGTATCTCCTATATTTGATATTATTTCTTCCTTATTTTTATATGCAAAAGGTGCTTCGTCTAGAGTTGATTCCTTTACAGAGGTTGTATATATTCCTCTCATAGATTCTTCAAAATCACTCAATTTAATGATTTCTTTAGCTTGAGTTCTACTTAGGGTTCTGCCTGCACCATGTGGTGCTGATTCATTCCAATTATTATTTCCTTTTCCAATACAGATTAAAGAACCATCTCTCATGTTAAGTGGAATGATTACTTTCTCATTTCTCTTTGCTGAGATAGCACCTTTTCTCACCATATTTGTCTCTGGGTCTATATAGTTATGTACGGTCTGCCAAATATTTTTAGGTACAAGATTAAGTTCTTCTAAAATTGTATTTAACATAGTCTCTCTATTTTTAACTGCATATTCTTGACATATCTTCATGTCATGTAAATAATCATACGCAGTTTCCCCAGATAGATAAGATAACTCTTTAGGTGTTTTTAATGTATTTTCTTTAAGTTGCTGTATATTCTTTTTTATTTCATACGCTTCCCATTTAGGACTATTTTCTTCAATCTTTTTTGAAACATATTCTCTTTGTTTAGTCTTTATGTTCTGCATATGTTCTATTGCTTTTTTTTGATAATATTTAGCAACTTGATTTCCAATATGTCTACTTCCAGAGTGAATCACTAGGTATATATTGTCTTCATCGTCTTTATTTACCTCAATGAAATGATTACCCCCACCCAATGTTCCTATTGATAGCTTTGAACGTCCTATATCTACGTGTTCTTTGCAAATTAAATCCTCTATCCTATTAAATTTCCTTTTAGGTTTTAAATGTACATTTGTTCCAAAAGGTATTTTTTTTCTAATAATATCATCTAATTCCTTTAAGTCAATTTCAACCTTCCCTAATTCAGCAACAGCAAGTCCACACCCAATGTCTACTCCTACTAGATTGGGGATAGCTATGTCTTTGAAATTAGCTGTAAATCCAATAACACACCCTTTACCAGCATGGCAATCTGGCATTATTTTAATACTAACATCTTTGCTAAAAGGTTGATTCAACAGTGTTATAATTTGTTTTATCGTCTCGTTATCAATGTTATCTGTAAATACTTCAGCTGTATTGTACTTCCCTACTAAATGCATTTTATTCTCCTTTTTTGAACTTATCTGCCATTGCAACTTTATATGTTTCATAATCTTCCTTTAACTCATTAATAGTTACATCAGGATTTATCTTTATTAATTTCTTTACTTCTTTTATTTTTTTATCTAACTCCTCCATTGTCGCTGAAGGTTTAGTTTTTAAATGATGTCTTGCCAACCCATCCAGTAATCCACTTAATGTTCTGTAATATCCCAAAACATCAAAATAATGGTCTTCCTTTTCAAAGAAGTTGTTGCTCTTTGGTTTAGCTTTAGACTTTTTAACCAATATGAAATTGTGGCTATCTATATCGATTAAATAGTTTTTACCTAGTTCTACCATAATGTTTTTTTGCTCCTATCTTTTCCCTAGCTGTTGGACATATATCTAGATTACTGCATAGATTCTCACAGAAAAATATATTAACGTTTGGTTTCCAATCTTTTTCTATCCTAGGATCTTTTTCTTTTATGGACTCATATATTTCCTTTACAAAATCTTTAGCCTTCTGTATATTCTCCTCATTGAACTTAACTTTAACTAATCCTTTTTTATCTTGATTCTCCACTGTATTTCTTTCTTTTAGTGTTCCTCTTTCATTTTTAGTATATTTACACATGTCGAAATATAGGTTTCTAACTTCTAATTCTGGATATTTTTCCTGTAAAGCTAGTCCGTAGATTATCAACTGTATCTTTTTTTCCTCTAATTCTTTTTTAGAAAACTTTGAAGATGACTTGTAGTCATATATATCTATATATTTGCCATTTATAGTATATAGGTCTATATATCCTCTCATCATTACATGAGATACTTTTACCTCAAAATATTCTTCTATTTTGAATTCATCGGCATCTATTTTGTTGTAATTACTAAAATATAGCAAATTACATTCTTTAAAGTTCTTCTTTGAATTAGGCGTAGGAAACTTATAATCTAATATTTCTGTACTATCTAATGCATCCAAGAATTTTTTTTGTGCATCTTCTTTAGTAATATTTTCTTGTTGAAGTTCTTCTAGTAATCCATGTATCGTAGAACCCATAAATGAATATACATTATCTTTCCTTTCTGCATCTTTAATATACGTTAGATAATATGCATAAGGACAAGTTTTAAATGTCGTTAATTTACTATAACTAAATAACTCTCTCTCTATGATGTCCCTACTCTCTTTCTATATTTGTAATTCCACCCAATTGAGTTATATTTACTTCCTCGAACTCAATCGTTGCATTTTCTATTAAAAAATTTCTTTTTTCTGAAGTGTTCATGTTTTCCCATTTTTCTTCTTCTATTTCAGCTTGGCAATAACCGTATATATCAGCTTTTATATTTGCCAAATCGCCATAAACCGTAATTTTTTTTGTCATAATTAATTTATAATTTCGCAACAGTTGTCTTTTAATTTCTCCCAAACTTCCAATCCATTATCTGTTGGCGAATCTTTACTACCTTCCTTTAAATATAAATTTTCTCTATCTATCATTATCTTTATTTTAATATTCATTCTTTCAGTAAACATAGCTAATTTATTAGCATTTCTCAGAATAACTTCTTCATCAACACCTTCATCAAAACAAATTGTCACACTTTTTGGTGTAAGTTTCGCTATTTCTTTGCATTGTTCCGTTGAAATCATAGACCCGGATAAAGCTAATGCATTATTATATCCCATAGAATCTAATTGCATCACAAATTTTTCAGCCTCACCAATATAAATATTTTCAGCACAATATAATTCATTATAATTATTTGAATATCCGTACAGAATATTGCTCTTTTTAAAAGGGATTAATGGCAAGTATTTGTATTTTTTATACTCTTCACCATTTCTATTTAGCCTCCCAATTATTCCACATAACTCTCCTTCTGGTGTCCTATGTGGTATAGTTATCCTATTTGTTTCTTCATCATAGCCTATGTCGAATTTTCGTTGTGTTTCTATACTAATTCCATCTTTTAGAAATTTTGTATTCCAATAATTAGAATACTGTTCTAATATTTCTTCATCATATACATTTATTTCTATTTTTTCCTTGAATACAATTCCTTCAAAAACTCTAGATACACTCTCATTATTATATTTTTTTAAAAAATCTACTTTTATATCTAAGAGTTTCTTTATGTCACTTATGATGTTTGAAAATCTAATGTTTTTATGTTTACTTATTAAAGTGAATATGTCCCCTTTTATGGATCTTGAAAAATCTATCGCACCTAAACGTTCGTCTAAATATATTACAATCGCTCTAGGGTTAGATTTTTCTTTCAATCCACATCTAATTTCTTTTCCTTCTTTTTTTATATTGAAGTAATTGTAGAACTCCAATACCTTTATTATGTTATCATCTTGAAGTAATGTTTCCTTAATTTGCATTTATATTTTTTCTTTGAGGTTTGCAGAGACAAACTTCTCTTAATGTTCCGTTATCTCCCTCAGCTTCTAAAATTACTGCATAATTACCCTGGTGAGAGTTTTTCCCTTCTCTTAATTTGTCTAAGAATAGAACTTTATAATTCTTATTTGGATCTAAGTAATATGGGTCGGAGTTATAAACCTCTATTCCTTTCTCATTTACTTCTTTTCTTGCTGTATATGGATTGCAATAGTATTTTTTATTATCTTCTTGCATTTCTTCTTCATATATATCTCTTATTAAGAATAAGTTTTGACATACTTCTTTAACCTGTTTTGAATTAGATAAAGCATTTTCATCTAAAAATAATCTACCTTTTGTATGTGGAGCACACTGCATTGTCGCAAACACCTTAACATTGCTAGATTCATATTTATTTGCAAAATCGGCTAATCTTCTAGAGTCTTCTATTAATCCTATCCAAGCACTTTCTCTCTTGTTGTCGAAATCCATTTTAAATGTGTCATATATAAAAAAAGTACATCCATGTTTTAAATGATATTCTCTGAATTTCTTTTCTACGTATTCCATTTTTGCTGTTGGTAAAGCTATGAAGTGTATTTTCCCTTTATACTCTTCATCCCAAATTTTTCTAGCCTTTTCAAGCATTTCAATATCTTTATCTGTTAATGCAGACCTACCTTCTTTAAGTTTTTTCTTATTTATATTTTTATATTTCAACTTTTCATGTAAAGTCCACATTAAGAAATTATCTAAGAATGGTTTAACACTCTGTTCATTGGAACATATAACTACTTTTTCACCTCTATAGACCATAGCCATAGTCAGTGGTACAACTAACATAGATTTTCCTACACTTGAGTATCCTGCTAAAACAGAAAATGAACCTTCTATTAATCCGTTAGCCTCATAACTAGTTTTAGGAAAAGCAATTATATCATTCCCATTTATATCTATCCCACTTATGTCAAAGTGTGTTCCTGTTTCTTGACCTGAAAGTGTACTTTCTATATATTCTTCTGTAAAGTCAATTACAGTCTCTTTTATTCCTTTATCTATATCAACTATTCCAAAATTATTTACATGATACTCATAAAATTCCTTAATTTCTTGAGAACTCATTTTTTTAAAAAACTCAAATGGAACTATTTTTGTTCCCTCAAAATCATATTCCTTAAAAAGATCCATCCCCATATCACATAAGGTAAGGTATATATCATTCTTACATATCTTATCTATATAATTTAAAAAATTTTGAGTATTTGCAATATCTTCATAGTTTGATAAAACTCTCCACACTTCATTATCTAGAAAATAAGTTCTTTCTTCCTCTGAAAGTCTACCTTTAACTTCTAATTGGGTGGCAGAGTTATAATTTTCTTTTTTTAATTGTTTCGCTATTCTCCACAAAATGCTATACTCTATCGACTTAAAATAAGAGTCCGGTATAGTATAGTCATCGAGCAATGTCAAATCTTTAAATATGCAACATATTGCTTGAGTCTCTGGGAATTCTCTTTCCATTAATATCTTTATTGGGTATTTACTTTTTAAACCTTCACTAAATATTTTTTTCCCTCCATTCTTTTAATGTGTCAAATATCGTCTTCTTTTTTTTAAGAGTTTTTTTATTAATTCCTCCTAAAAAACTATTTGGTATGTATAAATTTTTGTCTGTTTTTATAATTTCTTTCTTTTTTTTAATTAATTCCATCACATAATAATGTAATTTTTCTTGATTCTTCTTTATGTTTGGCATTAATAATATAATGTCAAAAGAATATTTTTCTATTATTTCTTCAATTTGTTTTAAAGTGAGTTCTTCTTTTAGGATTTCCAATTCATGTTCCCAATCGTACTTACTAATTCTTTTAATATCTAACTCACTAAGTATTTTCATTTTTACCTTTTCTTCATTTATCAATTTATTCTCCTTTTGCAAGGTACATAAGGGGGGTACCCCCTTAGTTTTGCAAAAAAATATTGGATTTATTATGCTATCCCAATATTTAATTCTTCAACAGCATATTTGATTATTTCTATAGTACGTTCTAATTTTAATCCTGTTAAATTCTTAGTGCCATCTGCATCTAATACTTCCCTTACTTTATTTTTAAAGTCTTCATTTTTCAAATAATGTTCTTTTATAAATTCAAATCCGTTTTCTTTTGCGAAGATTTCATATTTATCTTTAGCCCTTATTTTTTCCTTTTCTTTTAATTTTTTTTCTTCATTTTCTTTTAAAGCTTCTTTTTTGTATTTTTCATATTCTTCATCAGAATACTCATCTTCTAAAGAGGCTCTCATGCCTTTTTCTATTATCCCAATGAATTCAGAGACACTTTTTCTTCCATCATAAATCATATATTCAGGTATTGAATCTTCAATAAACCTGCAACCTGCATCAACTCTAGTATTTCCTCTAAA
>NZ_OERU01000022.1 GCF_900240845.1 Peptostreptococcus faecalis
GCCGAAGAGAAATTACTCTCTTCGGTTTTTCACCATGGGACGAAATTGAAAGATTATTTAAAACTGCTTGCTAGAAATTTAAGAAATTGGTGAAGTATGCTGTTTTTTCAAACTTTGCAACACAACCAGATGGGATATGTAAGTGCAGCTTATTGTAAGGGTATAGATAATAGACCTAAAATAGTATTATATTATGGTGACAGAGATAAGCCTATAGCAGAGCTTATTGCTAGTAAACATAAAGTTAAATGTTATAGAGATGATGGAACTAGAACTAAAGAAAATTTTAATATAATGTATGTCGGTGGTAAGCAGTATAAAGATAGATATGAGAGTGCAAAAGTGGCTGTAAATAAATACTTGTAAAAGATATCTATTTATGATAAAATAAAAGACAGAAAATTCAGAAAAAAACCTTTACCCTATAAATAAATCTAATGATATGAAAAGTTGAGTAGTCATCTAAACTACTCTTCTTTTTTTGTTTGCAAATTAAATTAATTTATGCTAAAGTATTGAGAATACTAAATTTCTTAATTACAGTTGACGCAAAAAGAAAGGGCTAGCAAGTTAATGCTAGCCTTCTTTTTATTAACAAGATTTTTTATTGTGATTTAATTTATACGACCAGAACCATCTGAATCTTTATGTCCTATAAATCTAACTGGAAAAGGTTTACGGATTGTAAAGGTATCTCCTTCTTCAATTCTTTGAGAACCTTCTCCATCTGTTATGTTTGCAGTGTAAGTGGAAGGCATTTCATCTTTTGCCATTTGGACAGCTCTATATACAGGTCTGCGGCCATCAGCATACTTCCAGAATCTTTCGCAGAATAAATTTGCCTCAACTGTACCTATGCTTACAGTCCAACCTATGAAATTTCCCCATTCACCAGGTCTAGTTCCGAGCTTCTTTGCCCAATTTTCATCTACTGCAGTTTCGCAAGCATCTAAAAATACAAAACGGAATACTCTAGGATTTTGTAAATCAGAAATACGCAAACGCCAATTATCACCAGAAAGAGTTGTAGGATTTCCATGACAGCTTACATACAATCCCTTTCCGCCATCTCCTGTTTCTATAAATTCTTTTAACTTATCAGTACCATTTTCATTAAAACCACCTGAATGCATTTTACCTATAACATTATAATCCATTTTATTAAGACCATTATATCCCATATTAACTGAGTAACCACCGTTCCAAAATTGAGTTAAACCAAAGGATTTAGCCTCTTTTTTATTTTTTTTAGGGCTGATACCTATATAGTCACCATTAGAGGCATTTACAAACACTGTAGAATTGTCAAAATCAATTTTATATGAAAGAATTAGATCTTCGCTTTTATTATCAATTGAGTAATCTTTTGGTTTTATTACCATAAGATTTTGACCTGTAGAACTCTCACTATCGGAATATTTTAATGCTTTATTAATTGCAAATTCTTTAGAAATTATGTTTCCATCGAATGAAAATTTATTTTTATACATGCTATATCCCAATAAAGTATTTTCTTTTTCATCTACAGTAATATTTACGCCATCATACGGATTATATGCTCCATTTTTTAATTTTTTTTGAAAAACAATACTGCTAACCTTGCCTTCTTTGTCTAAATAACTGTCAGCTACAAGAGAATAACCTTTTTGTAATAAATTATTTGAAACTTCTTTTTTAACATCAGAAGTTGCGTCAAACTCTAAATTTGAGTTTGATAGAGTTTGAATTTTGAGAATTTCTCCTTTTTCAGACAAATCTACTACTCCATCTTCATTAAAAAAAACTTTATAATAAGCCTCATCAATGGTAGATTTATTTGCTTTAATTACTTCTTCTTTAAAATTATTAACCTTGATTCCATAAGATTCAAGTTCATACTTTAAGTCATCTAAATTTAAAATATCCATCTCTATAGACCTTTTTGAACGATTTTTTTCAATTTTTGATTCTAAAGACTTAATTGGTTCTTTGTCAACAATCACTTCTTCATTGTTGTAAAAAAGGTCATCTGTGTTACTAAAAGATAAATTTTGGGCAAAAATAGATCCAGATGAACTTACAATAATTAATAGAAAAGCTGTTAATATTGAAAGTATTTTTTTCATTTTTATATTTCCTCCTTAATTATATAGTTAATATTATTTACAAGGTCTTTTATCAAAGGATCATTTGAATCAATTTTTAAATCTCCGATACGACTTCCATTTTGATATATAGCCATGTATAAATAACCTTTTTCAACTCCAAAAGGCGTAGGCAAACAAATAGTTTTGTTTTTGTCAAATAAAATTTCAAAAGGTAACGTAAGTTTATATCTTAACATTTCTGGTACTATTTCATATTTCCCCGTTTCAACACCTTCAAATAATGAAGTTAAATTATTGTGTAATGTGTTTTTTGCACTTGACTCGTTTAACAGACTTTTCCCGCCCTCAAGCTGAGGGTGTTCACGTAAAAAAATGCTACCATAGTCAATATCAAAGACTATATCTCCATCGTTCATATTATATTTTTTAAGAAGGAAGCCTTTATTTTCAATGAATGCTTCATGGGCATCTGTTATATTATTAACAAAAGAGATATCTGGAGACTCTATATATCCATTAGAATTTTCTCCAGAGAAAATTCTACTAGTTTCATACCTATCTTTTCCTGAGATTCTATCAGCATTAAAGAAATTTTTAAGATAAGTGGCGACTGTATTTTCTCCACCTACGATTGTATTGTAAGTAGATAATTTATCTAACTCTGATTTTATTTTGGTATTTTTCCTGTCATCGGCATGACTGATTAAAACTACAGGAGTATCCTTTGAAGCCACAATACTAGCATCGGCAAAAGACATTCCTGAAACAAGGTGTACTTTTTTTGTATTTTTTAATTTTTCATGATACTTAAGAATTTCAAGAGAAGTATCGTATCTATCATCTCCAGATATTCTAGTAACTTTTTTTTCCTTAAAATATCCATGATTTAAAGAATCTTCGCCTCCGATTAAAATAATGTCTTTTGCATTTTCAATTTTTTCCCACTGAGCTTTCCATTTTTCATAATCGGAATTACGCTGGTCGGAATCTTTAAAAGGACCAATTTTTTTGTCAAAAAACAAAATATCCCCTTTTAACTTATTGACCAAAGGCATTGCTGATAACATGTCTACAGGTTTATCCTTAGATACAATCACCAGTGGTACATTAGATATATCTTTGTCAATAGCAGTTGAGCTTCTATCAAAAAAGGTTGGTAAAACAAAGCAGGTTGCCAAGAATAACGCTAAATATTTACTCATAACACAAATCTCCCATCTATATATTATTATATTATAACTATATATTGTTTTATAAAGTTATTTTTAACATATCACAATGCGAATAAAAAATCAATGAAAATTCTGAAAATATATAATATCATGAATTATTTAGAAGAAAAAACGAAAAAATATTTCATCTGTCATGAATTAATTTAATTGCAACGTAATTTTTTTGGAACATGTACAAAAATGATATAAGTTTATTTTATTTAAAACAATCATATTTTACTGTTTTTACTATATTTATACTTAAATTACTTTATAAGGTTGTGTTGCAAAGTTTAAATTATCCTAATTTTACGATATAATATTTGTATAATTCATATAAATGGAGGGTACGCAATCATGAAAAAATTATTTAAAGGAAAGCAATATGATTTTAGAATAATAAT
>NZ_OERU01000026.1 GCF_900240845.1 Peptostreptococcus faecalis
ATCCACCATCCTCCACCAGTTTAATAAACTCAATGCGCGGATGTGGCGGAATTGGCAGACGCACTAGACTTAGGATCTAGCGCCTTTGGCGTGGGGGTTCGACTCCCTTCATCCGCACCAGTTTATTGAAAAAATAAGAGCATAGTAAGCGGGAATAGTTCAGTGGTAGAGCGCGACCTTGCCAAGGTCGAAGTCGCGAGTTCGAATCTCGTTTCCCGCTCCATTATAACATATAAAATATGGGTGCATAGCTCAGTTGGATAGAGCAACGCCCTTCTAAGGCGTGTGTCCGGGGTTCGAATCCCTGTGCGCTCACCATTATATAGGGGATTCGCCAAGTGGTAAGGCATATGACTCTGACTCATACATTCGGGGGTTCAAATCCCTCATCCCCTGCCAAATAATATGGATCATTAGCTCAGCTGGCAGAGCACCTGACTCTTAATCAGGGTGTCCAGGGTTCGACTCCCTGATGATCCACCAAGTGGATACAAAAAAATAATATGGATCATTAGCTCAGCTGGCAGAGCACCTGACTCTTAATCAGGGTGTCCAGGGTTCGATTCCCTGATGATCCACCATTTAGATATGGGGCGGTATAGCTTAGTTGGCTAGAGCGTTCGGTTCATACCCGAAAGGTCACAGGTTCAAGTCCTGTTACCGCTACTTCAGTTGGACCATTAGCTCAGTTGGTTAGAGCGCCCGGCTCATAACCGGTAGGTCCGGGGTTCGAATCCCTGATGGTCCACCATTAATTTAATATTTTTCATCGAGGTGTGGCGCAGTTTGGTAGCGCACATGGTTTGGGACCATGGGGCCGGGGGTTCGAGTCCCTTCACCTCGACCATTACGTGGTGGGTATAGCTTAGTTGGTTAAAGCGCCAGATTGTGGCTCTGGAGATCGAGAGTTCGAATCTCTTTATCCACCCCAGTAATTTTTATTTGTAAGGCGACATAGCCAAGTGGTAAGGCAATGGACTGCAACTCCTTGATCTCCAGTTCGAATCTGGATGTCGCCTCCAAATATTCCAAGGTAGCTCAATGGTGGAGCAACCGGCTGTTAACCGGTAGGCTGTGGGTTCGAGCCCCACCCTTGGAGCCATTTAAGCCGAAGTGGCGGAACTGGCAGACGCACAGGACTTAAAATCCTGCGAAACTTATACTTTCGTACCGGTTCGATTCCGGTCTTCGGCATTAGGTAAGTACCATAAAATAAACAATATCGCGGAGTGGAGCAGTTGGCAGCTCGTCGGGCTCATAACCCGAAGGTCGGAGGTTCGAGTCCTTCCTCCGCAACCAATTAAAACCAGTTAGGCTCCTTGGTCAAGCGGTTAAGACACCGCCCTTTCACGGCGGTAACAGGGGTTCGATTCCCCTAGGAGTCATTTATATGCGGGTGTAGCTCAATGGTAGAGTTCTGGCCTTCCAAGCCAGCTGTGAGGGTTCGATCCCCTTCACCCGCTCCAATATATGTGGGAGTATAGCTCAGCTGGGAGAGCATCTGCCTTACAAGCA
>NZ_OERU01000012.1 GCF_900240845.1 Peptostreptococcus faecalis
GAGAAAAAAGCGACGAGGAACTCAATGAAATGGTGAGAAAGCTGCAAAAGAGATAGTTTTAGGGATCTTAAAAGAGGTGAAAACTATGAAAAATAAAGATTACAAGGTTGCTTTTAACAGGTGCGAGCACTGTGAGTCTGATATGCTTGCTATTGGCAACAGGCGAGGGAATTATCTTGTCCAGTGCGTCCATTGTGGGACGATAACGCATACAAAATTTATTAGAAAAGATAATTTGTCGAAAAGAAAAAAGATGTTGCTATTACACCAACATAAGTATTATTTAGAGGGATAAAGGAGATTGGATTATGAAGGTATTTTTAGGCGGAACTTGCAATAATAGCACATGGAGAGATGAATTAATCCCGATGCTTACAATTGATTACTTCAATCCAGTTGTTGATGACTGGACAGAAGATTCTATGGAAGAAGAGAGGGAGCAAAGAGAACTTTGTGATTTTTGTTTATATACAATTACACCTGAAATGACAGGAGTATATTCAATAGCAGAAGTTGTTGATGATAGTAATAAAAAACCAAGAGAGACAATATTTTGTTTATTGGGTAATGCTGATAACGGATGGACTGAAGGCAAGTACAGATCGTTAAATCAAGTTGGTGAAATGGTAAAAAGAAATGGTGGGAAATATTTCAAGAGTTTAGAAGAAATAGCAAAATATTTAGAAACTGAAAATGAAAGAATTGACTCAATGATTAACGGAATGAAATTTAAAAAGGGCGATAATGTAAAAATAATTAACAAAAAAATTCGTGAATATGGCGAAATGGCTATTATTACAAATGCTTACATTGAAATGAATAGAGAGTGCTACATTATTGATTTTAAAAGCACTTCTAGCTTGATGCTTGTATGGAAGGATGACATAGAAAGGATTCATTAAAAAATGAATAGAGCAGAGAAAAGAAGAAATGACAGGAACAAAAAGAAAAAGCGGTTTTTGACAGATTCAGAAATTGAAGAAATCAAGAAAAAAGCAACAGATGATGCTATCGATACAATATTTGGGATGCTATTTATTTTGCCATTATCTGTATTGAGAGAGCAAGGCTGGGGCAAGGTAAGGCTACAGCGATTTAACGACAGCCTAACGGACAAGCTAAAAGAAGTGGAATCAGGGGAGTTAGATTTAAATAAAGTGATTGACGATATGAGAGATAATTATGGGATTATCTTTAAATCAGAGGAGGAGTAGAAATGAGAATAGATATAAAGCCAAATAAGAATAACATAAAGATAGGAGATATAGTGAATGATATTAGTGGCAATATGTATTTACTTGGGATTGAAGCAGATGATGGATATCTTACTCTAGTAAATTTAGCAGATGGAATATGTGAAGTAACTCCATTTTGCAAAGATGAAATAAATATATTACTAAAAGATGAAGGGCTATTACTAACGGCTAGAGGCGAAGATATAAGAATATCGGATTCAAGAAATATACGTGGCAATTATGATGACATAGCATAGGTGAGTATATGAAATATAACAAGTACGGAAATAAGAAAGTTGAAATAGATGGGATAAAGTTCGATTCAAGAAAAGAAGCTAATAGATATGCTGAATTGAAGCTACTAGAAAGATGCAGAGATATAACTGATTTAGAGTTGCAGCCTAGATTCTTACTTCAAGATAAATTCAAACATAATGGTAAAGCTATTAGAAAGGTTGAGTACGTAGCAGATTTTATGTATAAAAGAGATGGTGAAATTTACGTTGAAGATGTTAAGGGAATGAAAACAGATGTGTATTCGCTGAAAAAGAAATTGTTTCTAAAAAAATATAGTGAATATATATTTAAAGAAATATAAGGAGTAAATATATGAATAATGTAGTTTTGGTTGGAAGAACAACAAAAGAACCTGAACTTAAATATATACCAGGTTCAGGCACACCAGTAGCGAGTTTTACGATAGCTATTGATAGAGATTATAAAAACAAAGATGGCTCTACTACTACTGATTTTATACCAGTTGAGATAATGGGAAAATCAGGAGAATATGCAGCGAATTATATAACTAAAGGAACTCTAGTAGGGGTTCAGGGATCAATTAGAGTAGATAAATATGAAACTCCTAATGGAGAGAAAAGAAGCTTTACAAAGGTAGCAGGTATGTATGTTCAGAAACTAGAGAAACGTAGCGAGAATGAAGACGGTAACGGAGGAAATACAGGAAACAATCAAGCACAGTATTCAGCTGTAGATGATGACGTACCATTTTAGGAGGTATTAATAATGCCAATAGTGACATTAAGAGGATTAACAGAACAATATAACATTTCGATGCATACGTTAAAAGCTCTTAGAGAAAAAGGCAAACTTAAACTAGGATACGGTGTAAGTGGAAAGGGAATTACGTGTAGCAAAGAAGAACTACTTGAAATAGATAATACACTTAAATTATTCAGAAAGAACTCAATAAAGGAATTAAAAGAGTATGTAGAAGATACACAGAGTAACATTCTTAAATACTTAAAAAGTGGAGAAATAAACTGTGGCATAAATGTGTGTGGTGTTTGGTCTTTTTCAGATGGAGATATGGAAGTTATGAGGCTCTATGTAAGAGAGAGGCAGAAAGAAAGAGCTAAGAAACACGGAAAAAGAAAAGATGAACAAATAAATACGGCAAATCAATTGAAGTATAAGGACTTAGAAATAGGCAAAAAATATAATATAAGAACTATTACTTACAATGGAAGAGATAAGAACTACACATCAGAAGGAACAAAGAAGTTGGTAGGGATATACAAGCACCATTTATTATTTGAAACAACAATAGCAGGTAGACCAATAAGGGAAAGTTATTCAAATAATAGAAGATTATTAGAAATAAGGTAGGAGTGATGATTAAAAAGCAGAAACTGAAAGAACTTGTCGGACAAGAACCCATAATGGAAGAATGTGTAAGAAATAGAGCGAGGGCAAAAAGGAGTGAGTCTGCAACTTTAGGAGTGCGAAAAATGGAAAAAGAAGATATAAAAAAGATTGAAGATACCATTAAAGAATACAAAGGAATGGAAAGGTTAATAAATCATTATGAATTAGATATTATGGAATTAGAACACAATGTTCAAGGCTATAAGTCAGAATCATTATATGCTGGCGAATTATTTAAAAAAGATAAAAAATATAGCACAGTAGAAAATGAAATCATAAGAAAAGAAAGGAAGTTAGAAGAGCTAAGAAGAGATAAAAAGCTATTAGAGATATCTAAAAAAAGAATGGACCTAATAATAAATAAACTTACAGAACAAGAAAAAAAAGTGTTTGAAGCAGAATTTAGTCCAAAAGGATATATCACTAAACGTGAAAAAATATATAGGTTGAACTTTGGCAAAGATACATATTACAAACATAGAAAAAATATGCTAGAGAAATTATATGAAGAATTAGATTTACATATATGGAATAGAGATATATAAAAAATAAGGTAGGTGAAAAGATGGCTGAAATCAAGGATGAAGAATATGAAATAGTGAAAAAGTGGCTGTATGATTATAAAGGATTAGAATCAGACATTAAACAATATGACCTACAAATTGAAGAAATAAAAAACGATATAACTGGATGCAGTGGTATATCATATGAGGGAGAAAAGTTAGCTCCTACTTATAATATAAGTAAGACAGTAGAAAATGAAGTATTAGATCGTGAGAAAAGAATTGAAGAAGTTGAGGCGAAGAAAAGAAAGATGATAATACATAAAAAGAAAATGGATATAGCAATTAACAATCTTGACTCAGACCAAAAGATATTGTTTGATTATGAATTTAAAAAAACAGAAGGAAAGCTAAGTATAGATGTAATTTCAAATAGAATGGGAATAAGCAATAGTACTTTTTATTCAATAAAGAATAGTATTATACTAAGCGTTATTAATAGCTTAAACCCTGACAGAACTCTTAGATTTATAGAAAAACAGTTCAAAATGCTCTAGAGTAAGATTTTCAGAATAAAATCACAGGAATTCTGGGGATATTAAGTAAAAAATGGTGCTATAATGGTATTATGGAAAAACTGAAAAGCCAGTTTTCCTCCGAATATATTTTAATTAATGCGTTTCATTAATGGGAGAGGGCTAGCTATGGCTCTCTCAAATTAAGTCTTCATATGTTCCTCCTAGGAATATTTTATATTAGAGAACTTATTAATTTAGGTTCTCTTTTTTATATGATTTAACTATGGAGGTTGCAGAGATTGTTTTCCTTTGGTATGATATATTTATAAAAATAAAACATAATTGGGGGACGTGTTTGTGATTAACTGGCATAATATATATAATGATTTCATAATTCAATTAAAGAACATCGAAAACATGTATTTAAATAGTGAAACAAAATTAGAGATAGAACAAGTATTATCAAAGGATGTAAAACAGAAACGTTCGATAGGAGACGCTCTTTATTATGAAGTTTCACCTATTATTTATAGAATTTTGCTAGAAAGTAGAGAGCATGATTCTAAGGAGAAATCTGGGGAAATAACGAAATTATATGAAATGACTGATAAGTTGATGGAAGCTAGCCAGTATAGTAAATTTATATATGAAAATTTTGAGATAAAAAATGACGAAGTAATAATTAAAAATGATAATGAGGCGGCAATTAAATTCTTTACAAACTGTTTTGCAGAATCTAATGTGTTAGGGGAGATTTTGCATAAAGAAAAACTTAAGAATATAAATGTATTAGTTAACTTATGCATAATTTTTGAAAATATGTGCTCTAAACTATTGAAAACATATTATTTGAATGGTAATGACGTGAATTTAATTGAAAATAAAAGCCTATCGTTTAAAGAATTGAAAAAATTTGATGATATAGAAGAATCAAGAGTATTTTTAGTAGATTCCGAATTAGATCGAATGTTTAGGGAATCTTTTGTAAAATGGTATAATGAAATTAAAAAGGTTACAAATATAGAAAGTAAGATAAAAAAGATAGATGATGAAAAAATAGAAAGCATAAATGAATTATACCAAAGACGAAATTTATTAGTGCATGCTGATGGAATAGTAAATAGCCACTATATAAAAAATGTGGATTTTAGGTATGTTAAAGAAATAAAAAAAGGAATTGATATAAATCATTACAATAATAAAGAATATTTGCTTGAGAAGATGAAGACTATAGAAGAAGTTGGTACATATATATTTTGTGCTTTTCTTATGTCTATAGAAAAAGATAAAAGTGATATTTTTAATATAATAAATAAGGAACTCCTAAAAAACATAAAAAGGAATAATAATGCGATTCCTGAAATATATAAGAATATTAGAAATGATAAAAAATATGATGAATTTGATAAAATGTTGGCAGAAATAAACTATTATCTATTTTTTAAGGTAAATAATAAATATAGCGAAGTAGAAGAAGAGTTAGAAAAATATAATGTTCGAGGAAAAGGTGATGAATTCAAGATAGCTAAAAAAATATTACAAAATTCAGATGATTGTGTGGAAACAACTATTAAATATTTAGAAAAATTGGATACGAATGAATTCTTTGGTACAATTTCTTGGCCTTTGATGAAAGTATTAGAAAATAAAAGAGAGTACAATATCTATTGCAATAAAAGAATAAACAAAGAAATTGGAATTGAAGAGAATACAGTTTTAATTACGTCTGCATTGGATAATACAAGTATATAGCAAATTATTATGATAAGGAGGAATAAGTAATGTTAAATAATAAAAAAAATTATAAAGAGAGAACAATCAGAGAAATAATAGAAGGAATGAAGAGAGTCAATTAAGGCTCTTTTTCATTGCAATAAACCGCCCACCTACCATTAGTAGACGGGGTAATAGATTGCGTTGATACTAAAATATCAACGCGATTGGGTAATAAAAAAAGTCAAGAAAAGTCAAGTTTGAGAGGGGGTGCGTAGATGAGTACTAAGATGGAAAAGTGTGTGTTTCTAATGGTTAGAACTAGTTTAACACAAAGAGAAATAGCAGAAGAACTTGACGTAGCAGAAGAAACAGTTTCACGCTGGAAAAATAAGGACAAATTCAAAGAAATGAAGTCGGAAGAAGAAGAGTCTTATTTAGGAGAATTAGTAGCTCCTTCAATCAGAACTATGCACTCTCTTTTAAATGCAGAAAGTGAACATGTTAGATATAGTGTTGCAAGCAATATATTAGATAGAACAGGATATAAACCTACTGAAAAACGAGATGTGAATGTTCAAGCAGATGTAAAACAACAGCATTTAGATCCATTTAAAGAAATGACAAAAGAAGAATTGTTAAAGCTGGCTGGTGCTGATGATGGTTAAAAAAGAAATACAGAAAAGGGCAAAGATTGAACTTGCAAGGCGTGAGTTCTTTTTTTATTGCAACTTAAAAGCACCTAACTTTTACAAAGAAAATAGGCAGTTTCTAGTGGACTTATGCAATGACCTACAAGGGTTTTATGAGCAAGATGAATATGATGTATTGATTATAAATGAACCACCCAGACACGGAAAGTCAAGGACAGCAGGTTGTTTTGTAGAGTGGATACTAGGAGAACATCCTGAAGAAAAGATAATGACAGGGTCGTATAACGAAACACTATCAACTGTTTTCTCTAAGAATGTTAGAAACACAATTCAAGAGGAAAAAGCAGATGAAAGCAGAGTTGTATATACTGATATATTCCCTGATAGAAAAATAAAAAAGGGTGATGGATCAATGAACCTGTGGAGCTTAGAAGGTGGATATAATAACTACCTTGCTACATCACCTACAGGGACAGCAACAGGTTTTGGAGCTTCACTTTTAATTATAGATGACTTAATAAAAAATGCAGAAGAAGCATATAACGAAAATGTAAAAGAAAAACATTGGGATTGGTTTTCTAATACCATGTTATCAAGACTAGAAGAAGGCGGAAAAATAATTATAATAATGACACGTTGGGCTAGTGATGACTTAGCAGGTAGAGCTTTAGAAGAATTTAAGGAGCTTGGATATAAGATTAAACACATTAATATGAAAGCCATGCAAGATGACGGAACAATGTTGTGTGAAGAAATACTTAGCAAAAAATCATTTTTACTTAAAACTAAAGCAATGGGTGAAGATATAGCAAGCGCTAACTATCAGCAAGAGCCTATTGATATAAAGGGTAAATTGTATGAGTTAAAGACTTATAGCGAACTGCCAGAACTGAAATACATATATAACTATACTGATACAGCTGATACTGGAGATGATTACCTATGTAGCATTGATTATGGAGTTAGTCTTGATAATGAGGTGTATATAATTGACGTTTTATACACAAAAGAACCAATGGAAATAACAGAGAAAAAGCAAGCTAAGATGATGCATAAAAATGGTGTAAATAAATCAACTATAGAATCGAATAATGGCGGCAGAACTTACGCTAGAAATGTTGAAAGGATAATGAAAGATGAACTTAAAACTAATAAAACAGTTATAAGGTGGTTTCATCAATCTAAAAACAAGCAAGCAAGGATACTATCTAATTCAAGTTGGGTAAATCAACATATTTATGTGCCTGAAACATGGAGAAATAAGTTTCCAGAATTTGCAAAAGATGTTATCAAGTATCAGAAAGAAGGAAAGAATAAGCATGATGACTGTGCGGATGTACTGACTGGGATAGCAGAAACAGCACTTAAATCATCAGGAGTTAAAGTTCTTAAATCAAAGAGGTATTAAGGAGGTGAGAAGTTGGAATTAAAAGAATTGATAGAGCGAATAAAGAAATACAGAAGTAAAATAGATAAGTTTGCAACAGGCAAAAAATATTACTTAAATAAGTCTGACGTGTTAGACAAAGGCGTTAACGGTGATACAGTAACTAAGATTAAAGATGATATCTTGAGAAATGCTGACAATAGAATAGCACATAACTTCCACCAAATACTTGTAGATGAAAAAGCAAGTTACTTGTTTTCAGATGAGCCTACAATAGATATTAATGATAATAGGGAGAACAACGAAAGCATAAGAGAATATGTGGAAAACCAATTATCAAGAATGCTTAAATCATTATGCATAGAAGCTTCTAATTGTGGTTTAGCATGGTTACATTATTGGGTTAATGATAATGGTCTATTTAGATACGCAAAAGTAAATGCAGAAGAAATAGTGCCGATTTATAATGATGGATTGGGACTTGATAGAAAGCTAGAAGGTGTTATTAGATATTATCAAAGAGAAGATAAAGAAGACAACGAAGAGAAAAAAGTATATTTTATTGAGTATTGGACTGATACTGAAATGGTGAAATATAAGCTTAAAGAGTTAGAAGATAATACTGATATAGAAACTATAAAGATAACTCATACGTTTGGTAAAGTTCCTTTCATTAAGTTTGCAAATAATGAGTTTGAAACAAGTGATTTAGATAAATATAAAAGCTTAGTAGATTTATACGATAGGGTAATGAGTGGTTTTGCTAATGACTTAGAAGATGTACAACAAATATTATATATACTTGAAAATTATGGTGGTGAAGATTTAGATGAGTTCAAGGACAATCTAAAGAGATATAAGGTGCTTAATCTTGATACTGACCCACAAACAGGCAAAGGCGACTTTAAAACTATGCAGATAGAAATACCAGTCGAAGCTAGAAAGGTAATCCTTGAAGAACTTAAAAAACAGATATACGAAAGTGGACAAGGACTACAGCAAGATAGCGAGAAGGTGGGAAATGCTAGTGGAGTAGCTCTTAAGTTTTTTTATAGAAAATTAGATCTAAAAGCAGGACTATTAGAAACTGAATTCATTCCATCTATCGAAGAACTCATAGAACAGATATGTAAATACAAAGGTATAGCTATAAGCAAGATACAGATATATATACATAGAAACAGAATATCAAATGACTTAGAGCTTGCTCAAATAGCACAGCAAAGCGTAGGCATTGTTCCTATGAAGATGATACTAACACATCATCCATTTGTAGAAGACGTGGAAGAAGCAATAAAGCTTCTTGAAGAAGAAAAAAAGAAAGATATACAAACTCAAGCAGAGATAGACTATGAAAAACAGCTTGGCGGTGGTGTAGTTGAAGAATAGCAAATACTGGGCTGACAGAATGAAAGCCTTAGAAGAACATCTACATAAAAACACCACAAGTACTGCTGAAAGAATAAGAAAAATCAATAAAGATTTACAAGTATCTCTACAAAAAGATATGTGGTATTGGTTGATGAAATTTGCTGATAACAATGAGCTCAATTATGCTGAAAGCAAAAAGTTACTCAATAGCGAAGAATTAGCTGAATTTAAATATACTGTAGCAGATTATATTAAAATGGGAAAAGAAAATGCAGTCCATGAGAATTGGCAAAAAGAGTTAATCAATATGAGTAGTAGATATCATATATCAAGGCTACAGGCAATGCAGACAGCTTTAAGAAACTATACAGAAAACTTTGTAGCACTAGAGGAAAAAGAAATAAGCGAGAACATAATAGATAACTTAAAAGAGAGTTATTATAAAAATGCTTATGAGATTGCAAAAGGAACTAATGTAGTTACTGATTTATATATGCTTGATAACAACATGATAAGTCAATTTATCCATAAACCTTGGACACCTGATGGAATAGAGTTTTCAAAAAGAATATGGGGTAAACATAGACCAGAACTTGTTGACTTTTTGGATAAGAAACTTACTCAAGGACTAATAAGAGGAGAACATCCTAAAAAGTTAGTAAGCGAACTTGCAAAGGCCTTTGATGTTAAAAAAGACCATGCTAAAACTCTTTTATATACCGAAACCGCACACTTTCAACAAAAGGCACAGGAGATGTGTTTTAAAGATTTAGAAGTAGAGAAATATCAGATAGTAGCAACACTTGATATAAAAACATCTGATCTATGTAGAAGTCTAGACCATAAGGTATTTGATGAAAAAGACAGACAGGTAGGAATAAATGCTCCACCGTTTCACATACGGTGCAGAACTACTACAGCGCCGTATTTTGACGATATGGAAGATGTTGAAAGAATGGCTAGAGATAAACATGGTAAGAGCGTTAGAGTCAAAGATATGAGCTATAATGAATGGTATGACAAATATGTTAAGAGTGATCCTGAATATCTAGCTAAAGAGAAGGCTTACAAGAATAGATTTTCAGATAGAGAACAACATAGAAAATACAGAAAAATACTAGGTAAAGATATACCTCAAAGCTTTGATAAATACCAAGATTTGAAGTATAATAATAGTAAGGATTGGAAAGATATTAAGCTTAAATATCAGATAAAGACAGAGTATAATTTAAATATCCATGATGGACGTCAAGGAAAGCATATAAAAGGACATAATAACTATGAAGGTAAGAGCTATTTATTAGAAAATATTAATCCTCAAGAGCTTGTAAATAAGTATGCTGGTACTGGAGAGATAAGAAGAAATGCTAATACAGATAAGTGGATGGAAAAACAGTTCTTTTATCATGATAAGCCGATAGGATACGACGTTGATAGTGAAACGAAAGAAAAAAGTTTAACTAAATATTTCTCAATATCATATTCCAAGAGAAAGGGAACTCATATAATGCCAAGAAAGGAGACTAAAAATGATTAGCATAGAAGATATGAAAAAAGCTGAAGGCAAAGATGTGAAAATTATATTCACTGGTGGAAATCAATTTGAAGGTAAATGCACATACTATATGCGACCAGAAGATGAAGACGAAGAGCCAACATTGTTCATAGGAGAAGATAAATTTGCACTTCAATCAGAAATAGAAAGTATAGAAATATTATAAAAAGCGCTTAGACAATTAGAGTTTAGGTGCTTTTTTAATACAAAAAAGGAGATTAGATTATGAAATTAGCAGATGTAGAACTAGATTTTAATTTTAATATTGGAGCCAAGAGAGAGCTTAATTTAAAAATAAACGGAAATAAAATAGAATGCGTAAAAAGCTTACAAATAAACATTCCAGTAGAAGAAGTTCCAACAATGACAGTAGAGTTATATATGGATAGTTTAAATATAGCTAAAACAGATAGTGACTTGGATGTAATTATGGATGCTCTTACAGAAAAGATTAAATAAAGAGTTAAAGTAAATAAGTCCTAGATAAGACTTTAAAAGGTCTATTTTTTATGCAAATATTTTGGTTTACTGATACCTAAAAATCAGACTACAAGGACACAGCAACGTCCTAAAACGCTTATGTAGAAAAGGAGATAAATACCATGAAGAAAGAACAGTTAATAGAATTAGGATTATCACAAGAGCAAATAGAAGGTGTATTTAAACTAAATGGATTAGATGTAGAAGCTGAAAAAGCTAAAAATAAAGAATTAGAAGAACAATTAAAGACATCTAATGACAATTTAAAAGAAAGAGATAAGCAACTTGAAGATTTGAAAAAGGTTAATCCTGATGAATTAAAGGCAACTATTGAAAGTCTAAAAGAAGCTAATAAGCAAAAAGACGAGCAATATGCAAAAGAAATAAAAGAAACTAAGTTTAATAGTGCCTTAGACATGGCTTTGACTGGTGCAAAAGCAAAAAATAACACAGCAGTAAAAGCAATGTTAGGAATTGATTTAGATACAGCAGAGATTGACGAAAATGGAAGCATAAAAGGACTGAATGAAAAAATAGAAGCTCTTAGAGGGACAGATGGATATTTATTTGATACTACAGATAACTCCAGTAGCAATAGTCCATATACTTACACACCTAGCGGAACAGGTGGGAACACAGACGATTTAATAAAATCAGAAATAGAAAATATGTTTAAATAAAAGGAGATATAGATAATGCCAAATATTATAGAATACACAAAATTATACGAAAAGAAATTAGATGAACACATATTACAAGCAATGGTAACAGGTTGGATGGATTCTAACGCAGGACAAGTACAGTACAATGGTGGGAATGAAGTAAAAGTGCCAATCATGACTATTGACGGACTGGCTAATTATGACAGAAGTCAATCAGGCGGATATGTTGGTGGAGATGTCAATTTAAGATATCAAACACTAACAATGACACAGGACAGAGGAAGAAGCTTTACAATTGATGTCAGAGATGTGGACGAAACAGGCGGTGTCTTAATGATAGGCAAGATGATGAAAGAGTTTCAGGGCACACAGGTTGCCCCTGAAATAGACGCATATAGACTATCTAAGTTAGCACAAGTAGCAATGAAACATAAAGATAATAACGAAAGCGGATATACACCAAAGAGTGACGATGTAATCAGAAAAGTAAAAGAAGGAATCAAGAAAATAAGAAAGACTGGCTACAGCGGACAGTTAGTAATCCATATGAATTATGACACATTAAATGAATTTGAAATGGTTAAACCTACAGTAGCAAATACAGTTACATTTACTGTAAATGGTGTAGAAACTAGAGTAAATCAGATAGATGGTTGTCCTATAATACCAACTACTGATAACAAAATGATTACTGAAATAACTTTAAATGACGGAAAAACAGCAGGGCAAGAAGCAGGTGGATTTGCCCCTACAGATAGTGCAGTGCCAATTAACTTTTTGATAGTTGCTCAGACTACGCCACTAGCAATTACTAAGATAGATACAATGAGAATCTTTGATCCAAACACAAACCAAAAAGCAAATGCTTGGTTAGGCGATTACAGAAGACACCATGATTTATGGGTTTTAGAAAACAAAGAAAAAACTATCTACGTAAATACAGGAGTTAAGGCAACAGAACCAGCTAAAGCAAAGTAGCAAGGAGGTAAGCCATGGAGTGGAAAGAGGATATAGAAGCTATAATTAATATATTGAACAAATATTTAAAGTTATATGGAATTGAGGATTCTTTTTCAGAGTTATCTCTAGAAGTTAAAGTGGAAGAACATATTAGATATGTGATTGAATACTGCAATAGAGAAGATTACCCTAGTGAACTCAATTATGTAGTTGCTATGAGAGTTCTAGGCGATTTATTAGGCTCTAAATTCTCTAGTATAGCCGATAGTTCAGATGATGAAAAAGTAGTAAAACAAGTATCAGAAGGTAGCACAACAGTTACCTTCTCTGATGCTGGTGAAAAAGTATCTCTTGATTTGATAAAAAGCTATAAAGGGTATGGGGCTGAAACAATTATTAAGTTCAGAAAAATAAGGTGGAGAAGATGAAGTTAAATCTAAGTAGCGTAAGAAAGGCTTTAGAATTATTGTATGAAGATAAATGTGATATATATGAATACATATCCGTAAAAGATGAAGTAACAAAGAGAAATAAAAGCGAACCAGTTTTAGCGTATTCTCAAATACCTTGTAATCTCGAATATGTTCAAAGCCCTATTACAATCCAAAAAGAAGCAGGAAACATTGAACAAAAGATAAAGCTATTTATTTCACCGAATATCAAAATTAAGCCTAATTCTAAAATTGTAGTTACTCAAAATGGAGTTACTAGAGAATACAAAAATGCTTCTGTACCTGCGGTATATTCTAATCATCAAGAGATAGAACTAGAGCTTACTAAGGAGCGTGCGTAATGGCAAAGCTTGGAGATATGAGTAGCTTTAAAAAGCAGTTTGAACAGTTTAACGAAAAGGTACAAAAGCTTGATGATAAACAAATAGACGTTCTAATAAGAAGCGTATCAAGAAAGATAGCAAGTAGAGTACTATACTATGCAATTAAAGGAACTCCAAGAGACACAGGACATCTAATACGTGGTTGGGGTGGAGGAGTTGAAGCCTCACCTTCTTCCATAGCTAAAAACCTAGCCATAACTGAAAAAGCAGGAGAGTATGTAATAACTGTAAAAAACATGGTTGAATATGCTTCTTATGTTGAGTATGGACATAGAACAAGAGGCGGCAAAGGATGGATAGATGGACAATTTATGCTTAAAATTGCAGTAGATAAGGTTAAAAATAAATCAGCTACATATATTCAAAAAGAAGTTGAAAGAGAACTAAAGAAGGTGTTTAAATGATATCTAAATTAATAGATGCCGTATCAATACAGCTAGATAGCTACTTTGAAGAGATAACAATTTATGCAGATGAGAATAAACAAGACTTTGACGAGCCTTGTTTTTTTATTTCACTAATTCATTCAATGAAAAATAGGATGTTAGGAGGTAGACAAGAAAGGTCATATCCGCTTGATATTAAATACTTTGATGAAAATGCGACTATATCAGAATTAAATGAAATAGGCGATTATCTGTATGAAGCACTAGATTTACTAGATGTAGAAGGAAAATTAATAAGAGGACTAGATATGGAGTACAAAATCGTTGATAATATACTTCATTTTTTTGTAACCTATCCTGCAGTACTTGAGTACGAAAGCGGAAGAATAGATAAGATGCAAGACTTGAAAAATGGAATAGGAGTTGATGTAAATGGCAGAAACTAAAGAAATAAAAAAAACTGCTAGAGAGCTTAGCAAGTTTGAAAAAGGACGAATAATTAGGGCTAATAAATACGTAAGATATATAGATATTTTAGAGATAATTCTTGATGATGATAAAATGTACAGCTTTGCTGACGTTGACAAAGAATTGGAGAAAGCTTTGAAAAAGGAGGTTAAATAATGGCTATAGGTGGAGGAAAGTTTAATGAAATGAACAAGCCACTTGCAGGAGCATATATAAATAATGTTAGTGCAGCAAGGAACTTAAATGGTTTTGGGATAAATGGAATTTCTGTAATAGCAATAGACCATAACTATGGGAATAAGGGAGAATTGCTTGAAATTGAATCGAGCAACTTTGCAGATAAATGCAAAAGTGTACTTGGTTATGATTTATGGGACAACAAATTAAAAGGCCTTAGAGAACTAATTTCTAATTCTATCAAAACTTACATATACATCCTTTCAGAAAATGTAAAAGCTGAAAATGATATTGCCAAAGCTAAGTTTGGTGGAACTAGAGGAAATGATATAAGTATTAAAATATCTCCAAATATAAATGATGAAACTAAAAAAGAAGTCATTACTATGGTTGATAATGTTATGGTTGACAAGCAAATTGTTAAAGCAGCAGATGAGCTGGAAGATAATAAATATATTGAATTTAAAAAAGATGCAACACTGACTGATACTGTAAAGATATCTCTAGCAGGTGGAGCTGATGGAACAGTTACTCTAGCAGACCATCAGGAATTTTTAAATAAAATTGAAACACTTACCTTTAATGCACTTTGTTGTACAGCCACAGATGAAACTCTACAAAATCTATACGTCGCATATACAAAAAGGATGAGAGATAGTGTAGGGCTTAAATTCGCAACAATTATGAAGAGAATACCTAAGGTTACTTATGACTATGAGGGAATTGTGACAGTACTTAATGATGTAGTAGGTGGGATTGGCAGTGAGCTTACTTATTTCACAACTGCACTGTATGCAAATGCAGAGCTTGGTAAATCTAATTTAAATAAAAAGTACAATGGAGAGTTTGAAATAATAGCTGATTACACTCAGCTTGAATTAGCTGACTTTATTACAGAAGGTAAGTTTGTATATCACAGAGTGGGAGATGAGTTTAGAGTGTTAGAAGATATTAATTCTCTAGTTACTTTCACTGAGGAAAAAGGTAGTGACTTTAAAGAAAATCAAGTTATAAGAGTGCTTGATAGCTTAGCCACTGCAGATGCAAATATATTTAACACAATGTATCTAGGCAAAGTGAATATTGATACTGCAGGAATTGAAAGTTACTCGAATCAGATACTTTCTATAAGAGAGGCTTTTTTACAAAATGGAGCTTTGTCAGATTTTGATAAAGAAAAAATAGTTGTAGAAAAAGTCGAAGGAGAAGGTATTAGAGGAGCGATAAAAGTAAGTAGTGCAGTTACTCCAGCAGAATGCTTTAGACAAGTTTATCTGACTAATGTTGTAAGATAGGAGGTAGAATATGGATAATATAAAGAAGATGAATCAAGTTACAGAAGCCGTGGCAGGCTCACAAGGTCAGGCTTTTGTTGAGATAGAAGGAAGAAGATATGTAATGGCTTCACTTAAAAAGTTTGAAGCTAAGTTTAAGACAGAGATAGAAAAGTTAGGGATACTTGGTAAAAGTGGTAAACAGCCAAGACCAGCAGGCTGGGAAGGTACTTGGGAAGCAACACTATACTATAACCAATCAACACTAAGAAAGCTTGCCTTACAGTATGCAAATACTGGTATGCTACCATCATTTACAATACAGATAGTTAATGATGACCCAATGAGTTCATCAACTATTGGAAGAAAATCATATACATTTTTAGATTGTTTCTTTGAAGAGATGACAATGGCAATGTTAGATGTAGATAGTGCAGCACTAGAAGAAGAAATATCAGGTAGTTTTGGTGGGATAAAAGACAACGAAGACCACAAAGATATGACTACAGCTTAAATAATATAAATAAGGGAGAGTAAATATATGAGTAAATTTCAAGGATTTTTAAAAGAAAATGCAGAAAGAAGAGATAAGAAAGAATTAATTATAAGTGATAGGTTTAAAAATGAGGAAGGCAAAGCCGAAGTTTTTGTAATTAAACCAATAAAATTAAGTAGGATAGCAGAACTAAGAAATGAAAATACTACAGTTGATAAAAATGGAAATGAGAAGGTAAATGAAGTAGATGTACAGCTTGACTTAATAGCTGAAAGTGTTGTAAGTCCTGATTTTAAAGACGTTGGACTGCAAGAGAGCTATGGTGTGTTAGGCGAAAAAGAACTGATAAATGAAATGTTATTGATAGGCGAAATAGAGCTCCTTACAAATGAAATAAATGCATTTAATGGGATGAAAGGTTTTAGATCTCAAGTTGATGAAGTAAAAAACTAATAATAGATGGTGACAGTGATGCTTTAATAGCACATTATTGTTTACAGAAACTAAAGATGTTGCCATCTGAAATATTTAAGATATTAAAAGAGCGCGGAAAAGAGTATATTTTCTTATGCGCTAGTGCAGAACTCCAATCAGAAAGAGAAGAAAGAGATAGAAAAGAGGCAGAAAGAAAAATGAAGTAAGTAATTTGACATAATAAAAAGAGTATGATATATTTTGAGTATATAAACTACGATTATGATAGTGTACATGAATATCACATGGACGCAAAAAAGGGAAGAGTTCGCGGCTCTTCCCTTTCTTGTTATCTGTTTTTCTTACGAAAATAATCTAGCATAAGACCCACAATAACTGGGCAGATAATATTAACTAATATTATGATAGTTAAACTGTACATGTATATCACCTCCTTTCGGAGTGTACCTGAATATTATATCATAGATGAAGTGAATTACTACAATTCATTAACAAAAAACAGTTTTCCTATATTAATATGATACAATGAAGTTGAAATTATATTAATATTAGGAGGATTTATATATGAAAAAGATTATATCATTATGTTTAGGTGCGATGATATTTGCGACAAGCATATCTATCTCTAGTGCAAGTGACCTAAATGTAACAAGAATAGCAGGTGGCGACAGATACGAAACTGCTGTGCTCGCAAATAAAAAGTATATGAATAAAGCTGATGGGAATCTAGCTGTTATTGCAAGTGGACAAGACTTTAAAACTGCTTTATATGGTAGTTATATGGCTTCTGCACTTAAAGTGCCATTCTATGTATTACCTAAGAATGATGGTGTATCTAAAGCAGTATTAAGTGAGCTTGATAGCCTTAGTATTAAAAGAGTTTATGTAATGGGCGACAAGGGTGTATTAAGTGCTAAGGTTGATAATACTTTGAAGGCTAGAGGGATTGGGGTTGAGAGGATACATGATAAAGTCGATAACTATAAAAATAAAGTTTACATATGCGACTATGTAGATGGAATTTTATTTAATGCTTTCTTTCCAAACGACATTGCTAGAGGGGACAATATTGGAATTTTGATAAATGATAATAAATTCCCTGATTTGTTATCATCTGTTTCGTTTTCAAGTGATTTAATGAGAACGCATGGATATGGAGTATTTTCAAGTAATGTTCTTTCTGAAAGACAGGAGGGTTTAGAATATTTTTCTCCACAAGCATATATAATAGGTGGATATGATTCAGTTTCAAATAAATTTACAACAGAGCAACCACTGGGTGATGGAACTTACAGAGGAGATAATAGAATATATGGTTCAGACAGATATAAAACAGCAGTAGAAATAGCAAAAGCATATAAACCAGTATTAAATAAAGACATCAAAACAATAGTTCTTGTAAATGGAAAAGACTATCCTGATGCTTTATCATCAAGCCTAGTAGCAACAATGAATAATGGAGCAGTGTTACTTACTCAACCTGAAAAACTAAATGCTGATACAAGGGAATATATAAAAAATAATGATATAAGAAATGTAATAATCGTTGGTGGTACTAATTCAGTATCTAAAACAGTTGAAAATGAATTAAGAAATTTAAAATAGAAAAACTAAGCATCTACAAGTGTAGGTGCTTTTTTAATGCAAATAAAAGAAGAAAGGAGGTAATTTATGGCAGGAATTAGCGCACCAATAACACTACAAGATAATATGAGTAGACCACTAGCTAATATAACTAGAGCGTCAAATATTGCGACTAAATCAGTATTTGGACTAAGTAATGCAGTGAATTCTAATGTAAATACATCACATTTTAGTTCTATGAGTTCTTCGATAGATGGAATGAACAGTGGAATAGTGTCTATGACAGGTAATATTCAAAAGGCAACTAATGAACAAAATGAACATAAAAATAGTATAAATGGTTCTGATAATGCTATGGGCAAGTTAGTTGGAAAAGCTAAGCAATTAGTAGGTGTATATCTTAGTCTACAAGGTCTTAAAAAGGCTATTGATGTTGGGGATGAAGTGTCTAATACAATTGCTAGAATGGATATGGTAGCAGGTAAAACAGGCTCATCAGAAGATTTATTTAATAAATCATATCAAGCTGCAAATAGAGCAAGAGTTTCTGTAACTGACTTAGGTGGTGCAGTTTCTAAGCTAGGACTTCTTGCAGGAGATAAGTTTAAAAACGATAACGAGATAGTCGCCTTTGCTGAAACCTTAAATAAATCTTTTACAGTATCGGGAACAGGAATGCAAGAAAAAGCAGCTGCAATGCATCAGATTTCACAAGCTTTTGCATCAGGAAGACTACAAGGGGATGAATTTGTATCAGTATTAGAAAATGCTCCTATGTTTGCCAATGCACTTAAAAAAGAGTTAAACGGAATAGACATGAAAAAAGCAAGTGCAGAAGGTCTTATTACAACAGATGTCATGAAAAGAGCTGTCATTAGTATGACTGAAGAAGTTAATAAACGTCTAGAGAGTATGCCACGAACCTTTGGAACAAATATGACCATTATGAAAAATAATGCAATTATGGGATTTATGCCAGCATTTAAGGCACTTTCAGGGCTTTGGAACTCTAAACCAGTAAAGGATTTTGTAGATAATTCAAGAGCTATGTTTGAACAGCTAGGTGTAGTTGTTGCAGGTGTAATAAACACTATAACTACAGGAATAGGACTTATTGGTTCGGTATTTGATTCTATTGGTGTAGATATATCAGCCATTTTACCAATATTACTTGCTGTAGGATTGGCTTTTGGAGCATTAAAACTTACAATGACAGCAGTGGCGGTAACTAAGGGAATTTTAACTGCAATGACAACGGCTTATGCAACAGCAAATGCAGGAGCAACGATGAGTATTTGGGCGATGACTACAGCACTGTTTTCATCTCCTTTATTTTGGATAGGTGCAGTACTCATTGGAGTTGCAGTTGCAATGTATCAATTAAGAAACGATACATCTGATTTCGCTGAGGGAGTTAGAATACTTGGCGTGGCATTATTTACTGCAGTAGGGATACTAGGAGTGTATAAACTTGCTGTATGGGCGATTGCAGGAGCCAAAGCTTTATGGGCAGGAGCTACAGCTCTACTTACTACAGCACAAATTGGATTAAACTCAGCTTTATTAGCTTGTCCAATTGTATGGATAATACTTGCAATAATGGCTGTTGTAGCAGGAGTTATACTCTTAGTTCAACATATTTCTTCAATGGCAGGTCATACTATGACTGCAGTTGGAGCAATGGGTGCTATATTTGGTTTTTTAGCTACCTTTGTTATAAATGTTATAGGGAGTATATGGAATAATTTTGCTTCTTTAGTTGAATTTTTAGTAAATGTATGGAAACATCCCAAAATAGCTATACAGAATTTTATTTTAAATATAGCAAAAAACTTTTTGGGACTAGCAAGGAGCGTTACATCATCATGCGATGGAATAGCTACAAATATTGCTAACGCTTTTATAAGTGGTGCAAATATGGCTATCAAAGCAGTCAACTGGATAATTGATGCACTTAATAAAATACCAGGTGTAAATCTCAATAAAGCATCAGAGATAGGAAAGATAACCTCTATTACAAGCTCAATAAAAAAAGCTGAAGATGGGCTCGAAAAAATGATAAAAAATAATACTCCTGATGATTATTGGACAGCTCCAAAATTTAAGGCAACTAATTTACTTGATGGCGCAAAAGCAGGAGAACAATTTGCAGATGGACTAGTTAAAAAAGCTAAAGAAATGTTTGGAGGCTCAAAAGATAAAGACAAAGAAAAAGGAATAGAGAATTTATTAAAAGAGCAACAAAATCCAATCGGTGGAGCAGGTGGAAAAGGTGCTGGAGGAGCAGGAAAAAATCCTCTAAAAGGAATAGAGTCAAATACAAAAAGAACGGCTGATAATACAGAAAACTCTAAACTTGATGTTAGGCATCTTAGAGATATTGCTGAACGTCAGACTATTAATAGATTTACAACAGCTACAATTCAAGTAGAAAACAATATAACATCAACTGATCCTACACGTAATATAGATGGGATAGTAGATGCTATAACAGAGAGAATAACAGAAGATTTAAATATACAGACAGACGGAGTTTATTAGGAGGTGGGTGTATAAATGTATTTTTTCTTTATAGACGGATATAAACTCCCTATCACTCCGTCTAAACTTAACGTAAAGATAGGGAATAACAATAAAACCATAGAACTTGCCAATGGCGGAGACATTAATTTAATAAAATGTGCAAAATTAACAGAATATAGTTTCTCTTTTTTACTGCCATTTAGAAAATATAGCTACAGTACAAATGGAGCAATGCCAAGAGAGATACTAGAAGCTTTAAAGAAAATAAAGCAAGAAAAAAGAATAGTAGAATTTGAAGTACATAGAAAAATGGGCAATGAAACTAGATTTTCTACTTATGAAAAGGTGAGTATAGAAGATTATGAAATAGTTGAGGATGCAGATAATAACTCTGATATAACAGTTGACATAACGCTAAAAGAATTTAGACCATACAAGACAATCCACTTGATTGATCCAAAGAAAAAAAGAGAGGAAAATAATGGTGGAAAAGATGAAAAGAAAAAGGCAGAGAGTGTACCTTGCCATAAACAGCTTGAAATAATAGGTGAAGGCTTAGGAATTAGACAAATGGCTGGTGTTTGGGACGGCAATCCTCAAATAGATAAATTTGTAAAAGGTGAAAAGCCATTTGCATATGCTGAATTTATGGTTGATAAAACACCTTGGTATAAAGTAAAACACTCAAAGCTTAAAGGCGGTTGGGGTTGGATAAGTGGAAATCCAGCATATACAAAAGTATTAAAGAATTTAACTAAGGCAGAATTTGATAAAAGAGAGTTTGATTTAAACTATAGTATTGATACAAAGCTACATAGTTATTCTGATGCAAGAGCTGGCACGCAGAGTGCTAATCCAAATATTAAGTATTAGGAGGTGAATCATGACAGCAGAAAATAAAGATATACATTCGTATAACTGTGATGTACATATTACTCATAAAGAAGAAACCTACATTGTAAATGCTCTTAGCGGACTTGAAATTGCATGGGAGAGAAAAGGTGTTGCAGGAAAGTGTACATTCTCAATAGCTCAAGAGGATGACGGAAAGATTGAATTTGAAGAAGGTGACGCAGTTAGAGTTAGGATATCTAAAACGTGGATGTTTTTTGGTTTTATATTTACAAAAAATAGAAGTGCTGATGGAATCGTCAAATACACTTGCTATGACCAATTAAGATATTTAAAAACTAAAGATAGTGTAGGCTTTACAAACAACACAGTAGGCGAAATTGTAAAGATGATAGCTAATGATAGAAGGCTTAATGTAGGAGTTATAAGAGATAGCAACTATAAAATACCATCTCTTGTAAAAGAAAATGGAAGTATGTTTGATGTAATAATGCAAGCAATAGAAATGACAACGCAAGAAACTGGAGAAATATTTATTCTTTATGATAGATTTGGCAAATTAACTCTTTGCCCACTAGAGCATATGTTTAGAAATGTTGTTATAAATAGTTCTAGCATAACAGATTTTGACTATGAAAGCACGATTGATAAACAGACTTACAACTCGATAATACTTGAATATAAGAGTGGCACAACAGGGATGACAGTTCGTGATCCAAAGAAAGATGAAGATAGTATTGCTAAATGGGGATTGTTAGAACTTGTAGAGAAAACCAACAATGGTTGGAATTCACTTAAACAAAAGAGCGATTTACTAAATCACTATAATTCAAAAACCAAAACTTTAAAAATAAAAGGTGCAATGGGAGCAGTTGAGGTAGTAGCAGGTGCAGTAATTGTTGTATCTCTTGATTTAGGTGACATGGTGGTAGACATGAATATGGTTGTTGATGCTGTAACTCACAGAGTTGAGGATGGACTTTATTCAATGGACTTAGAATTAATCGGTGGTGAATTTGTTTCGACTCGTGGTGTGCAAGGTGAAAGCAAACAAGGTAATGATGGAACTGAAACACCTGATAGCTTTGCAGCTAAGGAAAAGAGAGAAACCGCGGCAAAAGACTGGGGTCATGGAGTTACTGAAGAGATGCTCAACAAAGTACTTAATGGTTATTTAAGTGGACATGGGTCATATTACTTAAAATGCGGAAATGCTTTTGGAGTCAATCCAATGTTGGCGGCTCTTATAACTAAAAAAGAGTGTACCGAGGGTGGAACTATTAATAGTTATTCTGCAAGAGTTAGAAATAACTTTGGTGGTATAACTGGAGATCCTGATTATCCTAATATGGGTAAATTTGCAAAATACCCTAGCAAAGAAATAGGTATAGAGAGATTGTTTAGACTACTTGGAGTGGTTTATATATATCAAAAAGGAAGAAAAAGCATATCATCAATTGTATATCCTTGGGCACCTCCTAAGCAAAATAACACAGCGCAATATATCAGAGAACTAAAGGAATGGTATAAAAAATATACAGGAGTAGAATGGAGAGATTCTTTAATCGGCTCAGGAGTATCAAGCTTTGCAGAAGGCAAAAGCAGAATGTATACAGTGATAAGCAATCCTAATTACAACAATTCTACAAGTAGTGGCGGGGCTATACCTCCACATGTGGAAGAAGCTAGAAAGCACGTTGGAAAAAGCTATTCGCAAATGAGTAAACTAGGAAGAATGACATCAGGGCTATGGTGTGCTGATTTTACAGCATTTTGCATGAAAAAGGCAGGGAATATGCCTGTTCCTGATACATCAAGTACAAGGTCAATGTTTTCTAGTTTTCAAAGTAAAGGGAAGGCAAAACATTTAGATGCGGCGAGAAACTACATCCCAAAATCAGGCGATATAATATTTTTTTACAATGGATCTGGTCGCGCAGGGTCACTTAGGATAGACCATGTTGGAATAGTTGAAAGAGTAGACGGAACTAAGATAACTACTATAGAAGGCAATTCAGGGGCTAAACTTAACGTTGCAAGGCATACTTACTATGTAGGACAGTCTAAAATAACAGGATATGGAATTATGTAGGAGGTGATAAAATGGCAAGCATCACTAATGCAATAAAAAAAGCAGTAGTTCCCTTATTAGAAAACTATGACTTTGCAGACTACAGAATAGGCGAGGTTGTAAACACGTCACCTATAGAAATAAAAATAACTGAAAAGCTGACACTTAAGCCAGTTCAACTTTTTATGCTAGAGAGTGCAGTAGGAGAGTTCCCAGTCACTGTAGATGGTAAAAGTGGAAAGGCTAAACACTCTCTTAAAAAAGGTGATATTGTAGCCCTTGGGATGTTTCAAGGCGGACAACAATATTTAGTTTTTGGAAAGGTGAAGAAATTATGATACCAAAAACTGGGATTACACAAGAGCAATTTGAATCATTAATAGATAACAACGAGAAAAATAAATATCAAAATAAAGACTTTAAATTAAGAGATGATAATACAATAGGTGGTTATGTTGATGGCATAGAAGCAGTCAAACAAGCCATTTTTTTTATACTCCAAACTGAAAGATACAGCTCACATACAATGAGTGACGATGTAGGGATTGAACTATATGACCTATATGGAAAAGATCCTGCGCTAATTGAATCTACTCTAGTGCGTTTAATCAGAGAATGTATATTAGCAGACGATAGAATTGAGTCAATTGAAGACATGAATTTAAAAAGAGTTAAGCGTGGAGTATATGAGTTTTCAGCAACTGTTATATCAAATATTGGAGAAGTTGCAGTTAAAGAGGAGGTGAATATTATAGATGATAAATAGCGAATATTCTTTTGATGGAATAATGGATAGAATGTTATCAAATATTGATGATAGTTTTGATAAAAGAGAAACTAGCCTAATATATCAATCCACTGCAATGATTGTGCCTGAACTGCTCTCACTCAACTCTGAAATTGATATGATGAATGAGGAAATATTCCCAGACACTTGTAGTTATAACAATTTAGTGAGTTTTTGTAGAGATAGAAAGATATATCCAAAAGAGGCTACGCAAGGTTATGTGATAGGGGAATTTAATAGAGATATTGAAATAGGCACGAGATTTAACTGTGATACTAGAAACTTTAGAGTGATTGAAAATTTAGATGAATACGAAGAAATAGAGGAAACAGAACAAAAAGAAATATATAAATACCACCTTATAGCAGAAGAGACAGGACATATTGAAGTAATAGGAGAGATGACACCGATTGAAGATATAGGTGGTTTAAAGTTTGCTAGAATAGTAAAAGTTGTAAAAGATGGTAGAGAACAAGAAACACTAGAAGATTTAAGATTTAGATATATCGAAAGTTTAAACTATCAAGCCTTTGGAGGTAATAGAGCAGATTACAGAGAAAAGATACTAGAATTTGACAACATTGGCGGAGTTAGAACATTTAGAAGAACTGTAGATGGTGAACACGTTGAAATTGTAGTACTTGATAATACATTTAAAAAAGCAGATGACGATATGGTTTTGGCAATACAAGAAGCTATTGATCCTACTGGGGATGGTGAAGGTGTTGGACTTGCCCCAATAGGTCATAAAGTAAAAGTATATCCAGTAGGAAAAGAGATTGTAAATATAAATACAAAGATAGATATAAAAGATAATGCAGATTTGCTAGAAGACGTGAGAGAATCTATAGAAGAATACCTACAAGAGTTAAGAATGGAGTGGGGCGATAATGAAGAAAACTTAGTTGTTAGAATATCTAAGATAGAAAATAAGATACTTTCAATTAATGGAGTGATAGATGTGTCAGGAACTACAATTAACGGGATAGAGAAAAACTATACCGTTGATAAAAGAAGTATACCGATATTAGGAGATGTTAAATATGATAACTACAAGTAGCGAGTATAATCCAACATCAATAATATACCCTCCAAAAGTATATTCTAATATATCTGAATTTCAAGCACTCTCTGTAGCTTATGACAAGGAATGTAGGCTTATTATGAAAAGGCTTGAAAGCATTTATAAAAATAGATTTTTCTTTAGCCTAGATGAAGCAGGTTGCTCAAGGTGGGAAAAGATGATGAAAATAAAAGTAAACTCATCTTATACACTTGATGATAGACGTTTTACAATATCAACTAAATATACTGGCTCACGTCCTTATACAGAAAAAAGAGTAAGAAAGCTACTTGAAGACCTTGTAGGGAGTGATAATTATACTTTTAATATAGACTATATTAAAAAACACGCAGTATGTAAAATCAATCTAGGCGTAAAGCACCAATTAGCAGCAGTAGTAGATTTAATGGAAAATATATTGCCACTCAATATTACATATGATGCAATATTACTTTATAACACGCACGAAATATTGGCGCAGTTTACACATGAACAATTATCACACTTTACTCACGAAGAACTAAGAGAAATGCCAGTAGAAAAGATGAAAGAGAGGTTGGGTATATGAAATTAACGAGACCTAAAAAGACAGATGCTTACAATATTGATGAATATAATAAAAATTTAGATGAAATAGAAAACGGAATAAACGATACAACAAAGGTTAAGGATATAATAGGCAATCTAGAAGAAATTGAAATAGAAGATATAGAGAAAAAGACCGTATCAGCTTATTTGTCTTATATTTGGGACAAGCTAAAAAATATTGAGTTAACAGACTTAAAAATAACAGTAACTACCTGGTTAGAAGGTGTCGACACACCACTATCAACAGTATTAAAAGAAATAAGTGACGGATTGGCTAGTCTTTTCAAAGAAGTTAGAGCGTTAAAAATAGAAGTAACAGGAGAATCGAATTTATTAAAAATCAATAATACAAACTTTGCTACATCTTTAGGGGAAGATATAGAAACTATAAGAAAAGAGGTGAAGTAATTGAGTATAAAAGAAGAAAGAAAAATATACGATAAGTTACTTGAAAAGTTTAAAACCATATTTTCTGAAATTAAAAAATTAATTGAATCTGAGACAGGAGAAAATATAGATTCTTTAAAGGAAGTATCTGGTATATTAAGTGATAAATATATAAAAAGTGGTGGTTTTGTCGAGAACGTAGAAGATCCTTCCGTACTAGGTCAAACATCTAGCTATATAGGGTCAGTAACCGATGGAGAAAAAATATATATGTTAGGAATGTATACCAAAACATATGATGGAGCGTCTATTGGATAT
This sequence comes from Peptostreptococcus faecalis, assembly GCF_900240845.1. Taxonomy (GTDB): domain Bacteria; phylum Bacillota; class Clostridia; order Peptostreptococcales; family Peptostreptococcaceae; genus Peptostreptococcus; species Peptostreptococcus faecalis. Next base: position 26,947 of record NZ_OERU01000012.1, read on the forward strand.
TATTATAAAGTTTACGAATATAATACCATAACTAATACTTGGAGCTTAAAAAACAACTTATCTTACAGAAGAGAGGGGGGTGGAATCGGTATTGCTGACAATATAATATATTATGTAGGTACAGATACCCCTTACGATAAATATTCAACGTATTCTAGTTTTTATATATGTTCGCTAAATTTATCTACAGGTGAAAATAGAAAAATATTATACATAAATGAAAGTGATGCTAAAAATGGAATGACATTAGGGGGTAAAACACGAATGCATTATCACAATGGAAAGTTAAAATGGCTAAGTGGTTATGCACGTACTCTTGTTGAGTTTGATTTAAAAACAGAAACTATTAACTATAAAAACATCAATCCACCATATACATATAAATATGATGATGGATATACTTATGAGAGTGAAGGGTTAGGAGAGTACCATTATATTATACGTCGCCCAACAAAAGGTTATGGAACGACTGATATATATGAATATTCTTATAGTACTGGCTCATTTAGAAAATTAAAGTCTATAAGCTCTAACGATACTACTGAAAAAAAATACAGATATACGCATATGACTATTAGGGAAGAAAAAATTGTGTTTATGGGTAGATATGCAATGATTTATGATCCAGCTAAAGATATCTTTATTGAAAAAAACGTGGAAGCAAACAAAAAAGATGAAGAAACAGGAACATTGATAGCAGTAGGACGTGTGCTATATAGATTTAGCGAAAATGGAGATTATGCAAGAAATGATAGAGTGGCATTAAAGTACTACATATAACTACAAGGAGGAACTAAATGAGTGATATTATAATATGGAATAAGATTGAAAAACTAAAAGATTTAGACAAAGAGATGTGGTTTAAATCATATCCTATTGCAAAAGAGAAGACTTTAGTTTTGATAAATAATTCAGAAGTGGTATTTATTGAAGATTTAAAAGTAGAAGGATTTACAGGATCTACAGATATTGAAATAGTAGAAAATTATTTAAAAGATAGAGAAGAAAAACAGAAACAGCAGCAGGAACAAGCCGAAAAAGAAAAAGAGAAAGAACAGCAGAAAGAAGTGGAAATAGAAAGAAAAATAGAAGAACTTGAAACTCAATATTCTCTTGCCATTGTTGAATTAACAGAGCAGATTGAAAAGTTGAAAGCAGGCAAATAATGAAGAATTTAATTTTTAAAATTAGGTTCTTTTTTTATTGTATAAAAGTGATTTTGAAAGGAGGTGAAAAAGATATGGCAATGTGTTATGTAACTTGTATCGTCAAAGAATTAAGAAAATACTCTGACGTTCCAAATTGGCTTAAGCCACAGGTAAAAGAATTACTTATAGGGATGGAATTAGAAATATTAGTAACAGAGTAGTAAAATGATGACCTTCATATTTCGATTATGAGCAAGGCTAACTACACTTAGTATTAACATAAAAATACAGGCTCTTAAAATTGATTTATGAAGGTTGTTAAATGTTGGAATTTCAATGGTTTCAGAGGGTGAGGAATCGCCCTTTAATAATATAAAAGAAGGTGATTATTTGAATGAACAAGATATATTGTTTGTCATAATAAAAGGTGTGGTGCCGTTGATAATTGCAGTTATGACAATTGCAAAGCCGATTATGACTTTAAATAGAACAATGGAAAAATTGATAATAAAAGTTGATGTTTTGACTGATGAAAATAGAACACAAGATGAAAGAATATCAAAACATGGTGTTCAAATTGATGATGGTATTTTAAAGTTAGAAAATCATGAACATAGAATTAACTCGGTAGAAAAAGATATAGAAAAATTAAAAGGAGAGTAGATTATGATAGATTTTATTAAATATATAGATATGGGAACATTGGTATTTTGCTTAGTAGTTGGTTTTATGATAAAAAATATATTACCAATCAACAATAAATATATACCTTTAATATTGGGGATAATAGGAGCTGTAGCTTGCTCTGTAATATCTAAAGATATAAGTATAGATATAATTACTATGGGTGCTATAAGTGGATTAGCTAGTACCGGACTACACCAGACATTTAGACAATTTATTGATAATCCAACTAATAAAACAATTAAATTTGACCAAGCATTATACGAAAAAAATATAGCTGAAAACTCATTTGAAGAAGATGGAGGATTATCTGAAGAAGATAAGAAGATGTTAGATAGTATGAAAGGATAGATAATATGAATGGTTTAAGAGTTAAAGGCGTTCCAATATATGATTTCCCTGTTCCTAGTTGGAACAAGGGAAAGAAACAGACCTACGCAATGGCACCTAAAAAGATAGTAGTACATAATACTTATAATAAAGCTACAGCAAAGGCAGAAAGCTCTTATATGGTAGGGAATAGTAACTGGACAAGCTTTCATTCTGTTGTAGATGACGTTGCAATTTATGAGAATGTACCATTTAATCGTAATACATGGCACTGTGGTGCTACATATGGCAATAGAAATTATATAGGTATTGAGATAGCAAAGTCTACTGGAAATGCTTTAGAGTTTGCAAAAGCTGAAAGAAATGCAG
>NZ_OERU01000002.1 GCF_900240845.1 Peptostreptococcus faecalis
GCCAGGATCAAACTCTCTTTAAAAAATTTGTCCGCTCAGATCTATCTAGTATTATCTCGAAATATCTGGCTTGGTTTGTTGTTTGTGGTTTAAACCTTTATGGTTTAAACGATTAATCAATTGTTTTGAAAACAATATGAATTAACCTGCTGTTTAATTTTCAAAGTTCATTTTGTTTACCTGTCGTTTTTGACGACTAGATAATAATAACATTTTTAATTTCTTTTGTCAACATTTTTTTAAAAAACTTTTTTTATTTTTTTAAGTTGTTTTCCGTTTAGCTTTTTGTTTTTTGTCTCTCGTTGAGGACAAGTAATACTATACCGCAAATATATATCTTCGTCAACACTTTTTTAAAAATAATTTTATCTTTTTTTTAATGAATGCATACTTTGTCATCGTAAACATTGAAATATCAATGTTTTGTTTTATAGAAAACTGTAATATTTTTTAATTATTATTTGTTTTTATATGAAATGATCTTAAATCACACATAAAACTTTTCTAAAAAAAATTAATTTTAATGTAAATAATATTATTTTTATATAAAGAGCCTAAAAATAATATCATATATTTTATTCTTTGCTTTCTGATTACATAATAAAGTATGTCAATATTTTTATTCTTTGCTTTTTGATTACCTAATAGAGTATATCCATATATTTATATCTTAATCAATATCCATTAAAATTTTTACCAACAATTAATTTAGGATAATCTACATAAGACACATTGCAATCTACTCCTCCCTCACCAGTATTGCCCATACCCCTAAATCTTCCTCTATTCGTATATTGCCACATACCTATTTCACCAACACCTGTATATCCATGCGACTGAGAATACCACCTAGCTATCCATAAATCATATTTTTTCAACCTATTCATATCAAACTTTTGATCAAACCAATACTTCATAGAATACATTCCCACATAATAGCCATGACTTTCCAATATACTAAGAAACTCTACAGCGATATCAGTCCTAAGTTTATTTCCTAGATTCCCCTGATACTTTTCGTCTTCCAAATCTAAATACACAGGGTAATCAAACTTCATTCCCTTTAGACTATTCAAAAACATATATGCCTCTCGCTTAGCAGAATTTACGTCTCTCGCGTAACAATACCAATAAGTACCTACACCTAGTCCCACTTCCTTAGCGCCTAAATAGTGGGATACCCACATAGGATCTTCGCCTGTTGCTCCAGAATCTGCCTTGATTATTACAAAGTTTACTCCTGACTTCTTTGCCTTTTGATAGTCACATCTTCCGTTATACTTGCTGACATCTACTCCTCTTAACATTTATCCTCCTGACTTAGGCTCTTTATAGCTTTAGTGTAAATTAGAAAGAGAGAATCTATAACCATATAAAGTTAGCATTATGTGACAATAGCTTTTGTCATTAGATGTATAGTTTTTATTATAGTTAGAAAGTGTACCTTGTTTTGACTAACATTAAATAGTCTTAGTGGTATGCTTGTTTATAATTGCAATTACTTCTTGTCCAAAATATATAATTCGTTAATAAATATAGTTTTTTATAAAAAAAGAAAGGATATGAAATTAATCACATCCTTTTTTTCAATTCTTTGTATAATATAAAAAATTATTTTTGCGCATCATTGTGAGCTTTTTCGTAATTTTTATATGAACTATTTAACTTTTCCTGTATAGATTTTATTTTTGAAGTTTCATCATTACTTTTAAACACATCTACTATTTTAATTTCTTTTGCTTCCTTTAGTGTTTTTTCATACAATTTTTTTGCATCTTCAGAACTTGATGTAGTTTTTTCACCAGACAAACCTTTTTTAGACTCTTCACAATTATTTATAGTAGTATTTAAATTAATAAGTTCAATAGTGTTATTAACCAAAATTCCACCTTGATTGTTTATTTTTTCGAGTTCTTTCTTGATATTTTTAATACTTTCAGTTCCAACGCTATTATCTATGCTCAGTTCATATGCTTGTGTTCTCTTGCTACTTATTTCTTTTTCTAAGGATTTTCTTATATTATTGTAATTTGATTTTTCCGCAAAGTTAGTATCACTTAATAAATCGTTTTTTATTTGAGTTTTATTCAACAAATTATCCGATTTTTTTATTTCTTCTTTTAGTTCATTTTTAGCTTCTTCAATTCCTACTTTATCAACAGCATTTTTATACTTTTTAAACTCTGTCTTTAATTTAGATATAGATTCATCTAATATTTTAGCTTGGTTGTCTCTTTGCTCCAATGTGCCATTTTTATTTATAGTATTTGATTGTCTTAAAATTCTAGAAGAGTCAGTTAATGCATTTAATAAAGTCCCACCTTCGTCTATATCCTTTTTAATTTCTCCTAGAGAATCAACCTGTGCCATTACTTCATCTGCACTTTTAATAGATTTATCCAAAGTATCTTTAGGTATTTTATTTCCAAGTTCCTTTAATTTCAGTATTTTCTGTAATTTCTCTTTATTCTTTGTAGAGTTTGTTTCATTTAGTAATGTTTTTGCAGAAGTTATTTCCGAACTAAGATCTTTTTGAGCACTGCTAGGGTTTTTAGAAGGTATTAGTTTTTCTGCTTCCTTTATAGCTGTATCCAATTTTGAATAGTACTGGCTATCAGCTATTTCTAATACTTCATCTAACTTTTTATTTAATTCGCTTTTCTTGGTATTAATAGTTGCTGCTACTTCTTTTACACTAGATGCATTATCTACGTATTTTTCTTTTAGTTCCTTGCTTAATGCTTTGTAAGCATCAAGTTTAGTCTTATTTGAAGTATTTTCTCCTATCAATTCTACCAACTTATTGTTATCTTCTATAGTCGATTTAATTTCTCTTAATGCTCTTTGTCTTAGAGTTTCTTCATTATCTCTATTTAGTTTATAGTTTTCTTCTAGCTTATTTATTAATTTTGTTTGTACAGTGCTATTCACTGAGTTCAACCCACCTACAATATACGCTCTATCACGCTTTTGATCAGTGATATACTTATTTATTGAAGTAGGCAAGTCCTTATTTACCAATAATATTGGTGCATTATTTTTCTTTGAAGCAGATATAGCCGTCAAAGCATCTGGGAAATTTCTTCCATCTACTACTACGCATGAATTTCTTTTGTCTTTATTTTCGCTTAAGCTATAATCATACTCAATGTGCTTGAATCCTTCTTCAGCTACTTTTGCAGAAGTTTCATATCTATCTCCACCACTAATCTTCTTACCAGAAAGCCCAGAAATATTTATAGTATCTGTCCCACCTATAATGTAGTTTTTAGAATTACTCTTATATGTTTGTGCCGCAGTTGGAAGAGTTTTTCCATCTGTTAGAATCAAAGGCATATCCTTAGCACCGAGTAATGCTGCTGAACTCAATGCATCTGGAAATTTATTAGTCGCTCCATTTACAAATCCAGCTCCGTTAGCAGTTGAAGTACCAGTTATTTTTTTAGCTACTTCCATTGAAGTCTCATATCTATCATTTCCACTGATTCTTTCTATACTTGAAGAGTTAGATATATTACTTTTTATTGTATTCTCCACTGATTGTGATATCGAATTATTACCACCTAATATATATACCTTCTCAGGGTTTAACCTTTTAATCTCTTTTATAGTGTCTGCTTCAATCTTTGTAGGTGTTGCCAATAATATTGGTGCATCCAACTTCACTGCCAAAGGACCTCCAGACAAAGCATCTGCTGGATTATTTCCATTTACTATTATTAGATTTTTTGTATTTTCTTTAAAATTCCCTTTAGATAAGTCTATAGCTGTTTGAAACCTCTCATTACCGCTATATCTAGTAATATATAGTATATCCCCTTTAGTCACATTAGTTTCTGCATTAACAATATCAGAAAAACCTATACCACCTATCATCAAAGATGACATTGCTACTGCAAATATTCTTTTTTTCATATTGCACCTCCTAAAACACTAATTCAGTGTATTTTTGCCTCTATATCTGATTATAACAAATATTCATCGATTTTCAAATACAATTGTATTAACACTACCTCAAAAATTATTTCAAAGTATGCATTTTTCAAAAAAACACTATCTAAAATATTATATTTGATTTATTTTTATCCATACTCAATTTAGTATATCAATATTTATTTTCATTTAATATTTAGTTTTTTAATACATTAAATAATAAAAAAGAGAACAGATATATCTGCTCTCTTTTTTTATATAATAAGTTTAGTCTTATATTTTATCTTATAAGTCTAGCTTTTCAACTACTACCTTCATTACATCTGCAGATACTACTCCACCAACTTGATAGATGTTAGTTCTCTTATTGTAAAGAATTCCATCCTTTTCCATTAACTTGATCTGATCCTTAGTCAAAGTATCAGAAGTCAGTATAATTGGGGCATTTCTCTTACTTGCAAATGCTCCAGATGTCTGAGCATCTACTAGGTATGCATTCTTACCTGATGTAAATACTGCACCACCTACTTGTATTGCTTTATCTTTTTTATAGAATTCGTTTATTAGATTTAAGTTAGTTTCATATCTGTCAGTTCCAGAGATTCTAGAAACAGAGCTATTGATATCTTGAGCATCCTTGAATACCTGAGTACTAGCTGTATCTGATCCACCTATTACGTAAGATGATTTGATACTTACCTTAGAGTCCTTCAAGAAATCTCTTGTATCTCTGTTGATTCCATCCTTGTTTACTACTACTATTGGACTAACCTTTCTGTCCTTAACAGCTACAGTGTCCTTCTTATCTATATCATTTTCATAGTTAGCTGCTACTGGTGCTACTGACATAGCATCGGCTGCACCATTAGATCCTACATAGTATACTGTTTCGTTCATCTGAGCATCGTAAGAAAGTCTCTTAGCAACTTGTAGTGAAGTAGCTGTTCTATCAGAACCACTAACTCTTACTACTACAGCTCCAAATTTATCTTTTAACTGAGTTTCAACAGATTCTGGAACAGAATCCTTTCCACCAACGATATATACAGTCTTGTTCTTTAATTCATTCTTAGTAGCTCTATAGATTTCATCTAGAGTAGCCTTGCTAAGACCATCCTTTGGATGAGCTAGCAATATTGGTGCATTCTTTGCACTTGCAAGAGGAGCGGCAGATAATCCATCTAGTTCAGCTCTACCTCCTACTATTACTACAGAATCAGCAGCATTCTTGCTGAACTGATCTCCAGATACTTCAATTGCTGTCTGATATCTATCAGAACCAGCTAACTTGATGAAGTGACCTGATACAACTTCTGTTTCTCCCTTTAAATCACGAAGAACGTCAGCTAAGTCTTTCTGAGTCTTTCCAGTAATTACAAACTGTAATTCTCTCTTTCTAGATGTATCATTTGAATCAAATACAGGAACTGTAAACTTAAGAACGTAATTATCTCCATCCTTATCAATCTTAGCACTATCTAGTGCATTCTGTAGAGTTTCTGCCTTTTCTGGATTTAATGTGTAGCTAGTTCCATTATAGTTGAACTTATATGGAGATTTCTTTGCATTGATTAATCCATTTACAAAGTCTTTACCATTTTCAGTATAACCAGTTTCTCTAGTGTATATATTACCTAGTTCAATCTTTTCTTCAGTAACATCTGCGTATGCATATATGTTAGTATCCCCATTTGCTAAATCTAGAGTAGCTCCTCTATCTCCATCTTTAAATGTTGCAAACTTTACAATGGTATCAAGAGTTGTTTGTGTGTTATTTGGTCCAAGGGATACTGGTCCGCCATTTTTATCAAGTGCACTTGTCAAATCAATAGCATCATCGTTTACCTTTAATATTATTTCATCTCCACCTGTAAGCTTAAGAGTGATTTCATTTACAACATCAGCATCAGCAAGTGAATTTTTCTTAACTTTATTATCAACTAATACTAGTTCATCTTCCTTATCTTTGATTTTTACACTTAGATCCTTAACGTATGTAGGCGTATTTGCCGCTGCTTCTGCATCCTTAACAGCTTGCTCTGCCTTTTCAACTGCTGTTTTAGCATCGTCTGCTGCTTTTTTGGCATCATCAAATGCAGTTTGCTTAGCAGTCTGATCAGCCTTCGCTGTTTCCAATTTAGCATTAGCTGCATCTATTTTTCCCTGATCTCCAGTTTCATTAGCTGCCTTTACATCTGCATCTGCTGTTTCTACAGCCTTATTAGCTGCATCTAGATCAGTTGTAGCTGTTGATAATGCAGCATCTGCTGTTGTTTGTGCTTCCTTTGCATCTGTAACTGCTTGATTTAATGCAGTCATATCTTTTGCTTCTGGGACATTTTTAAGAATATCTTTAGTCAATTCCGTCATAGACACTTGCATTTCAGTGTCAGTTATCGTATTGCTTGCAACTAAGTATTTTTTCTTAGTCTCTTTAGTAGATTCTCCGTCTTTGTGACCCTTATCTACTATTGCTACTTTAACATTCTTGTTAGCACTTTCTTTTTCAAGAAGATTATCAAGCTTGTTAACATCTTCTACTACATACCAGTTAGAAGTACCTTTTCCTAAATCAAAATTAGCGTCCTTGTAGTAACTTGTCCCCAAAGCTACAAATCCATCGGCAGTGATTTCTTTTCCTGTTGTAACTAGAACTGCATATTTTGAATTTAAGTATTCTTTTGGTAAATCTGACCCACTAGTCTTTCCTAACCCATCAGCAAGCTTATTTGTAAATCTGTCAGCTAAAGCTTTTTTAGCTGCATCTACAATAGTACTTTTTGATGCATCATTGTGATCAATTACCTTTGCATTTGCCACAGCTGGAGCTACAGTCGTTACAGCAGTAGCCGCAGCCATCAATATTGCTACTTGTTTCTTCATATAATAATTCCTCCATTCAGAATTTAAAATTTTTACTATTTTCTTCATAATTGTCTAACTTATCTAGTAACATTATTCTATATTTATATATTATTACAACTTTGTAATAATATCAATAGTTTTTGTAAAATTGTTTCTTTCTGACACTAAAAAAAGTTACAAAATGGTGTCAATTTTATAATTAAATCAATAAAAAAGGATGAAGAAAATTCTTCATCCTTTTAACTATATATTGTTTAACAATATTATTTTATTCTTATAAATCTAACTTTTCAACTACTACTTTCATAGCTTCAGCAGATACTACTCCACCTACCTGGAAGATATTAGATCTTAGACCTTCAAGAGCTCCACCCTTTTCCATTAACTTAACTTGATCCTTAGTTAAAGTATCATTAGTTAATACGATAGGAGCTTTATTTGCAGCTGCAAAGAAACCAGCAGTCTGAGCATCTACTAGGTAAGCATTCTTACCAGAAGCAAACACAGCACCTTCTGCCTTCATTTGATCAGCAGCCTTATCATTTTTGTAGAACTTATTTATTAAGTTTACATTTGTTTCAATTCTATCTTCTCCAGATATTCTTTCAACAATTGTTAATTCAGCAGCATCCTTATAAGACTGCGTTCCTACAGTGCTTACTCCACCTACTACATAAGATTTTGTTGAATCTTTTTTTGTTTCTAATTCTTTTTCTAAGAAATCTCTAGTGTCTCTATTTATTCCATCTTTTCCTACTACTACTATAGGACTAACTTCTCTAGGATCAGAAACCTTTACTACTTCTTTACCATCTACTGTTTCACTTGTAGTCTTTACTTTTGCAGCTACAGCAGAAACTGACATTGCATCAGCAGCACCGTCTTTACCTACGAAGAAGATATTGCTTTCTGCACTAATATGCTTGTCATACTTTAGTCTCTTAGAAACCTGTAGTGAAGTAGCCATTCTATCTTCTCCACTTACTCTTACTACTACTGCACCGAACTTGTCAGCTAATTGCTTTTCAACAGATTCTGGAACAGAGTTCTTTCCACCAACGATATATACAGTCTTGTTCTTTAATCCATTGTTAGTAGCTCTACCTATTTCATCTAGAGTAGCGTTGCTTAATCCACTCTTAGGACTAGCTAATAGTAAAGGAGCATTCTTTGCGCTTGCAAGAGGAGCAGCAGATAATCCATCTAACTGAGCCTGCCCACCTACTATAACTACAGATGAAGCACCACCCTTGTCAAACTGTTCAGCAGATATTTCTATCGCTGTCTGATATCTATCATCACCAGCTAACTTAGTGAAGTGTCCAGTAACAACCTTTGTGCTTCCCTTTAAATCACGAAGAACATCAGCTAAATCTTTCTGAGTCTTTCCATCTATAGAGAACTGTAAAGTTTTCTTTCTTCCGTCATCGTTTGCATCTAACACAGGAACATCAAACTTAAGTACGTAGTTGTCCCCTACTTTATCGATTTTTCCAGCTTCTATAGCTTTCTGAAGAACATCGCCTTCCTGTCCAGCAGTTGCATCTATCTTGTAGTTAACACCATTGTAGTTAAACTTAAATGGATCCTTCTTAGCATCTATTATTCCGTTTACGAAATCTTTACCTTTTTCAGTGTATCCAGTTTCTCTGGCGTATATATTTCCTAAGTCAATCTTAGTTTCAGATACGTCTTTGAAGCTGTACATTGTAGTATCACCATTAGGTATATCTACTACTGATGTAAGACCATCTTTATTTTCTACTAAAGCAAAGTGATCTACAGCATCTAGAGTGTTCTGAGTGTTGTTAGTATCATCAAGCTTTATTATTGCATTCTTATCATTATAAGCCTTTGCTAAGTCTATCTTTTCACTACTTACCTTTAAAGTTATTACTTTTCCACCAGTAAGAGTAAGCTTAAGTTCATTTACTGTTTCTGGCATTTTTGCATCAGCAACTTTGAACTTATCTGATACAAGTACAGTATCATTAGCTTTTAATTCCTTTACAAACGTAGGTTTTGTATCTTTATCATTTTCCTTAGCTTCTTTTATAATTTCTTCAGCCGCAGTTATTAATGCAGCTGAGTTGTTATAAACTTCATTTGTAGTTGAAATTGTAGCCTTTCCATCTTTGCTTCCCTTATCAACTATAGCAACTTTAATTTTTTTAGCCTTTTCTTCTGTACTATTCTTTTCTAAAAGAGTTTCAAGCTTTGCAGAATCTGTAACTGCATACCATCCACCTTTTTCTCCTAGTATTTCTACTGTATCTAATGTTGCATACTCATGTGTTTTTTCAGCAGTATCTATTGCTTCAAATCCATCACCATATGAATCTGCACCCTTCACTAGTACAGCATACTTTGAGTTTAAGTATGGTTTTCTAAGATCTGATCCGTTTGATGAGTTGATTCCATCAACCTTTGCGTCATCATACTTGTCAGCTAGTGCCTTCTTAGCAGCATCAACTATAGTAGTTATTGATGCGTTTTCGTTATTCTTAATTTCTGCATTTGCTATTGCAGGTGCTACTGTTGTTACAGCAGTTGCAGCAGCCATTATTACAGCTATCTGTTTTTTCATGTTATAAATTCCTCCCAACGTATTTTAATACATTTCTAATAAATTAATATTAAGATTTCATATACCTAAATATAAAATCACATATTCCTCACATTATAATACTATTACAATATTGTAATAATATCAAGTTTTTTTTTGATTTATTTGCAATTTTTTTACAAAGTAAACCTTTATCAGAGTTAATTATACATGATATCGCTCCTTTTTACAAGCGATTAAAAGCTTTTTTTACAACTGTTTTTCTTTAATTTTTTTAGTATTTCTTCTACTTCTTTTTCTGTAATGATTTCCTCTCTGTAGGGACTTTTCTTGCTTTCTTTCAGATCTATTTTGATGTATTTCTTTGAGTTTTTACCCTTCCTCAGAAATAATAGTCCATTTTGTTCTTCTATTATTTTTTCGTGAGTGCTTTTCATGTTTGTCGTCACGTCATCGTGCATCTTTTTGAATATGCTATCTGGCATATCGTCCCATTCACTTATGTATCTTCTGATTTGAGCGGGGCATCTATCTAGCCTTACTCCTATTTCGTCATATGTCATTGCATAGCAGTCTCTTAGTATTTTACTTACAGAGGCTTTTTGTCTTTTTTCTGCACTTTGTTCTTTTTCTATATAGACTCTGTCATTATTATATATGTTACATATTTTTCTCATTATTTCCATGTTATCTTCTAATGAACTACTAGTTGCCCTTAGTCCGAGTATTAATAGAACAGATACATCATCAAAGTATTCTTTTGCTAGATGTATGTATTCCTTTTTACTGGTGGCTTTTGTGGATAATAGTATTTCCGCATTTAGAATATCCCTGATTATAATGTCCGCATCTTTGCCTGTGATTGTCTTGTACTTATTTGTATCTCCCTCAAATGAAGAGTGTAGCACCAAATTAAGTATATATAGCGCGTCTTCTCTAGATTGTTGATTAAATATTTCCAGTAGTTCTTCTTCTTAAGTTAAATTTTTCTTTATCCATTTTTATCCCCCATTTTTTACACCAATACCACGAGAAGCTATTTCTCCTCGTGGCACTGTATGTTTTTTTAATTTTTTAGTTTTTAGATTCTAGCGTCCTAGATAATTCTGCTATGCATCCTGATAGTTGATCCATTTTTGACTCCATCCTTACGAGTAGGTATACTGTGATAGCTATCGGGAATCCTACATTTTGAACTATAGAACTAATTATCTCCCAATCCATGTCATCTCCTATTCTGCAATTTTTTTCTATTTATAACTAATATTGCTAAATTATTTTATAGTACCAAGTCATATTTTTCTGTAGATACGTTCATTAGCTTAGCATCTACCGCTTCCATTACACCTATTCCCTTAGGCTCTAATACTTGCTTAGCTACTATAAAGTCCATCACATCTTTAATAGTTGCTTCTGTGATATCGTCTTTTGGTTCATTTACTGATAAAGAAAACTTCTTGTCATCTACCTTCTTGAATCTCATTACTATGCTTTTATTATTTTCCATTTTTTACCTCCTATACGTTTACTACTCTGTCATTTTGAATTTTGTAAATACCAACTACTTTTAGTTTTTGAAGACCTGCTACTTTTTCAGCAATAGTGTAGAAATCCTCATCTGATAACTTTGGATTAATATCATTCAAATTCAAGTTCTTATACTTTGCGTTCCCCCTTTCATCTTGACCGTTGCTCAATTTAATTCTCAGTGTTACCTTTTTGTTTTTTAATTCTGCCATGATTTCCTCCTTTTTGTTTTGTATTTGATTATTTCTTTCTTGATTCTTTACTGAAATTTCAGTTTTGTGTGTTGACTGAGCTCCTGTCTACAATGCTATTATATAGCTTTATATAAGAAAGTGAAACCATAATATTAGCGCATTAATAAAAAGGTGAACATAATTGTCCACCTTTAGTTAAAATCTATTAAGTACATTTTAGTATTTTTTTATAAGTTTTCAAATTCAAAATCAGAATCTTCAAGAGGTTCGTATATACCCTTTTGATAGCCGTTCCCCTTTGTAGAGAAGAAGTCGTGAGTCTTAGTCTCCGTACTTAGTCCATTTAGCACTATTGCGTTTACTGGCTCAACTTTATAAAAATCTTCAAATCCAAGATTATTAAGAGCTGTATTTGCATTGTATTTTAGGAAGTTGAGTACTTGCTCTTCAAGACCTACGTCCTTATATAGTAGCTTTGTGTAGTTTTTTTCGTTTTCCATTAATTCTTTTAATAGATCGTATACCTTGTCTTTCAATTCGTTTCTATCATCGTAGTCAAATTCATTGAATTTCTCTTGTGCTAATAGACCTATATATTTTCCGTGAAGTGATTCATCTCTCAGTATTAGAGATATTATTTCACCACTTGATATCATCTTTCCTTGACCTGCTAGGAACAAAGGATAGAAAAATCCACTATAAAATAGAAAGCTCTCTAGAAATACACTCGTAACCATAGATAAGTACAGACTCTTTGGATCAGTCGTGTTTTCATATTGTCTTAGGACTATTCTAGCTTTGTTTTGAAGAAGGGGTTCTTCTTCTATCCATATGAATAAGTCGTTTATGTCTTCTTTAGATAATAGCGTTGTAAATATATTAGAATAACTCTTTGCGTGAATCTCTTCCATTGTCCCCATAAAAGATAGTACTGCTTTTCTCTGAAGGTTGTCGGTTAGATCCATCATAGATGGTATACCTTCGTTGCCTTGCTTTGTATCCAGTAGAGTCAGACCTGCCAATACTCTTTTGTACAGTGTTCTTTCTGTATTTGTCAGCTCCATCCAACTTGGAATGTCCTTCGATACAGGCACTTCTTCAGGTAGCCAAAACTGCTTTACATTTTGCTCCCAAAATGCTTGCGTAAATTCATCATCTTCCACATCCCAATTTACGGCTTTATGTACTCTATCTGTATTTTTTTCTGTTTCACTCATTATTTTATCCCCCTCTTAGTTATACCGAACAAGAAATACACTCGTTGTTTAAATCTCTAAGCATTTTTGTTCTAGTATAGTATAGACTCTTTAGTCCCTTTTTATATCCGTAGATATAGTATCTAGCTATATCTCTAGTAGTCTTGTCATCAGTGACAAATAGCGTTGCAGATATACCTTGGTCGACGTGTTGTTGAACAGTTGCTACTACATCTATTACTTTTAGCATATCTGTGTTATAAGCACTCTTATAAAATAACATATTTTCATTTGTTAGGAAAGGCATAGGATATATAGTAGTAGAGTCTCCATAGATTCTTACTTCTATTTGTTCTGTAATAGGCATTATTGATGATGTTGCGTTTTGCACGTAGCTGATGCTTTGAGTAGGTGCAATAGCCATCAAGTATGCGTTGTATATTCCAGTTACCTTTACTTCATCTAGTAATTTTGCCCAGTCCTCTTTTGTAGGAATGTACATACCAACAAATAGTTTCTTTACTTTTTCAGTAGTAGGAAGGTAGTCTACTTCATAGTATTTGCATAGTACACTGCTGTCTTTTCCCTTTGCGTATTCCGATTTTTCAAATCCTTCAAATCTCTGATTCTTTTCTTTTGATATTTCCATTGAAGTTCTAATAGCAAAGTATCTCATCATAGCAAAGAATACATTACAAAAGTCTAGAGCTTCTTTTGATTCATATTGTATATTGCTCTTCATTAGATATCCATGTAGATTCATAGCCCCTAGTCCGATTGAGTGACTGCTGTCATTACCGTTTTTAACAGTGGGAACTTGATGTATATTCGTTCTTTCACTGACCTTTGTCAAGAATCTAATAGCTGTGTCTACTGATTTTTCCATTTCCTTGTGATCCATTACGTTAGCTATATTTAGAGAACCTAGATTACAGCTAATATCCTGACCCCACATACTCTCCAATGAACCATATCCCTTTATTTCAGATGGATTTTGATATTGGAAAATCTCACAGCATAAATTTGACATTCTCACTATTCCAACATCTTTTAGAGTATGATCTTTATTCGCCGTATCTATAAATACTATATAAGGGTATCCACTTTCCATTTGTGTGGAAGCTATTCTTGTCAAAGTCTGTCTTGGGTTTATTTCCTTTTTAATTATATCTTCATCAGATACTAGCTTGTCATACCACTCGTTCATGTCTATGTCGTCTATGTGAACTCCATATTTTTTGAATACTGAATGAGGGTAAAATGCGTATCCAATTTCATTTTTTTCTGCAAGCTGCATAAATTTATCCGGTACTATTGCTCCTATAGATAATGTTGCCAGCCTGACTCTTTCATCTGCATTTATTTTTTTTGTGTCCATCAATGATTCAAAGTCCGCATGGAATACATTTAGGTATACTGCTCCTGCTCCTTGTCTTGCACCCATTTGATTGAAGTAGCTAAAGCTTTGTTCTAGCATTTTCGCAACTCCTACTACTCCTCCACTAGCACCTTCTATTCCCTGTATTGATTCACCTCTAGCACGAAGTCTAGTCAAGTTCAGAGCTACTCCTCCACCTATTTTTGAAAGGTGGTTTGCCGATGATACCGCATAGCTAATCCCCTCGCAGCTATCTTCAACACTCAATAAGAAACAACTCACCAATTCCCCAGCTCTTTTTCTTCCTAGGTTTAAAAAAGTAGGTGTAGCTGGTTGAAATTCCTGCTTTATCAATACTTCGGCAACTCTTTTTGATACGTCTTGATCTCCTGATGCAATAGCCAGTGAGCATAGAAGTATTTTGTCTTCATAGTCTTCTAGTATATTTTTACCATCGTCAGTTTTTAGTGCATAGTTTTCATAGAATTTGCTCGCACTCATATATGATTTAAATTCAAATCCAAAGCTTTTTATATAATTGTATAATTCCTCTATAAATTCATATGAATATTGTTCTATTATTTCTCTTTCGTAATAATTGTTATCTAGTAGATACTCCATCTTTGATTTTACTGAGTCAAAGTTCAGTTTTCTGGCAGATATTGAATCCGATAAATAAAGATTTAAACCTTCTTTATCCTTTTCAAGCTGGTATCTACCCTTTTGATCTCTTACTATTACCTCGTTGTTTAATTCTATGTAACTTGTCCCACCCATATTATACTATCTCCTTAATAATTCTACTTTCAAACACTGCTGCTAAGTGCATTTCAGTTAATCGATTTTTGCTTACATTTTCTCATTATTTTTACTCTTAGTTTATACCCAAGGATAAAAAAAATACGCAATTTAAATCGATATATTGATTTAAATTGCGTATTTATCTTTTTGTTTTTCTATATGTAGTTGTATCTAGTTTTTAGTTACATATATGCCGCTATATTTCCAATTTAGTTATTAATTAATTATTTTTATTTTGTTTTACCTCGATAATTGACTATTTTTATTTAATCTTATATTTAATCTTAATAGTGAACTACTACTGGCATTCCTTTTTCAACATTTGCATATATCACTGCTGCTTTTCCATATGGTGTATTTACACAACCATGTGATCCAGCATATAAATATCTACTTCCGCCATATGCTGCCTGCCATGGTGAATCGTGTATACCCACGTTACCGTTAAATGGTATCCAGAAACTTACTGGAGAAGCATATCCAGGACCTCTAAGTGTTGCATTTCTCGTCTTATAAGTGATTGGATATATTCCAGGAGGCGTAGCATCTCCTCTGTTAGGCTGACCTGTAACTACAGGAGTTGACACCATTACTTCCCCATCTTTTACTAGCCACATATACTGTTTAGATAAATCTATTTCTATAAATGTATCTCCCATGTCATCTTTTTGTCTTGACACTGCAGTCTGTGCGTAAATAGGAGTTCTATTTGAAACATTCTTTCCTTCTTTTACTATTTCATAAAGGGCATCAGTTTCTTTTTCTCTGTCTATCAACCATCCATATATACCACCAGTTACCTTTAGGTCACCACCAGTTGAAGCTGATTTGATTACTCTATCATCTCCGTATGTTGAATACTTTCTGCTTAGACTTCTTACGACATCTCTAACTTTGTCTTTGTCTAGTTTTACATCATAATCGCCTTCTGAATCAAGATCAAACATCTTGCTGATGTCTTTTCCATCCATTACATACTTTTCATATTCGAAGTTGTATTCGATTTTCATGTTAGTGTATTTTTCCATTTTAGATATTGCTTCTTTTATTTTTGGATTAGATGCATCATTTTTCTGTGCCTTGTAGGCACCCTTTGGATAAGAAGTCTTTGTTGCTTGTGACTTAATAGCCTCTTCTACAAATTTACTTACGTTAGATGCTATAGGAGTACTTCCTAAATCTCCCTTATCTACTACTAATCCTTTTTCTTTTTCATCATATCTAGGATATGCACTTACTGGAGCTTTTATATTTTTCTTGTCAAATACGTTTAGCTCTTCAATTTTTGAACTCAATTTATCTTCATCAACTTTTATATTTAATTTTCCATCGATTTTAGAATCCTTGAAAAATGACATTGGCCATCCCAGTGAACCTTGTTCAGATTTTACTTTCTTAGCACTGTCATCGCTGATATATTGCATATCTACTTCGCTACCCGAAATTACATCAGATACATTGTTTCTTCCTTTTATATTGATTTGATATCCGTCTACTTTTGCAGCAGCTAGCTTATCAAGGTCTTCTGGAGTCTTCATAGATACATCTATTCCGTTTACTGTAGTATTTGGAAGGAATCTATTGTTAAATACTACGCATCCTACACCATATATTACTACTAGTGAAAGACCTACTACTCCTAAAACTTTCTTGAATCCACCTTTTGATTTTTTTGTTTTTCCATTTGAATAATCATCTATAATTGCTTTTTTCTTTTTTGTATTTATTTTTTCGTTTTCAATTGGTGCTTCTTTCTTTAAAGTTTCTTTCTTAGGAACTTCTTTTTTTGGTGCCTCTTGTTTTACTTCTTCTTGCTTTGAAGCCTCTTCCTGCACCTCTTGTTTTATTTCTTCTTTCTTTGCATCTTTATTTTTTATTTCTTCTTCGTTAGAATTAATTTTCTTTTCATCACTCATTTTATTGTCTATATCCCCTTTCTTTTCATTATTCTTTATCATTTTTTCTGCTGCCAACCTAGATTCAGCAACTCTGACAACATCCTCAAAAGGAGCTTCTTCAATATTAATCTTCTTTTTTACGTTAATGTTTTCTTCAACGTTTTGAATATCTTCTGAGTTTAATTTTTTCTCATTTTTATAACTGCTGTCGCCATTTTTAATTTTAATTTCATCCTCTAGTGTCAGTATATCTTCTACTGTCATTTGTTCTATGTCTGAAAATGAGCCTTGAGAATTTTGTCTTTTTTTTCTTTCATAGTACATTCTCTCATCTTCAACAGAAATGATCTTATCAGCAGTTTTCGCTTTTAGGGGTTTATTAACTATGGTACTTTGACTACTATAATCATACTTTACGCCAGTTTCAAAGGATGCATCTTTGTTATCTGATCCAAAACTTGAATTATAGTCCCCTTTATTTAATCTATCATTTTCTTTACCCTTAATTGCAGCTTTTTCAACATTTATTTTTGACTCTATTTCTTTTTCAAATGCACTTTCATAATTTTGCTGTGTTTTATCTGTCAATATTTCTGCATTTTCTATATTTGAGTCTGTGGGTGGAGCCGCTTTTTTAAAAGGGTTTTTAAGCATATTCTTTTTTCTTTCCCTTTCAAGCCTCTTTCTCTCTACTCTAGACATTTAATATCCTTTCAATATATACAATCTTCGTAATTTTTTTGATTACGAATACAATTCACTATATTTCTTAGTATTACTAACATTACTAGTCTAACATAAGAAATAGTAAATTCGTACCTTCCCCTTGCTTTTGTTACTTTTTGTAAATTTTTTGAAACTTTCAAAATATACGTTTGTTAAGGGAAATTTATTTAAAATCAAAAAAATAAGGTTAGCACATACAAAAGGTATGCCTAACCTTATTTTAATAGTTATTCTTTTTTCGAGATTTTAAATTGTTACATCTTTGTTTTCAAAAAAGCTACTAAATTGTTTACAGTTGCCATATCTTTTCTTTCAAGATCTGTAGGCTGTAATTCCAATCCTAATTTTTCTTCTATTCCTAGTAGTACTTCAATTATTGCAAGTGAGTCTAGCATTTCATTTTCAAACATATCTAAATCTAAGTTTTCTGCTATTTCGTCACTTCCTAATACTTCTTCAAAAATTTCTATTACTTTTTCTTGTAATTCCATTTTCATTCCTCCCTACACATAATAATTTAAAAAACCTGAGAATATCAACATACCAAAACATACTATATTAAAAGTAATTACTATTTGTATATACTGGAACCACTTTTCTTTTTTGTATTTTTTGTATATCTTAGATTTTTTTGTATATTCGTCTGTCAATACTAACGCTACACCTTGATAAAGACCGTATGCAATGTAGTACCAAGTCAGACCATGCCAAAATCCCATAGTTAGCATTGTTATTATTTGAGCTACGTGGGATGCAGTCGCTCTTTTTTTGAATCTTTTCTTTCTCATTGAATCTAGTACAAATCTTGAGAATATGAAATCTCCAAACCACCTAGATAAACTAATATGCCATCTAGTCCAGAATTCTTTCATGTCTTTACTCAAAAATGGCTTGTCAAAGTTATCTGGAGCTTTTACTCCGAAAATATAACTTGTACCTACTGCAATCAAACTGTATCCTGCAAAGTCAAAGAAAAGATACAATGTATATCCATACATATAAAGAATTATCGGTATTATCGATTTGTCTGGATTGATTCTTGACGTCCAATATGTATATATTAATGCAGCGATTACAAATTTATACAATAAGCCTTGAAATATCTTTTTTATACCTGGAAATAAATAGCTCTCTATGTACTCTTCCTTAGGTATGTTTTTATTTATTTCTTCTTCAAATCTTCTAGATCTGTCAATTGGACCAGAGCTTAGCGTTGGGAAAAACAGTACAAAGTATAGTATGTCCATAATTTTTATTTCTTTTATTGCTCCGTCATATATCTCTACTATTATTTGTATTGTTCTAAAACTCAGGTATGAAATACCTATAAATCCAAGCACGCCCACAGGTGTCATTGGTGTTACTTTATTGATTATTAGTGGAAGCATTGTGGCGAATAAAAATATTCTAAATGTCCACTTATTTTTTTCCTTTTGTCTGCTCTTCATAAAGAAGAAAATCAGCAGCATCTCCCATACTATGAATATTGCCAAAAATTTAAACTGAACATCTAATCCTATAATTAAGTATATCATAAATGCAGTGGCTAGCATCCCATAGTATTTAATTTTCTTTCCCATCAATCCCAATACTACAGCTGGAATCATGGTTAATATTAGAATGTACATATAGAGATAACTGTCATACTGTGAAAATACCATATTATCCTCCTATATTACAATTCTTCCGAAAGTTTTTTCCTATCTATTTTCCCATTTGTATTCATTGGGAATGATTTAATTACTGCTATACTTCTAGGTACCATATAGTCTGGAATCAGTTTTGCAAGTGATTTTTTTATTGCTATACCATTTTTTAGGTTACCTAAGTCATTTTCTTTTTCTAGCTCTACTATTCCTTTTAAGTACATTATTTTTTCATTTTTATAAACAGGTAATACTACAGCATTTTTTACGTTTTCAATTTTTCTTAGATTGTATTCTATATCTTCAAGTTCTATTCTGTAACCATTTAATTTAATCTGGAAGTCTTTTCTTCCTTTGTACTTAATATTTCCATCAGGTAATATCATTCCGATATCTCCTGTTTTGTAAGCTCTAAATCTTAGTTTGTCTATTTCTTTTTCTTCATCGTGTTCAAGACCTGGGTCTATGCTTTCTATATAAAAACTATCTTGTGTTTTTTCTTCATTTTTATAATATCCTTTTGATACAGAAGGTCCAATTATTACAATCTCACCTTCCTCTCCATTAGGTAACTCAACTCCAGCATCATCTATTATTTTTATCTTACAATTTGGCATTGGTACGCCGACTGGAAGAGTTGTTCCTGAATTTATATGTTCGTCAGTGATTACCACGTGGCTAATGCCTACTGTTGCTTCTGTAGGTCCATATCCATTTATTACATCTACCTTTGGGAATCTCTCTCTAAGTTTTTTTGCTACTCCTACAGGCAATACTTCACCTATAAACAACATTTTTCTAAGATTAGGAAGTAAGTTTTCATTAAATTCTTTGTCAGCTAGACACATTCCTGAAAATGAAGGAGTAGAAACCCATACATCAATATTTGATTTTTTTAATGCTGCAAATAACTTGCTAAAATCAGCAACTACATTTTTGTGAAGCGAGTAAAGTGTAGCTCCGTTTGCAATTCCAGGATAAAGTTGAGATACACTCAAGTCAAATGAATAGGCAGGTTGATCCATTACTACCTTTTCACTTCCATCTAATCCTAGTATTGGACTCATCCATCTCATAAAACTATCTAGATTATATGGACTGATTTGTACACCTTTAGGCTTTCCAGTTGATCCAGAAGTGAATAGTATATATGAATCTTCATCATCTTTTACCCATATTTTTTCATCAACTTCTTTTGATAGTTCACTTGATAAATTTGCAAATATTAATTCTTCCAATTTTTTCTTGTCTATTATTTCTATGTTTTTATATGCTTCTTTTAGATTGTTTTCTTCATCAAAGAAAAGTCCCTCTCCTGAAAAATCAAATATCACTTCAGGTTCAACTGCTAGAACTACGTCATTTACCCTTTTTTCAGGAAAAGAAATATCCATAGGTACATATGCTCTACCAGATTTAAGTGCTCCTATCATACATGATATAATCAGTTCATCTTTATTTCCATATATTGCTACAGGAATTTTAGAGTCATACTTTTTCAAGATGTAATTAGCTATCACATCTGAATATTGATCAAGTTCTTTGTAACTTATTTGATTATCTCCGCATATAACAGCTATTCTATCAGTGTTAGCGTATTTTTTTACACCTTTTACAATATTAATCATATTACGACCTCCTCTTAAAATTCGTTATATATAAATGGAAGTTCTTTAAATGGAAGTATAGAGAACACCACGACACACAAAACTATTGTTACCGTAATTGTGATTGCCATTATTAAGTATCTTTTTTTATCATCCATTTATTTTCCTACCTTTCATAAATATTATAGAGTCTTTCACACAGGTCTACCCATCCCATAGTACCTATATGCATTATATCTCTCAAATAGTATCTTTTATTTTCATACGATCTCAAATCGATTAATTTGTGTTTGTATGGTTTTATCTCTGATTCTACCTTTTTGTAGTATGCATTTCTTTCTTCTTTATTTATACCAGCATAATCGTAAAATTCTTCCATACCAGGTACTAATACTATTACTGGTTCTATTTCAAGATCTTTACACACATCCATGAATATTTCTAAATCTCCGTATTCTTTTGAATCCGTCAAATTTACATAGCTATAAAAGTCTTTGAAATAGTGATCTTTCTTTTTAATGTACTCTCTGTAGTATCCCTTATCAACGTACATTTTCTTGCCACCTAGAGTACCAATTTTTTTCCCTACTCTTGTCATAGCATCTCTTTTTGCATCTTCTTTTTCTTTTTCCCAGTTTATTTTTCCTTTTATATCATGAGTTTTATTCGTTTTGTCATATTCTTTTACCAGTTTTTTGAAAAGAAGACCTTTATCTTTCATTCCAACCATATATTCTCTAGCAGCAAAATATGGCTTGAACATAGTTTTCATTATACTATTTCCAGCAGAGTTATCTGTGTACATTTTTGCATACATTACCTCTGCCTTGTATTCTCCTGCATCATCGCCAAGTAATTCTTTGACTCTGTTTGCGAATTTCATTTTTGTTTTATGAGATATTTTTGAGTTATTCATAAAACTATAAAACTGTACTGGCGAAAATCTTGTTTGGAAGTGATTTTTTGTTACACCTTCTTTATCCATAAACCACTGCATGGATAATAGCAATACAGCTTTTTTATCTTTTATATTAGGATCTAGGCTGCCTACGACAGTCGCATGTTGTAGTGACTGAGTATAAGCTCTACCTATTGTTATAGCTCCTACTTTTGTCCTTCCTGTATTAAAGTATAAATCCGGGTGTTGTCTTGTTGAGTGACTTAGCTCGGATGAACCCATCAACAACATATAACCTTCATTTGCTAAATAATCATTTGCGAATACCCCTTTGTCTTTTACTAGACTTTGTGTGTCATGGAGTATTGGGTATAGATCTTTTGTCTTTAGCATTTCCGTATCTTTATTTTTTATATATCCGTCAAAACCAAAAGTGAATGCCACACCTATTACTATCGGTACTATAACGGAAGGAATAATATATTTTAATTTACTCATTATATACCTCTGCTATCATAATCATTATAGGTTGTTAATAAAAATAAGAAAATTTTTAAAAAACCTTTTTTACGTTAGATTTTATCTGCACTAATCTAATATAATACAATTTAGCTATATTTTCAATTACAAAATCATAACAGTTTATTTACGTCCTCTGCCAACAAACTATATAGTGTCTGTTCAAAGTTGAATTCTTCTTTTAATCTCTCTATTTGTTCTATAGCTTTTTTTCTCTTATCTTTGCTCACATTGGATTTTACTGATCTAATTAGTATGTTTTTTGGGGAATGTTGCTCGTCTATAAATTCAAGTAGTTGAGTCTTATACCCCATTGCTTCCATCATGTTTGCTCTAACAGCATCTGTAAATAAAGATGATACTTTCTCTTTAATCAGACCGTACTTCGTTAATATATCGAACTTGGAAGTATTAATAGTGGAGTTGATTTCATGTTGACAACACGGAACTGAAAATATTATCTTTGCATTCCATTTTATTGCATTGTATAAAGCATAGTCTGTAGCCGTATCACAAGCGTGTAGTGTCAATACAATATCTACATTATCATTGTATTTATAACCATTTATATCTCCCAACTCAAAATGTAGATTGTCATATTTATATTTTTTTGCTATTTCATTACAATTGTTTATGACGTCTTTTTTTAAATCTAATCCTGTAATTTTTACATTTATTTTTTTAATTTCAGTAAAGTAATAATAAAGTATAAAAGTCAAATATGACTTACCACATCCAAAATCTAGTATGTGTAGAACTTTACTCTCGTCATTTTGATATTCTTTTTCTATTTTTTTTACTTCATCATCAACTATTTCAACAAATCTATTTATTTGTTTATATTTATCGTATTTAGAATTTATTACTTTTCCTTTTGGTGTAAATACACCCAAATCAATAAGTGGTGCTACATCCATTCCTTCTTTTATTATGTAATTCTTCTGTTTATTGTGAGAGATATCCTCTTTTATTTTGTTTTTTTGCTCCTTTTTAGAGAAGAATATTTTACCTTTTTTTGAAATTCTCATATCAATACTGTATTCAGAGGATACTGCTGATAATTGTTTGTAATCACTCATAAGTTCAATTAGTGTTCTTTTAATATCATCTTTTTCAATATTTTCATGAAAAACTTGCTTATCTGTGAATTTCTCTACTTGATAAATTTCTTTTCCCTTCAAGTTTGTAACATTTATTTTTACTTTTATATATTCGTTTTCACTTTTTATTTTATTGCTAAAAATAATCCTAATCGGTTCAGATGATATTATCTCATCCGCATAAATTTCAAAGTTCATTTATATTCCTCCAATCACTTTCGACTAACTATAATAACACAAATTTCTAAAATATACACCTCAAAAAAACTTAAGTTTTCCATAAGTTTTCCAAAAAAAATTTATAAATATTTTCATTTAATAGTATAACACACTTTTTAACAGTATTTTTCGCATAAAAATACTGGAGATTGTAGTCATATATACATTGAACTATTCTCCAGTATTTAAAATTTTAATCGTATTAGTAATATTATATGTTATTTTATAATATTTATTCTATAGTTTTAATATTTTATTTATTTTTAGTATTTTGTTCTATAGTTTTTTGTTTACTGATTCTAGCTTTTGCTCCATTGATGATATTTTATCTCTTCTATCATCAACTTTTATAATGGAATACACTCTTTCTATTCCTTTATCGAACACATCTTCTTGTATTGTTCTTATCAGCTTGAATATTTCATCAATATCGCCTTCCATTACTGTTCCCATAGGATTTAATAGATACTTGACTTTATCTTGTTCAGCCAATATTTTTTGAGCTCCTGCTACGTATTTGCTTGCACTTGTAGTAGCAGTCCCAAGTGGGCAAACAGTTAGTTCTACTATTGCCATTTCAGTAATCCCCTTTCACTACTAATCTTTTTTCCTTATATCTTTTATTTCAATCTAATATCTTGTTTATCTGTTTTGTTTATCTGTTTTCTTTTTCGTTTCAATCTAATATATTGTTTATCTGTTTTTTATTTCGTTTTAATTTCTTATTTATTTTATTCTGCTCTTTTTGTCAATTTTTTTTCTAATTTTCCTAATACTAGGTCAAAGAATACTGCCATAAAAGCTGTTGGTATAGTTCCTGCCCATATTATATAGCTACCATCACTGACATTTATACCTCTTGAAATTATATCTCCCAGTCCTCCTGCTCCTATAAAAGTACCTATTGTAGTAATACCCACTGCAAGTACAAGTGCATTTCTAATTCCACCCATTATTACGGATAGTGCTAGAGGTACTTTTACTTTAAGAAGAACCTGCATTTTTGTCATTCCCATTCCCTTTGCAACGTCTAGAATATTTTTATCAACACTTTCAAGTCCAGTACATGTATTTTTTAATATAGGTAACAATGAGTATAAAAATACAGTTGCAACTACTGTGTCTGCCCCTAACCCTAAGGCTACCATCAAAATAGACAACATCGCAAGCGATGGTATTGTCTGAATTACATTGGCTATCCCTAGTGTAACCGAAGATAATCTTCTGCTTCTAGATATATACATTCCTAATGGTATTGCGATTATGCTGGCAAAAATTACTCCGTATACTGACATTAGAAAATGTTTAAAAAATTGTATCCATACGTAACTTCCATTTACCATATAGTAATTTAATAATTCTTTCATTCTCCATCACTTCCTTAGTTTTTATCTTTATTAAGATCTTTATATAGAGGTCTTTCAGATAGTGGCGTTGGCTTTTTACTTTCAAAGTAGTTATTCTTTTCCAAGAATTTTTTTGCCACTATATTTGGCTCTATTTTATCTCCATCAGACATTTGATTTAATTCCTGCATAGTTTTACTATCAATAACACCTTCAAGTTTTAGAAGAATTTCTTCTATTTCAGGATATTTTTTTAAGAGTTCATTCGTAGCTGCAGGGCTTCCGTTATATGGTGGAAATAATTGTTTATCATCTTCTAATAAAACTAAGTCATAGGCATTTATTCTTCCGTCAGTAGAGTATCCTAATACTACATCCATCTCTCCTCTATTTACAGCGTTGTATACTAATCCTATTTCCATTGGATACACAGATTTAAAATCGAATCCATACTTTTGCTTAAAAGCTTCGTATCCATCGCCCTCTCTCTTCGTCCAACTACTGTCAACGCCTGCCATTATTTGAGGAGCTAGTTTTTGCAAATCACTAACCGTTTTTAAATTATTTTTTTCTGCAAAGTCTCTTCTAACCATAAAAGCGTATGTATTTTCAAACCCATAAGATGGGAACCAAGTAATATTAAACTTGTCACTGTATCCCTTTACTACTTGTTCTTCTGCTTTTTTAGCATCTGTAGTAGCTGGAAGTCCAAGTTCACCTGTCAAAGAAGTCCCTGTATACATACAGCCTGATACATTGGCTTCTCCGCCTGTTAGAGTCTGAAACACAAGCATTGTAGATCCTAAGTTATTTATTATAGATGTATTTGCATCTTTTTTATAATGTTTTATCATCTGAGCTACTATCTCTGATGTTATCTGTCTTTCTGTAGTGTTTCCACCTGCTATTACTATATCATCTTTTACACTTCCACCAAGACCCGGTAGAGAGCAAGCTGTAAGAGATGTACACGCTATTACAACTGCAAGAGAAGTCAGTATTTTTTTTAAAAAATTATTTTTCATAATTAACACCCCTCTCCCATGTTATCTTTAGCTAAATTATTAAAATTTTCATCACCATCTTGATTTGATGATTTTTTGCCGTTAAATGAACTTGTCTTTGGTTTTACAAATTTTTCGATTTTTCCTAGTATAAAGTCTACTAGCAATGCAAGTATTGTAACTGGTACAGCTCCCATTACTATCATAGGTATATTAAATGTATTTAATCCTATGAATATAAAGTCTCCCAGCCCACCCGCACCTATGTAAGATGCAAGTGTTGTCCATGAAATTACATACACTGCTGATAGTCTGATCCCAGACATTATAACCGGTGCTGCTAACGGAACTTGTATACTTATTATTCTTTGCCAAAATGTCATTCCCATGCCTTTTGCTGCATCTAATGTGTCTTTATCAACACCATCCATTCCCAAATATGTATTTCTCAAAATCGGTAATAGAGAATATATAAATATTGCAAATACTCCTGGTGTTTTACCAATCCCAAAAATTGGTACCATTATAGCAAGTAATGCTAATGATGGTATAGTCTGTAATATCGATGCTATAGAAATTACAAAACTTGACATCTTCTTATTTTTTACTAATACCACTCCAATTGGTACTGCGACAACTACTCCTAAAAGTAACGCCAAGAAAGATATCAATAAATGCTCTCCTATTTTTAATATCAATTGATCATAGTTTTGCATAATAACGTCAATCATACGTATCGCCTCCTATTCTTCCTCATGTTGCTCGTCTTCTGGTATGTATCCTTTCCAAAAGTTTTCATAAACACAGTCAACAATTACGGCTCTAGTGACAATACCAACTAATACATTATCATCGTTTACAACAGGTAAGTTTCTATACTGAAGCGTATTTATATAGTATGCAGCATCTTTTACTTTTGTGTCTACACTGATTGATTCTGCATGTTTCATAAAGTCTTTTATATGTTCACCTTTAAATATACTCTTTCTTGAATCAAATATATCTACTACTCCCAGTAATTTATGTTCATCATCCACAACGAATAATGTATCGACTCTATTTTTATGCATCATAGTCAAGATATTAGAGGCTTTGTCATTAACGTTAATAGTATATGGATTTCTCATCATTATATTTTCTACTACGTCAATATTAAATTGTGCTTCATTTAATCTATCTTCACCAATTAAGTTTTTAACAAAATCATTTGCAGGGTTTAAAAGTATATTCTCTACCGTATCGAATTGTACAACGCTACCCGAGTCCATAATAGCCACTTTATCTCCCAGCTTAATAGCTTCGTCTATATCATGTGTTACAAAAACAACTGTTTTTCCTAATTCAACTTGCAGCTTCTTTACCAACTTTTGTAGAGATTCTCTAGTAAGTGGGTCTAGTGCTCCAAAAGGCTCATCCATTAGTATAATGTTTTGATCTGCTGCAAGAGCCCTAATTACACCTATTCTCTGTTGCTGCCCTCCTGAAAGCTCTGATGGATACCTGTCCAAAAAGCTCCTAGGTAAGTCTACTCTATCGATTAATTCTTCTGCTACAGCCCTCATCTTTTCTTCAGACCATTTCAACAATTTAGGCACCATGACAATATTTTGATAAATAGTCATGTGAGGCATTAGCCCAATTTGCTGAATAACGTATCCAATATGCCTTCTTAGATCCACCTCATTGTACTCTAGTATATCTTTTCCATCAATTAGTATCTTGCCCGTGCTTGGTTCTAGCATTCTGTTTATCATCCTCATGCACGTCGTCTTTCCGCTTCCTGAGGTACCTATTAGACATATAAATTCTCCAGTTTCAAATTTTAGGTTGATGTCTTCAACAGCTACCTTTCCGTTGGGGTATTTTTTAGAAATGTTTTCGAATTCTATCATTTTGCATCCCTCCTCGCTTTAATTATACTCTAAATAAACTTTTTTTGCAAAATTCTATAATTTTGGAATATTTAAATCATTTTTGCATAATTTTCCCTATACATCTAATAAAAATACTCTATATATCAAAATAACCACCCTCATGTAAGTAGGATGGTTATTTTGATATATTTAAAACAAATTTCAAAAATTTTATTTTATTTGTATTTATTTAATTCTTCAGATGTTTCTTTTGGTATATATATAGGTCTATTTTTTACTTCTAAATACGACCTAGATAGATATTGTCCCAGTATACCTATGCACAATAACTGTATCCCTCCAAGAAAAAACATTGAACAAATAAGTGTCGGAAATCCCTTTACAACTTCTCCAAATATTATAAATTTCATAAAATATAGTATCAACATTACAAATGACACTACAAAACATAAAATACCTAGAAAACTTGATAGAACTAGTGGAAATGTCGAAAATGACACAATTCCCTCTATCGAATATTTGAACAGTTTGTTAAAACTCCACTTGCTATTTCCCGATTTTCTCTCAATATTTTTATATTTAATCTCGGCATTATTAAATCCTACCCAACAGAAAATACCTTTTGTAAATCTATTGTATTCAGATAAATCCAATACTGAATTTACAAATTGTCTGCTCATCATTCTATAATCAGTTGAGTTTTCTACAATTTGAGTGTCAGATATAGAATTTATAAATTTATAAAACGTTCTAGATAGAAAACTTCTTATCTTTCCTTCACCATCTCTATTTTCTCTAACAGCTCCTACACTATCGTAATTTTCATTTATTATTTTCTCAGCCATTTCACCCATAATTTCAGGAGGATGTTGTAGGTCTGCATCTATTAATACTACTAATTCTCCTCTAGATTCTTTCAATCCAGCGTATATTCCAGCTTCTTTTCCGAAGTTTCTTGAGAAAGAAACAAAACGTACAGACTCATCTTTTTCCCTAAGATTTTTTATTATTTCTAAAGTCTTGTCTTTAGATCCATCATCTATAAATACAAATTCATGTTTTGTAAATTTGTCATTTTCTTCAATTATTTTAGAAACTACAGTATAAAATTCCTCAACTACATCCTCTTCATTGTAACATGGTACTACAACAGACAAAAACAATGCCTAATCCCCCCTTTAATCTATAATTTTAATTATCATATTTCTTAAATACAAATAGCTTGCTGAATACATAGTTAAGTATAACTACTACTATTGCTACTATAAATTTTGATATTTTGTCGCTCATTCCTATTTTTTCAACCATTAATATCAGTGACAATGTCTCTACTGCTCCAGAAAGAAGTCTTGATCCAAAAAATAAGATAATCTCTCTTATTATTCCAAAAAGGCTAGAGTTTACCTTTTCAAATACAAACAATCTATTTGTGACATATGCAAATACAACAGACAAAAACCACGCTATTACATTACCTGTAACGTAGTGTAATCCAAATACGCCTATACAGACAAAATACACTACAAAATTCACTACTGTGGTCATTCCACCAAAAATTATATAATTTATTATTTCTTTATATTTAGTGTATATTTCAAGTATACTCTCATATAATCTTTTCACAATTCCTCCATTTTACAAACGCAGTTGCGATTGTTTTTTTAGTTTCATTTTTAATATTTCTTTTATATTGTAGCATATGTTTAATAAAAAAAGCAATTTTATAACAACCATATTTTAATAAAACATTTTTATGTTTTTATTTACTTTTATTTAAAAATAAGCAAATCTATTCATATTTTTATTATAAAATAGATTTGCTTAATATTTAAAATTTGCTTAGCTGCATTGTTTTTTATTTGATTATCCGTTTACGCTGTAGTTTTTTCTGTGCTTAAATTCTTGTACTTTTCCTTTATTCCAGTTTTGAACTGGCCTGTAATACCCTGTGATTCTGCTATAAACCTCTGTACTCTCTCCACATTCTGGACATTCATACTTTTCACCTGAAATATATCCATGGTTTTTACATATTGAGTATGTAGGTGAAATTGTATAGTATGGCAGTTTATAGTTTTCAGATATCTTCTTCACCAATTTTGCCGTATTGTGCCAATCATATAATCTCTCTCCTAAAAACGCATGAAATACTGTTCCAGAAGTATATAGTGTCTGAAGTTCATCTTGTATATCTAGTGCTGAGAATACATCATCTGTGTAACCTACTGGTAGATGTGAACTATTTGTGTAATATGGTGTTTCATTTTCTTCAGATGCTGTATGTATACCTGGGAATTTTTCTACGTCAAATTTAGCAAGTCTATATGCAGCTGACTCTGCAGGTGTCGCTTCTAAGTTATATAGATCACCATACAATTCTTGATAGTCTGATAGACGTTCTCTCATGTGATTTAATACGTCTTGTGTGAATTTTTGTGTTTTTTCATTTGTCATATCAGCATTTAACCACTTTGCATTTAATCCTACTTCATTCATTCCAACTATCCCTAGAGTAGAAAAATGGCTGTCAAAACCTTCTAGATATCTCTTAGTATATGGATAAAATCCTTCTTTTAACAGCTTTGATACTATCTTCCTCTTTGTTTCAAGAGATCTAGCAGATATATCCATCAATCTATCCAATCTGTTGTAAAATTCTTCTTCATTAGCTGATAGATACGCAATTCTAGGCATATTTATTGTTACAACTCCTATTGAGCCTGTATTTTCACCGCTTCCAAAAAATCCACCCGTCTTTTTTCTAAGTTCTCTAAGATCTAATCTCAATCTACAACACATACTTCTAACATCGCTAGGTTCCATGTCGCTATTTAAATAGTTAGAGAAATATGGTGTTCCGTATTTTGATGTCATCTCAAATAGTAACTTGTTGTTTTCAGTTTCTGACCAATCAAAGTCTTTTGTTATTGAATATGTTGGAATAGGATATTGAAAACCTCTTCCCGCAGCATCTCCTTCTATCATTATTTCTATAAATGCCTTGTTTATCATATCCATTTCTTTCTTGCAATCCATATATCTATATGGCATTTGCTTTCCGCCTACTATTGCGTTTTGATAGGCTAGGTCACTTGGAACATCCCAATCAAGTGTAATATTTGAAAATGGTGCCTGTGTTCCCCAACGAGAAGGTGTATTCACCCCATATATGAAAGATTCTATACATTTTTTAACTTGTTCATATGTCAAATTATCGTTTTTTACAAATGGAGCAAGGTAAGTATCAAACGAAGAAAATGCTTGAGCCCCTGCCCACTCATTTTGCATTATACCTAAAAAGTTTACCATTTGATTACATAGTGTAGCTAAGTGTTTTGCTGGTGATGATGTAATCTTACCCGCAACACCGCCAAGCCCCTCTTCAATAAGTTGTCTTAGTGACCATCCTGCACAATACGCAGTCAACATTGATAAATCATGTATATGTATATCTGCATTTCTATGAGCATTTGAAATTTCTTCATCGTATATTTCTGAAAGCCAATAATTTGCTGTAATAGCTCCAGAATTTGACAAAATCAAACCTCCAACAGAATATGTAATAGTTGAGTTTTCCTTTACTCTCCAATCCAAATCTTTTACATAATCATCAACTACTGCCTTGTAGTCTAGAAGTGTAGATTCCATCTCCCTTAGCTTTTTTCTATTAGTTCTATATAAGATATATGCTCTGGCTACGTCATGATATCCAGATTCACTTAATACTTTTTCTGCACTGTCCTGTATATCTTCTACACTTATTAAATTATTTTTTATTTTTTCATTAAAATCAGCAGTCACTCTCAATGCCAAAAGCTCTATCACAGAATCATCATATTTTTTCTGTTTTGCTTCAAATGCCTTTGTTAAAGCCGCCATGATTTTTTTTATATTGAAACCGTCAATTTTCCCGTCCCTTTTTAATACTTTGTAATTTTGCATTCAAACTCCTCCTATAACTAGCAATAAAAACCACTTTGTAACTTAAATCTTAATCTAGCAATTTTTTATCTCTAACTATAGGATAATACTATATATGGCACTTGTCAATCCAATGCAATACTATATATGGTATGTGGCTATTTTGTAAAATATTAATTTTTGCTTTTTTTCAAAGGTATTTTTTATCTAATATACGTATTTGGACAGTATCTTTTTGCAATCGTCAACATATCTTGAAGTTCGTCTTTTGAAAAATTTTCTAGTTTAATTTCAAGATTTTTTTTGCCTAGATATTCGATCTGATGCACATTCATAATTTCATCTCTGTATAATAAAACATCTCCAGAATCTAAATAATTTTGCAGATAGTAATTCATATTTCCAGATATCCACTTTGCCATAGATTCAATATCTTCTTTGCTGTGTATTCCCTTTACTAAAGTAGTTCTAAGTTCAAACTCTATTGAGTTTGATTTTAATATTTCTATGCTTTTTTCTATATCTTCAATTTTATTATAATGTTCAATTCCAATAGCCCTTTCATAATTTTTCTTTGAATTTTTTATGTCCATTGCTACATAGTCAATTTTTCCATCTTTAATAAGCTTTCTTAATTTATCTGGAAAACTTCCGTTGGTATCTAATTTGATTTTGTATCCAATGCTGCGTATTTTATCAATAAAATCTTCAATATCGCTGTGAATTAAAGGTTCTCCACCTGAAATAACTACTGCATCCAATACTTTCTTTCTTTTTTTTAAAAAATCTATTACGTCATCTTCTTGAAGTTCGTCAGTATTATCTCCTACCACTAATTCTGAATTATGGCAATATGGACACCTGAAGTTGCAGCCTTGGGTAAAAACAATACACGCAATTTCATTCGGATAATCTAATAACGTCAATTTTTGTAATCCACCTATTTTCATATTCTACTCCTAATTTATAATCAATATTGTTTGAAAATCTATAATTTATGATATTTGGGGTATAATTATCCACAAATACCTATGTATCTATTGATTCGCATTATACTCTAATTTTTAGGGGTATTCAATAGATCGTATTTTTTCAATTAATAGATATTTGACTGCTGTATATATTAAAATATTTATTTTGATATTTTATCAAATAGTTTATTTATATACAGCTCTATAATAAAAAAGGAGTGATTTTATGAGAATGCCAGTAATGTTTTTAGGACATGGTTCACCTATGAATACAATAGAAGATAACGAATTTTCAAATACTTGGAAAAGACTAGGTACTTTAATTGCTAAACCAAAGTATATACTTTGTATATCCGCTCATTGGGTAAGCGAATCTACTTCTACCAATGATTCTGAAAATCCTGAAATAATATATGATATGTATGGTTTCCCAGAAGAACTATATCAAGTAAAGTATAGTTCTCCAGGAAGTTATGAACTTGCACATAGAGTTAAAAATCTCACTGGAGCAAATATAGATAATAGTTGGGGAATCGACCATGGAACTTGGTCAGTTCTTACTCATATGTTCCCAAAAGCAGATATTCCTGTAGTCCAATTGAGTATTGACAGCAATGCATCTTTAATGGATTTTTATAATATAGGAGAAAAATTAAGACCTCTTAGAGATGAGAATGTTCTAATACTTTGTAGCGGTAATGTAGTCCATAATTTAAGATTGATGCAATGGGATTTAGGAGATAAAGGTTTTGACTGGGCTGTAGAGTTCGGTAATTATATAAAAGATGGTGTCTTGGAGAATAATTTAGAAAAAGTTTTGTCATTTAATGACGTAATAAATCCTGATAATCCTCCATTTACTACTCTTGAACACTTTGTTCCACTGTTATTTGCAATGGGGGCTTCAGATAAAAACGATAAAATAAGCGTTGAAAATCAAGGTTTTTCAATGGGTTCACTCTCAATGACAAGTTATATTTGGGAGTAATTTAGATATAATATCAATAAAAAGATCTATTTAGTTCATCTAGATAGATCTTTTATTTTGTTATCTTAATTTTATTTAGTTATATTAATTTTATTTTTTTGTCTTAATTTTATTTTTTATGCCATACTATATTTATTTGTGATATAATATTTAATAAGAAAATTTATTATAGTCTGATTTCAGATGATCTTTATGCTGGCTCAACCTTGTATCTATATCTAAGTAATTATTTTTAGGTTTCACCTATTCAATTAATTAACTGCTTAGATAGAATATGAGATAGCCAGCTGTATTTTATTGTTTTGTTACATATTTTATTTATAAATTTGAAAGGGAGTTGAACTTATATGAATAAAAACACACAAAGCTGGATTATACTATTTATAGCTTCTCTTTTTGAAGTTGCTTGGGCAATAATGCTCGGAAAAATAGGAAGTGTTTTTGATTTTTTAATTACAGCTATTTGTATTATTTTTAGTTTCTGGGGATTAATAGTCGCTAGTAATAGAATACCTACAGGTACTGCTTATGCGTTATTTGTTGGTATTGGCTGCATAGGTACTACTTTAGTTAGTGTACTTTTTTTTGGAGAGGCTTTCTCACCTCAAAAAATATTCTTTATAGCTTTGCTATTAATTTCTGTAATTGGACTTAAAATTACGTCAAAGGAAGTGGAGGAGTAAAATGATTTGGTTTGTATTAATTTTAGCTGGAATATTTGAAATGCTCGGAGTACTTACAATTTCTAATTTTAATAAAACTAGAAATATCAAAAACTTTCTTCTATTAGTCGTTGCATTTACATTTAGTTTTACATTTCTTTACATAGCAATGAAATCTTTGCCTACTAGTATAGCATACTCTGTTTGGACAGGAATAGGAGCTTCTGGAGGTGCACTTTTAGGAATTCTTTTATTTAATGAACCTAAAAACAAGTTCAGAATAACATTTATTTGCCTAATTATACTTTCTGTAGTAGGTTTAAAAATTGTAGGTTAGTAAATTTACTTCATACTAGTAAAGTTATATATGAATTCAGTGTAATATTTATTTTAAAAATCTTTACATAATAAAGATAGCCGGTAACACATCAGTCTAAAAATACTATTTTGTAGATTGATGTATTACCGGCTATTATTTTATATTATATTTTTTATAATACTATATTACATAATACTATATAAATAACATTCCGATAAATGCTACTAAATTATTTAATAAGTGTATACTAATAGATACTTCTATTCTTTGCGTTTTATAATAAGCTATAGCCCAAAATAATCCTAAAGCAGCGTACATTGCAAAGCTTATAATATCTGTTGGACCATGTGCAATTCCAAACAATGATGCACTTACAACAATCCCCACAAATGGAATCGCTCTAAATGCACGTCCTATTATTTCTCCTCTAAAAATTATTTCTTCAATTATAGGTGCTGCGACAACTATACTCACAAATGATAAATATTTGCTATTCATTTTAAACGATTCATTTAATAGCATTTCATTGGCAGTAGTTTCTACTCCTTGTAATTTTAATGCATATAATCCTAGATTAGAAACTCCATAACCAAGTACAAATACAACTAATATTAAGATTATATTCTTTTTCGTAAAAAACGAAAAATCAAAATTTCCTATTTTAACTTTTTTAGCTATAAGTATGAATACCCCTACTATTAACAATGTAACTATTGTCAATATGATTGCGTTTTGCCCTACAATTGGTATTTGTTTCATATTTTCTATACTTTCACTAGAATCATATCCAAAAAAACCTTCTAAAACACTTGGAATCATCCACAAAACAATCATTAAAAGTATCAATGAAAATTCCTTTAAAACTATCGAGATACCTGATTTACTTTTTTTTATTTCTTCTGACATAAATTCACTTACTCTCCTAACTTTTTTATTTGATTATAACATACTAGGTCTATATTTTAAAAAATATTTTTGATTTTTAATTATCTTTTATCACTTTTTTATTAGAACATTTTATTTTATAATGTTTGTTTAAGTTGTCGTAAATGATATATTAAAAAATTAACAAGAATTATAATAGAATTGATTTTTAATAAAACATATATGTTATAATTAAGTTGATAGATATATTTTGTATAGGAGGTCAGTCATGAAAAAATTACTCGCGCTAATGTTATCCTTAGCTTTCATTATTCCTAGTACTAATACTATATTCGCTAGTGGTGAAAACAATATTACAAGAATCTCTGGTGGTGATAGGTATGAAACTTGTGTACGTGTAAATAAGTCTCTTAACTTTAGTTCTGATAAAGACTCCGCCGTCATAGCAAATGGTAATGATTTCAAGACGGCTCTATATGGTAGTTATCTTTCTTCTAGCCTTGATATTCCATATTTTATTTCCAAAAAAGATTTTTTATCTTCAAATGTAGTAAATGAATTGGATAGGTTAAAAATAAAAAAAGTTTATTTATTAGGAGATAATAATGTCCTTTCAGATAAAGTTGATAACTTGTTAAAGCAAAAAAGCATTAAAACAGAAAGAATATTCAATAAAAAAACTGATAATTTATTTGGTGGATACTATACAGATAACATCGACTTACAAGTAGACGGTATAATTCACTCATCACTTTATGGAAATTCTCCTAGAGGTGATATATCTTATGCTATATTGATAAATGACAATAAATTTTCCGATTTACTTACTACAACTCCTTTTGCTGGAGCTCTTGCAAAGTCTCAGCATTTCGGTCTATATAGTTTTGACACATTGAAAACTACCGGAACTGAAGGTAACACTGGTAAAATATTCGGATATATAATTGGTGGATACGATTCTATTCCAAGTGAATTTGAAACATATGATACAAACTGGGATGGGTCTTATAGAGGTGATAAACGTATTCATTCAGAAGATAGATATAAGACAGCAATTGAAATAGCAAATGCTTATAAAACTGAATTAAACAAAGATATTAAAACTGTTGTGATAGTGAATGGTGATGATTTTGCTGATGCATTATCTTCTGGCTTAATAGCTTCAAATAATGATGCAGCTATTCTCCTTACTAAATCTGATAAATTAAATGAAGATACAAGAAAATACATACTAGAAAATAATATTAAAAACTTCATTATTATCGGTGGTGAAAATTCAATATCTAAGGATGTTGAAAACGAGTTAAATAGTTTATAATTATTTTTAAAAATATACTCTAAAAAAAGAGCAGTTGAATTTAACTGCTCTTTTTTTAGAGTATATTTACAACAATATTACTATTCTCAGTATAATTTTATAAGTAAATAAATATAAAAGCTGCTTTTTTAGAGTAAAATATAAAATAGCAGCTTTTATTATAAAAATTATTTAATTTATTTTCCTATAGGCGTTGAAATTTTATCAAGTCTTTGAGATATCTTCACTGCTGTAGAGTACCTATCAGCTCCTGATATTCTTTCTTTGTTAGTAACTTTCAGTCCGTCATATATTGATTTAGATACTGAATTTTCTCCTCCACCTACAAGTATACTATCTACCTTCCAGTCAGCTATATCTTTTGCTGTAATGTCAGTTAGTTTATCTGGTCTTGTTAAGTGAATTGGGCACTTAAACTTAGCTGCTAGTGAGTTGATTGTAATTCCGTCTGGGAAGTCTGTTCCATCTACTAGTATCATATCAGTCATATTTCCTGTAAGTGCTCTTACTTCTTTTCCTATTAGTGAAGCTGTTTCATATCTGTCTGCTCCACCTATTCTAGATACAGAGGATATCTTTAAATCAGCATTTAACCTATCTTGTATGTTCTTTGCTACTGAATTTGTACTTCCACCGATTACTATATTGCTTAGNCTTCCAGTCCTTTATTACATTTTCAGTTGTAGTTGTAAGCTTGTTAGGATTTGTAATTAAAATTGGTACTCTCTTTTGAGTTGCAAGAGCTGATATTGTAATTACGTCAGGGAAGTTAGTTCCATCGACTAACATCGCACCATCAGTTTTACCTGTCAAAGCTCTAACTTGTTTTCCAATTTCTTTTGCAGTTTCGTATCTGTCAGTTCCAGCGTATCTAACTATATTAAAGTCTTTTAATTGTTCTTCAACTTTCTTAGATACTGAATCCAATCCACCAGATATTATTACATCCCCTGTTCCACGTCTTTTTAGCTCGTTTAATGTTTCAGTAGAAATACTGTCTGTTCCAGTTAGAAGTATTGGACAATTTCTTTCATTTGCTAGTACTGTAGCTGTTAGTACGTCAGTATATTTGCCTCCATTTGCTAGTACTGCTGTAGCTTTCTTTGTTGGAGGATCAACTGTTCCCCCTCCACCTCCGCCACCACCTGGAGTATCTTCTTTTTCCCACATTGCATATAAAGTTATATTTGCATTTATAGGTGTAGTGAAATCAAATTTTTCCTTGCCTTCTTTATCTAAATACCAACCTTTAAATGTATATCCCTCTTTAGTTACATCTTGTGAATCTACGGTCTTTCCTTCTTCAACTTTTACAACTTTTGGTTCTGTAGTACTATCTGTAAATTTACCACCATTTGGCTCAAAAGTTACTTTATATTCATCTTTTATCTTTTCATATAAAAATATTAAATTTTTAAACCTAGCATTACCGTCTTCATCGCGTAATTCCATGTGGAATACATCTGATGCTGGAGCTCCATCCTCATACACCTTTGCAAATACATATTTATTGTCATTTATCTTCAAATCATATCCTAATCGTTCAGACTCTGGAAGATTTCCTTCATAAAAAGGAGAGTATGCATATGATTTCCCAATCTGATCTACTAAAGTTGTTCTATCAATTACATTAGCATTTTGATGAGTCAAATATGCAATATGATTTCTAAGTTCATTTTCTTCCATATTAGTTATTCCTGAAGGTAGATTTTTTTCAAATAACTCTTTATCCATATGGTATATATCAAAACTCGCCTTAGGACCATCATATAGCATATCATAATTTATTTCAACGATTTCTATTTTATTAGCCTCACTTGGAAATTTTCCTTTTCCATTTTCCCAACCACTAGGAAAAACTGGATTAACACCAAGAGAAATCATTTCTTCAACTTGTATTTGACACTCATCTCCAGGGTTTCCTTGTATGAATTTAGATGGTCTACTGAATAGCCCTGGAGGAAGAGCATTTATTTTATATATTACAAATACTCCACTTTTTCCATCTTCTAACTGTGAGGTATCTTGTTCATATTTTATTTCAATAAACTTGTCTGCAGCAACGGTATAATGATTATATTTTCCTTCAATTGGAGCACTAGTAATTGGTTTCCACCCAGATATTTTTTTTGGTGTAATTTTATATTCAGCATCCACATCACCATAAAAAACATCTGTTTGATCTATCTTTCTTCCTTGCCTATCTTTATAATATACATGTACTTCACCCGGAGTATCACCTACTACGCTATAATAATACGTCACTACTTTTTCATCTTTATCTATTTTTCCTATTACATCTCCATCTACTCTATTGTACACATATTTTTCCTGATTGTTCGATACTATGTCGGGAAATGCATACAAAATCCCCTGAGTAACATAGGTATCTCCAATATTACCTTCTATAACTATATCATCAAATAGTTTTTCGCCTGTAGCATTACAGTACTTAACGATGACTTTTCCTTCACCTGATGAATCTTGTGCATGAATAAAGTCTGAATTTTTAAATCCAAAAATAATTGCTATCGCTATTGCTACATAAAAAATATAAAATCTTTTTTTCATAACTCCTCCTCTTTTTAATAATTTTTCTTGACGTAATTTCCATACATATAAATAAATAGAGAGTGAAAACTCTCCATTTATTTATAAACTAACTTCTAAAAAACTACTGCCATATAATACTTCCAACTGTATCATCTGGCGTATTACCAGTAAAAGTATTTCCACTTAGAATACCTTGAACGTTGCTAAATAAAGCTTGTATCGGTTTTGATGTTGCTATAGCTCCCCCTTTTCCACCATTTAGGACGC
The DNA here is from genome assembly GCF_900240845.1 of Peptostreptococcus faecalis. Lineage (GTDB taxonomy): Bacteria > Bacillota > Clostridia > Peptostreptococcales > Peptostreptococcaceae > Peptostreptococcus > Peptostreptococcus faecalis. The sequence continues at coordinate 39,182 of NZ_OERU01000002.1, forward strand.
TATTTTTCTCGAAAGTATTATCTGTTATATTTACTTTTGATGTAAATCTTCCAGAGAATCCGGAATTTTGATATAACTGTATAGCGCCTCCACTTTGAGCCTTAACACCTGCAGTTTCTCTTTCTAAAGACTGTGCAATATTTCCTCTAAATCTATTATCCTCTATATTAACTCCTGAAGTCACACTTTCAATAGTTTGAATTAAAATAGCTCCTGCATCATCTCCAGCAATATTTTCATTAAAACTATTATTTTTAATATTAACTTTTGCTCCGTTTATTACATCAAAAACTGCGATAGCCCCACCATCTGCAAACTGTATATTACCAGAACTTGCTCCATCTTTAACTGCTTCATTTTTTTCAAAAGTAGAGTTTAATATATCAATTGTCCCACCAGTAGGTCTATAAATATAAATTGCTCCACCTTCGCCACCAAGAACTCCTGTTCCTAATGCTAAGGTCTTATTACCTATAAATTTAGTATTATCTATTACTAAATTTCCACTAAACCCTTTTGTTGCTATTGCTCCACCACTGTATCCAGATCCAGATGTTGAATTGTCCTCAAAATGAGAATTTAATATTTTAAGATTTGCATTACCATTAAACCATAATGCTCCGCCATCCCCAGTTCCATGACGTCCTGTAACCTTTACACTATCTAAAACAACTTTACTAGATGTATTTATACTAAATGCTCTTGGACCTTCTGCCGTTAAAAACTCTAAATTTTTAACCTCTAAACTTCCACTTCCATTTCCATCTACACTAATAGTTCCCTTTGACCAAATCTTATTTTCTCCATTGATTGTTACATTGATATTTGGTACTGAAATTGTCACATTATCATATAAAAAATCTTCTGACAGAGTGATGACATCTCCATCTGTTGCACTTGTAACTGATTCTTTTAATTCCGTTACATTTTTTACCACTTTTGATTCAGCAAACGAATTTCCACCCAATGATATTAGCAGTACCATCGATAACAATATCATGCTAGAAATAAACATGCTAATTTGTTTTGATTTGTGCTGTCTTGTAACCATACTTTCCCTCCTTCTTAATATAATAATTAATGACTTTCAATTTATCTAGTCTATAAAATAAATTTATATAGAATTAAAAAAATATTCATCTTATCAAAAAAATATATTTGCAATCGTTTGCATATTTACTAAAGTTATTAAAGAATTTAATAATAAAAATTTTACTTTTTTTGTATTATTCTTTTCTTTATAGTTACATCCTAAATCTTTTTTTTTTAAAAATCAAGGATTTTTTTTGAAATATTCTCAATTATCTATAATATAAACTTTTTATTATTAACAATTAATTTCTTTCACTTTAATACATCCATATATATAAATATTATGCTTTATCTTTCCCTTAATCTTTATAATTATAAAATAAGTTTGATAATAATTTAATGATTATATTCTTTTTTGCAATTCATTTTAATTTATGCCTTAACAATAAAAAAGTGCCTCCTATATTTAAGATAAAATCATCTTTAAACACAGTTTGGCACTTTTTATTTTTATGTTTTTAAATATTTAAAATTTATTATTTTTCAATCATCTTTTACTTCTAAAAACAATTATATTACTTGCTTTCAAAATTATTATCTATTATATTTGCTAAAGTATGCCATGCAAGTACTGCACATTTTACTCTAGCTGGCATATTTGACACATTTTCTAAAATTACTGCATCACCAAGTGTATCAATTAGATCATCGTCTACATCTACTTCTTTTTTTATCATACCAATAAATTTTTCAGTCAATTCTTTCGCTTCGTGTATATCCTTGCCTTTTATTAAGTCTATCATCATAGATGTAGAAGCTCTAGAAATTGCGCATCCTTCTCCAACAAATGCAGCATCTTTGATTGTATCTCCATCCATTTCTATTTCTAAAGTTATTTCATCACCACAACTAGGATTATGACCTAACTCCTTAAAAGTAGGAGACTCTAATTCTCTTCTGTTTGCCTTATTGTTGCTTTCCTGCAAAAGCATATCTGTATATAAACTTTTAAGATCCATATCCCATCACCTTTCTGACCTCTTTTAATTTATCAATAAAGAAATCAACTTCTTCGTATGTGTTATATACTGCAAAACTAACTCTACAAGTTGAGTTTTGGTGAATATATGAATGTAATGGCATTGCACAATGGTGTCCTGTTCTTATAGCTATATCAAAGGTATCTAAAACTGTTGATACATCGTGTGAGTGAATGTCTTTTATATTAAAATCAACTAGTGGAGATCTATTATAGTTTTTAGTCGAATAAATCTCTACAAAGTCTAACTCGCTCATTTTATTATATGCGTATTCAGTCAAATCTAATTCATGCTTGTGTATATTTTCTATGCCTACCCTTTGCATAAATCTTATTGCTTCAGCTAAAGCTACAGCCCCTCCCACATTTTGAGTACCAGCTTCAAATTTTGCTGGCACAGGTGCAAATGTAGTGCTTTGTTCATAAACGTACTCTATCATATCGCCACCATACATATATGGAACCATAGAATCTAATATTTCCTTCTTACCATATAAAACACCTATTCCCATAGGAGCATACATTTTATGACCTGAGAAAGATAGAAAATCTACATCCCAATCTTGTACATCCACTTTTACATGAGGTATTAATTGAGCACAATCACAAGATACAACAGCACCTACTTCATGTGCTAATCTCGTAACTTCTTTTACATCAATTATTCCACCTACAGTATTTGAAGCACCCGCTACAGCAACTAATTTTGTTTTTTCGTTAAGAAGCTCTTTATACTGATTCATATCAAATTCATTATCGTCAGTTAAATATACATATCTTAACACTGCACCTGTCTTTTCTGCAACAAACTGCCAAGTTACAAGATTACTATGGTGTTCATATATTGAAAGTATTATTTCATCTCCAGCTTTTAATTTATCAAGTCCATACGAATATGCAACTAAATTTAGCGCTTCCGTTGTATTTCTTACAAATATTATTTCTTTAGAAGATTTTGCATTTATAAAGTCTCTTACAGTATCTCTAGCGCCTTCATATAGTTCTGTAGAAAGCATTCCTAAATAATGCGCTCCTCTGTGAGGGTTTGCAGTCTGATAACTATAGTAATTTGCAAGAGCATCTATTACACATTTTGGTTTTTGAGAGGTTGCTCCATTATCAAAATATACTATTTTTTTCCCCACTTTTTCTTCATCCAAGTACGGAAATTCTTTTCTGATGTTCATTATATCTTCTTTTTTCATACTTCTTACACCTCACCTTTTTATTGTGTTTATACTATATTCTTTGCTCTATCTGCTTCCACACTTCTTCAGATAATTCTCTATCAGGAAGTTTGTCTATTGTAGGAACTAACTTTGTCTCTACTACCATCTTCTTAGCTTGTTCCAAATCCATTCCTCTACTCATTATGTAGAATAACATATCTTGATCAATCTGACCTGCACTTGCAGCGTGTAGGCCTTCTACATCATCCTCTTCACAAAGAAGTAATGGTACAGCTATATTTCTAACTCCATCATCTAATAAAGTCGCGAATTCTTCTTCACTTCCCTTTGAAAGTCTAGATCCTCTCTTGAAATCTATTGTTCCTTTAAAAGTTTTCTTAGCGTTATCTTTTAGAGCTCCATTTACTAATATATTTGACCTAGTATCTTCTCCATGATGTTTTACATGATAGAAAATATCTAAATCTCTATCTTCATCTACGAAATATATAGATTCTACATTAGTTGATGATTTGTTTCCAATAAGATCAACTACATAATTTGTAACTGAGCGCTTAGCACCTACTTCAATTTGAATTAAATTTACTGTAGCATCTTCCATAACTTCTGCATTTATATCAGTAAGTGCAGAAAGTTCTTCACTACATCTTGCTACATAATATATGTTTACAGTTGAGCCTTTGTTTGCTTTTATATTTATTATTGTACGTCTTGAATCAGTTTCTTGATCTTCTATTTTATTTATATCAAAAAGTGCTGATACTTCGTCACCTTCATTTGCTACTATTTCATTTATATTTTCTTTGACTTCAGGCAATTCGATTAGAGATTCATTTACCTTCAGCCATCTCCACGTAATAAGTGGTAATCTGTTTGCTATCATAGTAATCCTCCTAACCTATTGTACCTTCGAGTTCAAGATTTATTAAATTATTCATTTCTACTGCATATTCAAGAGGTAATTCTTTAGCTATAGGCTCTGCAAAACCTCTAACAACCATTGATTTTGCTTCACTTTCACTAATACCTCTACTCATTAGATAGAAAATTACTTCGTCATCTATTCTACCTATTTTTGCTTCGTGACCTAAATCTACATCCTGTGTAGCAATATCAATTACTGGTATTGTATCTGATCTAGATTCTTGGTCTAGCATTAATGATTCACAACTTACTGTTGATTTAGAACCCTTAGCTTCTTTTGTGATTTTTACTAAACCTCTATAAATAGCTACTCCGCCATCTTTTGATATAGATTTAGAGTTTACTGTTGAAGATGTGTTAGGAGCAGCGTGAACTACTTTTGTTCCAGTATCTAAGTACTGACCCTTTCCTGCAAAAGTGATTCCTGTAAATTCAGATTTTGCACCTTCGCCCTTTAGTATGCTCATAGGGTATAGACAAGATGCCTTAGATCCAAACGATCCAGAAACCCACTCAATTTTACCATCTTTTTCAACTATAGATCTCTTTGTATTTAAGTTATACATATTTCTTGACCAGTTCTCTATTGTTGAGTACCTAAGTGTTGATCCTTCTTTTATAAATAATTCAACAGCACCAGCATGTATGTTTACTACATTGTATCTAGGTGCAGAACAGCCTTCTATAAAGTGGCAGTAAGATCCTTCTTCAACTATTATAAGTGTATGTTCAAACTGACCTGCTCCTGGAGCATTTAGTCTGAAATACGACTGAAGTGGTACATCTACATTTACACCCTTTGGCACATACACAAATGATCCTCCAGACCAAACAGCATAGTGTAGTGCTGCATATTTATGGTCAGCATTTGAAATACATTTCATAAAATATTTTTTTACTATATCAGGATATAATTTTACTGCGCTTTCAAAGTCTGTGTATATTACTCCCTTATCAAGAAGATCTTGCTGGATATTGTGGTATACTACTTCTGAATCATACTGTGCTCCAACACCAGAAAGATTTTTTTCTCTTTCTGCTTCTGGAATACCAAGTAGATCAAAAGTATTTTTAATATCGTCAGGAACTTCATTCCAATCTTCTACCAACTCAGCATCTGGTCTTATATACGTTGTAATATCGTCAATATTTACTTCATCTAGATTAGGTCCCCAAGTTGGATTATCTAATTCATAGAACTTCTTTAAAGATTGAAGTCTTATTTCTAACATCCAATCCGGTTCATTTTTTTCTTCGCTTATCTGTCTTACAATTTCTTCAGTAAGACCTTTTTCAGTTTTTGATTTATATTTAAACTCATTTTTAACATCGTATATGCCACGATCATGTTCTTCAATTTGAGTTTTTTTAGTTTTTTCTAATTTAGTTTCCATTGGATGAATTCACCTCATCTCTAATCCAGCCATAACCTTCTTCTTCTATCTTATGAATTAGCGATCCGTCACCTTCTTTTGCTATAGCTCCATCAACTAAAACATGTACAAAATCAGGCACAACATTATGTATAATCTCCTTATGATGTGTAATTATAAGAAGTGCATTATCATCATTTTTGTAATCTTTAATCCCTTCAGATACTATTCTTACCGCATCTACATCTAGACCTGAATCTGTTTCATCAAGCATAGCAAGCTTTGGATTTAATATACGCATCTGTAGTATTTCAGTCTTTTTCTTTTCTCCACCTGAAAATCCATAATTTAAGTATCTTGCTGCATATTCTGGCTTCATTTGTAATTCTTTCATCTTCTTTGATAAATCCATATTGAATCTAAGCACAGAAACAGGTTTATCATCTACTGCAGATTTTGAAGTTCTGATAAAGTTTTCTACACTTATTCCAGATACTTCTACTGGAGATTGAAATGACATAAATATACCTCTTTTTGCTCTTTCATCTGCAGCCATATCTGTAACATCTTCTCCTTCAAAGAAAATTTTACCAGACATTATTTCATATTTTGGATTACTCATTATTGTATTTACAAGCGTAGATTTTCCTGATCCATTAGGACCCATTACTACATGAGTTTCTCCTTTTTTTATAACTAAATTTATATTTTTTAGGATATGCTTATCCCCTACTTTGACATTCAAGTCTTTTATCTCTAATAATATATCACTCACGGTTTCTCTATCCTTTCAGCTATTATTATATATATTTATTTCTTATTTATTTTCACACAAGACTATATTACTATGATTACCCAAAAAAATCAATTAATCTCGACTAATTTACTAGGATTTATTTGATTTTTTTTTCTTAAAACAAAAAATCCGCAATTTTATGCGGATTTTTGTGTATATATTGCAAATAACGGTTCTCAACTGTTATTTTTTACTATTTATATATTATTATCTTCTCTTGTAGACTATTACTCCACCGATTACCATGGCAGCACCGATTACTGAATATATTGCTAAGTTTTTCTGTCCAGTCTTTGCTAATGATGAAGTACCTGTTTTTGTGTTATTTCCATTTGAAGTTGAATTTGTTGATGTCTTTGTACTGTTTCCATTTGTAGTCGTAGTTCCAGCTGAAGTAGAAGTCAATGAAAGTTTACTTGGTGTTACTTTTCCTTCAGCTACAGTAAATGTACGATTCTTTGCATCTGCATAGTTATTTAACTTATAGTAATAATTACCAGGTTCTAAAGTCAATACACCATTAGATGAAAGTCCTCCACCTGACAATGTCTTTGATGGATCTAAAAGTCCATCTGATCCAGTCTTTCCTAAGAATACAAGCTTTTCATTTTTCCCATTTGCATCTGTAGAATACACTGCTATTTCTTGATTTTCTAGTCCTTTTTGAGTCTTTGAGTCAACTACTGTTAACTTAAATCCTGTTTCACCACTAACATTAGTGTCGCTAGTTTTATGAGTTATATTCACTCTATCTGCTATGTGATTTTCATAAACTTTTACAGTGTATCTCTTTGTGTTTTTAGCATATCCAGTAGGAGCATTCTCTTCTTGAACCATGTAGCTACCTGGTGTTAATGACAAAGTTCCGTTGACTACTTCAATCTGTGTATCACCTATATCTGCTGTTGGTGCATATCCATCTACTAAATATCCATCTTCACCAGAATCCAAGATAGCTACTTTTACGTATGCACCCTTGCTGTTTGTCTTGTAAAGATCAATTGTTGAACCACTTAAAGGAGTATTCAAGTTTTTTCCAGTTACTCTAATAATTAACTGACCTCTTCCTCCTGTGAATTTAGTATTTGAAAGCTCAGTGCTATCACCCACACCACCAGATACAGAAAACGACTTACCCTGAACATTTATCATATATCCACCTGGAGCTTTAGTTTCATAATATGAATATTGGCCATCTTGAAGCTTTATGTTACCTTCAGAATCCAAAAATCCACTTCTACTCAACGAAGCAGGATCTAGTTTTCCATCTTCTTTTGTCTTTGCGCTAAATATTTTTGAAGAACCTTTATAAAAATCTATAGAAGCTCCACCTAATCCATTTCCGCTGCTTGAATCTATCTTTGTAAAATTAAGATTACTATCTGCAAACACTCCGTTAATAGCACCCACCGATATTGTCATAGGTATTGCAATGGCTAATGCTGCTAGTAAATTTAAATATTTTTTATTTTTCACTTTTATTCCCCCCTTGTATGATTAAAATATATGTATGTTTAAATGTGAATATTTTCCTGTCTAAGCCGCAAAATATGAACATCTCAACCGTTAAACATCAACACATCAATAAACTATAAAATTAACTTTTTAATAATAAACATTATCTTTAATATTATAATATCATAAAGTAGTTAAAAATAGAATATTTATGCACATATTAACCAAAATATCCTCAAAAAATTAATGTATTAAATATGTTATATATATTTTTTTCTTAAATTAATGATTCAAATAATTGAGAATATATTTATTTTTTAATTGCTCTGTGTTATACTTTCATTATTATTATAAGAAAGGTGGAGTTGGTATTATATCAATATATCAACATTAACTATGAAAAAAAAATTTGCTGTTATTCTTATACTAGTCGGAATAATTTTTATATCTATACCAAAAATATCAGAATTTTTTCTTTTAAAAAATAACGAAGAAGTAAAAATAGATTCTTTATCTGATAAAGATTTAGAAAAAAATGCAAATAGCGGTGAAAAGGAGTTTGATGCTTCTAAAATACAGGCAATCGATGTTAACGGAGTAATATTAAACCGTGAAAAAGCTGATATGGATAAAGTTGTTGGACAACTTGTAATACCTTCAATTAACATGAATATAGCTATTTTTGATGGTTTACAAAATAATAACTTAATGTATGGTGCCTGTACTATGAAACCAGATCAAAAGATGGGTCTTGGAAATTATGCTGTTGCTGGACATTATTTCAAAAAAGATGGAATACTTTTTGGCTCTCTAATGAAAGTCAAAGAAGGTGATACTATAAAACTCACAAATAAAAAAAATATCTATGAATACGAAGCCGTCAAAACTAGAAAAGTCAAAGATGATAGAACTGATTTAATAAAAGATGACTTTGTAGAACGTGTAGATGGCAAGGCAATGGTGTCATTGATGACTTGCTATTATGATGAAGAAGGATATAGATATTTTGTATTTGGTAGATTCAAAAAATTATATCCGTACTCAAAAGAAAAGATGCTTGATGGTATAACAAGTGAACAATAAATATTCTGCAAAAATATTGCTTAAAAATAGGGAGTGGTAACTACTGGTTATCGCTCCCTGTTTTTAGTTTATATCATTCGATATTCTATATTATCCTAATTTATATATATTTTTTATGTATTGTAATGTTTTTTATATACTATAGCATTACTATTTACATTGTATTGGACTTAATAAATACATTATAGTAATTTAATTCATATTATGTTTGATTTTTCTTGTTCTGTATCCCTGCTAAAATCCCTTTGTATCTCAAGTATATGCCTGAATAAATTATGTTATCTATAATCGCATTATTTACACTTATATCAAGATTTATTATCGATTCCTCTACTCTAGATAAAATCATATCTATTAGTTTTTCAACTTTTAGTTTCAGAGCTTCTCTATCCTCTTCATATTCTTTGAAAGGATTATAACTTCCGCTTTTAATATCCGCATCCAAGTCTTCATATGCATCTAATATATAAATATATTTTCCTAAGTTAAATCCTACACTTCCTAGCCTATCCGTGTACTCATCTTCTTTATATGTAAATATCTCCTTCATTATATCCCCAAAAATATTTGATACTTCGTCAATATTTGTTGAGTTTTTTGATTCCAATTCAGACAGTTCGCCTAACTTTTCTTTTATGTATTCTGCTTTTTCAGGATATTTTTTATATGCACTCTTAAAGCTAGATTTATATGCCAATTTTGCAGCATTATTTGTAATTCCACCATCATCGTTGACATTATCTTCTATTTTGTAATATGTCAATAATATATTCATACTCGCTGCGTATTCGGTAATCTCATTAATCATATGCTTTTTCTTTTTGACTGGATTTACGACACATCTCTCATGAAAGACCTCTGCTTTAGGCTTGTAGACAGAGGTTAATAGCAGTATCAAAAAAGTAATATCATAATTTATGCTCAACCTCGATATTTCAGTATGATTCCTTTTCAAATACTTGCACAGACCACAGTAATATGCTTTATAATGCTCATATTCTCTAAAAGTCAAATCCATTTTATTTATTCGTACATAACCAAACATAATCCACCTCATATATTTAAAATACTTATTTATAAATTCACATTTTTTTAATATAACATTTTTTCATATTTAGAATATAGTACATATGGGAAATATTGATTTTTAACTCCAATTATTATATAAATATACACTCAAATATTACTATAATCTAATATTACTATACTAACCTAAAATGATTAACTTTTGCTATACTTAATTTTTATGTCTTTATTTTATCTATACTATATACCTCTAAAATATGTTATTTAGATTGGACTTAATTCAATTTTTTTTATATAATTGTAATGCATATGTTTAATTTTACAATAATTATAAGATATTAATTTAATTTTTTTGAATGTATGCACTTCATGCAAATAGGGTTATAGGTTCCCTTTTTAAGCCTAAATATAATATAAGGAGATTAAACTTACATGGTAAGTTTAGTAAAATATAATATGAATAATCAAGATGTATTAAATAAGTTTGCAGATGGAATTGACTGTGGACAAGTAATTGTAGAAGAAATTGCAAAAGATTTAAATTTAGATGTTAAACAAGCTCTAAAAGCCGCTGCTGCGTTTGGTGGTGGAATGTACGAAGGTGAAATGTGTGGTTCGTATATAGGTGGGTTAATTGCTGTTGGATTAAAATATGGACACTGTGAACCTGGAGATGGTATAGCTAAAGGTCAGCTTGTATCAAAGGTTTTTGAATACAAGGAAAAATACAAAGAACTTCAAAAATCAAATATATGCTCAGATATATTAGGATACAACCTTACTATACCTGAAGAAGCTAAAATCATTGAGGAAAAACAGTTAATGACCACTGTCTGTCCTAAGTTAGTAATCGATATAATCAATATAGTAAAAGAACTTTAATATAAAAAATCGCATAGTATTTTCTATGCGATTTTTTATACACAGTTATTATATTTATTGATGATTTAAATTTTTTAGATATTTTTAAATATCATAAATTCTACATGTATACCCAATGTATTTTTTTCTAATGTTGCATAGGACCTACCACCCATCTTTTCAGACAACAACGAAACTACTGATAAACCTAAACCAGCAGCTTTTTTTCTAGCCTTGTCCTCAGTATAAAATCTATCGAAAATATGATATATATCTATATCATTTCCTTCTCGCACAATGTTTTTTACTGATAAAATAATTCTATCACTAAGCTGTTCAAATTCTATAATAACATCTCCATCTGAATATTTTATGCAATTTTGTATTAAGTTATTTATAATTCTTATCATATAACCTTTGTCACTATATACTAATAACGGTTTTTCTTGTTTATAAAAAACAACTATCCCTTTTTTTTCAAATTCATGTACATAGTCTGCTACACATTCTGCAACTATATTTGTAATATTAATTTTTTCAAATTTAATCTCTATTTCTGAAACAGACAGATAAGAGTATTCCCAAAAACTATCAACAAGTTGCGACATTTCTTCAATATGTCTTTTGACTATACCGATTTTTTGCCTTTGATCGGAATTTATTTCTCCTTGCTCTATTAATTGCATATTGCCTTTTATAGCGGTAAGCGGAGTTCTCAAGTCGTGAGATAGACTTGCTATCATATTTTTTAATTCCTTTTCTTTATGTTTATTTTCAGCTATTGCACACTGTCCTAGTTCTAGTGATTGATTAATATTTGATACCAATGATGATAGCTCACGATTTAATAATTCTACTGACAATGGTTGCTGTGTATTATTTTTATATCTTTGCTCTAGTTGATTTCTGATAGCTCTTATCTGTTTTTCTAAAACAAAAATATAAATAAAAGATATTACTAAAACTATTATCAGTACTACATTAATTATTTTCAAATAATCACACTCATTTCAAATCTAATTTTCTAAAAATTACGTATGTTAATATGATCATAAATACAATACTTGCTATACTTATAATTGTTGCAGTAAATAAAACATCTGAATTATATTGTCCTTCTGCTATATATTTACTTAGACCAATAGGTGTTTTTGATAGAAAGCCTCTAAAATCATCACTAACAGATCCAAATGATAAAAAAGCATTCCCAACCAAAGTAATTATAACGATACTTGCTCCAATCGTAATTACACTTTTTTTAATAATAAAAGCTAATAAAATTGTCATTGTATTTATTGCAATTCCTATTAGTATGACCACCCCAAAGGATAAAGCCATATGTGTTATAGTTTCCATTGTCATTTCTCTTCCAAACTTATATAACAAGCCTTGAATGGTTGCACGCAATAGTGGAATTGGAAGATATACGAAAAAAAATGTAATTCCAAATACTATAACCTTACTAAGTAGTATTTGCAATCTACTATATCCAGCAGAAATCTCAGATTGAATAGTACGATTTTCAAAATCCGTGCACACTAAAATACTTGCTATCATTATTCCTAAAAGTTCAATGGTTGCACTATCATTCATACTCGAAAAGAATGTATTGTATCCTTCAAGTGGTATATTTAATTCTTTTACATATGGTGATCCTACATAATTTAGATGAGAAAAAGCCATAGCTACAGAAAGAACAATTATCAATATAGTTAATATTTTTATCGGCAAAGATTTTCTCGCCTTTAAAACTTCACACTTCATCAAATTAATCATGTTTATCCTCCCCTACTAAATTCATATAATACTTTTCTAATGAATTAGCTCTTACAGATAATTCTGTAACTACAATGTCATTTATATGTAAAATTTCAGCTATTTCTTCAAGTTTATCTACACAATTATATAAGTGTATAGATTTGTCTGGCATTACCATATAATTATCTATATTCAGTTCACTTTCTATTATACTTACTGATTTTTCTGGATTATTTGTGCGTAAAAAAATATATTCTCTGCACTCTTCATCTAATTCTTTTGATGTAATTTGCTTTACTACTCTTCCACTATCAAGAATTATATAATCTGTAGCTACTTGATAAAGCTCCGATAAATTATGACTAGACAACAATATTGTTATATTTTTTTCTTCACATAAATATTTTAATAAATTCCGTATATCAACAATTCCCATTGGATCCAAACCATTGATAGGTTCGTCTAATACCAGAAATTCTGGACTCCCAACTAATGCAATGGCAATTCCTAGTCTTTGCTTCATTCCCAGAGAAAAATTTCTTGTTTTTTTCTTATCACTATTTCTAAGCCCTACCAAATCTAGTAATTCATCTTCCTTTTCTTTATTCGGTATTCCTTTTATCATTCTATGTAAAGACATATTATCTTTAGCAGTCATAGATGTGTTTATAGCGGGATATTCTATCATAAATCCTATTCTTTTCCTAGCATCCTTTATCTTTGCACCACTTTGTCCAAACAAACTATAATTACCTTCTGTTGCAAAACTTAGACCAGCTATCATCCTCATAAAAGTAGTCTTTCCTGCTCCATTTCGACCTATTAAACCATAAATTTTACCAGGTTTTAATGAAATAGAAATATTATCCAATGCTTTTATACCCCGGTATTTTTTGGTCAACTGTCTAGTTTCCAAAACATATTCACTCATTTTATCACTCCTTCTATTCATGTAACTTTAGTTTAATATAAAAAGGTTTAGAAAAAGTCAAGTTTATCCTAATAAATGTGAATTTTTTGTAATTATTCTGCAAATAATCTGTAGCCAAGCCCCCAAACAGTTTCTATGTATTCTTCAGTAGAATTTATCGATTTTAATTTAGCGCGAATATTGCTAATATGTGATTTTATAGCATTATCGTCGCCTAAGAAATCTTCTCCCCATATAGTTTCATATAGATTAGACTTAGTAAAAACTTTCTCTTTATTATTTATAAGTAGTTCCATTATCATATATTCTTTAGCTGTAAGTTCTACTGCATTATTATTTAAAGTGATTTTTTTCTGTTCTATATTTAACACCAAATCTTTGTATTTTATTTCTTTTATAATGATTTCATAGTTAAATCTTCTTAAATTTTACTCTACCCTAGCTAGTACTTCATCTAAGTCAAATGGTTTCGTTACGTAATCATCAGCACCTAATTTCAATAATTCTATTTTAACACTAACTAAATTTTTTGCAGAAATTACAATTACTGGACAGTTTGAAAAAGTTCTTAGTTCTCTTAATACTTCATCTCCACTTTTATATGGAAGCATTATGTCTAACAATAATAAATCATAAGAATTATTTTTTATTTTTTCTAATCCTTCATATCCGGTATATGCAGACTCTACATCATATCCAGCATTAAATAATGTTTTTACTAGTATGTCATTAATATCTTCATTATCTTCAATTATTAATATTTTATATTTCATATATTTTAAACATTCCTCCTATTAATATTTACTTATTATGCAATTATTATTAAATAAGAATCTGTATATTGCCAAATGTTAGTATAACATAATATCTTATTTACAACATGAAAATACTTTTAATACTTACAGAAAAATTAAATATCCTCCGCTGAAATTCATCTAATTTCAACAGAGGATATTTTTATACTGCTACTTATAAATTTTACCTATTTATGCATGATCCATCACGCATTCCGTTTCCCATGCCTTTTCCAACATGACCATGACCTTGCCCTTTTCCATTTCCATATTTATTACCTATCTTAGAATTCTTTTTTGAAGTTCCATCACAGTTATCTTTATTAGCTTTTATCTTTGCAAGTGTATTATCTGCTTGCTTTTGTGTTATTTTACCAGATTTAACGCGTTCATCTAGTTTTTCTTTGTCTAATTCAAGCATCTTATTTCTAAACTCGTTCAGCACACCCGCATCTTTGGCTATATTACCGTATGTTTTTCCTGTTTTAATTCTCTCATCAACTATAGATTGTACTTTTCTTCCTGTTAGTTCTGCTATTACTCCTGCACGATCTTCATAATTAGTTGTTGCGGCTGCAGACGAACCTACAGATAAAGCTAACAAGACCACACTAGAAATCATTATCTTTTTAATATTTTTCATGATTTTAACCTCCTTTTTTTCAGCTATGTTTATTTTGCTGTAATTAAAGTATAATCCTGGAATATGGCAAAAGTATGTTTTTCAATTAAGTTTTTTCATGATAAGATAGAATTATCAACACTAAAAAAACACATTTAACCAGTACAGTATTAAATGAAAGGAGTGATTGGTATGACTCGCATTCTAATTGCCGATGACAATAAACAAATTGTCTCTATACTTGAAGAATATGCAAAAAAAGAAGGTTATTCCGTAACAACTGCATTTGAAGGACCTTCTGTTTTAGATAAAGTTCATTCTATAGATTTTGACATAATTTTACTTGATGTAATGATGCCTGGTATGGATGGCTTTGAAGTTTGCCGTGAAATACGCAAATTCAGCAATGTTCCTATTATTATGATTACGGCACTTGGAGAAGACTTTGAACGAATCATGGGGCTTGATATAGGAGCGGATGACTATATTGTCAAACCATTTTCTCCAGGAGAGGTAATGGCAAGAGTTAGGGCCGTTCTACGCCGCATTTCTCCAAATTATGAAACAAATGATAGAATTTTTTCATATGAAAACTTAAAAATCAACTTAGATGAGTACATTACATATATTGAAAATACTCGAATTTATCTTACAAAAAGAGAAACTGAACTTCTATGGACTCTAGCTACTAATAAAAATAAAGTTTTTTCTCGCGACAATCTACTTAATACCTTATGGGGAGTTGACTACTATGGTGATACACGTGCAGTAGATTCCCATATAAAAAGATTGCGTGCAAAACTAGACGAGGTTTCCCACAGTGGATGGGAAATCAAAACAATTTGGGGAGTTGGCTATAAATTTGAGGTGACAGAATGAAAAATAAAATATACTCTCGACTTTTAATTTATTTCTTAGGATCATTAATTATATTATCTCTTATTATAGGCATCACTTTTTATATTCTTTTTTCTAAGCACAATATGGATACGCATAAAAGTGAACTAAAAAATAGAGCTGTTCATATAGCAGAATCAATGGGTGAATTTTGGAATGGAAACAATGTTTCACAAGGAAATCCTCAAAGAGGTCAAGGTCATAATAAATCAGGTCAAAGTACTGGTTATGGCGCTTATCTTAGATTTTTAGACGATATCACCGTATCTGATATATGGATCGTTGATAAAAATTTAAATCAAATAACTCGTGGCCATGGAAAATCAACTCTTTCCTATAGTGATCTCCCTTCTGGAGCAGATGATTCCATAAAAAATGCAATGAAAGGAAATATTACCTTCAGTGAAAATTTTGGAACATATTTAGGATCTCCCTCTATAACTGTAGCTGTGCCTATAACTCTTCAGTCAGGAGAAATTTATGGGGTAGTTCTCATGCATGAACAAATTGAAAATATTCATAGCGTAACTAAAAACTCTCTTGCTATTTTACTAATCAGTATAGGAGTTGGTGCTTTTATTTCTGTTTTAATTGCAGGTATATTAGCTAGAAAATTTACAAAGCCATTATCAAAAATGAAATCTGCAGCGGTAAAAATCAGTGATGGTGACTACAAAGTTCGTTCAGGTGTTGTCCAAAATGATGAAATTGGTGAACTTGCTAAAACGTTTGATAATATGGCTATGAAGCTAGACGTAGCTTCAAAAGAAAGAGATAAACTAGAAAATATACGACGTGATTTCGTAGCAAATATTTCACACGAACTACGAACACCTGTCACTGTAATTCGAGGCTCTTTAGAAGCTCTTTGTGATGGTGTTGTCTCAGATCCAGAAATGGTCGAAGAATATCACAATCAGATGTTCTCAGAAAGCCTACATTTGGATAGATTGGTATCCGATCTTTTAGATTTATCACGACTTCAAAATCCAGATTTTACTATGAATATGTGTGAGGTAGACTTTAAAGAAATATCAGAAGATGCTGTCAGAAGTACTCGTCGCATAGCATCAGAGAAAAATGTTGAAATACTTTTTTCTCACAGCGGTAATAATTTTTCTGTATTTGCTGATTATAATAGGCTGCGTCAAATCTTATTAATTTTTCTCGACAATGCAGTGAAATTTTCTCCAAAAGATGGAACTATTGAAGTTTTGCTCAATTCAAACCAAGATACAATAAAATTATCTGTAATAGATGGAGGTCCTGGAATTGCAGTAGATGATTTACCATATATATTCGATAGATTTTACAAACAGCGCTTAGAAGAAAATAAAAGTGGAACAGGACTTGGACTAGCAATTGCGAAACAAATTTCCGATAGACACGGTGCTATTATAAAAGCAAAAAACAACAAAAATAAAGGATCTCAATTCTCACTAACAATGAACACTATTAAATCCCATTAATATGAAAAAGGAGTTTAGTATATTTAAACTAAACTCCTTTTTATAATTTATATTGTTATTTGTTCAATAAATTTTTATTATTATTTATTAGATTCTATTTTTACTGCACTACATTCAACACCATTTATTATTCTGTTTCTATAAGAAATGGATGCAGGTGAATCAATATTCCATATTTCATCAAACCAAGATATAAATTCATCTACATCATAATCAACTATACACTGTTGGATGTAAACATCATTTATCTTATCCTCAACAATAAAGTCTTCTCTGCGGTTAGTAGAAATCCTTGTAATTATTCCTCCCAAGCTCGTATTCACACTTGCCATTCCAGAAGCTCCATTATTATATACTGCCTTGTCTTCATACTTGAGTACAACTTGTGCACACGTATGCGTTGTTGCGAAGACATCTATTTTTTTAGATTTCATAAAATCATATAGTTCCTCTTGCCTACTTTTTTTAGATAGATTTTCTAAAGAGCAATCCCAACCGGATAAATACTTTTCATCACCATGCGTTATACTTACTTTAGATGATCCAACTTGTATATTCACTATCTTTTTTCTGTCTTCCAATTCTTTATATACATCTTTACGTTTAGTAGCTAAGTCTTTAAGTTTTTTATGAATTTCATTTGATCTCTCTACTGCATCATCAGATGTCGTATCTGGATAAGAGCATCCACATCCAACGCCAATATCATTTAGTCTTATCATCTCTGCTTCAACATTGCCTAGTAGCTTAATTCCTGATTCTGATAATTTCTCTATTTCAATGAAATCATCGTACTTGTAATCAAACCAATGCATATCTCCATTAAATACGAACTTAGGCATTATATTAGTTTCATTATATTCTTCATTTGCCATCTCAATAATTTTTTTCAAAGCAAATTTATTTCCATAAAGTCCACCAATTACATAAATTGTATCATATCTACCTTCAATTGTATCAAAACTGCTCTCCTCTATCTTATAATCTAGAGGACAAGTTCTTCCTGCCACACTTTCTTCTGTATTAGATTTCATTATATCCTTCCCTCTTTTTTAACAAAGAATGAAGGAAGAATATATCCAAATATACAAAGAATTGTACCATATAAATTAACCCCAAGAAGAAGTGCACTATCTCCAGTTCCTATTGCAAAGAAGTCTGGTATCATGTTAAGTGTGAACAATATACCTAACACTATTCCAATCCAAAAACTAAGATTAAAACCTAGTTTTGTTGGTTTTACAATTCCATGTAAGCAAAATATAGGAGCAAATCCCATTACCATGGTTCCAGATATTGTAGTAGCTTTCAATATATTTGTCCCTGTAAACATCGGAATATTACCTACTATTGCAAATATTACCATTATTGCCATACCCCAGTGTCTAGCCTTGTCAGGGTCTATTTTTTTTCCTGCTATTTCCGGAAGATCTACTGCCGCAAGCTTTGCAAGACTTGAAAATGCTGAATCCAATGTGGATCCTGCCGCCACTACCATTACTATTGTCATTACAAATAAAGTGACTGGACCCAATGCCATTCCTACTGCTACTGGTATGTTATCTGTTATTGGCATGCCTTCCATCTTTGCATATATACCTATAAAAGAAAACAACAAGATAGATAAAAATCCTAATAGCCCAGATATTATGTATGCTCTCAACATTACTTTTTCATCTGAAATAAAACCTCTGTCAGTAAGTACTGGATCATGAAACGGATAACTAAATATCTGAATTACCGTTACTAAAAGAAGGTCCAAACCTGTTCCCAAACTCCATGTACTTGAATTAACGTAATTTCCTAGTGGAGCTTTCGGCAATACAATCGACACGATAATTATCATAAACACGATAAATATTAATGTTTGTACTAAATCCGTAAAAATTGAACTTCTAAGTCCTCCACGAACTGAATAAATTAAAGTAACTATTGTGAAAAATATAGCGGCGCCAATAAATGATGCACTTCCTGAAACACCATAGTATCCGCCTACTACTGTGGTATTTGACCAAACTTCATTAAATAAACGTATAAAAATTGCTGCTGTAAAAAACAGTGAAGCCTTCTGCCCGTAGTTTTCATTTAAGAAAGATACTAATCCCTTTGCTTTAAATTTTGTTCTAAGTCTGTATATTACAAACCCTGCAATCGGTATACACAGCCAATATGTTGCATAAGCTATACCACCTATTATTCCGTATTTTGCCCCTAAGTTTGCGGCATTTGTAACCGACTTTGCAAATATCCAACTAATAAATATACTCGACGTTATCATCAACGTTGAAGAGTTGTTCCCTTTTTCATCTTTTCCATGGAAAAAAGAATCAAAACTAACTGCTTTTGGAGATAATGCTAGCAACACAATTCCGTAAACTATCAAAAATCCCCAAAAATATACATACATCATCTTTGTATTTCCCCTTTTCTAAAATATTATTTTATATAACACTTCAATGCATTTTGTGTTTTATTTTTTTATGTTTTTTATAATTTTGTAATAATTCTGTGTATTATTTTCAATATAAATAAACAATTCTCTATAATATCACACCAATGCATCTCCGTGATACAAGCTTTAATCAAAAAAGTATTGTACACGCAATTACAGTATGCACAATACCTTTAAAATCTTATACATTAATAAATATTCATAATAATAAACAATACTAAGCTGCGCATCAATTATGAAATTTAAACTTAAATATCGTCTTTAGTCAAGTGTTCCACCGCAACTAGACCCTGCTCCTGCAGTACAAGCATAGCAGTGCTTACCAGTAACTATTTTTCTAACACCTATTTTTTCTTTTTGTAAATCAAAAATACTATTTTTACCCTCAATTTTCATATCCACTGCCTGGTTGAAATCGCAATCGTATACAAATCCATCCCAAGATATTGATATTTGGTCTCTACACATAATTCCTTCTACCGTAGCAGGGTTAAATGCTGCATACAAAGTCTGCATATATGGGTCCAACATATTATTTTTGTATAAAAAGTCTCCAAATCTTCCTACAGGGTTATTTGTAATAGCATATAAATTATTGAATACTATTCCAAAGTCACTGCTTAATTTGTCTTTGTAAAGAGAAGTCATAGATTCTTGTGATGGTGGTAAAAAAGCTCCATTAGGATTATAAACTAAATCTAATAATAGATCTTGCTCTTTTCCATATCCAAGACTATTTAAAACTTTTAAAGCTTCTATTGACTTGTCAAACACTCCATCGCCTCTTTGTCTATCTGTATTTTTCTTTGAGTAAAAAGGCAATGAACAGACTACATTTATCTTATGCGATTTATAAAATTCTGGTATATGCTTGTATTTTTCTGTCAATAAAATGACTAAATTTGTTCTCACTATTACTTTTTCAGCAATTTTTGAACATTCTTCGACAAACCACTCAAAGTTTGGATTCATCTCAGGTGCCCCACCTGTTATGTCAATTGTTTTAAAATTATTGTTTTTAAACACATCAAGACACGCCTGCATCACTTCTTTGGACATTATTTCTTTTCTGTCTGGTCCAGCTTCAACATGGCAGTGTTTACATTTAAGGTTACACAGCCTTCCTACGTTTATTTGAAGTGTTGAAGGATTTTCTAAAGTATTTAGAAAATCCTTATTCACAACACTATCAGCAAAACTAGGAACATTTGCAGTTGTTTCTAGTTCTTCAATATTCATTATATACTCCTTATTTTACAACTTATTTCATAGTTAGACTATCTGATATATTCTTGCTCTGAACACCAAAAGCAAGAGTTGCCCCTGCCTTGATTGCCGCAGATACATGGATAGCTTCCATTATTTGATCCTGATCGCATCCATGTCCAAGAGAAGCATTTGTATATGCATCAATACAATATGGGCACTGAACAGTGTGTGCTACAGCTAATGCTATTAGTGATTTCTCTCTAGTAGTCAACGCACCCTCCGCAAATACAGTACCATAGTACTCCATGAACTTGTCCCACATCTCTCCTGCATCTTCTCCGATAATTCCCGCATTAAACTTCGCTAAGTCTTCCTTATTTAAATATGATTCCATTTGTAACCTCCTATTTTTAAAGTATTTTTTATTCTAAATTTATTATAGCCAATTATAAAAAAATGCTTTCCAACTACCATATTATTTATAAACGAAAACAAAGTCAAGGTATAACACTTTTTAAGTTATAGTTTTTTTATATAATGTTTCTTTTAATATAGTAAAAATCAATTCAATAATAAATTGGACGTAATTGTTTTTTTTTATTATAATAATTGATGAAACAGTTTTGAATTGTAATATTGGGTTATTATATTAATTAAGCTTATACATTATAAAAAATAAATGCGACAAGATACTCGGAGGTTTTCATGATAGATAATATAAATAGAACAAGTAGAAATATACATCCAAATAATACTGTAATTAAAGTATGTGATACTGAAATTGGTGGTGGAAATCTCACAATTATAGCTGGTCCATGCTCTGTAGAGTCAGAAGAACAAATACTTGAAATTGCAAAATCAATAAAAAATTCTGGAGCTAATATCTTGAGAGGTGGAGCCTTTAAACCAAGAACTTCTCCATATGATTTTCAAGGAATGGAAGCAGACGGAATAAAACTTCTAAAACTCGCAAAACAAGAAACTGGACTTCCAATTGTTTCTGAAATAGTGGGATTAAGACATTTGAATTTATTTGAAGATATTGATATACTTCAAGTTGGGGCAAGAAATATGCAGAACTTTGAGCTTTTGAAAGAGCTTGGAAAAACAAATAAACCTATTCTTTTAAAGCGTGGTTTTTCTAATTCTATAAAGGAATTGCTCTCTAGTGCTGAATATATAATGAGCAGTGGTAATGATAAAGTCATTTTATGCGAGAGGGGTATTAGAACCTTTGAGACATTGACTAGAAATACACTAGATTTATCAGCTGTACCTCTTTTAAAAGAAATTTCTCACCTTCCAGTTATTGTAGATCCTAGTCATGGCACAGGGATTGCAAAATTAGTTTCTCCTATGTCACTAGCGGCTATAGCTGCTGGTAGTGACGGTATAATGGTGGAAGTTCACAACGATCCAGATAATGCACTATCTGATGGAGATCAATCAATTACTCCTACTCAATTTTATGATTTAGTACAAAAAGCTCGTAAAGTAAAAAATATTCTTCTATAAAAAAGGTTCACATTGAAATTCATGCTAAAGTTTGTTATATTACAACTTTCAGCTACTTTCAATGTGAACCTTACTTTTTAAAATTAAAGTTAGAATTTAAAACTAACTTAAATCACTTATATTAATTTGTATTTATTTATATGAATCTAATAGTAAACTCATCAGTTTATTACTTCTATCAACATATTCATTTAATTGATCAGGTGTTAGTTCTTTGTTAGAAAGTATAGCTAAATCTGCAATTTGATTAACTATCAATTCTATTTTTTCCCTGTTTTCATCATTGCTGTTTATATCAAGTACTTTCTTTACTATTGGAGATTTTCTGTTTATCAATAGGTCATGTTGTTCGTCAAAGTTCATGCCTTCCATTCCCATTGCACTAAATTGGTCTTTCATCTTTGACATACGGATGCTCTGTTCATCTACGGATATCATAGCCGTAACATTTTCATCTTTAAAGCTTTCAACCTTATAATCGTTTAACTTCTCTCCAAGTACATCTTTGAACAATCTTATTATACTATCGTCTAAATTTTTATCTTCTTCACCTACATCAGAATTTACAATATTTGACATATCTGAGTCAATTCTCGTAAATTTAAGAGGTTGCTCTTTTTTTTCTTCTTGAGAAGCTCCTAAGTTCTCTAAATTTCCTTCTTTGTACTCAATTAATCCCATAAAAGGAGTATCTAGAGCATTGTTCATGATTACTGCATCTAATCCATTATCTTTAAATTGCTTAATATACTGTGCTTGCTGTTGTTCATCGGTAACATAATAAACTGTATTTTTATTAGTGTCTTCAGATTCCTTTAAATATTCGTCTAAAGTTAAATATTTTGAATTAATATCTTTGTAAAGTATTACTTCTTTGACTTTATCATAAAAACTTTCATCTTTTAAGCATCCATATTTAATAAACATATGAATGTCATTCCAGAAACCTTCAAAGTTTTCTCTGTCATTTTTATATAGAGATTTTAATTTATCAGCAACTTTCTTAACAATATGTTTTGAAATCTTGCTTACATCTTTATCATTTTGTAAGAAACTTCTAGATACATTCAGTGGTAAATCTGGGCAATCTATCACGCCTTTTAATAATAATAAAAATTCAGGTATTACTTCTTTTATATTATCTGCTACAAAGACTTGGTTGTTATATAGTTTTACTTCTCCTTCAACTAACTCAAATTCATTTTTAATTTTAGGGAAATACAATATACCTTTTAAATTAAATGGATAATCAACATTTAAATGTATCCAAAAAAGTGGCTCTTCATATACATGAAAAACTTCTTTGTAGAATTCTTTGTATTCTTCATCTGTACAATCTTTAGGAGATTTTAGCCAAAGAGGTTTTGTATTGTTTATTGGTTTCACTTCTAACTGCTCTACTTCTTCCCCTTTTTCTTTTCGTTCTTCATCTTCTTTTTTCTTTCTATTTATTTCTGCTATGTCATCAAGGTATATTTCTACAGGTAAGAAGTAACAGTACTTATTTAATATTTCTCTAATTTTATATGTGTACAGGAATTCGTCACTATCTTCTGATATAGTAAGGGTAATTTTAGTTCCTCTTTCTTTTTTTTCACCTTCAGATATTTCAAATTCCATACCATCTTCTGATGCCCATCTAACTGGCTTAGCATCTGTAAGATATGACAATGTATCAATCTGAACTTTATTTGCAACCATAAATGCAGAATAAAAACCTAGACCAAAATGCCCGATTATATCGTTTGCATCATCCATTTTATCTTGGTATTTTTTTACAAAATCCTCTGCTCCAGAAAATGCTACTTGATTTATGTATTTTTTTATTTCCTCTTCAGTCATACCTATTCCATTATCCGTAAAAGAGATTGTTCTATTCTCTCTGTCGACTGTTACTACTACTTTGAAATCATCCTTTGACTCTGCTTCTCCCATACTAGATAATCTCTGATATTTTGCAATAGCGTCACAGGCATTACTTACTAATTCTCTTACGAATATATCCTTATCTGAATACAGCCATTTTTTAATTATTGGAAATATATTCTCTGAATGAATAGATACCTTTCCTCTTTCTAAACTCATAAAAATCCCTCCATTACTATTATATTTATTTTTAAATTCTTACACCATGCAAATTGTGAAGTAATTTTATAAATTGTATTAGAAACAGAAATCTGCATAGCTTTCAACAAAGATATTCTAACACTTTTTTGTTATCAGAGTCAAGTATCGAGTGCTAATTTTGTATATTATTTTGAATTTCAATATTTAAAATAATATCATATAGTAAACCTAAATTATAAAAGGTTTACATCTTTTTGTAATTGTGATAAAATAATCCCATACCAAGATTTGGAGGTCTATTTTGAAAAATAATATTTTAAATTCTAATACCAATTTTTTAAGTGTAAGAACAATGATTTTTTGTTCCCTATTTACTACTTTAGTTGCTGTAGGAGCCTTTATTCGTATACCATTACCTGTTACTGTATTTACTATGCAATTTCTATTTGTATTGATGTCAGGGCTAATACTCGGTTCTAAAAGAGGCTCTTTATCTTGCTTTTTATATGTAGCAATCGGAATTTTAGGTTTTCCGGTATTTACAGAGGGCGGAGGTCCAATGTATATCTTGAAACCAACTTTCGGATATTTAATTGCTTTTATTTTTGCAGCGTTTTTAGTCGGATATCTAAAAGAGAAGTTTGGGTCTGACTCGACTTTAAAGTTGTCTGTTTACTGTGTTATTGCTATGGTCAACACATATATTATAGGTTCTTTATATACTTATTTTATATTAAACTACGTAATGGGTACTCCAATTAAGTATTGGATGTGCCTTGCCAGTTTATTTCCAGCTACATTTCTAAAAGATCTTTTCAGTTGTTTTATAGCTGCAGCTAGTGTAAAAAAACTTTCTAAACATGTAAAAAACCTTGAGTTCTAATAATAGATCTCAAGGTTTTTATTTGTTTTATTTATTTTTTATTATTTTACTATTTTTATTTAAAGTATTTTACACCTGATTCAAATAGCTTCTGATCTTTCTTTCCTATGATATTCTTTATTACATTTTCTCCAACTCTTTCAGAGTGTCCCATTTTTCCTAGTATTCTTCCATCTAATGAAGTTATACCTTCAACAGCATAATAAGAACCGTTAGGGTTAAATTCTATATCATAAGTTGCATTTCCATCAAAATCAACATATTGAGTAGCAATCTGACCATTTTCAATCAGAGACTTCATTACGTCATCACTGGCAACAAATCTACCTTCTCCATGTGATATCGCAATAGAGTGTACATCTCCTACTTCTGTAGCAGCCAACCAAGGTGATTTGTTAGAAGCAACTCTAGTCTGAATTACTTTTGCTTGGTGACGACCAATGTTATTGTATGTAAGTGTTGGCATATCAGCTGATGGAGTTTTTATTTCACCATATGGCACTAGACCTAGCTTTATCAATGCCTGGAATCCATTACATATTCCTATCATCAGACCATCCCTGTTGTTGATTAAGTTCATTATAGCTTCTTCTATTTTAGGATTTCTAAATACTGTAGCTATGAATTTTGCAGAACCATCAGGCTCATCACCAGCAGAGAATCCTCCTGGTATCATAACAATCTGGCTATTATTGATTTCTTTTACCATCATGTCGATAGAAGCTTCTATATCAGAATATTTCATATTTCTAAATACTCCAATACTAGCTTCGGCTCCTGCTCTTTCAAATGCTCTAGCAGAATCATACTCACAGTTTGTACCTGGGAATGCAGGTATAAATACTTTTGGTTTTGCTATACTTATAGAAGACTTTAATATATCTCCCTTTCTAGCGTAACTCAAGTTTTCAACTGGAGCATTCTTATCAGTTTCAACCTTTGTTGGGAATATTGGCTCTAGTGTTTCTGTGTATGATTTATAAAGAGTATCTAAGTCAATCTTTTCACCAAATACTTCTATTTCAGGAGCATCTGTAGTACGTCCTAATACTAAGAAATTAGATCCTTCTAAAGCTGATATATTTTCTTCGTCAATTTCTACAATTATACTACCGTAATTTTGCTTGAATAGTTCATCTTTTTCTGTGTATATTTCAGAAATTTCATCATTAAATTTCATTCCTATCTTGTTACCAAATGCCATTTTAGCAACGGCTTCAGCTATACCACCATATCCAAGTGCATATGTAGCAAGTAATTTTTCAGACTGCGTAGCATTATATATTACTTCAAAATTCTTTTTCATTATATCAAAATCTGGGAATGCATAATCTTTTTGAGGTGCATCAATTAAAACTACTAGGCTTCCAGATTTTTTAAATTCTTGTGATACTATTTTTGACGCATCTTGTGTATCTACTGCAAAAGATACTAATGTTGGAGGAACGTTTATATCTTTGAATGTTCCACTCATACTATCTTTACCACCTATTGCAGCTATTTCGAAGTTAGACTGTGCATAATATGCTCCTAAAAGTGCTGAGAATGGTTTACCCCAACGAGTTGGATCTGTTCCTAATCTTTCAAAGTACTCTTGGAATGTAAGTCTTGTACTTCTATAATCTCCACCTAGTGAAACAATTTTTGCTACAGATTCTACTACTGCATTTAAAGCTCCGTGGAATGTTGACCACTTACCTATTTTAGGATTGTATCCATAAGTCATTAGTGAAGATGTATTTGTTTCTGCACCTAGTACTGGTATTTTTGCTACCATTCCGTTGGCAGGAGTAGCTTGATATTTTCCTCCTAAAGGAAGTATTACCGTATTACCACCTATTGTGTTGTCAAATTTTTCAACCATGCCAGCTTGAGAACAAATATTTAAGTCCTTCATTGCCGCTTCATATTTATCGTTCATAGAGTTGAACTTATCTGTTACAGAAGTTAAATCTACATATGTAAAATCTTCATCAATAGAGTCTACCTTTATATCCGCACTTTGCTTGTATCCATTTGTATCTAAGAACGCTCTGTTTATATTTACTATATCTTTACCGTTCCAGAACATTCTCATGTATCCAGTATCAGTAACTGTTGCAACATGAGTAGCTTCAATATTTTCCAAGTTAGCAAGTTCAATAAATTTATCCTTATTATTTTTATCAATAGCAACTGCCATTCTTTCTTGTGATTCTGATATTGCAAGTTCAGTACCATCAAGTCCATCATATTTCTTAGGAACTAAATCTAGGTTTATATCTAAGCTGTCTGCAATTTCACCGATAGCAACCGATACGCCACCTGCTCCGAAGTCATTACATCTTTTTATCATTTTTGCAGCTACTGGATTTCTGAAAAATCTCTGAATCTTTCTTTCATTTGGAGCATCTCCTTTTTGAACTTCAGCTGAAGAAGTCTTTATACTATCTTCACCATGTTCTTTTGAAGAACCTGTTGCTCCACCTAGACCGTCTCTTCCAGTTTTTCCACCTAAAAGAATTATAATATCTCCTGGTTCAGGTCTTTCTCTTACTACATTTTCCTTAGGAACTGCTGCTATTACTGCACCAACTTCCATTCTTTTAGCAACGAAATCTTCGTCATATACTTCAGATACTTGACCAGTTGCAAGTCCAATCTGGTTTCCATAAGAGCTGTATCCATTTGCAGCTTCTGTAGTAATCTTCTTTTGCATCAATTTACCTGGTAGCGTATCTTCTAGTTTTGTTCTAGGGTCAGCAGCACCAGTTACTCTCATTGCCTGGTATACATAGCTACGTCCAGATAATGGATCTCTAATAGCTCCTCCAAGACAAGTTGCAGCTCCTCCGAAAGGTTCTATTTCTGTAGGATGGTTGTGAGTTTCATTTTTGAACATCAAAAGATATTTTTCATTCTTACCATCTATTTCTACATCTATATTTATACTACAAGCGTTGATTTCTTCACTTTCATCTAAGTCATCAAGCTTTCCTTCTTTTTTAAGCTTTTTCATAGCAACTGTTGCTATATCCATTAGACAAATATCTTTGTCTCTGTCTCCATACACAAAGTTTCTGTCTTCTATGTATTGGTCATAAGTTTCTTTGATTGCGTCAGTATATCTACCAGACTCTACTTTTACATCTGCTAACTTAGTCATAAATGTAGTATGTCTACAGTGATCTGACCAATATGTATCCAAAACTTTAATTTCAGTTATTGTAGGATTTCTCTTTTCTTCATCTCTGAAATATCCCTGAATAAGCTCTAAGTCATTGATTGTCATAGCTAATGAATTTTTGTTTAAGAAGTTTAATAAACCTTCTTTATCATAATCAATAAAGCCGTCCATAATAGCTACACTCTGTGGAATTTCGCTTTCTACCTCTAAAGTATTTGGCTTTTCTAGAGATGCTTCTCTACTATCTACCGCGTTTATTAAATATTTCTTTATTCTGTCTACATCAGCATCGCTTAATCCTGATTCTATTATTATCACTCTTGAAGAGTTTATCTTAGGTCTAATACCTTCATTTACTATTTCAGAACACATAGAAGCCCAGTCAGCTCTTTGATCATACTGCCCTGGCAAGTATTCTATTGCAAACACTGTTTCATCCTTTAGATTTGGTATTTCTTCGTAGTAAACATTATCTAGATTTGGCTCAGATAATATAGTTTCTGCTACTTTTTTATATGCACTATCATTCAAACCTTCAACATCATATCTGTTTATTATTCTTACCTTACCTACTGGAAGGTTCAAACTTTCAGATAGATCCTTCTGCATAGCAACAGACTCTAAATCAAATCCTTCTTTTTTCTCTACAAAAACTCTATTTACTTTGCTCATACTTTACTCCTATATCCTTTCTGTAATGCATGCCTTCAAAATTTATTTTATCTATATTCTTATAAACATTTTCTGCTGCAGATTCTACATCTTTTCCCTTAGAACAAACACCTAAAACTCTTCCACCGTTTGTTACGATATCTTCTCCATTTCGTTTTGTTCCGCTGTGAAATACAACAATATCATCATCTAAGTTATCAAGACCTGTAATAACCTTGCCTTTTTCATAGCCTTCTGGATATCCTCCAGATGCAATTATTACACAAGCAGCTGCATCATCAGTATATTTAATGTCTATATCTGATAGCTTATCTTCTGTAATAGCCATCATTATTTCACTTAAATCTGTTTCTAGTCTCATTAGCACCGACTGAGTCTCTGGATCTCCAAATCTACAGTTATATTCAAGTACCTTTTCACCTTCGTCAGTAATCATCAATCCTACAAATAATATACCTCTATAATCTAATCCATCTTTTTGGAAACCTTCAAGAGATTTTATTAATACGTCATCGTATACTTTATTTGCTAATTCATCATCATATATAGTACTTGGTGAGAAAGTTCCCATACCACCAGTATTTGGTCCTTTTTCTAGTTCAAAAACTTTTTTATGATCCTTTGCACTAACCATTGGTACTATCGTATTTTTATCAACAAAAGCAAGGATAGAAGTCTCTATTCCTTCCAAAAATTCTTCGATTACCACTGTATTTCCAGCATCTCCAAATTTTTTATCTTTCATTATCATGTTTAGAGTGTCTACAGCTTCTTCTCTAGTAGTAGGAATTACAACTCCCTTACCAGCAGCAAGTCCGTCTGCTTTTATTACTACTGGATATCCAAACTCATCAATTTCAGATATTGCCTTATCTAAATCTGTATACTCTTTGTATTTTGCAGTAGGTATTTCATGTCTAATCATGAATTCCTTTGAAAATAACTTGCTTCCTTCTAATCTTGAGCATTCTTTGTTAGGTCCAAAAACTCTCAATCCTCTTTTTTCAAAAACATCTGTAACACCCATAACAAGTGGCACTTCAGGTCCTACTATTGTCAAATCTATATTATTTTCCTGAGCAAAATCTGCTAACTTTTCTATTTCGTTATCTTTAATATCTACACATTGTGCTACTGATTCTATTCCTGCATTACCTGGAGCACAAAATACTTTTTCAACATTTTTTTCTTTGTTCAGTTTCCAACATATGGCATGTTCTCTTCCGCCGCCACCTATTACTAAAATTTTCATATTACAGATCCTCCATTAATGTTTAAAATGTCTCACTCCTGTGAACACCATTGTCATTCCTAACTCATCACAAGCCTTTATTGAATCTTCGTCCTTTATTGAACCTCCTGGTTGAACAACTGCTTTAACACCATACTTTTCTGCCAATCTCACGCAGTCGTCAAATGGGAAGAATGCGTCAGATGCAAGCACTGCGCCTTCAAATCTCTTTAAATCTTTATTATTTTCTATTGCATTGCTAAGTGCCCAAATTCTAGAAGTTTGACCACAACCGATGGCTAAAGTCTGACCATCTTTTACTATTGCAATTGCGTTAGATTTAAGATTTTTAACTATCTTCATTCCAAAATCCATATCTTCTAGTTGTTCTTTAGTAGGAGCTACCTTAGTCACTACTTCTTGCTTTTCTGATTCAATTAAATCCTTATCTTGAAGTAATAATTTTCCATCTAAGTATTTAAGGTCATATGGTTGCTTGCTCTTTTCTATTTTTGCAATTTTAAGAACTCTTAAATTTTTCTTTCCTTTAAGGATTTCAAGAGCTTCTGGTTCAAAATCATAAGCAACTACAATTTCTAAGAATATTTCACTTAACATCTTAGCAGTAGCTACATCTACAGTTGATGTAATACCTACAATACCACCAAATATAGATAACTTGTCTGATTCAAAACACTTTGTATATGCTTCTAATGGAGTCTTTCCTAGGCCTACACCACACGCATTTGCATGCTTGATCGCAACAGAGCATACTCCATCATAGTCTTTAAATTCTCTCATAAATTCTAAACATCCAGACAAGTCGTTTATATTATTGAAAGAAAGTTCTTTTCCATTTAATTGCTCGTAATTAAGGATAGGATTTTTTGCATTAGGCTGAGAATATAAGAAGCCTCTCTGATGACCATTTTCTCCATATCTTAATTCTGTATTTTTTTCAAAAGTAAGGTTTAATATATCTGGGTACTTATCATCTAATACACCAGCAAAGTAAGATGATATCAAAGCATCGTATCTAGCAGTAGTAGAGAATGCTTTATAAGCAAGTTTCTTTCTATCTTCAAGAGATAGTCCTTCTCCCTCCAACTTTTCTATTATCATAGGATAATCCGCTATATCTACTACTACAGTCACATCTTTATAATTCTTAGACGCAGATCTTATCATTGAAGGTCCACCGATATCAATATTTTCTACAATATCTTCATGTGATTTTCCACTTCTTACCGCACCTTCAAAATCATATAGGCTAACTACTACCATATCTATAGATCCTATATTATGTTCTTTAACTGTATCTACATGACTTTGTTCATCTCTTCTATATAATATTCCACCATGTATATATGGGT
Organism: Peptostreptococcus faecalis; assembly: GCF_900240845.1. Lineage (GTDB taxonomy): Bacteria > Bacillota > Clostridia > Peptostreptococcales > Peptostreptococcaceae > Peptostreptococcus > Peptostreptococcus faecalis. The sequence continues at coordinate 71,000 of NZ_OERU01000002.1, forward strand.
TTAGAGTCTTTACTCTACCATCTAATATTTCAGGAAAATTAGTTACATCTTCAACTTGTATTACATTAACACCATTTTCCTGTAATTTTTTGAAAGTGTTCCCAGTAGAAATTATTTCGTATCCATGTTCATTTAGTTTTTTTGCAAACTCAACTACACCTGTCTTATCTGTAACACTGATTAAAGCTCTTTTCATAACAATCCCTCCTGAAATTAATCTTCAATATAAACTTTTCTTCCAACAACTTTTATCTTATCTGCGCAATAAGATTTCACAACATTTTTTAATATTTTATGTTCTATTTCTAGTACTTTTTTTTGCAACTGTTCAGCTGTGTCATCCGCTAAAACTTCCACTGTATCTTGTAATATTATAGGACCGGTATCAGCATTTTCATCTACAAAATGTACTGTAGCCCCACTTACTTTCACTCCGTAATCAACCGCTGCCTGATGAACTTTTAGTCCATAATATCCCTTGCCACAAAAAGATGGTATTAGAGATGGGTGAACATTTATTATCTTATTTTCAAAAGCAGTAGTAAATTTAGGTCCTAATATTTTTAAAAATCCTGCCAATACTACTAAATCTATTTCATTGGATTTTAATTCTTCTATTATAGCATCTTCATCGTTTTCATATACCGCTTTAATATTGTGGTTTTCAGCTCTTTTAAGACCAAAAGCATCTTTATTGTTAGATATTACCACTTTTATACATCCATTTATTTCCCCTGTTTCAGTAGCATCTATTATAGTTTGTAAATTAGTTCCACCACCTGAAACCAAAACAGCTATATTCTTCATATAAGAATCCTCTCTCGATAAACTTTTTTACAAATAATTAGTAGCATAGGATTCCCTATGCATACAAATTATTATGGCCGTAAATACAATCCCCAATTACAAGTATATTATAATAATTCTACACCTTCATGTGAATCTACTACGCTACCAATTATATACGCTTTATCTTCCATAAGACCTTTATATTTATCTTCTACAAATTCAGCGTTATCATTTTCTCTCGCATTTATATAATCAACCACTGTCTGAGCATCTTCTTTGTTCACTATTAATACTAATCCAACACCCATGTTAAAACTCTTGTGAAGTTCATTTTTTTCTACAGCGTTAAGACCTTCTATCATTTTAAATATTGGTGGTTTTTCCCAAGATTTTGTATCTATATCAAGACCAAGTCCCTTAGGTATTACTCTTACGATATTTTCAATTAGACCACCACCAGTTATATGTGCTATAGCCTTTATATTATTATTTGCAATAGTATCTAATGCCAACTTCACATACACCTTTGTTGGAGTTAAAAGTGCATCTCCAAGAGACATTCCTAATTCTTCAACATTCTTTTTTAGATCCATTTTATATTCTTCTAAGAATATTTTTCTTACAAAAGAAAATCCATTACTATGAACTCCACTTGAAGAAATTCCTATTAATGTGTCACCCGCTTTTACATCCTTACCGCTTATAATGTTTTTCTTATCTGCTATACCTATTGAAAAACCTGCTAAATCATAGTCATCATCCGCATACATTCCAGGCATTTCAGCAGTTTCTCCACCAATTAGTGCACACTCACTCATCTTGCATCCATCAGCTATCCCGCCAACAACTTTTTCAATATGTTCAGGAACTAATTTTCCAAGAGCAATGTAATCTAAGAAAAACATTGGTTTAGCTCCTTGACAAATCAAGTCGTTTACGCACATTGCTACTAAATCTATCCCTACTGTATCATGCTTATCCATAAGTTGAGCTATTTTAAGCTTAGTCCCAACTCCATCTGTAGAAGCCAATAATACTGGTTCTTCCATTCCTACGAAGTCTTTTAATGAATATAATCCACTAAAGTTACCTAGATCTCCAATAACATTTGAATCATAAGTTCCCTTAATTTTATTTTTTATTAAATCAACCGCTCTGTTTCCTTCATCTATATCTACACCTGAACTCTTATAAGTTAACATCTTTAATCTCCTTAATCTAACAATATATTAATTTAAAATACGTGATAATCTTTTCTATCTTATTATTGAATTGATGCATCATCAGCTAATACTTTATCAGCCATTTCTTTTCTGTAATCTCCTAGCTTTACTTTCAACTCTGGATATTTAACACTAGCTATCTGAATTGCCATAAGAGCTGCATTAGCCCCAGAATCAATTGTCACTGTAGCTACAGGTATTCCGCTTGGCATCTGTACCATTGATAATAATGAGTCTAATCCGTCCATTGTAGATGATTTTATAGGAAGACCTACTACTGGTATTAATGTCTGTGCTGCTACAACTCCTGGTAGGTGAGCTGCCTTTCCTGCCGCAGCTATTATTACATCCGTATCATCTTCTATTTCCTCTAAAAAGTTTGATAACTCAACTGGAGTTCTATGTGCTGAAAGAATTCTAACAACTACTTCTACCCCAAATTTCTTTATCATTTCGATTCCACTTTCTAGTTTTGGTAAATCTGATTTTGATCCCATAATTACTGCTATTTTCATGTAAATTCTCCTTTTGTTTTTATAAGTATTTGTTTAATTTGAATAAACTTTATATAATATATTTTTTTATTTAAAACTTAATTTTATTATTAAAATTTTAATTTTATATCGATAATTATCCAATTTCAATACTAACTTTATATTAAAATAATAACTTAAAATACAAACTTTTTCAATACTAACTTTGTCTTTTTATGAAAAATATCATCATTTTTACGAATTAGTACCTGTTATTTTTATATTAATGTTCGTTTTTGAATCTTTTTGATATAACTTTCTTAATTCGATTATTTTTTTAATTTCAATTTTTTAAATTACTATCTATAAATTTTTTTATAATTACATGTAACAATTTCATAGAAATCGATTTTTTTATTTTTATGATATAATATACACAAAATCATAACTATTTATATAATATTTTGTATGACAACTAAAATGGGTATTATTCTCATGCATTATATTTTAGAAAGGAATAAATTTAAAAATATGATAGTTTTTATATCGCCTGCCAAAACTTTTAAATCATATCAACAAGAAGGATTACAAATACCAACTATGGTAGATTTTTCAAAAAAAATATTGAAAAAACTACAAATTCTATCTGCTGATGATTTAAAAACACTAATGAAAGTCAACGATAAGATTGCACTTTTAAATTACGATAGATTTAAAAATTTTAAATTCGACAAAAAAGGATCCCCTGCAATTTTTTCATATGATGGAATTCAGTATAAATCTATTAATCCTTCATCATTTAATAATGATGATATTGATTTTGCTCAAAATAATATACGTATTTTAAGCGGACTATATGGAGTTTTATCACCTATGGATTCAATTTATCCATACAGATTAGAAATGATGACAAAACTTGAAATATCACCTTTTAAAAATCTTTATGAATTTTGGGACGACAGTATCTACTCATCTCTGAATTCAGACTCAGATGGCGTAATTGTAAATCTAGCATCTGATGAATATTCTAAATCTGTGAAAAAATACCTAGATTCTGATACGAAATATATTACTTGTATATTTAAAATTGAAAAAAATGATAAATTAAAAGTTGAATCTACTGCTTCAAAAAAAGCTAGAGGATTAATGGTCAACTATATAGTTAAAAATAAAATTTCAGATTATCATAAGTTAAAAGACTTCAATCTTGATGGATTTGAATTTTCTGAAGATCTTTCAACTTTTGGAGAACAAAAAATCGAATATATATTTATTAAAAAGGCAGAAAAATAACTTATAATAAAAACAGACACCTACTTTTAAAAAGGGTGCCTGTTTTTATATATGTTATATATGCGTATATGTATCTTTTTATATTATTATTTAGAAAACATCAAAGCTTCTTTTCTTCTTGGTGGCTTTGGTGTTCTGTCCATATATCCCATTATAAGAGATGCTACTGGCTTATAGTTTTGTGGAATATTGTACTTTTCCTTAAGTTCTGGAGTATCTAATATTATTTCAGAAAATCCAATCCAGCAAGTTCCTATTCCTTCATTATTTGCCAACAGCATTATATTATCAGCTACACAACAGCAGTCTTCTTTATACCAATGTGCATCTGAATCGCCATATACAACTACTAGATTTTCAGATCCATAAAACACATTGTATTCTGGATCATTAAACCAGTCTTCATATTTCTTAAAATGCGGTAATGTATCTATTTCCTTTTTTATACCTTCTTTTGCAACATCAGATATCGCTTTCAATTCTTCTTTATCCTGTATGACTAGAAATCCCCATGGTTCCCTCATCTGTGCTGTTGGAGCACATACAGCTGCATCTATAATATTTTTTATAGTATCATATTCTAGTTTTTTATCAGAAAATTTTCTTACACTTCTTCTACTTTTTATGCATTCCAATACATCCATTCTTGCTTCCCCCTAAAATTTTGTACACATAATTATAGTACTACTTTTTACTCTTCATCTATTCTTGACTCAATCATATATATCAATGACTCAGCTGGCATATCACCTAATTTAGATAAGTCTTCTATTGTTGTTGATTTTAATTCATCATTAGAGTTTATTGACTTAATTTTATTGAATTTTGGATTAATATTTAATAAATATGATTTAATATATGGGTGTTTAGAGAATAAGTCTGCTAAGTTAGTGTCTAATTTTAACCCTGACTTACTTTCTTCAAAACTATGTTCTTTTACTTCTTTTGGCGATATTTTAAACATAGTCCTTATTTCTCCCTCTGGAATATATTCCATCTGAAGATCAAAACCTTGTCTTCTTATTGTATTTATTATTTTCAATCTGTTTTCAATAGTATTAGTAAGTCTAGAGATTACCTGCTTTGAAAAAGAGTCTACTCTTCTATTTGAATCTCTAAGATCATAATACTCCTGCATTTCTAAATCATAATCTTTTATAGACTCAAGGTAGCTATCTTCTACTTTGTATTCGTTTTCAAACACTTTAAGGTCTAACCCCATTCTAGGCTTTAGCTGTGGATTTTGATTAGGATATCCAAATCCAATACCTAATACTGGAAAAGTATATTCAGGTAAGTTTAAAATCTCGATTATTTGCTGCGAATCATTTAAGATGCTTCCGAAAAAACAACCTCCCATATCTAGAGATTCTACTGCTACCATTACATTTTGAGCTGCTAAAGATGCATCTGTAAACCCTTGAAAAAATCTATCCATATCATTTCTACTTTCTGGATAAAAATTTTGTTCAGCAGCTATCTTTGCATTTCTGAATGCATCAACAACAAATATCCAAAATTCTGGAAGTCTATTTACATATTTCTGTCCACATATTTCAGCTATTTTACCTTTTTTTTGAGGATCTGTTATTCTTATAATACTATATGACTGCATTCCAACACTTGTAGATGTGCGATTCGCCACTTCTAGAAGTTGTCTTACTATGTCCTTGTCTATAGGTGTATCCTTAAACTCTCTGATAGTTCTGTGCTCTAATTGTTTTTTTATTGTTTCACTACTCACTACAAAAACTCCCTTCATTTTTTACTCTTATTTTTACCATATGTTATAAAAGCTAATACAATAATTATATTAGCATTTACAATTTATGATATTTTAATTTTAGAAATTTTCCGCTATAAATATTTTATAGAAAAATCATATTTATTTTCTCTAAACACATTATACTAAAAAAAAGACCCAATTGGGTCTTTTTTTCAATATTTTGTTTTTTATTTGAAAAATATATTTAATATACAGCTCTTTTAAAAACTCCTTTTAAATAGGCTAATATCACACCATAATTCGTCATAGCCACTTCTTGAGACTTTGATAAATTCACTCTATTCATCATATTCGTTCTAGTCATCATGCAACCACCACATTGAATTATAATCGAATACTGTTTTAAATCACTCGGTATATTTTTACCATATGCAAAGTCAAACTCTAAATTTTTCCCAGTTTTCTTCTTGATTAAATTTGGAATTAGAACAGTTCCAATATCTTCATGCGATTTTGTATGAGTACATGATTCAGCAATTAGAATTTTATCTCCATCTTTAAGTTCTTCTATTTTTTTTGCTCCTTTTAAAAATTCTTCTATATCACCTTTTTGTCTAGCAAATAATATAGAAAAACTTGTAAGCTTCACATCACTAGGTACTAACTCAGCTACTTTATCAAATATCTTTGAATCCGTTATTACTAAATCTATATTCTTCATTTCAGATATAGCTTGCTCTAGCTCAGTATCTCTGACTACACTCACTCGTACTCCAAGATCCAAACAGCTTCTAATCATTTGTACTTGTGGTAGTATTAACCTTCCCTCAGGCGCTTCTGTATCTATTGGAACTACTAATAAAGCATGCTCTCCTGATTTTAGCATTCCACTTATCAGACTTTTTTCTTTACTTATTTCCTGGAGTTGTGAAATTATTTTTTTAATTATATAAGACTTATCCAGCTCAAGATTTATTTTATCTTCACTGACTGAAGTGAATACAACATCATCATATTCGTTATTTAAATTTGTTAAAGTTTTTTTATTGTATTTATCACATTTATTTATAATAAATAAATGCTTTTTGTCCATTTTTGTATATTTTTCTCTAAACTCTTTAGTTATGTCTTGTATTTGTTTTTTTATATAATCAATATCATTGCTTTTATCGACAACGTTAATATTTTTTTCGATTTGATTATATTCTAAAACTTCATCGACACTAATTACGTGTACAACCAAATCTGCTTCGCTTAATTCATTGAAGCTTTTTTTTGCTCTTAGCTCACCTAGTTCTCCTACATCGTCAATTCCTGCAGTATCCACTATTTTTATAGGGCCATATCCAATCAATTCCATCGCCTTCCATACAGGATCTGTCGTAGTTCCAGCATAGTCAGATACTATCGAAATATCTTGACCAGTAATATAATTAAACAGACTTGATTTTCCACTATTTCTATTACCTATTATTACTATATTTTTTCTATTTGCAATCGGAGTATCTATCATTTTGAACCTACCTAAATATTTATCTTATATAATAATATTTGCAATTATATATAAAGATCTCTTTCTCCATTTTTTATCTTTTCTATATTACCAAGAGCAAAGTTTCTTATATCTTCTCTATCAATTGTTTCAGCTTGTTCTCTTACAAATTTTTCAGCCTTCTTTAAAAATTCCTCATCTCCATAATCAGCTGCATATTCCATTAAAGTCGTCAATGCATTAGGCTTACACATATGGTGAATTTTTTCTGATTTAGCTATATTCATGAATTTTTCACCTGTTCTCCCTGCTCTATAACAAGCTGTACAATAGCTAGGAATGTAGTTATTATCCATTAAATCACTGATCACCTCAATAGGAGTTCTTTCATCTGCAGTTTCAAACTGATCAGTCTTTTCATTTCCAGCACTTGCAACATATCCACCTACACCTGGACATGATCCCGCACTTACTTGAGAGATACCATATTCTAATAATTCTTTTCTCATATCTTCGTCTTCTCTTGTAGATAAAATCATTCCTGTATATGGTACAGCAAGTCTAATTATTGCAACAATTTTCTTGAACATATCGTCGCTTACTAAATTGGGGAACGTTTCAAGTGAAACACCTTCCGCAGCTCTAAGTCTAGGTACTGATATTGTGTGGAATCCAACACCGAATTTCTTTTCTAGATGTTCATTGTGCATCATAAGGCCTAATACTTCAAACTTAGGGTCTGCTAATCCAAACAATACTCCTGCACCTACGTCATCAATTCCAGCTTCCATAGCTCTATCAAATGAAGTTGTATGATACTCGTAGTTACCCTTTACACAGTTTGGGTGCATCTTTTTGTAGACTTCTTCATCATATGATTCCTGGAATAATATGTATGTTCCTATTTCAGCATCTTTTAATTTCTTATAGTTTTCCACAGTTGTTGCAGCTATATTCACGTTTATTCTTCTTATAACACCATTTTTATTATATGTATCATAAATAGTTTTTATTGATTCCAATACGTACTCAATTGGACAGTTTAGAGGATCTTCACCAGCTTCTAATGCAAGTCTTTTATGACCCATTTGTTCCAAAACCTCTACCTCTTGTCTGATTTCGTCCATTGTAAGTCTTCTTCTTTGGAATTTATTCTTACATTTATATCCACAATATACACAGTTATTTACACAATAGTCACTTATATACAAAGGTGCAAAAAGCACTACTCTATTACCGTATACATTTTTTTTAATTTCTCCTGCTACTTTGAATAATTTTTTAATTTGGTCTTCGTTTTCAATTTCAAGTAGAGATGCAATCTCTGAATGATCTAATCCCTTTTTGTTTTTTGCCTTTTCTAGTATTCTGTCAATTTCTTCGTCTGTTGTAGTATTTTTTGCATTTTCAATTAAAGAATATATATATTCTCTATCCAACTTTACATTTTCATCAAATCTCTTTGTACTCATTTTTTCTCCCTTTCAAATCAGAATTTTCTTTTTTGTCAGCTATTATTAATTTTATTCAACACACATTTTACTGTCGCCTCTTGACATATTACAAATATATCCAAATGAATCGAGCTCATTTTTTATCATATTTAAAGCTTGTGCAGATTCACTGCCGCTACTTTTTTTACTATTGTAAAGCATGTAGTCTCCTCTATACTCTACTGGTGTCAAATTAGGCATTATTACATTTGAGCCTACATCTAATCCCGCTTTTCTACCATTTTCTGCTATAGATGCTAGAGCTGTAGTCGCAGGTAATAATACTTTTGGAAGCAATAGCCTAACCATCGACAATATAGTCAATGTAGTATCAATATCTCCACTTTTGTATTCTCTCATCTCTGTATCTTTATGTGTAATAAATGGACCTAGGCCTACCATTTCAGGTGAAATAGTCTTTATAAATCTAAGATCTCTTACGTAGTCTTTATTAGTATAACCTGGCAATCCCACCATTATCCCTGTTCCAGTTTGAAATCCTAGTTTTTTTAGATTTTTTATACACTCAACCCTTGTATCAAGTACAGATTTTGGATGTAGCCATTTATAATAATCTGGATTAGATGTTTCATGTCTCAACAAATATCTATCAGCTCCGGAATCTTTCAAAGCTTTATAGCTTTCATAACTTCTCTCGCCCATAGACAATGTAATAGCACAATTTGGATCTATTCTTTTTATCTCTTTTATAATTTCACACATCTTTTCATCAGTAAAATAAGGGTCTTCTCCACCTTGTAATACAAAAGTATTGTATCCTAAACTTTTTCCATTTTTACAAGCTTCAACTATTTCTTCCTTAGTAAGTCTATATCTATTTGCTTTTTTATTATAAGCATTTATTCCACAATAGATACACTCTCTTTTACAGTAATTTGTAAACTCTATCAAGCTTCTTAAATACACGTTTTTACCGTAGTACTTATCTCTCGTCTTTTTCGACAAAGAAAACATATACTCTTTTTCTTTTTTATTCATATTATCGAGTAACCATAGTAAATCTTCATCTCTAAGATCATTTTCATTGTAGAGTTTGTCTATTAATAATATTGCCTTGTCTCTAGTTTCTTCTCTTAATTCCATATCTAATCTGTTACCTTCTTCTTTGATACTGCTGTTTTTACAGTAACATGCTCAATTTTACCTAATTTACCAGTCATTGCATTAATTTTATCCATATCTCCCAGTACAGTAATACTTACTACGGACATAGATTCATTTTTGAATGGAATTCCCATTCTACCTCTTACTATATCTTGGTATGTAGATACAATTTCATTGAACTCTTTTTGACAGACTAAAGGTTCTTCTAAGATAGCACTTATAACAGCTACCTTCTTTTCCATAAAAACACCTCCTAAAAAATTATCCACATTAGATTATAACAAATATGAATTAATAAATATACACTAATACACAATCTTTACAAATAAAAAATGCCGGCTAAAGCGCCGACATATAAGTTCTATTCCAATAAAATTAACTTCTACATTTAATACATTATATCATGTGCTATTGTAGTATAAAACATTTCCTCTACTTTTTTAGCATCTAGAGTTTGAGCTGTTATCCACATTAGCTTACATACAGTAGATTCTGTAGTCATGTTATAAGTTTCTATTAAGTTTAAGTTACCTTTTACTTCATTTCCAACTTGGTATACTTCTATATTGCTTCCCTCATGTGGAACAGAGGTAGATAAAACTATAATCGTTCCCTGCTCTTTTAACTTTTCAGCTTTTTTAAGCAATAAATTTTTACCTTCATAATTAGGCAATCCACCTACTCCAAAACCTTCTATTATCAATACGTCAGAAATATTTCCTACAAATTCTAATATCTCAGGATCTATCCCTGGAACAAGCTTCAATATATTTACATTTGTATTTAATTCATTGAAAAATTCTACTTCACCTTCAATTTGATCTTCTATGTAGTATAGAACTTTATTATTAAATACTGTTGCTATAATAGGATAATCTACGCTATCAAAGGCATTATAGCTATGTGTTCTTGTTTTTCTAGCCCTAGTTCCCATTATTACTTTTGAGTCAAAAACAATATGAACTCCATTTGCTTTTTCATCACATACAAATATAAATGAATCCATCAAATTTTTTCTAGCGTCCGTATCTTTTAAATAAATTGACTTTTGAGATCCTGTCAAAACTATAGGTTTTTTTGAATTTTGTATTAAATACGACAAGGCAGATGCAGCATATGCAAGTGTATCTGTACCATGTGTAATCACAAATCCATCGTATTTATTATAATTTTCTTTAATACACTCAGTCATTTTTATCCAACCATCAGGACTCATATTGCTACTATCTATATTCATCAGCTGTATAGCAGTAACATCACAAATTTCTGCAATTTCCGGCACAAATCTAAGAATTTCTTCGCTTGTAATACTCGGTACTAGACCAACCTCAGTATCCTTAGACGCTATTGTACCTCCTGTTGCAATCAATAAAATCTTTTTCATCAACCAACAAACCTTTCATTTATTTTATAAAATTTTTTTAAGAAAATGATATGCCATCAACATCATCAATCCTACAAGTATTAAATTAACAGTTCCTATTGAAAAAATAACCGTTTTTAAAAATACATTGCCATTAGATAACAAAGCTGCCGCAAGCATAAATAGAAATACTATTTTATAAAATAATTGCCTTCTTCTCTCGCCAGCTTCATCTAAATCACCCAAATACATTTTTTTCAAAATTAAAAAAAGCCCTATCACTACAGCTATTACAGTAAATATATTTCCATACGTTATATCAGTCACCCATGAACTAAAAACTCCTTGAGTTATATTTTTAAAAATATTTACTATTGCTTCTGTCAACATGGCAAGTCCTAGTATACCAACTGTAGCTACAGACATACTAGCAAAATCTACTTTATCGCTTATCCATCTCATAATTTTTGCACCTCAATAATAGTAATTATATAAAATTTCACATGGATACTATTATACCATAATTTTTTCAAATATTTAACTTAAACTTTATATATGCTGATTTGAATTTCTTATTTGAAATTTTGCATTGATGTTTTTGTGTTTTTATAATTATATAAGTTATATCACTCATTAAATATGTTGGTTGCTTTATTTTAATTCATTTAACAGCATTCTATTGTTGAGAATATTTATATTTTTTAGATATTAATATTTTTTTTCAAATAAAAGTTTAATCTCAATAATATTTGGTATTATATATATTGTAATTGAAAATGTTAATTAAATAAAAATATATAAATATAAAAAGGAGTGTTATTATGAACAGATTCGAGTCAATGAAAAAGAGAAAAAGTTATTATGATATAGGTGATCAAATAGAAGTTTCAGATGATCAGATAATTAATACAATTAAGGAAGTTGTGGAATTAACTCCAGACGCTTTCAATATGCAGAGTACTAGAGTTATCGTAGCGCTTGGAAATGAACAAAAGGAACTTTGGAATTTAGTTGAAGAAGTTTTTGAAGGAAAAGTTAGCCCAGAAAAAATTGATTCATTTAGGAAGGGATATGGAACTGTATTATACTTTGTAGACACTGATGTGGTAACTAATCTAGAGGAACAATTCCCACTATATGCAGCTAATTTTAAGTCTTGGTCGGAACAGTCTAGCGGAATGGCTCAATATAATATTTGGGTAGCTCTTAGAGAGTTGGGACTAGGTGCTTCTTTACAACACTACAATCCAATAATCGACGATGCTGTTAAAAAGAAATTTGATGTACCTGATAGCTGGAGACTTATAGCACAGATGCCATTCGGTTCTATATTGAGTGAAGCAGAGTCAAAAGACAAAATGGATATAAATGATAGAGTTATCATAAAAAAGTAAATAAATAGATAGCAGATAAATGAAAAAATAGCCACACAATTGTGTGGCTATTTTTTTTCATTCAGAGGAAATACATGTGATTTTGTAGAATACTGCTAGTACAATTTTTATATTAAATTTTAAAATATTTCAAAATGGAGGCTGTTATGACAAAGAAAATAAGCGAAAATATTTATACGTACTCTTCAGCTATAATATATTCTGTAATAATAGGATTTTCTTTTTTATTTGGCAAAATAGCACTTAGAAATACGGATCCTTTAAATATACTTGCACATAGATTTACTGTTTCTTTTATTTTTATGTCTCTATTTTTTTTAATTGGTCGCTTAAAAATAAAAATAAGCAAAAATGATTTTTTCTCTATTTTGCCTCTAGCAATATTTAATCCAATTTTATTTTTTGGATTTCAAATGTTCGGTCTTAATCTGATTTCTTCATCTGAAGCTGGAATTATACAAGCAATGATACCAATATTTACTTTCTTATTAGCTAAGTATTTTTTAGGTGAAAAAGCTAATTTTTTGCAAGAAATAAGTTTGATATTGTCTGTAGTAGGGGTTATATATATTTTTATAAATACAGGTGTATCTTTCAAGTCAAATAGCACGATAGGAATAATATTTATACTTATATCTACATTTTCTTCCGCATGCTATATCGTTATGGCCAGAAAGAAGACAGAGAAATATAGTACTTTGGAGTTGAGTTATGTAATGATTTTTTGCGGGATGGTCTTGTTTAATATCCTTTCTATTTCACAGAGAGCTTATTTAGGAAATTTACCAACATATTTTTCAGCTTTCACAAGTACATCCTTTGTTGTGTCAATCTTGTATTTAGGTATTTTATCATCTGTAGTTACAAGTGTACTTTCAAATTTTGTTCTATCAAAAATTGAAGCCTCAAAAATGAGTGTCTTTGGCAATTTAAGTACTCTTATTACAATGTTTGCAGGGGTAATTTTATTAAATGAAAGACTATATTTTTACCACATAATAGGTGCAATTTTAATCATTGTTGGAATACTAGGAACTAATAAAAACAAGAAATAAATTTCTATTTTGACTTCAACTACGATTCATTTACCATTTAATGAATCGATACAATCTATTTTTTTGACCGATACAAATTGAGTTTATATCCAAAGTGTATTATATTAATAGTATGAAATTATACTAATACTTTTGGAGGTTCAAATGAAAGCTCAAGCTTTAAAAACAAGAAAAATCGGAACAAAAGACATAGTGATATGTGGTATATTGATGGCACTTACTACAGTAATGACAATTGTAGTTCAGATCCCTGTAGTAGGATCTCATGGATATGTTAATATGGGTGATACAGTAGTCTTATTCTCTGCTATGTATCTAGGTAGAAAAAATAGTGCAATTATAGGAGGATTTGGATCCGCACTTGCAGATATATTGACTGGATATGGAGCATTTGCACCTCTTACTTTTATAACAAAGGGATTAGAGGGTTTTATATGCGGACTAATTTCTGAAAAGTTTCCAACTAAAGTCGGACGTATTCTATCTTCTGTAATAGGAGGAGCTATAATGGTTTCTGGATATTTTATCGGAGAAATTTTTATGTATGGTATTAAATCATCTATGGCTGCAGTGCCTGCAAATTCTATTCAGGCAATATTTGCAATCGTCACTTCACTTTTAATATATTCAAGTGTAAAAAAAGGATTAGGAAAACCTAATAAATAGTGAATTTTCTGTTAATATCTTTTATAATATAATTAAGAGAGTGTATTTTATTTTTAGGAGGTAATGCTATGGATTTTATTTATGAAGAGAATAGAATTTATTTAAATGATGAAAACGGAGACACTATTGCAGAAATAGATTTTCCTAAAGTAGGTGAAAACCATGTTGACTTAAATCATACTTACGTATCCCCAGTTCTAAGAGGACAAGGAGTTGCTGAAAAACTCTTATTAAGCGCAATTGATGTAATAAAATCAAAAAATTGGAAGGCCTATACTAGCTGTAGCTATGTAGACGGTTGGGCAGAATCTCACCCAGAAAAAACAGATATTTTTATAAGAGATTAAGAACATAAATAAACAAAGCCGGAGAATATAACTCTCCGGCGTTGTTTATTTTACTTAATTTGTATATTTTTATATTCATACATTTTAATTTATATTTTTTATTTCTGCATTTTAATTTATATACTTTTTATTTATATATTTTAATCTATTCTATTTTTATATTCTTTTGAAATACGCATATTCTTTATACTTACTTATTCTAATAGTGCTATCTTTATAGTATGTTTCAAAATTTGAAAAAGCAGAAAATAAATCTATATCTCTAAGTATGTGTACAGTCATATTGTAGTTTGAATAAGTAATTCTAAGTAAAATAGCTCTCACTTTTGGAAACTGTATTCTAGAACTAAATAATTTAGAAGATTCATCTATTATATTTAATGTCTTATCTCCCAAGTCAACAAATATATCCACGCTTTCATCATCTCTATTTATTACTCTATACTCAAAATCACATTCAAGATTTAAGTTTAATATTTCTTCCATACATATCACCTCCATCTAAAATAAAGAACTATATATATTATTCTATATCATAATCATCCATTATTCTATAATTAAAGCAAGATCTTTATAGTAATTACTTTTTAATATTTTTAGGTGTCGCACTTAATTATACAATTCATCATATAAAAAAGATAGATATCTGTTTTTTAAATTATCAAATATCTATCTTAAAATATTATTTTATTAACTATTTTTTCAATTGCTAAAACACATTTATTACTGCTACTTCATAAGGGTGTTCTTTTTTTACTATATAATAGGCTAACTCTTTAAACTCTTTTCTTACTCTAAATTTCATTAGAATTTCAGGTGAAACACTTTTTTGTCCTACTTCTCCATCAAATGGATTTGCACCTTCAAGGCTTGTCCAGTGACCTATTACTTCGCAAGTTGAATATGCAGATCCATAAAATCCTTGATCTAATAAGTTGTATTTGCCTAAACCTTTTACTATATTTTCTACGTATTCTTCTGGTACGAACACTTCAAATCTAGCAAATTCACCTTCTTCATACTCTATTTTATAATTCATCAAATCATCGTAATTATAATCTAACGTTAAATAAAAGAAAGGGGAATCTTTTTTAATTAGGTCTAAAAATATCTTATCGCCTTCCCAAAGGTTTAACTTGAAAACTTCTTCCTTTTCTATCCATTTCAAGTCGCCCTCTTCACATGGCTTCATTTCTCCTGTAAATTCGGAACAAGTATATAAATACATATGTTCAGATGGATTGTCATTGTAGTTAAATACTATAATCCCCTTAAAATTACATTTTTCTGCTTTATATCCTGTTTCTTCATGTATTTCTCTCAAAATACATTCCATAGGAGTTTCACCTTTTTCTAATTTACCGCCTACGCCTATCCACTTACCTTTATTTATATCTTTTTCTTTTTTATTTCTATGTAACATTAAATATTGTTCATTTTTTTCCATATAACACAATGTTGTAATCATAATGAAGTCTCCTTAATTATTATAGTTACTTACAGGATTCACATGTACCATACAGTGTTTACATTCTGGAAATTCTTTTTCTACAGCATCATGAACATTTTGAGCAATTTGATGAGATTTTTTTAAAGTTATAGTCTCATCTGCTTCTATTTCAATATCTACATACATTTTCATTCCAAACTCTCTAGTTTTCAGTGTATCTATTCCTATTACACCTTCTTGATTCATTACTATCTCTTTTAACCTTGCTTCTACTTCTTCACCACTAGTATGGTCGATCATTTTTTTTATACCCTGCATAAATATATCATACCCTACTTTTAAAATAAGTAAAGCTATTAATACACTCGCAATTGGATCGAATATAGGATATCCTAACCTTGCAAAAGCTATCCCTATCAAAGATCCTACCGATGATATAGCATCTGATCTGTGATGCCAAGCATCCGCCATAAAAGCTTGTGAATTCAATTTTTTTGCATAATACCTCGTATACCAAAACATCAGCTCTTTACTTACTATAGATACAATTGCGGCTATTAATGCCAATCTTCCAGGAACTTCAGTAGTAATTTTTCCACTATTTATTATTTTTTCTATTCCTGAATATCCAATACCTATACCCGTAATAATTAAAATCATTGCTAGAATAATTGAT
The DNA here is from genome assembly GCF_900240845.1 of Peptostreptococcus faecalis. GTDB lineage: Bacteria > Bacillota > Clostridia > Peptostreptococcales > Peptostreptococcaceae > Peptostreptococcus > Peptostreptococcus faecalis. Next base: position 87,565 of record NZ_OERU01000002.1, read on the forward strand.
GCTACACTCTCTAATCTGTCATGCCCATATGGATGTTCTTTGTCAGGCTCTTTCTTTGACATTTTCACGCCGATAAAAGCTATTAAAGTAGCAAATACATCTGATAGTGAATGTATAGCATCTGAAATCATCGCACCTGAGTGTGCAAATATTCCTGCAAACAATTTAAATGCAGTCAAAACTATATTCCCAAAAATTCCTACCGTAGAAACTTTATTGATCATTGCCATTTCATTATATTCTTGAAAATTAACTTTTTTATCCACTATAGTCACCCCCAAAAGTTGATAAACTATTAAGTTATAAATCATATATCCTAATGCTTATTCTTCTCAATTTAACACATTATCAATTGATTGTCAAATAAAAAAGAGGTATGTAAATAGCTTTTTAACAGACGTGTATTAGTTCAAAAATATTGTAATACATTTTACTTAGTCAAGATTGTAACTAGAAAAATAACACTTGAATTAGCATATACTAAAACTAAAACATATTTCTACATATAAGCAAATCATACACTTTTACAGTATATTGTATTTTTTAAGTGCATGTTCTATTCCATGGTTGTCTACGTCAAGAGTAACAAAATCTGCACTTTCCTTTACATCATCTCCTGCATTTCCCATCGCAACACCTATTTTTGCAAATTCAAGCATTTCAATATCATTTCCTCCATCACCAAATGCCATTGATTCTTCTTGGTCAATATTTATATGCTCTAACACCTTTTTTATTCCTACAGACTTACCTCCATTAAAAGGAATTATATCAGCAAAAAGTGGGTTCCATCTAACCGCTCTACAATTCGGAAGATGCTTGAAAAATTCCTCTTCTTCTTCATCTTTTATATATGCACACAACTGATATGTATCATTTTCTTTAACTCTTCTCAAATCTTCTGGCTTTGATGTTGGAGCTGTAGATCCAAGCAATGCCCTTAACTCTTCTACCCTTTTGTTTACAAAATTAATATACATATGATCGTATTCAACAAACTCACATGAAATTTTTTGATCTTCCATGTATGGAATTACTTTTTCTATATCATTTTCATCTATACGCATCTTGTGTATCACTTCGTCGCCTACAATACAATACTGTCCGTTTACCATTACATATCCATCGAATTCAAATTCTACTAAATCTTTAATTGCAGGTAACCACATAGGAGATCTCCCTGTAGCTAAAAATAATTTCACTCCATTCTCTCTTAGTTTAGATAGAGCGTTTTTTGTGCTCTGCGGAACAGTGTGTGAATTAAAGCTGACTAATGTACCGTCTATATCAAAAAATATTGCTTTTATCATATATTATCCTCCATAATATTTACGTGATTTTGTTAAACCTCTTGATTTTCAAAATCTATCATTATTTTTACCTTGATATTATATTCTATAAACACAAAAAAATCAAAATAATGTTATGCAAGCTAATTTTATATTATTCTTTATTTTTTAATATATAACTTATTTTTTTGGAGTGTTTTTTAAAAAAATTAATTTTTACTACACTTAAAATTTATTAATTGATTATTTCTTAATTTTCAGTTATAATACTAATGTTATCATTTAAAAATATTATACAAACAAAGAAAGGAGATTTCTATGAAAAAAGTTAAAAACGTGACAATTATAGCAGCCGGAAATGGCGGAATCACAGCTGCTGCAGATTTAAAAGACCGAGGATTTGATGTCATATTATATGACTTGCCAGAAAAATCCCACAAACTAGAAACTATTATTGAAAATAATGGTATTCTACTTAGATACAATGGAGAAGAAAAATTTGTAAGTGGTGTAGAATGTAGTACCGACATAGATCACGCCGTAAGAAATGCTGATATAATCATGTTCACTATACCTGGCCTTTTAGTTGAAAAATATGCAGAAGTTGTAGCTCCTGCCGTATCAGAAGATCAACTAATCTACTTTAATAATGCCGCATCAATGTCTGGCATAAGATTTAAAAACAAGGCTAAGGAAATGAATATTAATCACGACTTTTTTATAGCTGAATCTAACTCTCTTACATATGCTACAAGAGCAGATGCAAAAAAGGGACATGTTGATTTATCTCTAAAAGTTAAAGAAACTTTAATTGCTGCCCTTCCAAAAGAAAAGACAAATACAGCATATGAACTAGTATCACAAATATATGATGGAATAATACCAGTTGAAGATATATGGAGAATAACTCTAGAAAATGCAAATCCTGAAGTTCATCCAGGTCCATGCCTACTAAATGCTGTTAGAATCGAAAATCATGGTGATCAATTCTCATTATACAGAGATGGATTTAGTAAAAACTCTTCTAACCTATTAAAGGCAATCGCAAAAGAAAGAAGAGCTATAGCCTCAGCATTTGGATATAAATTAGAAGACATTATAGAAAGCAGAATAAACAGAGGGTATTTTGCAGACGACAAAAAAGATATCCACCTAATGTTTAGAGAAAGTCCTGTTTTTTCAAATATAGATGGTCCTTCTTCTATAAAATCAAGATATGTAGTAGAAGACATCGAAAACGGTCTAGTTCTTTGGTCAGATTTGGGAAGAGTTGCTGAAGTTCCAACTCCTGCAATTGATTCAGTTATAACACTTGGTTCTATAATTACAGAGTTAGATTTCAAAAAAATTGGATTGACTTTGAAAAAGCTAAAATTAGACCATTTAAATCTTTCTGAACTAAAAAGTTTTGTTTAGAATTTATAAATATATATTAATATTTAAAGTAACATCTCTCTATATGAGAGATGTTTTTTAATGATTTTTTGTTTATATCAGAAAGTTTTCTAATACTTTTTCCATTTTTATCAGGAAGTATTTTAAAATACTTTTTCCATTTATTTCAATAATTTTCCGACCTATTTTAGTTGACTTATCAACTTTTTTATACTATAATCATTTATTGTTGACATGACAACTATTTTAAAGAAAGGTGAAGTTTATGAAAAAAAATTCTGGAAGATTAGTGTCTTTTCTACATAGAAAATGTCAAATGTATAAAAACATTCATTTAAAAGAACTTAATATAACAGCTGCAGAGCAACCCTTTATGAGCGCTCTCTATTCACAAGATGGAGTTTCACAAGAATATTTATCATCGTATTTGAGCATAGACAAAGCCTCTACCGCCAGAGTAATCGATTCTTTACTAAAAAAAGGATTTATTATAAAAAAGAAAGATTTAGAAGATAAGAGAGTAAATCGAATATACCTTTCAGAAAAAGGTCTTTCAATCAAATCTGAGGTCAAGAGTATATTGAATGATTGGGGTATGATACTGACGAATGATATGAGCGAAGAAGAAAAGGAAATAGCATACTCTTATTTAGAAAGAATGGTCAATAATATAGATACATATATAAAAGAAAAAAATAATATAAAGGAGTGATATAGTGAACAAAGAAATATCAGATGTAAAAATAAGCAATCCTCTTGGATACGAAAAAATTTCAAAACTACTTTATCAATTTTCAATTCCATCGATTGTTGGAATGACAGCCAGTGCACTTTACAATGTTGTAGATAGAATTTTTATTGGAAATCATCCCAGTTTAGGTGCAAATGGTCTGGCAGCTATAACAATCTGTTTCCCTGCTATGATAATAATGATGTCTGTAGGTATTTTATTTGGGCAAGGTGGTGCAACTCTTTTTTCTATTAGTTTAGGAAAAGGAGACATGAAAAAAGCTGACAAAATCTTAGGAAATGCAACTACGTTAATGATTGCTATGAGCATTATCATAACACTATTAGGTGAAATTTTCTTGAAGGACCTACTAATATTATTTGGTGCAACTTCAGAAATAATTCCTTTTGCAGAAAAATACATGAGAATAATTTTTCTTGGAACAATTTTTCAAGTTATCGGTATGGGAATGAATAACTTTTTGAGAGCAGATGGAAGGCCACGTCTTTCCATGGTTGCGATGTTTATAGGAGCTGGGCTAAACTTCATACTAAATCCCTTGTTTATCTTTGGTTTCAATTGGGGAATGACCGGTGCAGCACTTGCTACAGTTGTATCTCAACTTGTTTCAATGATTTGGAGTATTTATAACTTTATAAAAAAAGACTCCACACACAGGATTACTTTTAAAAACATGAAATTTGATAGAAAGCTATCAGGAGAAATAACACTTCTAGGTATGCCAGGATTTTTATTACAACTTGCAAATAGTGCCCTTAACTTTGTCTTAAACCATCTTATAATAAGTTATGGTGGAAGTATTGCAGTCTCAGGAATGGGAATAGTCAATAGTTTGCAAACACTGCTAATATTACCTATAATTGGTATTAACCAAGGCTTACAACCTATTGTAAGTTTTAACTATGGAGCTAAAAAATTTGCAAGAGTAAAAAAAGCAGCACAACTAGCTATAATCTCCGCTACAATAATAGCCATCATAGGTGCTATAATCATAAATACAATACCTAATGTATTAGTATCTATGTTTAACAGAGATCCAGAACTAATGAAATTCGGAACACATGCTTTAAAAACATGGATGATGTGTCTTCCTGTTGTCGGATTTCAGATTGTTGGGGCAAACTTCTTCCAGTCAATCGGTATGCCTAAAAAAGCAATGTTACTTACTCTTTCAAGACAAATAATTATATTAATACCTTCAATAATCATTTTCTCAAAAATTTGGGGTATGAATGGGATACTACACGCTGCGCCTTTCGCAGACTTCACAGCAGCTACTGTAACCTCAATCTGTTTCTTTAGTTTCATAAAGAAAATCGATAGTATAAATACACCAGAAATTTAATTTTTCAAAAAGAAATAGTCTGCAATATTTAACTGTATTTTGATAGTATGCACATGAGTTTAATAAGCAAAAAGGTCAGATTTTAATTAATCTGACCTTTTTATTTAATTTGATAAATTTATTTCCTCGTGTATATTTATTTCCTCATATATATATCAATATACAAATTTATTTTCTTTTTATATTGTTGATTTATTTATTCACTAACCCACTATAAATTTCTTAACGTCTGGACCTACATATACTTCTCCATTCTCTAGCAAAAGTATTGGTCTTTTTACAAGCATCCCATCTGAAGATAGCAATTCATATTTTTCATCATCACTCATCTCTGGCAACTTTTTTGAAAGTCCCATGTCTCTATAAATTTTACCATTTGTATTAAAAAACTTTTTTATTTCCAAACCAGATTTTTCTTTCCATATTCTCAGCTCTTCTTCTGTAGGATTGTCTACACTTATCTCTCTGTATTCATATGGAATGTTTTTTTCTTTCATTATTTTTTCTACACCCTTACAAGTCGTACATGATTTATAGCACAATAAAATATTCATAATTTTACCTCCAAAAGTAATTTTTTATACGATATATCTATATTATACCCAATAAAAACGAATTAATTTGCATTTTTTCCATATGTTTTTCATTTTTTAATTTTTATTGTTCGTATTTTTTCTTTTTTCATCTAGTTTATTTTCGAGTTTTGGGGTATAATATTCAGTATCGGAGTTTTAAAAATCAAATCTTTTTAAATAGAAATTTTTATTATATTTTAACGCGGTTTTTTTTGAAAATCAACTTAATTTTTTGCTAAAATTATGCTCTTTTCTTAATAAAAATCATGTTAAAATTATGTTTTTTTCTTTTTAAAAAACTCTATTGCATATTGTATACATGCATGATATAATGACTTTGGTAATGAAGGTAGTTATCAGTTAGTTATTTAATTTTACACTATACATTTATTTAATTTTATATTTTATGGAGGTACAAAATGAATTTTTGGAATGGTTTCAAAGAAGGAAATTGGACGGAAAACGTCGATGTTCAAAACTTTATAAACTTGAACTACAGCCCTTATGAAGGTGACTCTAGTTTCCTAGAAGGTGCAACAGAAAGCACTAAAAAGGTTTGGGAAGAAGCTTCTCGCCTATTTAAATTGGAAAGAGAAAACGGTGGTACACTTGACGTAGACGTTGATACTATATCTGGAATTGATGCTTACGCTCCAGGATACATAGATAAAGAAAATGAAAAAATATTTGGACTTCAAACTGATGCACCTCTTAAGAGAGCTGCTATGCCATATGGTGGTATAAGAATGGTAGAAAATTCTTGTGAAGCCTATGGATATAAACTAAACCCTGAAATATCAGAAATATTTACAAAATATAGAAAAACTCATAACCAAGGTGTTTTCGATGCGTATACAGATGAAATGAAGGCTGCTAGAAAATCTGGTATCATAACTGGACTACCAGACGCATATGGAAGAGGAAGAATAATAGGAGATTACAGAAGAGTTGCACTTTATGGTGTTGACTTCCTTATAGAAAAGAAGAAAGAAGAAAAATTATCTCTTGATAAAGAAGCTATGACTGAAGATGTAATCAGATTAAGAGAAGAAATTTCTGAACAAATTGTAGCATTACAGAAACTAAAAAACATGGCAGAATCTTACGGATTCGATATATCTAAGCCAGCTACAAACGCTCAAGAAGCTGTTCAGTGGTTATACTTTGCTTACCTAGGTGCAATAAAGGATCAAAATGGTGCTGCAATGTCACTAGGTAGAACATCTACTTTCCTTGATGTTTATTTTGAAAGAGATTTGAGAGAAGGAAAAATAACAGAAAAAGAAGCACAAGAATTAATGGATCAGTTCGTTATAAAACTAAGATTAGTTAAGTTCCTTAGAACTCCTGACTATAATGAACTATTCTCTGGAGACCCTACTTGGGTGACTGAATCAATCGGTGGAATGAACTCAGATGGAAGAACATATGTAACAAAGAACTCATTTAGAATGTTGAATACTCTTTATACATTAGGACCATCACCTGAACCAAATCTTACAGTTCTTTGGTCAACTAAGTTACCTAAGCACTTCAAGGATTTCTGTTCTCAGGTTTCAATAGATACTAGTTCAGTTCAGTATGAAAATGATGACTTAATGCAAGATTTCACTGGAGATGACTACGGTATAGCTTGTTGTGTATCAGCAATGCGTATTGGTAAGCAGATGCAATTCTTCGGAGCTAGAGTTAACCTTGCAAAGACTCTACTTTACGCTATCAACGGCGGTAAAGACGAAAAATCTGGAGTTCAAGTTGGACCTGTAGGTGAACCAGTTCAAGGAGATGTTCTAGAATTTGATGATGTTTCTAAGAAATTTGATAAATATACAGATTGGTTAGCAGGATTATATGTTAATACTCTTAACGTTATCCACTTCATGCATGATAAGTACTCTTATGAAGCACTAGAAATGGCTCTTCATGACAAAGAAGTATTTAGAACAATGGCTTGTGGTATAGCTGGTCTTTCAGTTTGCGCTGATTCACTTTCAGCTATAAAATATGCTGAAGTTAAGCCAATAAGAAACGAAGAAGGCGTGGTAGTTGACTTTGAAATAAACGGTGAATTCCCAATGTACGGAAATAATGATGACAGAGTCGATTCAATTGCAGTAGAACTTGTTAGAAGCTTTATGGAAAAGATAAGAAAGCACAAGACATATAGAAATGCCACACACACTCAGTCAGTACTTACTATAACTTCAAACGTTGTTTATGGAAAGAAAACAGGAAATACTCCTGATGGTAGAAAAGCTGGTGAACCATTTGCTCCAGGTGCTAACCCAATGCACGGAAGAGATTCAAGCGGTGCTTTAGCATCACTTTCATCAGTAGCTAAGCTTCCATACGAAGAATCACAGGATGGTATTTCTAATACATTCTCTATTGTACCGAAGGCTCTTGGAAAGACTGCAGAAGAAAGAATTGGTAACTTATCTTCAATGATGGATGGTTACTTTATGCAGAAGGCTCAGCACTTAAACGTAAACGTATTTGACAGAAAAACTCTAGAAGATGCTATGGAAAGACCAGAAGAATATCCACAGCTTACAATCAGAGTATCTGGATATGCAGTTAACTTTATTAAGCTTACAAGAGAACAACAAATGGATGTTATTAACAGAACTTTCCATGGTAAAATGGCATAAGTAAATAATAATTAAGTATAGGAGACTGTCTTTCAGTCTCCTTATATTTTTCTATTCTGATAGGAGGAATTATTGACAATGGTTAAAGGAAGAATACACTCAATAGAAACATTTGGTACAGTTGATGGCCCTGGTATCAGATACATAGTTTTTACTCAAGGCTGTCCATTAAGATGTAGATATTGCCATAATAGAGATACCTGGGATCCAAATTTAGGAAAAGAAACTACAGCAGAAGAAATAATAGAAGATGCCCTTAAGTACAAAACTTTTTTTGATTCTTCAGGTGGTGGTATTACAATTTCAGGTGGTGAAGCTACTTCACAACCCGAATTTATTGAAGATGTTTTTAGACTGGCTAAAGAAAATAATCTCCATACCTGTCTTGATACAAATGGAATAGTTGACATACAAAAAATAATGGGTGTTTTAAAATATATGGACCTTATTTTATTGGATATTAAACATATGAATCCAGAAAAATCACGTTGGCTTACAGGTGTTAGCTCTGAAAAAGCTATTAAACTGGCTAAGGACTTAGATAAATTAGACATCCCAGTTTGGATAAGACACGTTTTGATTCCTGGAATAAGTGACGATCGTGAAAATTTAATAAAACTAGCAGAATTGATAAAATCTCTTAGTAATGTTCAAAAATTCGAATTTTTACCATATCACACTATGGGTAAACAAAAATGGCTAGACCTTGGAAAAGAATATACTCTTGAAGATGTTCCTGATGCTACCGATGAAGATGTAGCTAAGGCTAAATCTATATTCAGTGAAGTTGGCGTATATATATAATATTATAGAAAATACATATTACAATCATTAATTCATGTACCAGTATACATTTATTAATATAGTTGTTAATGAAAAGCAATAAAAGCTCTAATGCTGAGTGTATGCAAAAAAGTCTGTAAATTAATAAGTCCTTCTATGGTAAAATAAAATTACTATGGGAGGACTTTAATTATGGGAAGAAAAAAACGAGAACCAATGGAACCAAGAAAGAAAAATATCATAGGAGAGCTAATAAATACCTATGAAATCAAAAATGCTAAAGATATTCAAGAAGCACTAAAGGACTTGTTAGGAGAAACTCTTCAAGATATGTTAGAAGCTGAAATGAATGAACATTTAGGGTATGAAAAATATGATAGAAATAGTTCAGAAAATAATAAACATGTACGTCAGGATTAAATAATAAGACAATTATAGAAGCAATTGAAGATATTTATGGCTTTCAACTCTAAGAATCCATGATTTCAGATATCACCAATACGGTGATCTCTAGAATTGAAGAGTGGAAAAGTAGACCTCTAGAATCGATTTATCCTGTTGTATATATATGCTGTACACTTTTCTGTAAGAGATAGTGGTGTTGTTAAAAAACGTGCTGCATATATTGTATTAGGATTAAATAAAGATGGTCTAAAAGAAATTTTAGGCTTGTATGTCGGAGATTCTGAGTCTTCTAAATACTGGCTCTCTATTTTTAATGAACTTAAAAATAGAGGTTTAAAAGATATAATTATTCTTTGTGCTGATGGTTTAACTGGGATAAAAGAATCGATTAATGTAGCATTCCCAAAAGCTGAATATCAACGTTGTATAGTTCATCAAGTTAGAAACACTCTTAAATATGTCTCTTACAAAGAAAAAAGGAATTTGCCCAAGATTTAAAAAGTATTTACTTATCAAATAACGAAGAGCAGGCAATGCAAAATTTAAATGCTATAGATGAAAAATGGTTAGAAAAATATCCCAATGCACTGAAATCATGGTATTCCAATTGGGACTGTATTATTCCGATTTTTAAATTTTCACCTACTACAAGAAAGGTTATTTATACTACTAGGCTCTTTGTCAAATAACGTTGATGAAGAAATCTTAAGTTTTTAAGCGGCAAAATCTGTTTCACAATGAAGTGATTCAGATTTGCCGTTTTTTTGTATTTTGAATCTGTTTCTTAGCAATATCCTTATTCTCATATTTCTAAAGCTTCTAAATCCGAAGGATACTCTTTTATACGCTTTTATTAAGTTGTTATTTCCTTCTACAGAAGCATTTGTATAGCCTGTTTTAAGCGAATTTATAGCATATTTCTTGTATTTATTCAGACTTTCTATACTAGTTCCAAAACATTTTGGAATTTTATTAATATCTTGATTTAAAAGATTTTTAAAGCCTTCTATATCCTTGCGTTCAATTACGCTTAATACTTCTTGATAAAATATATATGCTTCTTTTAAAGTATTAGAATATGACAATATATCGTCTCTAATACCTCTTGAATTTGTGAATTTTTTATATCCCATGCATTTATAAAACTCTATACTTTCTAATTCCCATTCCTTCGCTAATAGTATCTTCCAATATCTTTTCATCATTTTATATTCATGTTTATAAGTTTTAAAATTTTTCATTTCATTTATTCTGAGTTTGTTCATATTCCTAGTAAATAGTTGTACTATATGAAATTTATCTAACACTATTTCTGCTTTAGGAAAGAGAATTTTAGCCAATTCAATATATGTAGGATACATATCTGCCACAATATATTTAACATTATTTCTTATTGAGTTATTATATGAATTAAAGTATTCACCTAAAAATCTTTTTCTCCTTTCGGAGACAATATCAATAATTTTTCCAGTTTTTAAATCTACTAAATTCACACTCATTGAGCCATCTACACTTTTAGTAGATTTAAATTCATCTATTCCAAGAACATCAGGCAACCAACATTTATTATTTTTAGATTCAGTTGACCTAAGGACTCTAGCAACTGTACTTGAAGAAACATAGTGATTCTTTGCTATAACTTTCATAGGTATAATTTCAGATAAATTATCTATAATTGATTTCTTTACATTGTTGCTTATAAAACAACCTTTATCAGTTAAATTAGTTTCTGCCATGAAAGTTTTTTTACAGTTTTTACAAAAGAATCTTTGCTTTTTAGCATGAATCATCACGGGATTATCGCAAGTTCTATTTAATAATATTTTTACAATTTGATTGCCATTTTTAACGATGCTGTAATTTTTATTCTCTATTTTACAGTGAGGGCAATGGCTTGGTATATAGGTAATAATAGCTTCTAGAACTTGATATTCAACACCTTTTATTATTTTTGAATAAATTTTTCCAATTAATTTTAAATTTTTGTCACAAATTCCTAAAAGTTTTGATATACTTATACTTGAAAACATGTTTAATCCTCCTTGTAGTTTATGTTTCGCGATTTAATCATACAACTGGATCCAACATGTTTTCAACCTTTTTTAAAAAAATATAGCGCTGATAGTAATTTTATCCATTTTAGTCTTTCACTATTATGGATTTTTTATTACCATCAACGCTAAAAATTATACAGCCATAAAAGCGAGCTAAAAATAGCCCGCCTCTAGCTTTATTTATTATATATATTTATTTATTTGCCTATAGGCAACATCAGACATAGAAGGCTTAATTTACAGAAAAAATTCTATACTTCCTCCATTTTTATATAAATTATATCTCAAAATTCGAAAATTTTAAACTTTGCAACACAACCTTCTAGTTATTTAAATTTCAATATATTTTATATCATAATTCTGGAGTTTATATTCATCATGTGATGCATATATTACTATACTATCCTCACCTAATTTTTCTAGTACTCGTAAAAACTTTTCTTTATTACCTATATCTAAAGACCTTGTAACTTCATCAAATATATACATAGGCTTTTTTTCTACAAGAGCTCTTGCGATTAATATTCTCTGCATTTGACCACCTGATAGATTTGTATCCTTATTTATAATTGTATTATACTTATCAGGTAAGGATTCAATTAAATCATTAAGATTTAATTCTTTACATATTCTCTTTATTACAGATAAATCTATATTTCTATATAATGATATATTTTCATATATCGTTTCCGTGAACATATATGAAAACTGGTCTATATATAATACTGAATTTTCATATGTACTTATATCTTTTGTGTATAGATTAACACCATTAATTTCAACGTGTTTTATTAATTTACTAGGGTAAAAGCCTGCTAAAATATCGAAAATGGTCGACTTACCTTTCCCGCTATCACCTTCTATTTTATAAATATTACCTTTTTTAAACTCGTAGGAAAAATTATTTATTATTTCATTACCATCTACATAACTAAAAGTTAATCCATTTACCTTTAATTCATTTATATCTTTTAATCCTTTATCATCATTTATAAAATCATATATTTCAACATCATTGTATATTTTTTCTATTCTTTCTATAGAAACTCCTATACTTTGTATCAAAGAATTTAAATTTGTCAAATTACTAGTTTCACTCTTGAATTTCTCTGCGTAAGTTGTAAAGGCAACTAAAGAACCTACTGATATACTTCCTTTTATACAATATATTGCCCCTATGAACAATATTATAAATCTTGAAATAGATGTAAGCATATTCACCAATATCCCCATATTCACCTCAAATTTGGATTTATTTATTCCTAGATCATAAATAGATTCAGTTTCATTATTAAAGATATTTAACCTTTCTTTTAAAACCATAAATATTTTTAGTGTTTTTAATCCGTCTATAGTTTCATTTATCAAATTTATATATTTATCTTTTGATATACTTAAATTAAATATTTTTTTTCTTAATAAGTTTCCAGAAATCAAGAAAAATATAAATTCTATGGGAATAAAACTTATTGATATAATACTGAGTGATTTACTTATACGCAACATTAAAATCAATATCACAACAATGCTAATAATACATCTAAAGAAATCAATTAATTGGCTTAGTAAATTTGATATAACCATTGAGTCATTTTCTATGCTATTCAATAATTTGCCTTTGTCAATTTTTAGGTAACTTTTATATTTTATTTTCAATATATGTGAAAAAATATCTATCTTTATTTTTTTTTCTACTTTTGCAGTAATTTTAATTAAATAATTAGATCTGATTTTATATAAAATAATTGAAAAGACATATATAAATAATAAATAAATTATATATGTATAAAAATCTGTACTTCTAGATGTTATACTATCAATTATTTTACCTAAGATAATAGGATCTATCATTAATAATATTGATTCTAACATTATTAATGTTGTCATAATTATAATTTCTTTTATTTTGAAATTTAATTTTTTAATATATTTTTTTATCATTAGTATATCATAAAAAAACATTTCAACTTTACTTCTCATTGATATATGATCGTCCCTTATAGATATATTAAGAGCTAGTACTCATTAATATTAAAATCTTACAAGGCAGTTATGTTGTGTTTTACAACCAAATTTTACATAACAAAGTACTCTAAAACTAACTTCGCTTTCTGTGTTTGCTAGTTTTTGATTGTTATTTGCTTCTTCAATCCACTTCATAGTAATTCCTCCTTTTAATATATTATTATCTTTTAACTCCTAATACCACAAATTTTTTGCGTTTTGCATTTTGAATATACTAAACAGTTTAATTTTGGACAAGCTAATTTTGTTCCAAGTTTCACTCCTATTTTAGCTCCAGATAGAACTGAGCAAAATCTTTGTGATGCCTCTGTTTCTTCATTTTCAACATTTTTTATCCATTCCATTTTAGTCTTTCCCTTCATGAATTTTATATATTAATAGTTGTACTAGCTCTAACAATCTCATTGTATTTTAAATATTCAATTTCTATATTCTTTAAAATACTATATTTATTTGATTTACATACTGAATCTCCCATTATTCTTTTCTGAAAAGGACATCCTCCCATACATATTGGTAAAATTTCACACTCTAAGCATTTTTTAGATGAAAGAGGATCATAATTATTGTAATATGAAAAGCATTTATTAAAATTAAGATCTTCTTTCAGATTGCCTATCTTACCTTCATTTCTTCCTATTTCATCCCAACATTTGTATAAATCTCCACTCGGATCTACTATGTATGCATTAGCTGTAACAGCACCACAAATATTTGGATTAAATTTTTCCAAATTATTATGCAAAATGTTTTTTTCTACAAATTCATTGTATTTATTTGAAAATTCTCTTTGATTTAATAGATTTATATTATCTGGATTCTCAAAATCATCCACTTTTGCAACGTAAACACTAACTTTATCATATATACCTTCCTTTTTTAAATCTTCTACTAATTCTTCAATACCAAATTGATTAGTCTTATCAATATTTACACGTATAGTGATATTCAGAAATTCACAGCATTTTTTTATATTCTTTAAAATTACGTCATAAGATCCTGCTCCAGATGAAAGTTTTCTTCTAGAGTCATGAATCTTTCTTGGTCCATCTAAAGTTATTTGAAGTGAAATTATCTTTAATGATTTTAGTTTTCTAGCCACTTCTTCTGTTAATAAATAACCATTTGTTACCATATCCGCTGAATACATATCCAAATCGACTTTTTTATTTTCAAAAATTTTACTTGATATATCCTCAATAGCATCAATAGCTAGCAAAGGTTCTCCTCCATACCATGTTATTGACAAATATTCTCCTTTAACAAGTTTTCTATCTATAAAATCAACTAGTGATTCTATTGTGTCTTTATTCATAGTTTTAAATTCAACACCCTTTTCATAACAGTAGTGACAGACAAAATTGCATGCAAGAGTTGGTGCTATTGTTAGACCCAGACCGCGGTCATTATATCTGTTAGATGTACTTATGAATTTTATATATTCATGTTCATTAATGTCATTATCAACTAACATATTTCCTTTTAATAGTTCTTTTTTCAATTCTTTACTATAACATTTATTTTCTTTTAATTTATTATATTCAAGTATATCTTTTTCTTCTAGCAAAAGTATTCCTGAGCTAAGACTATTATATATTATAAGTCCCTCATCAACCTTATACTCTATATTAAAACGTGATAGCTTCATTATTCAAAACTCCCTTGATAAATATTTTATTAATTAATTGCAATAATTATTGCTAAACTTTTATAAAAAGCTCATCTCACATAAAAAAATGGAATGGCAATCTTATTTTTGGCATTTTTTTACCGAACGCAAAATTTTCACACAACTGTACTAACTTCCATATAAAAAGTTCTCTACTAAATTTGACTTAAGTAACATATAAACCTAAGTGTCTTAATATTCTTAAGCTAAAACACTATATAGTTTAATAGTATGTAATTCATAATCTAAAAACTTTTTTAAGTTTATCATAAAATACTTAATATTACAACCAAAATATTTGTTTTTTATTGAAAAAAAAAATATTTTATGATAGAATAAATATAAATTATATTGATAGTTATTTATTTGTCTATCCTTATAAAATTAACATTGTCAATAATATAAATTATATTTAGAGGGAGAGTTTTTATATGTTCAAAAAGTTTTTTGTTTTCTTTATTTCTATATTTTTATCATCCTTATTATTAGTAGGATGCAGTTTTACTGGGTCAAATCAGACCTTAGAGTTTATGGATAAAACAATTTATAAAAGTTCCAAAAAAGATAAAATTTATAGTTTATCAAAATTAAAAGTGGGTGATACTTGGAATGTAGGGGAATGGAAAGTCCGTGTTGATTCAGTTGAATTATTCAATAAAAATAAAGTTGATTTAGAAAAATATAAAGGATCTCAATTTGATGAATTCATAAAAATAACATATTCTTATGAAAGTATAAATGGTGAAGAAAATTATGAATTACAACCAGAACTCACAAATGTAATCGATGAAAAAAATATAAGTGGAAGTAACTATAATATAAATACATTAAAAGAGAATTACAAAAAAAATTCAAATACTCCAAATAAAGAAAAGCATATTGATATATATGCTCTTAAAAATAAAAGTAACAAAATAAAAGTGAGTTTTATGCTATTCGATGAAAATGAAAAATCACATGTTTCTGAGTTTGACTGTACAATAAATAAATAATAGTTATGTTGCAAAATTTTTTAAAAAGGAAAACTTCACTAATTTTCTCTATTTTAACAAGCTGTTTTAAATAATTTCTCAATTTCTGTCCATAGAAATAAAGAAGGTACGACTTCAAGAACTTTAAATGGTAGAAGTTGCAGTGTAAGTGACTGAAAGCTGTTACTATAGGATAGCTTAGATTTCATCTTACGGTGATCCTGTTCGAAAATATTATTAAAGTATTTAGATTACCAGTGATTGACTGATTTATCTAAGAAACCTTCGAGTGTATGCAAAAAAGTCTGTAAATTAATAAGTCCTTCTATGGTAAAATGAAATTACTATGGGAGGACTTTTATTATGGGAAGAAAAAAACGAGAACCAATGGATCCAAGAAAGAAAAATATCATAGGAGATCTAATAAATACCTATGATATCAAAAATGCTAAAAATATTCAAGAAGCACTAAAGGACTTGTTAGGGAAACTCTTCAAGATATGTTAGAAGCTGAAATGAATGATCATTTAGGGTATGAAAAATATGATAGAAATAGTTCAGAAAACAATAGAAATGGTTACAAAACAAAGAAAGTTCGAAGCTCTATGGGAGAATTCGATATCGAAGTACCTCAAGATAGAGACTGTGAATTTGAGCCTCAAATTATCAAAAAAAGACAGAAGGATATTTCTGAAATAGAACAGAAAATAATAAATATGTATGCTTCTGGAATGACTAATAAAACTATTATTGAGGAAATTGAAGATATTTATGGGTTTGAACTTTCTGAATCAATGATTTCTGATATCACCGATAAGGTGATTCCTAGAATTGAAGAATGGAAAAATAGACCTTTAGAATCAGTTTATCCAGTGGTATATATTGATGCAGTTCACTTTTCTGTTAAAGATTCTGGTGTCGTTAAAAAACGTGCTGCATATATTGTATTAGGATTAAATAAAGATGGTCTAAAAGAAGTTTTAGGCTTGTATGTCGGAGACTCTGAGTCTTCTAAATACTGGCTTTCTATTTTTAATGAACTTAAAAATAGAGGTTTAAAAGATATAATTATCCTTTGCGCAGATGGCTTGACTGGGATAAAAGAGTCGATTAATGTAGCTTTTCCTAAGGCTGAATATCAACGTTGTATAGTTCATCAGGTTAGAAATACTCTTAAGTACGTATCATACAAAGAAAAAAAAGAATTTGCTCAAGATTTAAAAAGTATTTATCTGTCTAACTCTGAAGAACAAGCAATGAAAAACTTAAATGCTGTAGATGAAAAATGGTTAGAAAAATATCCCAATGCACTGAAATCATGGTATTCCAATTGGGACTGTATTATTCCGATTTTTAAATTTTCACCTACTACAAGAAAGGTTATTTATACTACTAATGCTATTGAAAGCTTAAATGCACAATTTAAACACTAAATAGAAACAGGAGTGTATTTCCTACGAAAATATCTTTAGAAAATGCACTTTTTCTTTCTATTGAAAAAATAAGCAAAAAATGGCAACATCCTGTTAGAAATTAGGTTTCAATTTTTGGTGAACTTTCAATTATGTTTGAAGATCGTCTAGAATATTAATTTAAAAAACTGAAAATTCTCAGTTTTAATTGACACGCTCAAATTTAAGTAATAATATAAGGAAAAGCGAGCTAAAATTATAGCCCGCCTCCAATCTTTATTTATTATATATATTCAATTTGCCTATCGGCAATGTAAGCCATAGAAGGCTAATTTACAGAAATAATTCTATACTCCCCTAATGCTATTAAATAGTATTAGAGCTTTTATTGCTTTTTTTATTTTTATAGTAATATTATTTTTTTATTTTTATACCTAAGCTCTTCATCTATATCGCTTATAGCAATTCCCCATGACGTTTTATATACAGTTTTTTTACATATGTTGTAAGCAGCATATATACACCAATACATGGCAATAAATATATAAAGTACTCAACAGGTAAAGATACAAATCCAAATACACTACCTAATGGTATGAAAGGTATTATTGTAAGTGCTATTATTCCAGCAAATGTCACTAATGTAACTGAAAATGATGCACGACTTTGAATAAAGGGAATCTTTGGTGTACGTATCATATGAATTATCAGAGTTTGACTCCACATTGATTCTACAAACCATCCTGTCTGAAATAATGCTATATATTTAGCTTGCATAACCAGCAACTCTACTCCTGAAAAATGTGCTGCTAAATCACTAAATAAAATCCCCTTAGACACAAACATTGGGCACAATATAAAGTATAAGAATGCAAATGTAATCCAATCAAATATTGAGCTAACTGGACCTAGCCAAATCATAAAACTTCCTATTGATGAAGAATCCCACTTTCTTGGTTTTGATAAAAATTCTTTATCCACATTATCCCAAGGTATTACTGTACAAGTTATATCGTAAATTAAATTCAATAATATTATTTGCATACTCATCATTGGAAGAAATGGAAGTAGTGCTGATGCTATTAGAACAGAAAACATATTTCCAAAATTAGAAGAAGCAGTCATCTTTATATACTTAATCATATTTGCATAAGTCTTTCTACCCTCTACTATTCCCTCTTCTAGAACCATCAGATCTTTTTCCAACAAGATAATATCTGCTGACTCTTTTGCTACGTCCACTGCTGTATCAACTGAAATAGCTATATCTGATACTTTCATAGCTGCATAATCATTTATTCCATCTCCCATAAATCCTGTAGCATGACCTGAATCTCTTAATACAGATACTATTCTTGCTTTTTGATCAGGCGATATTTTAGCAAATACTTCTGTTTTTTCAGCAGCTTCAGAGAGTTCTCTATCTCCCATCAAGTCTATCTCAGATCCTAGCAAAATTGATTTTACTGATATTCCAACTTGCTTACATATAAACTTTGCTACTTTTTCATTGTCACCTGTAAGTATTTTAGTATCTACTCCATGTTCTTTTAAAGCTCTTATAGCTTTTTCAGCTGATTCTTTTGGTGGATCTAAAAATGCTAAATATCCCATAAGCACCATTTCTTTTTCATCCTCTACTCCAAAAGATCCTACTGGAGATGGATTGCTTTTTTGAGCTACAGCAATTACTCTCATTCCATCTTCATTTAAATCATCTGCTGTTTTTATTATTATTTCTTTTATTTCATCAGTTAAAATCGCTACTTCTCCATCATATTCTACATATGAACAAATCGATAGCATTTCTTCAACAGCACCTTTAGTAACCATCTGAGTTTTTCCTTTTTTATCCCTTACAACAACAGATAGTCTTCTCCTTGTAAAATCAAAAGGAACTTCGTCAACTTTTATATAATTATCTGAAAGATCAACAAAATTTGGATTTTCTAGTTCTTCCTCTTCAGTCTTTCTTATAATTGCTAAATCCATGAGATTTTTATATCCAGTTTGAAAATAGCTATTTAAGTAAGCGTGACGTAATACCCTTGTGTCTTCTTCGCCCATTACATCAAGATTATATTGTAGTATTACTTTATCTTGGGTAAGTGTTCCTGTTTTATCTGTACAAAGAACGTCAATAGCACCAAAATTTTGAATGGAGTTTATGTTTTTAACGATAGTCTTCTTTTTTGACATCGATACAGCACCTTTTGCTAGAGATGTTGTTACTATCATAGGTAACATCTCTGGTGTAAGTCCTACTGCAATTGATATACCAAATAAAAAGGCCTGCACCCAATCACCTTTCGTAATTCCGTTTATAAAAAATACTATTGGAACCATCACCAGCATAAATCTAATTAATATCCAAGATACAGAATTTACACCTTTTGTAAAACTAGTTTCTACTGGTTCCCCTGCAACAGATAGCGCCATTGATCCAAATATAGTGTCATCGCCTACAGAAATTATTACAGCAGTAGCACTACCACTTATTACGTTGCTTCCCATAAAAACTATGTTAGAATAATCTGTGATTGCATCTTTTTCTTCTATATCTATTCTACTACTTTTTTCAATTGCATCACTTTCACCTGTAAGAGATGCCTGACTGATAAATAAATCATTTGTTTCAATCAACCTAGCATCTGCCGGCAACATGTCACCTGCTGATAGATGAATTATATCTCCTACGACTACTTCATCTAATTCTATTTCCTCTCTAGATTTATTCTCTCTTGTAACAGTACAGGTTGTGGTAATCATTGATAATAGCTTTTCTGTTGCATCACCAGATCGCATTTCTTGCACAAATCTTAAAACACCCGATATAGTAACCATTGTTAATACTATAATCACAGTAATAGGGTTAAAATCATTTTTATTATTTTCCATCAAAGGAATTATTATATCCGTTATTGAAGACACTAACGCCAAGCAAAATAAAATTATAGTAAATGGATTAACAAATGCATCTACTATTTTTTTGAAAAGAGACTTTTGCTTTTCTTTAGTCACCTTATTAATACCATAATGTTCTTTACTTTCTTCCACTCTTTTTTCATCAAGTCCTAATAAATCTGTGTTAAACTTATTTAGTATTTCTTCTATCGGTGAATTAGCTGCAAATTTAATTCTCTTTTTTACTTTTGCTCTACGTTTAGATATCTCTAAATTTCTATTAAAATTATTGTTTCTTTTTCTCATTGTCATTGTGTTTACCTCCTAAAATTTATTTCGATAGTGTTCACCTCTCTTTTCGATTATACTTACATATTAATACATTGCTAGTTTTTTTCATATGGTTAAAACCTTGCTATTTTCTTGCGATTTTGCAAGATTTTATTGCCAAATTATATCATCACAGATTTTAATACATAAAAAAGACGAATATAAATATATCCGCCTCTTAGTTATTATAAAAAATATTCTTTTACTGCATAATCATTATTGAACTATATACTATTCTTATGAATCAGATTATTCTTGCACTGCATACCGTTCTTACACTGCTCCTGATTATTGCACTGCGCATTATTTCTACGCTACACATTATTTTTACAATATGCATTATTCTTGCACTGAATATTTAATCTATGCTGTCCTTATCTGTAAACTTATATCCAACTCCCCAAATGGTAAGCAAATACTTTGGTGAATCTGGATTTGGTTCAATTTTTTTCCTTATTTTACGTATAAAAGCCATTATATTGCTATCTGATAACAAAAAGTCATCTTCCCAAACTGCCTTGTATATTTGCTCTTTTGTAAAAACTTCTCCTCTATTTTCTGCTAAAAAATATAATATGTCAAATTCCTTTGGTGTGAGATTTACCTGTTCATCTTTAAGCATAACTTTTCTACTTCTTTGATGTATAGATAAATCACCAACATATATTCCATCATCTAAACTTTCCCTATATGTATCTTGATCTCTTTGCATTTCTACCATTAAAGTCGATACTTCTCCATTTGCAAGTTCCTCTAAACCTAATAGTAATTCTTCGTTTCCCTCTGGTCGATCACTTTCATTCTTTATTATTTTTGAAATCCACTTAGAGAAATTTTGGCTCATTGATATGTATTTTATATTTTTTTTCAATGTCTTTACCTCCCTAAGTTAATGTATTATATTTTTTAATATAGTATTTTTTCACCAATGAAATTAATATCATATATGAAACAACTATTATAAAAAGAAAACCAAAATATTCTAAAGGCATACTTGTCATATTTAGTAGACTTGCTATATTCGTAAAAGTAAGCCCCGTATAAATTATAACTCCTAGCAATGTAATACTAAGCACAATATTTGAAGCTCTACTCTTTATGTAAGAAGTCTTTTTAGTTCTTAACATGTGTATAATCATTACTTGAGTCCACATACACGCTAAAAACCACCCAGTTTGAAATACTGATGTATACTGTTGTTGTATAGAAGGATCTGCTATTTCAGAGAATAATACTCCTCCACTAAAAATTGGACATATAACAAAATAAAGGAATACAAATGTAATGATATCAAATATAGAACTTATTGCTCCAAAGGATATCATAAACCTTCCTAGAGTTTTTCCTGACCATTTCTGAGGATAGTATATATCTTCTGCATCTACATTGTCCCATGGTATTACCAAACAAATAAAATCATATAATATATTTAGCAACAAAATTTGAATAGCCGTCATTGGGAAAAATGGAAGAACTGCACTTGCACATACAAGCGACAGTATGTTACCAAAATTTGAACTAGCTGTTATTTTGATATACTTATTCATATTAATCAAAGTTTTTCTAGCTTCCACAATTGCACTTCCTAATGTATTTAAATCCTTTGTTAGAAATACAACATCTGCGACATCTTTCACTATATCCATAGCCGTATTTACTGATATTCCAACATCTGCCTCATATATTGAAGAAACATCGTTCATTCCATCCCCTAAATATCCAACTGTATTTCCATTTTTTTTAAGTAACGATATTATTCTTACTTTTTGGTTTGGAGTCAATTCAACAAATACATCCGTCTTATCTAAAACTTCTTCTAACTCATTATCATTCATTAAATTAATTTCATCACTAGTAAGTATATTTTCCGTATCTATACCAACTCTTTTACACACAGATACTGCTATTTTTTTGTGATCTCCTGTCAAGACCTTGGGTCTTATATTAAAGTCGGTCAGAGTTTTTATAGATTCCAATGCTGTATTTTTAGGTGCATCAAAGAATCCTAAATATCCTATTAACGTTAATTCCTTTTCATCTGAAACGTCTATCGATGTATCTTCTCCCATATTTTTCTTTGCAACAGCTATTACCTTCATTCCATCTTCAAGCATGTCATCCACTATTTCTGACACACTAATATCATCATTGCTTTCGATTTCTATTTTTTTACCGCCATATTCTACATATTTACAAAGATCAAATACTTTCTTTAAATCACCTTTCACAATCATTATAGTGCTTCCTTCTGAATCTTGAAGAAGCTCACTTACAATTTTTCTACTGTGATCAAATGGTATTTCATCAAATTTTTTATATTCTCTTACTAGCTCATTGTAATGTTGCTCTTTTCCAGGAATATTTTTATACCTCAAAATTGCGTTGTCTACAGGATTTTGAAAACCAGAATGATTATAACTGTTTAGATACGCCATATCCAAGATCTCTTCACTCTCATTACCAATTATATCCATGTAGTATTCTAGAATAAAATTTTCATTTGTAAGAGTCCCTGTCTTATCCATGCAAAGCACATTCATACTTCCTAGACTCTGCATAATATTCATGTTTTTAACTATAATTTTTTTATTTTTTGTTAAATGCAAACTTCCCTTTGCCATGCATATCGACATAATAAGTGGTAGCATCTCGGGAGTTAGACCAACCGCAACAGATAATGCAAATATAAATGACTCAATTGTATCTACACCACTGAGTTTAGATATTACTAAAACTGCTACAATCAATACGGCAATAAATTTTATCAAAACCCATGTAATTGAATTTGATCCTTTTTGAAATGTAGTATCAGATTTATTTTCTAATATAGATAAATCACCGTATATATTATTTTTACCAGTGGAAATCACTACCCCTTCTCCATTTCCACTAATTACAGATGACCCCATAAATGCCATATTTTTATACTGCACAATTGATCTTTTATCCTCTATTTCATAAGTATCGCTATTCTTTTTTAAAATGGTGCTTTCACCTGTAATCGCAGCCTGAGAAATATATAAATTATTGCTTTTTACAAGTCTAATATCCGCTGGTATCTTTTTCCCTGGAGAAACCAATATAACATCACCGACCACCAAGTCATTAGAATCTATATCAAGCAATATCCCGTCTCTTTTTACAGTCACCTTAGTATTTACAAAGTTCACTAATTTATCGATTACCCTCTTAGTTCGTATTGACTGAATAAGCCTAATAATTCCACTAACAAAAATTATAAATAACAATATAAGAGGAGATGAAATATTTCGACTAAAATTAGAAGCTAAAACCACATCTGTTACTAAGGATACTGCTGCCAGTATCATTAGCAAAATAGAAAATGGGGTTATAAAAGAAAATTTTATTATTCTTAAAATAGTTTCATTTTTCTTCTCAATGATGTGATTATCACCATATTTATCTCTCATGTATTCTATTTTATCTACTGTCAAACCTTCAGATGAGGTTTCAAGTTCTTTATATATATCAAAATCGTTCATATAAGCATATTTCCTAATATGAGAATTAAATGTATCTTTTCTATCCAATTTTTGTACCTCCTTTTATTATTCCTAATTTGATTCTAACATATGAAATATTTTTTTGAAATAAATTCACATAACTCTTGTTTTTTTATTCTCATTGTAGTATCCTCTACTAATACTAAAAAAGGAGAATATTATTATGAGATTTATTGCAAATATAACGCTACTTCCCTTTAAAATACTCGCTTTACCAGCTTTAATTATAAGTTTCGTTGCCTATATAATAGCTTCTATACTTTCTACTTTTTGTAAATTTATAATAGGAACAATAAATATCGTGTTGATTGTAGCCTCAATTGCAGCATTTTATTTTGGGTTATTTGAATTAATGACTCTTCTAACTATTTTTCTAGCTATAGGAATACTTGTGTTCTTAATTGGAGCTGTTCCAAAATTATTTTCTGGACTGTCAAATATATTCAGTTCATTTCTTGCATTTTGGTTCTAGCAAAAACTTTAAAAATTATTTTAACTATACATCAGAAATATATTAAATATATAATTTTTTACGTAATTTTATATTTAAATTATAATTTAATATAAACTATTTTTAACTAAAGGCCTAATGCAGTAATTTCTTTGCTCATTAGGCTTTTTTTGATAAAAAAATAAGTTATTTATCAAAAATCCCATTAATTTATTGACAATATATATATACCGTACTATAATGTACTTAATCAATAAGTACATTATAGTACGGTATGGTTAGGAGGTATACTTGTGGAAATTATTATTAGCTCTAATACAAGTAAGCCTATTTATGAACAAATTAGTTCACAGATAAAAACAATGATAATGAACGGTGAATTAAAGACAGGCGATCCTATTCCGTCTATGCGTTCACTAGCAAAGACAATTCATGTAAGTGTTATTACTGTGCAACGGGCTTACGAAGAACTACAACGCGATGGTCTTATTGAAACAACAGTAGGGAGAGGAAGTTTCATCTCAGCTCAAAACAAAGATTTTATTCAAGAAGAACAGCTAAAAAAAATAGAGGAATATTTATCTCTTGCTACTGAGACAGCCAAAACAAGCGGTATAAAATTTGAAAAACTAGTAGAACTTCTTACTATTTTTTATGAGGAGGAATAAAAATGGAATACAATTTAGAAGTTAACAATCTCACTGCATCTTATGCAGGTTCGGACTTTAAATTGAAAGATGTTTCTTTCAATGTTCCAAAAGGTAGCATTGTTGGATTCGTCGGAGAAAACGGAGCTGGTAAAACTACTACAATACACTCTATATTAAACTTACTTAGAATAGATGGTGGCTCTATAAAAATACTAGGAAAAGAAATGGATGACCAGGATATTGATATTCGTGAAAAATTAGGAGTTGTATTGGACAAATCTATTTTTTCACCAGATATAACTACAAAGAAGTTATCTCGTATAATGTCTAATATATATAAACAATGGGATCAAAATCAATTTGATATGTTGGTTAAAAAATTAAATATTCCTGAAAACAAAAAAATAAAAGAATTTTCTAAGGGAACGACTATGAAGTTATCTATTGCGGTAGCTATGTCACATGGTTCGCAGCTACTAGTGTTGGATGAAGCTACTTCTGGATTAGACCCAGTTGTAAGAGAACAAATTTTAGATTTATTTTTAGATTTTGTAGAAGATGAATCTAACTCAATTCTTATATCTTCTCATATAACAAGTGATTTAGAAAAAATTGCCGATTATATCACTTTTATAAAAAACGGAAAAATAATACTAACAGAAAAAAAAGATACTCTACTTTACGAATACGGTATAGCAAGATGTAAAACTGAACAATTCAAAAACGTATACAAGGAAGATATCATATCTCACAGAAAACGAGGATATCAAACAGATGTACTAGTAAAAGATAAATCATCTTTTAAGAAAAAATATAAAGATATAGTTACTGACAGCATCTCCATTGATGAAGTCTTATTATTACTTGTTAATAGGGAGGGATAATTGTGAAAGGTTTAGTTTTAAATAATTGGTATTCTATACTACCCAATATAAAGAGCGCACTATACTCTTCAATATTACTTATTCTATTTGTAATGTTCTTTGGTGAAAAATCATTTATAGATATTGCAATACTTCTACAGTTTTTGTTATTTGTTTACACTAGTTCTAATTTAATTATAGATGAGGAAAGTAGAGACTGGAATAAATATGAAGTCACTCTTCCAGCGAAGAGAAGTTCTATAGTTTTGTCTAAATATATGATATTTTTAATTACTCTACTAATTGCCACTTCTATGTCATTAGTAACTGTAATAATTGCTTATCTAACTATAGGCAATATAGAAATACTTAGCTATTCAGGTGAAATTTTCAATGGTCTATTTTTATCTTTGTACTTCTTTTCATTTGCTTACCCTCTGACAATAAAGCATGGTACACGAAAAAAAGAATGGGTATTAACGCTTTCGATACTATTGTGTTTCTTTTTATTATTTGTAGCTGCATACTTAATTATACTAGTTATTTCACTTTTTGATCCCAAATTAGTTCTTGTAGAAAATGACTATATTCTTACTATAGCTAGTACTTTATTGACATTATCTTGCATACCTGCTTTCGTTATTTCATATTTCAAATCAGTTAAAATGTATCAATATAAAGATTTCGCAGATTTTTATTAGTATCTAAAAAGATGTAACTAATCACAGTTACATCTTTTTTATCATTATACTTTTATTCCCATTTAAAATATTTAATAGAAATTATACTACAAGTTAGTGAGATTACGCACATAATTGTAATTTCCATAAAATTATTTCCTATATCCATTCCTAATGAAGTTGCTTTTAGCAATTTTATACCTTGAGTTAGCGGCATTATATCAGACATTTTCTGTAATACTTTTGGCATTACTTCATATGGAAGAGTAGCTCCTGAAAATATAATCATTGGAAAATATAATATACTAGCTAAAACTCCAGCAACCTTATTATTAGGTGCAACTCCACCCACCATCATTCCAATGCTAAATAAAGTAACCATCAAAAATATAAATGATAAAATAAATCCTACAATAGATCCTTGTATCTGATATCCAAAGAAAACATTTGCTGTTAAATACAGTAATATAAGTGATACAACTGAATACAAAGCATATATAGTTATCTGTACAAATAGAATCATTAATGGGCTTATAGGAGTTACTTTAAATCTTTTTAATATTTTTTTCTCTCTGTAATCCGATACTACTAGAGGCAGTCCCATCACCCCACCTGCACAAATAGCAATTGTAGAAACTGCAGCAAATGACTGCTCAAAAAAAGAATACTTAGCTCCATCAAATGCTGGTTTGTCACCATATATAATTCCTAGTATTACCAAAACAACAAGAGGCATACATATCGCAAAAATAAGCATATCCATTCCTCTAATAGATAATCTTAACTCTGTCTTTAACATAGATTTAAAAGTTCTCATCTTAATTCTCCTCTCCTGTATATCATAGATATGTTTCCTCTAAATTATTATAAGGACTTGATTTTATAGCTTCGTATACTGATCCATAAAATACTATTTTCCCGTCTTTTAAAATACATATAACATCACACAGCTTATCAACTTCATCCATAAAATGTGATGTCAAAAGAATTGCCATACCATCCTTTTTAAATTCCAAAAATATCTTCCATATTTCTCTTCTTGCTCTAGCATCTAGACCTGTTGTCAATTCATCTAAAAACACCACTTTAGGATTTGGTATCAGTGCTAATACGATAAACAATCGTTGCTTTTGACCTCCTGACAACTCATTTACATAGTTATTTATCCTATTGTCTATACCAAATTTTTTGAGTAGTTCTTTGTAGTCTAAAGTGTTTTTATAAAGGGATATCGTAATTTCACATAATTCCTCAACTTTTATTTTATCTTGGTAGCTACTCTCTTGAAATTGTACACCCACATCTTCAAACAGCTCCTTACGACTAATCTTTGGATCCATACCCAATACAGATATTTCTCCATTATCAAATAATTCCGTACCTATAATACACTCTATTGTAGTAGTCTTACCTGCACCATTGTCTCCTAATAATCCAAAATTTTCACCTTCACTAACTTTTAAACTCACATTATCTAATACTTTCTGCTTTCCGTATGATTTTGATAAGTTTTCAACTTTTATAACATTTTTCATCTGCAATCCCCTCCTTTATTTTAAAATAATACCACCAATAAAAAGACTGGTGGTAAAATGTAGGGTTTAAAATTTCATCTTCATTTCTTCTAGTTTTTTAAGCATTTTTTTTTTGCATTTTTCTTTGCTGTATTTAGAGAAATCATCAATCTATCACATACAGTGATAATATCCTCATCTTCTTTAGGTATATTCAAAGTTATTTCAATATCAGTACCAGGATTAACTGATATTTTATTCAATAACCTTAAAATAGACTCCAAAGAATAATTTGCACACCTAAGTGAACTAATTATCTTTAGTTTTTCTATATCTTTTCTTGTGTACACTCTATATCCATTTTCCTTTCGCTTAATAGACAAAAGACCATTCATTTCCCAGTTTCTCAGAGAATCCATTGAAATATTTAAGTAATTAGAAACTTGTTTTCTTCCTAAAGCAACTTTGTCTTCAGGCTCTAATTTTTCTTGTTTTTTCTTGCTTAATATACTTTCAACTATACTAACCGCTTCTTTTGCATTTTTTAATTCTATATTAATCTGATCTATATATTCGTTTGTAAGTTCAATAGCTTTATCAAAATTTTTACTCGCTGATAGTTTAACTATATTTATAATTTTCTTTCTTAATCCATTTTGAATAATCTCTATCTCAAAAGCCATACGAGCCAATTTAAACTGTTCAATATGAAAATCAGTAAATACTCTATATCCATTAGCTTGCCTATTTGCAATTGGTATTAATTCTAGTTTTTCATACAATCTTACTGTATTTGGATGTACACCTATAATATCTGCAACCTCTTTTGTCTTAAATGCATTCATCTACTCACCTCCATATCACTATAATACTATAATAATAAACTATGGTGTTATAGTGTAGCCTTTTGTAATATTTTTATAAAAATAAAGTCGATATAGATAAATATCCATACCGACTTTGCTATAAAGTGTAAACTTATGATTTTATAATAATACTTATAAAATATTATTAATTTATATTAGCTTAATGCTATTATTTATTTTTATCAGCATCAATTATAGCATTTCCATAATAATTGATAAACTTAACTTTAATATTTTGAAGGTCAGATACATCTGTTGTTTTTTTTAGTCCACCTTCTACTATTTTTTCTAATGTTGCTTTGGCTTCTAGCTCATTTGTTGTAGAGTTCAGAGTCACATCTACTATTAATTTGTATTCAGACTTATCGTATTTGATTTTACTGTCTTTTCCTTTTACCTCTGTTATTTTGTAAATATATTTTCCTACATCTTTCAATTCAATATCTTTAAATAAAGCATCTCCAGATATATTATTAGTAGCTAACTCTCTAATTTTACCTGTATTATCAGTTTCTCCCTCTAATAAAAATCTGAATTCACGTGCCTTTTGTGCCCTACTCTTTAACTCTTTTTCAACTCCTATTTTTATTTCTGTTGTTTTTGGAGCTATGTACTTGTTGTTAAATTGTACTTTCGTTATATCATTTCCTGCTGCATCGAAGTATTTTACATGTGTAACTAACTTGTTTGTAGCATTATCTAATGTTGTTGTCACCTCTACATTGTAGATTGATTTATCATATGTTATTCCTGCTTGGTTTCCTGTCACTTCTGATATTGTATAATTTGATACTCCAGCTTCTAATATTGAGATATTTCCAAATGAGAACTTTCCTGTTGCATCATTTTTAACTCTTTGGATCTCGTTTCCGTTTTTACCCTTTAGAACGAATTCAAATTCTTCATTTTCAAGTGTTCTTCCTTCTAATGACTTCGTTCCTTCTAAGTTTACTGTTACGCCTTCTGGCTTTGTATACTTATTGTTAAACTCTACTTTCGTTATATCATTTCCTGCTGCATCGAAGTATTTTACATCTGTTACTAGCTTGTTTGTAGCATTATCTAATGTTGTTGTCACCTCTACATTGTAGATTGACTTATCATATGTTATTCCTGCTTGGTTTCCTGTCACTTCTGATATTGTATAATTTGATACTCCAGCTTCTGATATTGAGATGTTTCCAAATGAGAACTTTCCTGTTGCATCATTTTTAACTCTTTGGATCTCGTTTCCATCTTTATCCTTTAGAATGAATTCAAATTCTCCATTTTCTAGTGTTCTTCCTTCTAATGACTTCGTTCCTTCTAAGTTTACTGTTACTGGCTCTATATACGTATTTGTTATTGTAAAATTAATACTTTTTTCTTCAGTAGAAGATGTTATTTATTGATTATATCCTAGTGGAACATCAACCTCTTTCACTTCGTATTTTATAATTTCTTTTGATCCATCTTGCCTATATTTATATAAGTTTTCCCACTTATATTGCCAGTTATTACTTTCATTTAAATTGATTACTTCGCCTTCTTTTTCTCCATCAGCAAACAACTGAATATTTATTCCAGTTGGTCGTTTTTCGTATTTGTTATCAGAATCATTCCAAACTTTTAAAGCTTGTACATCTATTCTTGTGTTTGTGTCTACTCCTGCTTCATGTTTAACAAATTTAATATCAATCCCAGCATTTTCTTCTGAATTATTATCCCATTCAAGAGTTGCATCATTTCTATAAGTACCACTATCTCCTGTGACTACAGTGTAAACAGTGGCACTGTATCCTAATACTTTACCTCCAGTTGGACCATTTGGACCGTATACTTCTTTCATGCGATCTGCCTGATCTTTTGTAATATGTCCTATTTCTACTTTATGATCAATAGTATTTTCAAACTCTGCTTTACTCCCCGCCAGACCATAATATGTATCACCATTTCCTGGCAAATTTCCAAAACCAATCAAAACTTTATTTTCAAAAATTCCCATAGTAGGTACTTGCGATTTTCTAATAATTTCTTTGAAATCTTCGTAACTTTGACCTTCACTAGGAGTTTTTATTTCCATTTTTTTTTGCAAATATGTAGCTGCATATCCACTCATTTCACCTTCTGGAGTTGGTGCAAATACAGGAACTAATAAGCTATATGTAGGAAATTCACTACCACTTACAGGATAATTCACATTTACTCCCTCTGGTAATATATCTTCTAATAAAACATTCGACTTAGGAGTGACATCTACTACTGGATTATTTGAAACTAAATTATATAATTCCCTATAGTTTACAGTCATATTCCAACTTAACATATTATTGTTTCCTTCTTGCTTACCAACTTTTTTAAAAGGTAATTCTTCGTCTTTCATCTTTTCTTCACTTGGACCCTTTTCTGGATCTACAGGTCCTGGAGGAGTTTCCTTTTCTTCTATATTTATAACTATTTCTTCACTATCTTTCTCACCTATGTATATATTATCTCCTCCTTTTGAAACAATTCCTGAGAAATTAAAAAATCCATTTACTATTTCACTTTTCTCGTTTACTGCATCACTAAACGTGACTATTATTTCATTATTAACTACATCGTATGTACCAATTATATCTCCCTGACTATCTTTAAGTTCTCCGTTAAAATGCGGAATTGTTATATAGTCTTGACTTGGAAGCTTTACATTAAAATATGTTCCGCTCCTTATATTTTCCATATTTTCAGGAGAAACACTCCAATTATATTCAAAAAATATTGAGTCACCTACGCTTATTTTTTCCGTTTGATTTCCATTTTCATCCCATATATTTACTTTTTCTGTAGATCCCTCTTTTAATAATTTGAATTCTCCATTTTTTGTAACATATTGAGATACATTCTCTTGTTCTGCAGCACTTACGCTAAAAGATACACCTATTGCTTGAAACAACATTGATATACAAAGCACTAAAGAAATTATACTTTTTTTATTCAATACTACCACTCCTTAAATATTTTTTTAATTATACCTCTTACTTATTCGTTTAAAGTCTTTTTTAAAATAATATAATAATTTTATATTATATCTATCCACTGTTTTATATTTATTAATACGCACACTGAAAAATAGCGTTGATGATAATATTATCCTTTTAGTTCTAAACTTTCGTGGATTTTTTTATTTCATCAACGCTAAAAAATACTATCTTTATTTTTTAAATTTGCTTTATAATTAATTTAAATTATTTTTTTCTTCTAAGTAAATATACACCTGCCGCTATTAAAGACGAACCTGAAATAGTCATGTAGGCCATACTTGCAGTACCTGTCTTTGCTAACCCTGTACTAGACTTAACGTTAGCATGAACTACTTTTTCAGATGGTGTTTCTGGTGTTTCTGGTGTTTCTGGTACTTTTGGTTCATCCGGCACTTTTGGTTCATCCGGCACTTTTGGTTCATCCGGCACTTTTGGTTCATCCGGTGGTGTTACTGGTGGTGTTACTGGCGGTGTCACTGGTGGTGTTACCGGCGGTGTTACTGGTGGTGTATATTTGTTATTAAATTCTGGAACCTTGTTTGGATCCAAAGTATTACCATCAGCATCCATATAAACTACTTTTGTTCTAAATGTGTTAGTTAATCTATCAAACCCTACTTGAACTACTACTTTATAAATTTTTCCGTCATATTCTATGCTAGAATTATTCCCACCAACTTCACTAATGTAGTATTCAAATTCACCTTCTTTATTAACTGGTATATCTAATGATACATTTCCTGAAGCATCATTTTTTGAAGTAGAAATTATATTTCCATCTTTATCTTTCACTACAAATTCAAATTCTCCATCAGTTAAATCTTTACCTGTAAGGTTTTTATTTGCATTTACTTCTACTTCATCCTTTGGAATATCAAACTCGTTATTAAATTGCAATCTATTATCTTCATGAATAAAATCATTTAATGCGTCAAATACATTCCCACTTACACCTGGTAAACTATTTGCAAATTCTTGAAGCTTTTCAAAAGGACCTGGACTGTCTTCATCATCCCATCGTGATGTAACATTAGTTTTTTCTAAAATTTCAGAAGTTTCATATGTTTTCAAGTCTTCAAGTGGATTTGTTTCACCAGATTTTACTACTTTTATACTCTCCAACTCTCCATCTACATATTTTAAGTAGTATACAGTTTTATCATACTTCACACCTGGCAAAGGACCGTCTACTAGTACAGGTTTATCAGTCTTTTCAGTTGTTTCATTACCATCTTCATCATAATATAATAGACTTCCTTCTACGCCATCTACTATTTCTCTCTTTTGATACTTTTCAGACTCTTCAACTTTATAATAGCTTGTTCCTTCTGGATTTGGTGAAATGTTTGCTTGTACTGTACCTGATAACCCATCTTCTGTCGGCTTTATTTCAGAATTTTTTTCTTGTATGTCAAGTGAATAATCCTCTTGTTCTAGATCATCTTCATTTGGTTCAATATTTAGTCCAGCTATTATACCATCAATCCAACCAACTATATTTCCAGCGCTATTTAGTATTGCTTCTTTGATATTTATAAAGAAGTCTCCCTCTTTTATTTTTCTATCAATTTCACCATTCTCTTTTTCTACTATTGTGTCCGTAGACTTCACATCACTCTTAACAGCGTTTTCTTTTTTACCAGTAGCAGTTCCATCACCTTCACTTACTGTAGTTGTAACTGCTTTTGAATCTTCATTTGTAAGCTCTTCACCTTTTTTTGAAGAATCCGTTTTCTCTTCGCTGCTACTTACATCTTTTTCTTCACTGTTATTAGCTTCACTATTACTAGAGTCACCATTTGTTTCATCTTCACTTGTGGCTAAAACTTTTGCAGATGTTCCTGATTCGTTTGCTACAGATTCACTTGGTGTAGATTCACTAAAAATCTTTTGACCTTCAGAAGAATCTACTTTTGTAATTTCTGTTTTTGTAAAGTCAGCGCTTGTCGCTACTGATTCACTTGAACTCACTGGTGAAGCATCTTCTTGAGTATCTGCATATGTATTAGATACACCAATAGAAGATACTAACATAGAAAAAGCAAGCACAAGACTAAATAACTTATTTTTATACCCCATCATTTCCCTCCTAAATTTATATTTTTTGTTTATGATAGATTTTAAAGTAAATAGTGTCGACAATACTCATCAGTAATACTTACTGATGTTTTTTTTTGCCCCTTTATAATCACCTATCTAATTATACTTATATCCTATCATATAAAAGTTTTTTTTTCCATATGAAAATAATTAAAATAACAAATCATTTTATTGCTTACTGTTTTAAGTTATTTTTATGTCTAACTATAATATTTTTATAAAAATATTAATCTATAAAAATAAAGTCGATATAGATAAATATCCATACCGACTTTATTTTATTTATTATTTTACTAAACTGCTATAATCAAGTTTCTGAGAAATCTTTACAGCTGTTAAATATCTATCGTTGCCTGAAACTCTTTCTTTTTTAGAAATGTTCAGCCCATCATAGATATCCTTTGATACTGATCTTTCTCCTCCACCTATAAGTATGTTTTCAACTTTCCAGTTAGCAATGTCTTTTGCTGTTATATCTGTAAGTTTATTTGGGTTTGTAAGATGTATTGGACTCTTGAACTTCGCGGCTAATGAATTAATTGTAATTCCATCAGGGAAGTCAGTTCCATCTACAAGTATCATATCCTTAGTATTACCTGTAATTTTTCTAACTTCAACTCCTATTAATGATGCTGTTTCATATCTATCAGCTCCACCAATTCTTGAAACAGATTTTATTCCTAAATCAGATGACAGTCTATCTTGTATAGATTTAGACACTGAATTTACACTTCCTCCTATGATTACATCACTTACTTTCCAATCTTTCAGTGTATTTTCTGTAGTTGATGTAAGTTTATTAGGATTTGTTATCAAAATAGGTACTCTTTTCTGAGTAGCAAGAGCTGATATTGTGATTACATCTGGGAAATTAGTTCCATCTACTAGCATAGATCCATCGTTATTTCCAGTTAAGCTTCTTACTGCCTTTCCTATTTCTCTTGCAGTTTCATATCTATCCTCTCCTGAATATCTAATCAGATTGTAACCCTTTAACTGTTCTTCTACTTTTTTAGATACTGAATCGTATCCTCCAGATATTATTATATCTCCTATTCCACGTCTCTTAAGTTCATTTAATGTTTCAGCAGATACGCTATCTTTACCTGTTAGAAGTATAGGGCAGTCCCTTTCATTAGCAAGGACTGTAGCTGTAAGTACATCTGTATACTTCTTTCCATTGGCTAGAACAGCTATCGCTCTTTTAGTTGTTGGAGGAGTGATTGTTCCAGTTCCTCCGCCTCCTGAACCACCAGAAGAATCTTTAGTCCACACTGCATATAATGTTGTATCTTTATCGATTTTAAGCTTATCGCCTTCTTTGTATTCTGCAGTTTTACTGTCTTTATTTGTTGACCAACCTAAAAACTCATATCCAGATTTTTCTAGTTTTCCAGTGTTTCCTGATATCGTTGCTTCTTCATCTCTTATATAATCTTTTGAGTCAACTGGCACAGTTCCACTTGTGTTACTGTTTCCATCATATATTAGTTTATATGTCTCCAATATTTTAGTTTCTCCAGATGATTTTTCTGCAACTGCATCTGGTATCTTAGGATTTGAAACTCTAACTGTATTTCCAAAAATATGCAATTCACAATCGGATTTTATCTTACCTTTTATTTTTATAGTAATTGTTTCCCCTGGTTCAATGTCAACCTTACCAGAAACCCTATTTTCAGTAAGAGTAACTCCTTCTGGAGCCGTAATTGTAATGTCTTCCAGTCCATCTGGAACTTCATCCAATATTTCTATACCTGTTTGCTTTGCTTCGCTATCATTTTTTACGGTAATTCTGTAAGACAACTCATCACCTTTTATTGCTTCTTTTTTATCAACTTCTTTTGTAACAACAGGTAATTCATCTTTTGGGACTATTATACCTTCTTCTGAAGTTGCTTCCTCCACTACGTCTGGCTTTTCAGGATCAATCGCGGTTGCCTTGTTTTTAAAAGATGAATATAGTTCTGCATCTTTTTTTACAGTTGCTTTTACAATCAGCGTAATGTCTTGTCCTGGTTGAATATCTAGAGTCCCAGATATAGTGTTTCCACTCGCTGTTATTCCTACAGCACCAGTCACAGTTACATTTTCTAGCTGACTAGGAACTTCATCTTTTATTTTTACACCTTTAAGAATACTTTCCCCCTCGTTTGATACTGTTATAGTATATGTTACACTTTCCCCTCTTGCAACTTCCTCTTCTCCTAAATTTTTATGAATAGCCAACTTTCCATCTTTAGGGATTACTATTGTATCTTCAGAATATGCTTCTTTACTATTATCCGTATCATTAGGATTAGTAACCACTACTTTATTCCTAAATGGAGTATTCAATTGTGCATCGTCTTTAACTGTACCTGTCACTATTATTATAAAAATATCTGTTGCTGGTATATCAATCTTTCCAGATATCTTATTTCCGTCAACTGCTAATTTATCAGTTCCTTCTATATCTATATTAGTTAAATATTCTGGAACTATATCACTTACATCTAGATTTACTAAATCTTGCTCTCCAGTATTTAACATTACAATGGCATATTTTAATTCCTCACCACGCGTAACTTTTCTTTTATCAACTGTTTTTGCTATTACAAGATCATCTGTTTTTAAAAGAATTTTTGTTCCTTTAGACTCTTTTTTGATTTTGTCACCATTTTCAGGATTTGTCACAACTACTTCATTTTTTATTATTTTTCCTATTTCAGCATCTTTGCTTACTAAGCCACACACGAATAATGTTACACTTT
Source organism: Peptostreptococcus faecalis (assembly GCF_900240845.1). Taxonomy (GTDB): domain Bacteria; phylum Bacillota; class Clostridia; order Peptostreptococcales; family Peptostreptococcaceae; genus Peptostreptococcus; species Peptostreptococcus faecalis. Next base: position 124,527 of record NZ_OERU01000002.1, read on the forward strand.
CTCCTGATGCTAAATTGATACTTCCTTTAATTTCATTTCCATTTACTGTTATACCATCAACTGAATTTCCTTCAGCATTCTTGACAGTAATGTTTTCTAATCCAGCTGGTGCACTATCTTCTATTTCTACACCTGTTAATGAACTATCTCCAGTATTTTCTAATGTAATCATATAAGTCAATTCATCACCTGGATGAGCTTCTTCCTTATCTACATTCTTAGTGATTATAAGTTTTTCTTCTTTTTCTATTATTTCAGTCTCACCTGTAGTTACACTGTGTTCTCCATTTGAGTCAGTGGCTTTAATTGTATTTGAAAATTTTCTTCCTACTAGTGAAGCATCTTTTTTTACTTTTCCACTTATTCCAATAGCAACAAATTCACCCGGATCAAGATCTAAAGTTCCTTCAATTCTATTATCTGTGGCACTAATTCTATTATCTCCTACTACTTTTACTGCTTCTAGGAAATCTGGTACATCATCTTCTACTCGCACGTTCTCAAGCTTTGATTCTCCAGTATTTTCTATAGTTACCATATAAATTAATTCACTTCCAATTGTTGCCTGTTCTTTATTAGGAGTCTTTGTTATTTCTAACTTTCCTTTTCTAGGTTCTACAGTCGTTCCTTCTGATTTTGCTTCAGTTATTTTACCTTCTGAATCTATAGCTTTTACCGTATTTATGAAATTTTCAAAATTAGCATCATCTTTAACTGTTCCCCTTACTATCAAAACAGCGTTTTCCTTTGGTTCTAAATCGATATTTCCGCTAATTTTATTATTAGAAACAGATAATCCGTCTATTCCGCTAATTTTAACATTTGTAAGCTGACTAGGGACCTCATCTTCTATTTTCAGGTTTTTTAGCGCCATTTCTCCATCATTTTCTACATTTATTGTGTAAATTAATTCATCTCCACGTTTAACTTTCGTAGTATTTACCGATTTTGATAAAACAGCATTGCCTGGACCAAGTTTTCTCCATACAGCATACAAAGTAGTGTCATTTTTTATTTCAAATTCTTTTACTATACTTGTATCATTTGGATTTAAGCTCCAACCTTTAAATTCATATCCTTCTCTTTTTAGATTTCCTTCGTTATCTTTTACTTTTATTTCACTGTCTTTTAAGTAAGTCCCATTATCTGTAGGCACGCTACCTATTGAATCGGTTGCATTTGCATCGTATTTAACCTTGTATTCTACTTCTTCTAATTTAAGATTGCTATAAGCAACAATATACTCTATACCTACCGACCAATGTTCTAAATCAAGAGTTAAATCTCCCCCTGTATAGGTGAATTTGGTTTCTAAATTTTTATTTCCAGAGTTATTCTTATCTATAAAGTTCTCATGTAATATTTTACCATTATTTCCTTTCAATAAAACTCTTGCGTCCCCACCAGTAAGATTTCTAGCGGTAATATTTTTAACATCACTGTTCATCTTGTATTCATGGCCAATTTTCATTTTTGATGTATCAATCTTTTGGCTGTAAATATTTTTAGAGTTTCTAGATTTGTTATCCTCCATAACCCTCCTGATATATAATCCACTACCATCTTCTATAGGCTTAAACTGTTCCTCCCAAGCATAGCTAGTGGTAGGAGCTGCCTCGTATGGCTGTGGACATTGTACCACCCACCTTTAATATTATTGGATCCCCAATATCCAGTGGTCCAACCATCCATTTTATAATACCCATCTGATGCTTTGTGCACTTTGAAACTTGGATTTTTTATCAAGTTTTCATTTTCTGCATAAGAATTATTTATAGGTATTACGCCTATAAACATAACTAGCGATAAAATGCACGAAATCACTCGTTTAAACATTTTTTTCACAAATATACCTCCTTTTAGTCATAAAATATTTTTATTACATATCTTTATATTATACTATTATTTTTCAAAAATACCTATACTTTATGATTTTTTTTATAATTTTCAGAAATATTTTTTCTTTAACTAATATAGACTCTCTTTATAAATAAAAAATGTTACAGACATTCCATACCATTTTTATTTATTGTATCTATTTTATGATACTTTATTAACATTTCTTACTAACGTAACTTTAAATATTTATTCAACTATCTAAATCAACAATTTATTTTTTTTTGTGAATCTTCTAAAATCTTATCTGTAATCTAAATATTGAACAATATATTATCATTTCTATTTGAACTAAATATTTGCTTTTTTATGATACAATAATTCTAATAGTTGTAATTATTTCTAGTGAAAGGTAGGTATTGTTGATGGAAAATAGATTGACTAGAGGACCTGTAATGAAAACTATGCTAAAATTCGCAATTCCTATGATTTTGGGAAATATGCTACAACAGTGCTATAACATAGCTGATACTTTAATTGTTGGTAAATTTATTGGAATAGATGCATTAGCAACCGTAGGCTCTACTTTTACTTTGATGACGTTTTTAACTTCAATAATAATTGGGTTAGCAATGGGGAGTGGAACAGTCTTTTCTATAAAATTTGGCCAAAAAGATGATTTAGGATTAAAGGAGTCTATATTGGCATCATTTGTGTTACTCGGAATAGTAAATGTAGTTTTAAATATATTAATATTTACTTTTATTGATGACATTATCTTACTCCTACATGTACCGCTTGAACTAAGAGAAATGATGCGAGAATATCTAATAGTAGTATTTATAGGTATGACAGCAGTATTTATTTACAATTTTTTTGCCTCATTACTTAGAGCTTTAGGAAACTCAACGATCCCTTTGGCTTTTTTGGCAATTTCTTCTGTATTAAATATTGTGCTTGATTTATTGTTTATTATAGGTCTTGATCGTGGCGTTGCTGGAGCAGCAGAAGCTACCGTAATTTCACAATATGCATCTGGTTTTGGAATACTGATTTACACTCTAATAAAGTTCCCAAATCTATATTCCAGTGATAAAAAAGTCTGTCTCAAATTTAGCAGAATTGCAGAGGTCGCTCGTTTTTCAGTACTCACATGTGTACAACAATCTATTATGAATTTAGGTATACTTGCTGTGCAAGGCTTGGTAAATAGCTTTGGTACTGCAATTATGGCATCTTTTGCTGCTGCAGTTAAAATTAGTGCATTTGCTTACCTTCCTGTACAGGATTTTGGTAATGCATTTTCAACTTTTATTGCTCAAAATCATGGCGCTAAAAAACAAGATAGAATTAAATCCGGAATAAAAATTGCAACTACTATATCCGTATCTTTTAGTTTAATAGTGTCATTAATTGTATTTATATTTGCAAAGCCATTGATGCTAATTTTTGTAAATGCAAGTGAAATTGCAGTAATCACAGAAGGCGTTCGATATCTTAGAATTGAAGGGTCCTTTTATTGTGGTATAGCTGTACTATTTCTACTATATGGACTTTATCGAGCACTTGAAAAGCCTGGAATGTCTGTTGTTCTTACTATAGTATCTCTAGGAACTCGTGTACTACTGGCTTATACCTTGTCTGCTTTTCCTTCAATTGGCGTGGTCGGAATATGGTGGTCCGTTCCAATTGGATGGTTTTTAGCTGATTCCTTGGGAATTTTATACTTTTTAATAAATAGAAAAAAGCTGCTCTCTAATAATAAATCTATATCCGATAAAATTACTTCTTAGATAGAGTTTATCAGACGCATACTTCATCTAAAATATAAAATTTCGAATAACAAAAAGAGCATGTTTAGAGCCATAATTCATTTATGACTTTAAACATGCTTTCTTAAAATACTATACCTTTTTCAAAAATTCTGTTTTTAGCTCGATATTCCCAAACCCAGGTATTCTACAATCAACATCGTGATCGCCTTCTTTTAACTTTATATTTTTAACAATTGTTCCTCTTTTTATTACATCAGAACTTCCCTTAACTTTTAAATCCTTTATAACTGTTACTGAATCACCATCTTTTAATTCATTTCCATGTGTGTCTCTAAAAATCTTTACGTCTTCAACTACTTCGCCACCATTTCTAGGGATTTCATTTCCACACTCAGGACATACTATCATGAAACCATCATCGTATGTATATTCAGAATTACATTTTGGGCAATTTGGTAAATTACTCATTATACTTCCTCCTATTTATTTATATCGTAACATTGAAGATAACATTTTATATTTTATTTGTCAAATTTATCTTTTATATCATTAATATTTGTTCTGAATCATCCCATCAATAGCACTAACAATAGATATGTTACTGTAAATCCTATGAGTGCAGATATTATAGCATAAAATATTTTTTGATACGGTCTTTTCCCTTTTTCTGTCGCCTTTTGAATTTCATCTAATTTCTTACCATCCATAAAAGCAACAATCTCTTTGTATGTTTGAACATCATGTTCCTTTTTAAATTTTTCAATTTTTAGTGCCAACATCATTACCAGTATAAAATATACAAACCAAATTACCATTCCAGTCCATCTAAAAAACATAAATAATGGTGCAATGGATACTACCGCAATTACTAACCCAATTGCATATAAAACGCCCATTTTTTGAAATTTATTTATTACCTCATTACTTACATATTCTCTCATTGTATCAACATCTCCTTTTACCAATTCGTCTATGGAAATATTAAATAATGAACTCAGTATTATTAAGCTATTTATATCTGGGTAACTTTTATCATTTTCCCAATTCGATATGGTTTGTCTGGTTACATATGCTTTTTCCGCTAGCTCCTCCTGAGATAAGGACATTTTTTTTCTGTTTTCTTTTATTTGCTTGCTTAAGTTCATTAGCTGTACCTCCTGATTAAAAGTCTAATTAATAACTTATAATTTTGCTATCCAATATATTTGACATGCTAATATTTACATATGTAAAAAAATTTTTACATGCTCTACAAACCAGTATCTATCTATACTATTTGACTTTTATTCACAAATATATTTATCCACAAAAATACCGACCTCTCATTGTTAGATTTTTTGTCTAACCTTTTGGGTCGGCTTTTTTTCAACTTACTTATATTTTTTTTCCAAGTTACACATCCAATATCCTAACACAATTCCAATCATACATGTAAATATACAAGCAAAAGTACCTGTACTTAAGTAATTAAAATCTGTAGGAACAATCATTACAGTAGAGGCAAATATAGTTCCTAATATTGCATGAAAAAATGTAGCATAAGCTATTTTGAATACATAATTTACTATTTTAGAGAATATTAGTACAGTTAAAATTCCTCCTACTATAATTGGAATTATAATTGCAAAATCTATATCTTTCATACCATCAGCCATGTCTTTATACATTCCCATATATACTATAAAATTTGAAGGGCTAAGACCTGGAAGTATTACACCTAGACCAATCAATCCTCCAGCTATCATCCACGTACCAAAATTCTGTGGTACATTTCCTTGAAACATCCTTGAACCAAAAAACATTAATAATAGAGTTAAGGAAAATGTCAAAAAACTTATTGCTATATGCTTTTTTTTTCGACCTTTTTTACCAGCTTGTTGCCATAAAGCTGGAACTGTACCTATTATGCAGCCTACAAACATCCACAGTATCTGTGTTTCATAAGTTCCTAAGAAATAACTAACTACAAAAGAAAATAGGAATACTCCTACCAATCCCCCTAATCCTAGTGGAATAAGATATATTACATTTTTTTTAAAATCTTTTGTTATATTTGCTAGGAAAGTAATTATTCTCTCGTATACTCCAAATACTGCAGCCAGCGCACCTCCACTAACTCCTGGGACTATAAAGCCCGAACCAATAAATATTCCTTTTATAAATCTTAAAAACCAATCTCCCATAATATATCCTCTCATTCTACTGCACTGACGAAAAACTTTTCACTTATCTCTATTTCAGAATTACTATATATTCGCTATTGCCTTATTTTTATAATTACCTTTTATATATATAATTTTATACAGTAGTCAAATTACTTTATAAAATTTAAATTTCTCGCTCTTTTTTTATCACTATTATATTCTAACATATAATTTATGGTTTCCCAATAAGTTTATAAGTTAAAATGCCTTTAATAACATTACAATTTGTTTTCAATAAAATAAGAGTACCTTGGCAAAATAATAAATAATCACTTTGCCTATAATACTCTTATTTGAATTAGTTATAAAATTTTAGTATTATTATTTATTTTTATCAGCATCAATTATAGCATTTCCATAATAATTGATAAACTTAACTTTAATATTTTGAAGGTCAGCTACATCTGTTGTTTCTTTTATTTCACCTTCTACTATTTTTTCTAATGTTGCTTTGGCTTCTAGCTCATTTGTTGTAGAGTTCAGAGTCACATCTACTATTAATTTGTATTCAGACTTATCGTATTTGATTTTACTGTCTTTTCCTTTTACCTCTGTTATTTTGTAAATATATTTTCCTACATCTTTTAATTCAATANTAATTCGTTTAGTGTTTCCGTAGATATACTATCTGTTCCAGTTAGTAGAATTGGGCAGTTTCTTTCATTTGCAAGTACTGTTGCTGTCAATACATCAGTATATTTTGATCCATTTGCTAACACTGCTATTGCTTTTTTAGCTGGAGGATTAACTGTTCCTCCTCCATTTCCGTTGTTACCCTCTTTTACAAATTTTATTTTATCTACATCACTTTCTTTACTAGTTTCAATATCATTTATATACAGAAAATATGCTCCATCTCTTATGTTTTCTAATTTTTCTAAATCTCTCTTATATAAATCTTCATAGTTACCTTTTTCATTAATCTCATTAATTATAAAATCAATGTCTACCTTATCTCCATTCGATAAAGTATATTTATTCACTTTTATGTAATTGATATCAAAATTAAATTTATCTGATCCACCATTAGCTATTAAATCTACTTCTTCAATATTGCTATTGTCTATTGATGTCTTAGGAAGTATTAATTTAATTTTATCGCCTTGCTTTACAGAAACAGATTTTTCGTTGGATATTTCCTTTTCATATGGTTCTTCATATTCCCATATATCTCTCTTTTCACCTGCATACTTCACAGGTGTTACAATAACCTTAGCTCCGTCTATTTTTTTATCCAACTTTATATCAGCCTTTGCGTAGACCATGTGCTCTCCACCAGTATTAGCTCTAACATTCCATATTTCCATATCTTTTTCTAATGGGACTGAAAGTTTGTATTCTTTTGTATAATTTCCATCAATAACATTCACTTCTCCACTAGATACCAACTTAATTTTCAAGTCATCTTTATATAAATTTTCTAAGTTTTTCATACTTGATTCTAAATAAATAGAAGTTCTTGGACCATCTTCTTCTCTTATCTTAGAAATAGCGGGCATTTCTATCTCTTTTCCTAAGCTCTCATTTAAGTATTTTATAAGCACTCTCTGAGTTGTCAAAAATGAATCTATATTTGACATCATGTGAGTTGCAGTTCCAGAATTTTTAACGCTATTATCTATTTCAGAATATCCTAATTTTAATATATTATTAATTATATTATTATCCTGATCAGATAAACTTATTTTTTTATAATCTCTTTCTAACTGACTGTCTAAAATATTATAATAAAATGATTCACTGTGTTTTAAATACTTCATATAAAAAGTATAATACTCATCTAACCTTGCTTTGTCATAAAAAAGAGAATATACTAAATTATTATTGTACTTAAGCTTTTGAGTTATAGCAGTAGTTCTCTCGGGAGATGCTTTATCCACACCATTATAAGATATTTCATCACTATCACCAATTTTTCCATAATGTGAGAAATCAAAAATAACGCCTTTTGAGAAATAAGCGTTTTCCACATCTACTATTGGTAACGAAGAAGATGCTCCCGTCTCAATTCCATCATCCCACTGTTTAAAAATAACTCCTTCATTATTTTCATTAAATTCAAATGATTTAATTTCTGGCAATTTTTCACTAGCAAATGAACGACTATTTCCAAATATAACTAAAAAAACCGCTATACAAAAAATTGCTAATATACCTGATATTTTTTTTGATTCTTTTATCACTTTTCTACCCCCTATATTTTAAATTACATTTTCATTTTTTAATACCTTGTCATAAAAATATGATATGACTGTGTATACTTATATTTTTTGTATTAAAAAGTATATAGTCTCATTTAATACGAAATTTTGATAAGCAAAACTTTATTTTTTTGTATTAGTATATTTTCAAATGAAAATTGTATTACATATGTATATATGCCCCCGTTCATATGCGTTCTAAACAGTGATTTATTATTTATTTTCATAAATATACATATATATTATAGAGAGTTTTATAATTTTATTTTTCAACTTTTTATTTAGTTAAACTATATAATTTCATTATACCTCATACTTTTTTATATTATATTTAAGTTATTTATACTTACTTTATTGTTCTTTGATCATGATGTTCAATTTTTCACCTTTTTAATAATTATTCTATTACATACTCCATAGGTGTAAATCTAATTCCATTTGTTACCTGTTCTCTTCCCGTATCCGTAAATCCTAAACGATGATACATACTAATAGCATAAGGAGATGAATTTACTGTTACTTTATTTACGTTTTCTGACACTTTATAAAAATTCAATACATGTACAAATAGTTTCTTTGCAATCCCTCTTTTGTGAAAATCTTTATCCACAAATAAAAGACTGATATGAAAAGGAGCTCGAACTCCTATTACTCCAACAATTTTATCCCCGTAAAAGCATCCCCATAAAACATATCCTTCATCTTCGACATATCTTATATATGATTCTGTTTTTATGATTTCTTTGAAAAATTGTACTCCTTCTTTGCTATATGTTGGTGCTACATACTCATCAAAAACTATTGAAACTAAGTTCATTGCCTTTTCAATTTCTTCAACCGTCAATTCCCTTATGGTTTGATTTTCCACTAAAAGCCCCCCTTTTTTTATTTTATATAATTTTTTATCTTTACTCATAATAATCTCATGTAGTTTATCTTCAACAATTCATGCATATAGTAGCTTTATATACTTATAGTTTTACTTTATCATCCATACATATATTGTAAATTTAGCATTAAAAAAACCAACCTGTCAACAGGTTGGTTGTTATTTATAGTTTTATAACCCAAATACTAACTAATTACAAATTTTCTCAGGGTTAAACGGTCACGCATAGCAAGAATCTCATTCCCGTATTTTAATTGGTACATGTAACATTTCTGTATCATGTCTTAAGCTCTATTATACCATTACTTTTCATAAAAGTCAATTTATATTTTCCTTTGTTTTCCTAAATACTATATCTTATCTCTTACAATAAACAATAATTTATAATCACCATTTGAATCTCACATAAATGCTACTTTTCATACCACTTATCATATAACCTTTTTATAATATTTAATATTCCACCTATTAAATATCCAATAATTCCATATATCAAAGTTGTATTTAAAAGAGATCCTCCGCTAATTATTGATTTAACAACTGAGGATATATTTTCTATTCCCATAAGCATAGATAGAGAACCTGAACAAATCAGTACAAGTAGTATATTTATAAAAAAATTTAAAAAAATTCGCTTGCTTAGTAATCCGAAAATAAGTGCTGTAATCACGAATATTGGAATTAGTAATATTGCTATTCCTAAACCTCTATAAGGGTCTTGTCCTATTAAAAACAAACAAGCACAACCCAACAAGTATAAAATTAATATAATTAGGTACAACATTCTTTCTTTTTTCATAACTACCTCCAATCTATAACATTAATAAGAATCTTTGTTATAATTTTACTTTAGCATTTATATCGTTGTGTGTAAACACAAATAAATATTTAATTGAATAAATCATTCTAATATTCTATACTTATAGTAATATCTAATTGAAAAGGAAGTGACATCATGAATTCTATAAATACAATTAACAAAAAATTATGTAAATTGGTTGAAGGTGGTTCATTTATTAAAGTGTGTCTTATTTATATTATTGCCGTGATATATTTAGACCTATTTATTGGAATTAGTACTGAAAACTTATGGACTGAACTAAAAAATAGCCGTAAAAATAACATATAATTAAGCTAAAGAGAGGAAATAACCTCTCTTTTACATCTTTTTTTTGCTTTTTTTACAACTTCTATGTAGTCATATTTTTCTTCAAAAAAAAGGAGCTATTTAAAAACAACTTCTAAATTACTTGTATTATGCTTTTTCTTTGCTATTTGCTGTCTTATTTTTTGTTTTATTAATTACTGCACCTATTGAATATCCCACTATTCCATATATAATTATTGATGAAATAAAATCACCCCACAGTATTAATAGGTCAATTGCAGTGCTTAATTTATAACTATCTCCTGAACCAATTAATATTAAGGCAGTAAATATAACATTTAGAATTACACTTATAACGAAGTTCCTAATAATTCTACCACTAAATAATCCAAATATAAATGAAAGTATAAAATAAACTGGAAGTAACATGATAAGTCCAAGCCCATTTGCTGGATCTGCTTTGAGATGTAAAATAAAATAGGTGGCATTCAAAATATTTAACAATAACATCACAACATACAACTTTATTTCTTTTTTCATAAGTACCCCCTATATAAAATTAAAATGCATCAATAATGCTAGAACAAGCATTAAAATAAGTATTGCTTTACTTATTTTTCCAAATGATTTTTCTGTGCAACATATACCTACCATTGCTATAATGGAAATAACTCTAATAATATCTTTAGTTGTATAACTCATTTCAATCCAATTATCACTGACATTAGCTAAAGATACAGCAGCAAAAATCAAGCTTCTAACAAATTGAATAACTCTATTTTTATCCTTAAATCTCTCAATCATCTCTTACTCCTTTAATATTAGACTATAAATATTACAATGTATTTTCCATATTAACAATGCTGTTATAAACAGTCAATACTTTTTTTAAAAAAGTTTCTAAAGATTTTATAAATATTTTTTTAGTTATTATGAAAATATTGCGATATATTAAAAAGTATACTAAGTAGTGTATATTATTATATTTAATAATAATATTTTTTAATTTTTCTATTAAATCCTATAAGCATTTGTTTATAAAATAAAAAAACACCAAGTTGTAAAGCCTAGTGTTTTAAATTTGTTTACTGATTTTTAATTTTAATTGGTGGAGGTAATATAGGTTTCAAAAATATTTTACATTCCAATTGATAATATTTTAAAATCACCATTTAAATCTTGTATTAATGTATAGTGGGTCATATTTTCCCCCTCTTCGTATATGATTCCCTTTCCACCTTGATGTTTGACTTCAAACCAAACTTCAATAACTATGGGATTTCTATACTCTTTAACTTTTCCATTCTTATCTTTGATTTTTATAGGATTTTTAATTACTTCTTGTTGTAAAGTTGGTTTTGCTCCAATAAATTTATAGCTTTTTATAATTTTATTGTTATGCTCAATTTCCTTTTTTATAGTTTCCTTATCTATGAATCTACCTAAGTGATAAAATCCATCATTTCCTAAATAATCTTCTCCTATAGAATATATTTTATCTTTTTCATTCATATCAGCGTAAACATACTTATAGCAATCTTCTGTATTAAGACTATTCACGTATCTAGATACTACTTCAATAGGATTTTTCTTCCATAGTTCACTACTACTTACAATTTTATCAAGATTTTTATCTTTATTTTCCTTTGTACATCCTACTAATGAAAACATGAAAATAAAAGTACAAAATAAAACGCTTATCTTTTTAATATTTTTATACATATGCAAACTCCTTTCGCATTAAATTTTTCAACAAATTTTCAATTTTTTTATTTATTTTTATTGAAATCGATGTGAAATTATCTAAGGTAATTACTAAAATGTACCTAGTGTTATCAGTATATTTCCCATACTGTGTATTATTATTGGTACTTCTAATCTTTTGGTTTTGTAGTATGCAATTGAAAACAGTAATCCTGAAGAAGCAAACAGCATAAAACTAATAGGATTTTCTGGAAGATGCCCTATTCCAAATAACAATGTACTTATAAAAATGCCTATTATAGGATTATTCACAAACAGCCTACCTATTATATATCCCCTAAATATTATTTCTTCGACAATTGGAGCATAAATAAATCCAGTTATAAAATCTAAGTACCAACTAATATTCTCATTATCTATGTAATAATCAACTGTTCTAACTCCCATGCCATTACTTTGGATTATTCCATAAAATAAAGCAGCACTTACTTGATCAATTATAACTATAATAAAAATTATAAGTACATTCTTTTTATTTATAAATGACAAGTTGAATTTTGCAATATTTAACTTCTTTGCCAAATACACAAAAAGTATCATTACTAATATATATGACATCATTGGAATAATAGTATTTATTCCTGTAAGCGTTATTATATCTGATTTCCCATTAACGACATAAGATACATACTCTCCTACAGTTTCAGGTATTGAAAAAATAAGAAACATTGATGTTAAAGCAAAAAATCCAAGTATACATTTTCCAAGTATAATTACTACCTTATCCATCACGTTAGATAATTTTTCTCCAAGTTTATCTGCTCTATTCCTTATCTTCTCAAACTTATCTGCAATTTCACTCACTATACCTCTCCTTTAATAATTATATTTGATAATGTATTTTATTATCTCTAATAATTATAGTATAATCCTTATTTATATTTATCAAGGTATACTTTTCGTATAAACTTTTTTATCCTATTTTTTCTAGTTTTTATTAATTTATCTAAACGTGAATTATTATAATTCTATATTTTATAGACGTGTCATTATTTCTAGTTATGATTTTTTATTTTATTAGTTATTGCACCAAATGAATAGCCTACCATTCCACATATGGTTGTTATTCGAATAAGAGAATTCCAAGATATCAATAATTCAAATACAGAATTATAGTTATAAATTTCTGAGAAGCTACCAATTATTATTAAAGAGGCAAATATCACATTCATAATAGTACTTATAACGAAGTCCCTGATAATTCTGCTGCTAAGCACCCCGAATATAAATGAAAAGATAAAATAAACTGGAAATAACATGATAAGTCCAAGCGCATTTGCTGGATCTGATTTAAGATGTATAATAAAATAGATAGTATTCGTAATATATAATAACAACACTACAATATATAACTTTATATATTTTTTCATAAGTAATTCTCCTTTTAAAATGTAATAATTTTATTCTATTAAAGAACAGTTGTGTTATAGTTGTGTTATTTCAATACAAAAAATAAAACACCAAACTATAAAGCCTAGTGTTTTCAATCTCTTTACTGATTTTTCATTTTAATTGGTGGAGGTGAGGGGAATCGAACCCCTGTCCGCAAGCCAATTCCCTGTTGCGCCTACATGCTTAGTCAGCTCTTTTTAAATTTCGAATTCTTTGACACCGAGTGACAGGTTTCAAATTCATCTAGTCTTAATTAGACTACCTTTAGGTCAAGACAACCCTAAAGGAGTTCCCTGCATAAATTGCGTCAGCTCTTAGTCGGCAGGAGGACTAAAAGGGACGAGCGCCATTAAGCGGCAGCTAATAAATTATCTTCGTTTGCGTTTGTTTTAAAATTTCCCCAGTTTTTACGTGACCCAGAGTAACACGACATGCAGCCCCAAGTTCAAAACCCACGTCGAAACCAGTACACCCCCATATAAAAGTAGCCTATTAGAAACCATGTTTATAAGAGTATTTACCTACATTAATTCTAACATAAGAATCTTATAAAATCAATATTTCCAACAGGCTAACTTATATTATTTATTTTTCCTAGTATTTTTCCCTAACTTCTCTTTCAATTCTTCTTTGTGCATCTTTTTTTGCAAGGTCTTGTCTTTTATCATATAACTTCTTACCTTTTGCAAGTCCAATTTCAACTTTTACCTTGCCTTTTTTTAGATACATTTTTAAAGGAATTAATGAATATCCCTTGATTGTTGTCGCACCAATCAACTTTCGTATTTCCGATTTATGTAATAGAAGTTTTCTAACCCTTAGTGGATCTACATTGTATCTATTACCTTGTTCATACGAACTGATATTTACTTGCTTCAAAAATACCTCACTGTTATCTACTGAAGCATATCCTTCCTTTAGGTTTATTCTTCCCATTCTAATTGATTTTACTTCTGTGCCTTTGAGTTCTATTCCGCACTCGTACACTTCATCTATAAAATAGTCATGTCTAGCTTTCTTGTTTGTAGCTAAAATTTTTATAGCTGACATCTATATATCCCCTCCTATAAATCTTCTCAATACTAGATATGCAATTAATAACAATACCCCTAGTACAGAAACATATATTCCGTAATTTTGCCAAGGTCTATTATATTCAAACACTACTTTATGTTTTCCAGGTTTAATATTTATTGCCATAAATCCTGTATTTGCTGTGTGTATCTTTGTGTCTTTACCATCTACAACGGCTTTCCATCCTTCGCTATATGGTATTGACACAAACATCAATCCATTTTCAGTATTGTTTATACTTCCTTTAAACCCATTGTTTGAAATTTCAACACCTTCTAAATGTCTTTGAGCTAATTTCCTAGAGTTTTCTGATATATCACTCGCAGGAATACATTCTAGTTCTATATCATCCATGTTAAAACTACCGCTTTCTGGTATGTTTATCATTATGCTGCGAGTCCCTTTATTATGGTATCCTAAATTCGCAATTACATCTTTCTCTCCTAGATACCAGTTGGAATCTCTCTTAATAAATTCAATTGCCTTTTGACCTGTTCCAGATTCAACAACAATGTAGTCATTGTTTTTAAATGTGTCCATATCCTTTATTTTCAAATATAGCTCTCCACTATATTTAAGGTTAAAATTCAAATTTACTATATGTTCTTTTTTATTATTAACCACCTTGTTTTCAGAAGAAATATAATCCACCTTGTTTTGTCTAAGCTTTATTTCATCTAATTCTTGCTGAGCTAGTTTTTCTACTCCAAGAATATTATCTTCTATTATACAAGCTTTTAATAGTATTTCTTGTTTTTCTAAAGCTGAATAATCTTCTAAGTCCGACTCTTTTACATAATTATTATACATAAATCCAAAAGGTATATAGTTTTCATTCATATACATATCTTGAAAAGCATATTGCTTAAATCCATATGGTACTTTATGCTCACCTACATGATATTTTACTGATAAAATATTTACCAGAGCTGACCTTTCATCAACGCCCTGCATCCTTGTCAATGGTACTGCTCCATTATTTTTATATTCCAAATTAAATTTTGATAAATAAGCATTTTCAATACTGTAATATTCAGATATTGATGGATAATTATATATATCTGAATAATTGAAAGAAATAGATTTTAAGTTATTTACTCTTTCAAATGAATGTTTAGATTTTCCAGATACATAAGATAATGAACTATTATTGCTCATCATTCTTATATCATCTCTATTTGCTAAGACACCACTTGAACATGCATTATTAATATATAGGAACACATTTATGCATAATGATATTGACACAATCATTTGAATTGACCACTTTTTAGTTGATCTATCCTTTAATAATAATATCATTAATATTAATATTGCAGTAATCACTGGAAGTAAATTTATAGGTTTTATCAGTATGTCTTTAATGGAAAGTTCATATAGTAAATGTCCAAAGTTTTGATATATGTACGTTCCTAAATAAGTAATCACGACTAATACCATTATTATTTTTTTTGCAAAACTCATTTCTAGAATATTTTCATATTGATTCACCAATATATAAGACAATAATAATGTGACTACATAATACCATCTGTAATTATCATACGAAAATCCATTTACAAAACTGTGTAGCTTTGGCATTAATACTAAAAAAACTGTTAATATTGACAAAATCTTTAACTGCATATTACCTCTATTTATAAATAGACTTATTAATGCAAATAAAGTAATAATAGATATTCCTACAACAGCAAAATTTTCTATATTAGGAGTCACAAATAAGTTCAAAACATAATCTAGAGCCTCTTCTACTGACATAAATAAATTTAGATTTATCTCTCTTGGTCCACTTCTATAACTATCTAAATATGAACGAATCACTGGAATCAACACTATAGAAGATAGCATTACCGCCAGCAAATAGCAAATTATTCCTCTAAATAAAACTATCAAGTTGCTCTTTATTTTAAATTTTTTGATTCGCATAATTATTTTTACCAAAGCATATACAAAGGTAAATATAGCCAACATGTAAGCAAAGTAAAAATTTGTTATTATTGATAATACGGATACCAAAATAAAAAATATAACATTATTTTCCGTTATTAGTTTATTTACACCTACAATCATCAGTGGAAAAAGATACATCACATTTATAAAATAAGGATGCATAATACCTGGAGTAAGTGCATAGTTTGAAAACACATAGATTAATGCTCCTAGTGGTATTAAGCCTCTTTTATTATCAAAATGAATACACATATATACAAATGCTAATCCCGATAAAAACATTCTTAATATAATCTGTAAATCATACATGGCATTAGCATTTATATCTTTCCCTAACAACAAAATAATATTTAACGGATCTGTTATTCCATAATAATGGTATGTACCTAATATATCTTGTCCCAATCCTATATTAAAATTAAATAACTTTATTCCATCTCCTATATTTGCTATAAAATCACTCAAGTATTCTGTGATAAAAAATTGTGTGGGATAGTGTTGTACCAATGCATCAGCATTATAAACAAAACTGAGTTTGTTTATGCGTATGTTTAATAACATTATGCTCATCAATATAAAAAAACCTATCGTATAGAGTGCATAAACTCTAAATTTTTTATTTTTTTTAATATTCATAAGCCTTCTCCCTTATCTTTTTATACAAATTTAAAATCAATTTCTTTACCGTCTACATTTACATTTTCTACTTCCACTCTTACTTTTTGACCTAGTCTATATACTTTATTTGACCTAGTTCCTACAAGTGTATGTGATTTTTCATTATATTTAAATGCTTCTGTAAGAGAATATAATCTTATCATGCCTTCTACAGCATTTGGCAACTCAACAAATATTCCAAAAGATGTCACACCAGATATAAATCCGTCGTATTGTTCTCCAACCTTATCTTGCATATATACTGTCTTGTAGTAATCATCTACATCTCTCTCTGCTAAATCAGCTTCTCTTTCCTGTGTTGAAGATTGATCACATACATAGTCCAAAATGCTCTCATAGTGAGCTTTTCTCTTTTCAGTAAATTTATTTTCTAAATTTTCCTTTATTATTCTATGTATTTGGAGATCTGGATATCTTCTAATAGGAGAAGTGAAATGAGAGTAAAACTTTGCTGCTAATCCGAAGTGTCCTAATGATTCAGGCGAATATCTAGCCTGTCTTAAAGACCTCAACATTATAGTTCCTATTGCGTGTTTTGATTCTTTATCATCTATTCCATCTAATAGTTTTTGAAGATTACTTGGTTTTATACCTGTTCTACTGTAATCCATTTTATATCCTAGCTCATTTACAAAGTTTTTCAAACTCATAATCTTTTCATCATCTGGCTCTTCATGGACTCTATACACAAAAGGACACTTTAGCCAATAAAAATGTTCTGCTATTGTTTCATTAGCTAGTAGCATAAATTCTTCTATCAATTTATTTGAACTTCTTCTTTCATATGCAGTTATATCTATAGGATAACCCTTATCATCTAGCACTATTTTAGCTTCTGGGAAATCAAAATCGATAGCTCCTCTTTTTATTCTTTTTTCTCTAAGTATTTTTGCTAGTGACCAAGCATTTCTAAAGTTTTCTAAAAATGGTACATATTCCTCTATCAGTTGTTTATCTTCATTTTCTAATATTTCACTCACCTTATGATAAGTCATTCTTGCCTTAGATCTTATAACAGATTTATGAATTTCATGTTTTACAACCTTTCCATTTTCAGGAGAAACTTCCATAATACAAGATAACGTAAGTCTATCTACATTAGGATTTAGTGAACAAATTCCATTTGATAGTTCTTTTGGTAACATAGGAATTACTTTATCCACTAGATATACTGATGTCGCTCTTTTTAGCGCTTCTCTATCTAAAGCAGAGTTCTCTGCTATATAATGAGTAACATCGGCTATATGCACTCCTAGTCTATAATTTCCGTTTTCTAATATTTCAACACCTACAGCATCATCAAAGTCTTTTGAATCATCTCCATCAATTGTGTATATTATTTCATCTCTTAAATCAACTCTTCCAATCATTTCGTCTTCACTTACATGATCAGGTATTGTTTCTACTTGACGTACAACTTTTTCTGGGAAAGAATCTGGTAGCCCATGAGATCTTACGATTGAATCTATTTCTACGTATCTATCACCCTTTTTACCTATAACTTCAATTATTTTGCCTTCTGGCTTTTTATCATCATCAGGCCACAAAGTTACTTTACATACTACTTTATCATTATTTTTTGCTCCACTAAAATATTTTTTTGGTATAAAAATATCTTGGTTGAAGTTTTTATCATCTGATACTACAAAACCAAAACTTTTATTTTCTTGGAATGTCCCTATAATTTCTGAGTTTCCTCTTTTTACTATTTTTACGACAACACCTTCTGGTCTTCTTATCCCATCTGATGGTTTAGTCAGTTTTACCAATACAATATCACCATTAAAAGCTCCATTTTTATCGCTTTCTCTGACGAATATATCCTGTTCACCTTTTTCTAAAATAATAAATCCAAATCCTCTTTTTGTAGAAGAATATTTACCTTTTTTCATTGAATAATGATTTAAACTTCCAACTTTATCCTTTTTATTTAAGAATATATCTCCATTTTCAGAAAGTTCTTCTATTATTTTTAAAAATTCATTTTCATCATCTTTATCTTCAACAAAGATTTTCATAAAATCTTCTTTTGGTATCGGCTTGTAAAATTCTTCTTCTAACAGCCCTAATATCTTTTCTTTTATATTTTCTGGTAGCATAGGCTCACCTCCTGATACTTTTAATTATATCTATAATTGACGTCTATTTCAATTAGTTAGGAAAATATAATATAAATATGCTAATTTTATTCAATGATTTTATTATATCTATTTTCAAAAATAAAAAACACCACTATTAAGTGGTGTATAGTAATTTATTCTTTAAATTTTCTATTCGTTACTTTATTACCATTACAAGAGCAAGCGCATTTATGAAAAACAGTATAGCAACTACCTTTGTAATCTTATTTAATACTGCCTCTTTCCCCTTAGGCTTAAAGTATGCCTGAGAAGACGAGTCTTCTATAAAAATTTGAGGCTGGCTTTTTTTACTCTGCTGTGGTAAAACAACTATTATCATTAGAATACTTAATATTACTTGTATTGCCATAAATATATTAACTATCATGGTATCCTCCCTTTTAAACGACGTCTCTACAAATCCAAATTGTATTATACCATATTTCAACTGATTTCACAAGAAAATCGTATTTTATTGCATAGAATTTAACTTTTTTTTATTTTAATAAATATTAAATAAGAGATTATCTATGGTATTAATTTTACCACAAATAATCTCTTATTTAGTCTAAAATTTTAATATTCAATTTAAAAAGTAATTTCTTTCAATTTCTACTTTTTAATATTGTAGAAAGAATTTAATTTTTCATATCTAGCGTAGTCACCAACTATTTCTTCTATTCTCAATAACTGGTTATACTTAGCAACTCTATCAGTTCTTGAAGGAGCACCAGTCTTTATTTGACCAGCATTTACTGCAACTGCTATATCAGCTATTGTAGTATCTTCAGTTTCACCTGATCTATGAGATATTACAGCAGTGTATCCTACTCTCTTTGCCATTTCAATAGCGTCTAGAGTTTCTGTAAGTGTTCCTATCTGATTTACCTTTATTAGTATTGAGTTTGCTACTCCATTTTCGATTCCTCTTGCTAATCTAGTTGTGTTAGTAACGAATAAATCATCTCCTACTAACTGAACCTTGTCACCTAATTTTTCAGTAAGAGCTTTCCATCCATCCCAATCTTCTTCATCAAGAGCATCTTCTATTGTGATGATAGGGAATTCAGCTACCCACTCAGCGAATAAGTCTATCATTTCGTCTGAAGTAAGAGTCTTTCCTTCGCCCTTTAATTCATACTTCTTTGTTTCTTTGTCATACATTTCTGTAGCAGCAACATCTAGTCCAAGCATAATATCTTCACCAGGAGTCAATCCAGCCAACTTAATTGCATCAATTATCAATTCTAGAGCTTCTCTATTTGATTTTAGGTTTGGAGCGAAACCACCTTCATCACCTACACCTGATGCAAGTCCTCTTTCTCCAAGAACTTTCTTAAGTGAGTGGAATACTTCTGCACCCATTCTTAAAGCTTCTGCAAATGAATCAGCACCAACAGGAAGAATCATAAATTCTTGAACGTCTACGTTATTATCTGCATGTTCTCCACCATTTAGAATATTCATCATTGGAACTGGTAACTGCTTTGCATTTACTCCACCAATATACTGGAATAATGGAAGACCTATTTCATCTGCTGCTGCTCTAGCAACCGCTAAAGAAACTCCTAGGATTGCATTTGCTCCTAATTTCCCTTTATTTTCAGTTCCATCTAATTCTATCATTAATCCATCTATACCAGGCTGATCAAATGCATCAAGACCTTCAATCTCAGGTGCTATTATTTCGTTAACATTGTCAACTGCATTTTGAACTCCCTTTCCTAGGTATCTGCTCTTATCTCCATCTCTAAGTTCTACAGCTTCAAAAGCTCCTGTAGATGCTCCAGAAGGAACAATAGCTCTACCATTTGCTCCACTTTCAAGAACTATTTCTACCTCTACTGTAGGATTACCTCTTGAGTCCAATACTTCTCTTGCGTATACTAATTCAATAGTCGACATTTTATTTCTCCTCTCAAAAAAACATTTTTTTTATAATTTATTATATCATATTGTACTATCGATAAGTCATAAATATGATCATATCAATAATTATATTATGTGTTATTTTTGTTACTTACTTTTTTATTAGCGAATGGCCTGTCATTTCCTCAGGCTGCTTCATATCCATCATATCCAATACAGTAGGAGCTATATCTGACAGTCTTCCATCATCTAATAACGTCTTTCCTCTGTATTGTTCTCCTACTACTATGAATGGAACAGGATTTGTTGAGTGAGCTGTGATAGGTCTATTCGTATCCAAATCAAGCATTAGTTCAGCATTTCCGTGATCAGCCGTTATGATTCCGCTTCCACCAAGCTCTAATACTTTATCGAATAATTTTCCTACACACTCGTCCACTACTTTTACAGCTTTTATAGTTGCATCCATATTTCCAGAATGACCTACCATATCAGGGTTTGCAAAGTTTACTGCTATAAAGTCATACTTATCTTCATCAAGAGCATTTAAAAGTTTTTCTAAAAGTTCATATGCAGACATTTCAGGTTTTAAGTCATAAGTTGCTACCTTTGGTGAAGGTATAAGAAGTCTATCCTCTCCCTTAAATGGTTCTTCAACTCCTCCATTAAAGAAGAATGTTACATGTGCATATTTTTCAGTTTCTGCTGCTCTTAACTGATTTTTGTCATTTTTAGCAAGATATTCACCTAATGAATTTACTATTTTTTCTGGACCAAATGCTACACTTACATTAGAGATTGTTGCATCATATGTTGTCATGCAAATATACTCAGTAGGTATATAAGCTCTTTCAAATCCATCAAATTTTTCATCTACAATAGCTCTTGTAATTTCTCTTGCTCTGTCAGGTCTAAAGTTGAAAAATACAACTGAATCTCCACTTTCAATATGAGCTACTGGCTTATTATTTTCTGTGATAACAGTTGGAACTACAAATTCATCATTTATATCAGCTTTATATGAATTTTCTATGCATTCTTTAGCTGAATTGGCAAATTCACCCTTTGAATCCACAATTGCTTCATACGCTTTTTGAACTCTATCCCATCTCTTATCTCTGTCCATTGCATAATATCTTCCAGAAACAGTTGCAAATTTTCCAGCTCCAATTTCTTTCATATATTCTTCAATTTCTGCAACGTAATTTATAGCACTTTGTGGATCTGTATCTCTTCCATCTGTAAATGCATGTACAAATACGTTTTTTACGTCATTTTCTTTAGCCATTTTTATTACAGCTTTCAAATGATCTATATGTGAGTGAACTCCACCATCAGAAAGTAACCCTAATATATGAAGACTCTTTTCTTTTGCATTTGACATAGCTGATAGAAGGTCTTTATTTTCAAAGAAATTTCCATCTTCTATTGCCTTTGTTATCCTTGTTAAATCTTGATATACAATTCTTCCGGCCCCTATATTAGTATGCCCAACTTCAGAGTTTCCCATCTGTCCTGTAGGAAGTCCTACATCTAATCCACTAGCGTTAATTAGCTCGTGTGGATAATTTTTCATAAGTCTATCTATATTTGGAGTTCCTGCTTTTGCTACTGCATTACCCTTTGTATTTGGGTTATAACCAAATCCATCCATTATCGTCAATACGACTGGTTTTTTCATATAAGCACATCCTTTTGAACTAAAATTTTAATAATCCTAAGAAATCATCTGCCTTCAATGATGCTCCTCCAACTAATGCACCGTCTATATCAGACTGACCCATTATTTCTGCAACATTGGCAGGCTTTACACTTCCACCATATTGAATTCTTACACTATCTGCTAAATCGCCAAACATATTTCTTACTACTGATCTTATATAAGATATCACTTCATTAGCTTGCTGTGCAGTTGCAGTCTTTCCAGTTCCTATAGCCCAAATAGGTTCATAAGCTATTACTACCTTTTCTAAATCTTTTGGATCTACATTTAAAAGACCTTTGCTAACTTGTGATTCAACTTTTTTCATAGTTTCATTTGCTTCTCTTTCTTCAAGAGTTTCTCCACAACAAAGAATTGGGTTGATTCCAACTTCTATTGCTTTTAGAACCTTTTTATTACAAGATTCATCTGTTTCATTGAACATTTCTCTTCTTTCTGAATGTCCTATTATTACATAATCCATTTCAATTTCTACTAGGTTTGCAGGTGCTACTTCTCCTGTAAATGCTCCAGAGTTTTCAAAATGCATATTCTGAGCACCAATTTTTATATTAGTTCCCTTTGTCGCTTCCTTTAAATCTTTTAGCAAAGTGAAAGGAGCGCAAATTAAAGTTTCTACGTTATCGTCAGTTTTTCCCTTTATACTTTCAACAAATTCAAGACCTTCTTTTATAGTCTTATTCATTTTCCAATTTCCTGCTATTATAGGCTTTCTCATTGTATATCTCCTTAATTTATTATTTATTGTCAAGTGCAGCTATTCCAGGTAATTCTTTACCTTCTAAAAATTCAAGTGAAGCCCCTCCACCTGTTGAAATATGGCTCATTTTATCTCCATACCCCATTTGATTTACAGCTGCTGCAGAGTCTCCTCCACCTATTATTGTAATCGCATCAACTTCTGACATAGCTTTTGCTATAGCTCTTGTTCCCTTAGCAAAGTTTTCAAATTCAAAGACACCCATAGGTCCATTCCAAACAATAGTTTTAGAGTTTTCAACAGCTTCTGTAAATAGAGCTATTGTCTTTGGTCCAATATCTAGACCCATGCAATCAGCTGGTATATCCCTTCCTTCTGTTACATGAGGCTCAGCATCTTCCGCAAATCTATCTGCATATATAAAATCTAAAGGAAGTAATAATTTTACTCCATTTTCTTTTGCCTTTTCCATCATTTCTTTTGCATAATCCATTTTATCTTCTTCTAAAAGAGATGTTCCTATTTCATGACCCATAGACTTAATAAAAGTGTATGCCATTCCTCCACCTATTATAAGTGTATCCACTTTTTCTAAAAGATTATTTATTACACCTAATTTATCGCTGACTTTAGCACCACCTAATATTGCAAGAAGTGGTCTGTCAGGATTTTCTACTGATTTTCCAAGGAAATCAAGTTCTTTTTGTATTAAATATCCACAAACTCTTTCTTCAAGAAATTCTCCTCCCCCTACTGTTGAGCAGTGTGCTCTATGAGCTGTTCCAAAGGCATCATTCACAAATACATCTGCAAGTGAAGCTAGTTCTTGTGAAAAATTCTTTTCATTTTTTGTTTCTTCTATTCTATATCTAGTATTCTGAAGTAGTACTACATCTCCATCATTCATATTAGAAACTGCTTTTTTTGCATTATCACCGACAACATTATCATCAGCTGCAAAAACCACATTTTTATTTAACATTTCAGACAATTTATTTGCTACTGGCTCTAATGAAAGTTCTGGCTTTGCTTCTCCTTTTGGCTTTCCAAGGTGTGAGCATAAAATTACTTTCGCACCATTTTCTATTAAGTATTTTATTGTAGGTAAAGCTCCAACTAATCTGTTATCATCTGTAATTTCACCATCTTTTAAAGGCACATTGAAATCGCATCTTACTAAACATCTTCTTCCCTTTACCTCGATATCTTCAATAGTTTTTTTACTAAGCATTGTCATAAAAATTCTCCTTTTATCTCATTGTACTTTTTTGCACTAATTTTAGTACACTAAATGTAGTATACTCTATTAGTTTATAAATTTTTTTCCGTCCATAATTCAATATTACCCCATAATTATATCACATATTAAAGTTTTTTTTGAATATAATATATACTATATTATGATATTTTGCTAAATTTAATTTACTAAAACAAAATAATTATTATATACAATTCATTGAGAATCACATAATAAAAGTCCGAGGGTTAAAGAAACTTACCCTCGGACTTTAAATTTCTGGCGCCTTCGAGGCCTATTAAAGACTTTTCTTCAAAACCAGTTTATTTTTTATTATTTTGTCATGCTTCCTACTAAAGATAGTGTTCTAATTAACTGTGATACATAAGACATTTCATTATCATACCAAGATACAGTCTTAACTAACTGATGTCCGTTTACATCCATTACCTTTGTTAGAGTCGCATCAAATAATGATCCGTAATGTATTCCTATTATATCACTTGATACTATTTCATCTTCAGTGTATCCAAAAGATTCATTTGAAGCAGCCTTCATAGCAGCATTTACTTCTTCTACTGATGTGTTCTTTTCAAGTACACAAACTAATTCAGTAATTGATCCTGTTGCTACTGGAACTCTCTGTGCAGCTCCATCAAGCTTACCAACTAATTCTGGTATTACAAGACCTATAGCCTTTGCTGCACCTGTTGTGTTAGGTACAATATTTTCTGAAGCAGCTCTAGCTCTTCTTAAATCTCCCTTTGCATGAGGTGCATCAAGAGTATTTTGGTCATTTGTATATGCATGTATAGTAGTCATTAATCCTTCTACTATTCCAAACTTATCCTGTAATACCTTAGCCATTGGTGCAAGGCAGTTTGTTGTACAAGATGCTCCTGAAACTACTGTTTCACTACCATCTAATATATCTGAGTTTACATTGTATACTATTGTCTTTACATCACCTGTAGCTGGTGCAGAAATTAGAACTTTCTTTGCTCCTGCCTTTATGTGCGCTTCTGCTTTTTCCTTTGAAGTGAAAAATCCAGTACATTCTAAAACTATATCAACATCCATTTCCTTCCAAGTAAGATTTTCAGGATTTCTTTCTGATAATATCTTTATTTCTTTTCCATTTACAATAAAAGCATCTTTTTCTTCAATTATTTCTCCATTGAATCTGCCCTGTGCTGTATCATATTTAAAAAGATGAGCTAACATGTGAGAATCTGTTAAATCATTTATTGCTACTACTTCAAACTTATCTGACTGTTCAACCATCTGTCTTAATGCTAATCTACCTATTCTACCAAATCCATTAATTGCTACTTTAACCATTTTTTACCTCCAACCTATTTCATAGGGTTCTTTTATTTTTCAATTTATATTATCTATATTTAAACTAAGTTTATAGATTAATTACTTATTTTATTCAATATTTCTCTTGCGCTGTTTTCATCAGTTATTAAAGTTAAGTTTTTGTTTATTTTATACATTGCCAAGAATGAATCTACTTTGTCTTGACCTGAAAACACGACTATTGGGTTTTTTGAGTTTTTATACATTTCTATGTCTATTCCAATAGTATTTAACTTCATAACTATATTTCCATCTTTATCGAAATAATATCCAAAAGCTTCAGCAATTGCGCCTCCGTCTTTTAGTTTTTTGATATCTTCTTGAGACATCGCTCGTCTTTTAGCCATTACATCAGCTCTTCCAACACTAAGTATCATTTTGTCAGCTAATTTTAAGTCTTCTATCGTATTTTTCACATCAGGTATATTCATAATTGTTTCCCTTGCACTATCTTCAACTTGATCTGGAACATATAAAAATTCTACCTTTGCTCCCAAGTTTTTAGCAAGTAAAGCTGCTATATTATTTGCCTGAATGTCAATATCTAGACCTACACTTCCTCTTGTTGGCAATACTGTAACTTCACCATAGCGAGTTTCTGACTTGATATTTTCTGCAATATCTCTCATAGTAGTTCCTCCAGCTATAGCTACTATATCTTCAGGTTTTAAAACCTTAAGTATATAATCAGCTGCACATTTCGCAACTCCCTTTGATATGCCTTCTTTTGTTTCATTTATATTTTTAGATATTGCTATATTTTTTATTCCTAGCTTTTCCTTTAGACTTTGCTGTAATACTGAAATTCCCATTACTTCAATCATTACTTGGTCTAGTTTTTTCAAAACATCTTTGCCTTCTTCAGTGATTGTCATACCAGATCCAGCAATTTCTATCAAATTTTGTTCCTTCAAGAAATCTATCTCCGTTCTAGTTGTCCTCTCACTAATGTCTAATAGAACAGATAGCATTCTTCTGCCAATTGGCTGACTAATTGAGATTTGTCTTAAAATCGCATATCTCTTTTCCATCAGTTCAATAGCATGAGGAATTATTTTTTTTTGAACTTCTATCAACTCGTCCATTTTATTTTCCTCCTGTTTTAAAAGAAGTGGGCTGTTTGTCGTCCTATGATGTTACTTTCTGTCCCACATGGATTATTATATACCCTCCTTTTAAAAAAATCAATCTAATTTATAAAATTTATTTATTTATTTTTAATTTTTTTATTCTCTACAAATTTAATCTCGCATAAGGACAAAGGTACTATCTTGATATGTTACTAATAGCAAGATAGTACCTTTGTTCTTATATATTTATAATATTTTTCTCTTAGACGAATTTAAAAAGCCTAATTCTTCCCTATACTTTGATATAGTTCGTCTCGCAACGTCATATCCCTTTTCTTTTAGAATATCCTCTATCTTTTTATCGCTTAAAGGCTTCCTTTTTTCTTCATTATCAATAATTTCTTTTATGCACTTTTTTATTTCCGATGAAGAAATTACATTTCCATTGTCTAGTTCATATGAATTGGAAAAAAAATGTTTAAATTCTAACAATCCTTTAGATGTCAACATATATTTATCATTCACGCCCCTACTCACTGTAGATACATGGCAACCAACTATATCTGATATATCGTTTAGAGTCATTGGTTTTAACTGTGCATTACTTTCAAAAAAACCGTATTGTAATTCTATAATAGCGTTTGCAATTTTTACTATCGTAGAATTTCTTTCGTATACATCATCCATTATTTTTTTTGCAGAATTTAATTTTTCTTTTAAGAAAAGCTTTACCTCTTTATCGTCAGTATTTATAAATAGATTTTTATAATATTCATTTATTCCTATCCTTACCTTTTTTTCATCATACGGCTTAGCAATATATCTCCCCTCTTCTAACTCAACAACTACATCTGGATACGCATATACTATTGTATCGTCACTACAGGCTTCTACTGGTTTTGGATTTAATGATTTTATTAATTCAATATATGAAATTACATCATCTTTTTTTATTTTATATGTGGATGATAGTATTTTAATATTTGAATTCGCTATGGCGTTTAAATTTTCTTTTATCATCTTCTCTAGTACATCATCAAATATACCTCGTTGACGAAGTTGTAAAATGATACATTCCTTTAAATTTCTAGCACAAATACCAGTAGGCTCTAAACTCTGAACTATCTCTATACATTCTTCAACTTTGCTTTTACTTACCTTTAATTTTTTAGATATAATATCATTTTCCTCTCTTAAATAGCCATCCTTATCAAGGCTATCAATCAAGTAGTTACATATTCCTTTATGTTTATTAGAAATTTTCATTATGTTTATTTGCGCATGCAATTTATCGTAAATAGTATCTCTATCCACGGTCATATTTTCAAAGTCATAATCCGAAGTATCCGTAAATACAGTTTCATTTCTATCAACTCTATGTGTCTTAATGTCGTTTTTTATATACTCTTCCCAATCTATTTCGTTTTTTTCAATCTTTACTTCTAATGCTGGATTGCTTTCATATTCAATTTCTAACTTATTTTCTAACTCCTGTCGACCTAAATTCAGTATATTTAAAGACTGAACCAATTTATTTGAAATAATTATTTTTTGGGTCTGTTTTTGTTCTATTTTATTTTGAATGGACATAAACCAACCTCCTTATTTAAATACTGACTCAGCCTTTATATTTTAAGCATTTTCTTTTTCTTTAATTTCTTTGTTAGCACTGATATTTTTCGTTGTTGTTATATACATCACTAATGATATTATACCACTAATTATTAATACTGAGTAGAAATTTGCAATTCTTGTAAGCAACATTGCTGGTATAACAAGACCACTTCCGAAAAATATTCTAAATAATCCAACAAAGACGCTTTCACTAGCACCTACTGCTCCTGGCAACGGAAGTGCTGATACAGCAATATTTAATATTGCTTGAGCAAACATCAAATCCCACATAGAGAATCCACTTAATCCAAACCCCTTATATATAAAATATGGAATTATAAATAAAGCTGCAATTTGAATCATAGTTACAAGTGTTACATGTAATATAACTTTAGGATTATTTTTCATATAAATCGCACCCGCTTCATACTCCTGTATAGATACTGATATCTTATTTTTCATTTTATCTAAGTTCTTTACCAATTTTATCTTGTAAAGAAATAAAACCGATACATTTAAAATTTTAAACACAGTCTTAGGTGAAAAAATTAAAAGTGCAATAGCTAACAAGATCACTGCATTTGATAAAAATCCGTACAGCAAAAGCAATTTAACCCCAGTCATTTGAGTTATATTATCACTTATTGGTGAAAAAAAAGCCGCTATTCCGTAAGCAATTACAACTAGCTGATGTGCTACAAACACTACCATCAATCCAAGTGAAGATGATGTCATAGATATTCCATCCCTTTTCATAAAGAAAATTTGAGCAGGTTGCCCTCCTGAAGCTGATGGCGTTATTGAACTAAAATAAAATCCTACAAATCCATACCCCAAGCAATTTTTTATATTTGTTTTTTTATTAAGGGCTTTCATCATTATCCATATATTTATTCCTTCACAGATTATATAAAAAGCCATAAGTCCCAATGCAATTAGCATGAATGTAGGCTTCACATTTTTTATAGCATTTATTATTTCTGTTGGAGATTCATCTTTCAATACATATGCGATGTATCCAACCATTATCACTACCATTATACCAATTCCTAGAAACTGGCTCTTTTTACTCTTTAATCCTTCCATTTTCACTCCTTTTCGGTATATAATTTTAAAATTATTTTATTTATTACTGTGGCAATACAAAATTATACCCCTTCTCTTTTAACTTAGGTATTGCTATATCAAGACCTTCTATAGTATTAAGTGGTGCATCTTTTGCTCCTCCAGAGTTTTCTCCTGCATCATGTAAGCAAATAATACTGTTTTTAGTTGTCCTTTTTAATAATTTTTCACTAATAGACTCCGGTGTACTACTTGCACTCCAATCTTCTGCCATTACATCCCAATACATCAGTTTCATATTGTGCTTTTTAACAAAGTGATTAGAAAATATATTGGTATGACCCCATGGTGGTCTATATATAAAGTCTTTAACTCCTAAACTACTCATTATTTGCTTGCTATTTTCAAAATCCTTCTTTGTATAAAAATAGCTATAAAGCATTGCATTTTTGTGTTCCCAAGAATGAAGAGCTATTTTATGACCTTTATTTTCTATTTTTTTCACTATTTCTGAATTATTTTGTGCATTTTTGGCAACCATAAAAAATATAGCTTTCACATCATTTTTTTCTAGTACCGCTAACAACTGATTAATATATCTTTTATCTGGACCATCATCAAATGTCAGCATTATATTATTATCCGTATCCGTTTTTCTTATTGCATTTTTATTAAATATCTTATTGTAGTATGTTGGTATTATAGAATGAACTATAAATACTAATACCAATACAAGTAAAATCTTTATCAATATCATCTCTACCTCCTAGTATGTAATATTTATGTATATTTTAATTATAACTAAGCATAATATTTTTTACTAGCCTATATCCTTTTTTCTATTTTTTTGTTGTCGTTATATCTTTAAATACAGGCTAATCCACTTGAAAAGTGAATTAGCCTTTTAATCAATTTATAAATAAAAATAAGGCTGCCTTATCTTACCGAGACAACCTTATTCTTATCACTTATTACTAATCATTTATTATTTAATTAAACATTATCTCTTTGTTATAATTGTCAATTCTTCTGAAATTATATTATTGACTCTGCATCCATACAAGATGCATTATAGTAATTTTTATTTAACCCATCAACAAATCTTGACATCGACTTTTTAATTTTAGACATACTAGCATTATCATTCAATAATCTTTCGACTATATCTAAATCTTTTTCAGATGTTCCATCAAGCATGAATCCAAAATTATTAGAATATATAAAATCCACATTTTTAACTTCATTTGGTAAAGTAGTAGGTAGTGAAATAATTGGTGTCAACGAATAAATCGACTCAAACACTGTTATTCCACCTGGCTTAGTGATAATACAATCTGCTTTTTCTAGTAGTTCATAAACTTTATTTGTAAATCCAACTACTGTTATATTATCATACTTACCATGTAGCATTTCATATGCCTTTTTATTATTACCTGTTACTATTGTAGTATGTATATTATTCAATGAGTTTAATTTTTTATAAAAAGAATCTTCTTCAGGAAGTATACCAAATCCACCTCCCATTATTAAGAGTTCTTTATTTTTATTTATCTTTATAGTTTTATTCTTACCAAAAGTATTATTCATAGATATCTTTCTAAAATTCATAGAAACTGGTATTCCTGAAGATATTATTATATCTTTTTTTACTCCCTTTTCTACTAATTCATTCATTATTGAATCAGAAGGAACTAAATATCTATTTGTATAATCATTTATCCATTCATAGTGACTGCTTACATCTGTAATACAAGTTACTAAAGATATTTTAGATCCGCTTTCTTTTTTATAAAGCCCAATACCTTGAGATATTAGTGGGAAAGTAGATACAATTACATCTGCTTGTTTTTCTAATATCAACTTTTCAGCCATGTTTGCAAATCTTCTAGTAAATACATCTCTTCCGCTTGTTTTTCTATCATTTCTTAAATAGTACAGACTATATAATTCCTTAGCATATTTTAGTGTGACATTAAATGCTTTGTATAGGAATTTTGATAGTGTCGGCATAGTATACTCAAAATAGTCAATTATTTCAACATCTGCTTCACTATTAAATTTTAATATATCCTGTTTTATAGAATTGGCTGCTGACACATGCCCCATACCATATTTTGCTGTCAAAATAACTATTTTCATTTTATGCCACCTCCTTATAGCCTCTTATCTTTCTTTATATTCATTATACGATCTAAAACTAAAATAAAAGTGCATATATTTCTTAATTTTTCTTTAAGATTTTCTGTATTAAAATATAATATTAAATAGTTTACACAATGAAATTTACGCAAGTTTAAAAAAATTATTATTATTTTAGCTATCATTTTTTTTTTTTTTTGATATAATAGGACTTGACAATAATAAAAATTTAAATTTTTGTCTAATATAATTATATATTTGTAAGGAGGATATTATGTCGTTAATAAACACTAAAAAAATGTTCGAAAAAGCATACAAGGGTGGATACTCAATTGGAGCTTTTAATATAAGTGATTTAGAACAACTACAAGGAGTTCTTAGAGCTTGTAAGGAAAAAAATTCTGCAGTTATTATTCAGGCTTCAAAGTCAGCTATTGAATATGCAGGCATAAATACATTAGTAGCTATGGTAAAGGCTGCATCAGATGAAATAGGAGTAGATTGTGCTCTACACCTTGACCATGGTCCAAATTTTGAAATGGCTAAGAAGTGTATAGATGCTGGATTTACATCAGTTATGATTGATGGTTCTCATCTTGATTACGAAGAAAATGTTGCTATTACTAAGGAAGTTGTAGAATATGCACACTCTAAAAATGTATCAGTAGAAGCTGAATTAGGTGTTCTAGCTGGAACAGAAGATGATGTTACTTCTGATGTACACAAGTTTACTGATCCTGATCAGGCAGTTGACTTTGTAAACAGAACAGGCGTTGATTCACTTGCTATAGCTATAGGTACTTCTCACGGAGCATTCAAGTTCAAGGGAGAAGCTAAGTTAAGATTTGACATACTTGAATCAATTCAGGCAAAGCTTCCAAACTACCCAATCGTTCTTCACGGAGCGTCTGCTGTAGATCAGGAAATTGTTGCTACTGCTAATAAATTTGGTGGAGATATCGCCGGAGCTAAGGGTATTCCAGTTGAAATGCTTAGAAAAGCATCATCAATGGCTGTTTGCAAAATCAACATGGATACAGATTTAAGACTAGCAATGACTGCTTCTATGAGAAAGTTCATGGCTGAAAACCCATCACAGTTTGACCCTAGAAAATATCTAGGTGCTGGAAGAGATGCTATACAGGCAGTTGTATCAGAAAAAATAGACATTGTTTTAGGATCTAAAGATTCTCTTTAATCCACATACTTAAATAAAAAATCTCCTCTTACTGAGGAGATTTTTTATTTAAGTAATATTTTTTGAATTTCTTTCCAGTTTTTTACCCTTATTATATTTTGACCGTCTATATTTTGATTATATGCACAATCTAATAAAATAACTTTTATTCCAGCTTTATCTAAATTTATTGCATTCTCTGGATCATCTTCAATAAATATATCACACCTTAGCTTTTTTGCCATACTTACTTTCCCGCCATTTCCGCTAAGTGAGTATACCAAATCAGGATCAAGTCCATTGTTTGATATCCATTTTTTCGTTATATCATCGATTTCACTGCTCCTAGCAGTCACAAAAAAAACTTTATCACCACTACGTTCTAATTGATTTATCACATTTGTGACATTATCCAATATATTCATCTCTTCGTATATATAAGAATAATTTATATCAAAATTTTCATATATCCAATCATATTCAGTACCGTAGACATCATTCCAGTTAGTAGATATAAACTGATCATTTGTAATTTCTTTGCCCGTTAGTTTATTTAAATAGGGAACAAAAAAGTATGGATCAATCATTGTCCCATCTATATCAATGCATATATTTCTACTCACCATCTACCTCCGCTGCATCTTCTATTAATTATTTTGAGTTCCAAAAATTGTTAAATTTTAATTTAGTATTTATTTTTTCATTTAAATTTATACTAAATTTTATTTAATAAAAATTTCTTTCAATTTAAAATCTAAATAATCACACGATACCAAATGAAAATTTACACCATTTAATTCTCCTTGAAGTCCATACTTAAAGTTTTCCTTTCCATGAATGTGCCCATATATAACATGCTCAGGTTTGTATTCGTTTATAATATCCATAAAAAAGGAGTTTTCAAACTTTTCATTAGTTGGAGGATAATGCATAATTACTATAAATTTATCAAAACCATCTTTTCTTGCACTTTCTAGAGATATTTTTAATCTATTTGCTTCTCTTTTATATATTTCAAAATCTTTTTCTTCAAAGCAATGTTCATTAGGACAAATCCACCCTCTGCTACCACATATTGCATATTCTCCTAATGTTTCATATTTTGTATTCATAAAATTCATATCATCTTCGTACAATTTATTTAATGCTGTAGCTGTACCCCACCAATAATCATGATTTCCTCTTATCAAATATTTTTTACCAGGACACTCAGAAATTCTATCCAAGTCCACTCTAGCATCTTGAAGTTTTGAAGCCCATGAAATATCTCCTACGATTAAAACTACGTCCTCATTTGATACTTTTTCTTTCCAATCATCAAATATAATCTTGTCGTGTCCTATCCAGTTATCACCAAATATATTCATCGGCTTATCTACAGCTCCAGATAAGTGTAAATCACCTATTGCAAACAGCTTCATTATTTTACCTCCAATATTACATAGTTTTACTTTTCGCGTTTTTTCATAATTGCATCTTTAATTTTATCCGCATCATATTTTTCAATTGCTACATATTTTAGTATGTTATCTTCAAGGGCAACTTCAATTAATTTAAGATCATGTAAAAATGCCAGTGTAGCATTTAATGAGTTTCTATACTCTAAATATGCCATATAGTATGATGGTAATTTTTTTATATCTATAAAATTCTTTATTATTTCGTCTATTGTCTTTGGCTCTTTTAGTGTATCCATAACAAATTCTACTAATCTAACCAAAGCCTTGTAGTTATAGTCTGCTATTTCTATAGTTTCCGATTTTGAATATACTCCTCTAGAATGACCCAATATGCTGTATTTAAAATCAATATTTTTTACATTTTCTAAAGATCTTATTTGACTCGGATAGTCATACATAAATAAGAAATCAAACTTAGCCAGTGAATTTTTTGTTACCATTAAATCCGCTAAAAATACAACATCGTCATCCGTTTTTATACCAACTCCATCGCTTGTATGCCCAGAGCAATCCACTATTTCAAATATATGATTCTTAATATTTATTTTTTCGCCTGGATATACAGTATTATCTACTTTTGTTGATCCTTGAAAGTGCTTTTCGATTTCGCTTTTTATATTTTGTGAATGTCTTCCACCTATTAAAAAATCTACATATACATCAGGATTTTCCATGTATATCTTTGCTCTCTTAGGTGCATATATTATAACATCTGGATATATTTCTCTTATCTGATAATTCCCTCCACAGTGATCTTCGTGTTCATGTGTAGTCATTATATATTTAACATCCATTTTATTTTCTTGTAAAATTTCAACCATTTTATTTATTCTACTTCCGCCAATACCAGTATCTATTAGAAGTACAGTATTATCTTCGAATATATATACTCCGGTGTTAGTTCCACCTCGTATCCAATAAGTATTACCTTTTATCTGATTTAATTTCATCTCACACCACCTGTACTTAGTAATCTACACTATATTTTATCATATTTAAGAAAGTATATCATCAGTCAGAATCCTTTTATTGAGCAATCACCTTGAACCTAAATATATTACATTGTATAATATACATAAATTAATTTAAATTTTAAGGAGTAATAGCTATGAATAGATACACAAAAATAATAAATATCATGGGAAGTTATTATACTAAAGACTTCGAAAAAGATAAAAAAAATATTATAAAAGTTAGAGAAGTAAAAGAAGAAACTGTAAGAAAGTTCTTCTTACAAGGTAACTGTGAAGTTTTAGTAGTATTTGAAGATACTGGTAAAGAAATTCTAATTGACGATTTTTCTTCATATGAAGATATAAAAAAATATTTAGGTTCTTCTTTTATAAATAAAAAAAGATAATAGTCTTCCATATAAATTAAAATTTGAATCAAAAAAAATGAGAATCTTAGGGGGATAAGATTCTCATTAGGGGAGATTGAGTATTCTAAATTACGTTACACTATATATTTATCACATTTTAATGCTTTTTAAACATAATTTTCAAAAGTTTTATTTATTTTTTTCATTTTTTTCAATTTCATTAAGGTAGTTATATATAGTATACCTTGATACACCAATCTGTTCAGCTATATATGGAACTGATTTTTGTATATTAAAAACTCCTGCATTTTTCAAATTTTTAATCAACAATATCCTATCTTGCTTGTTCATACCCACTATTGGTTTTTTCATTTTTTCCACTTCAGCCAAAAATTTTCTCTGAACTAACTCCCCGCTATCATAAGTGTCAAACTCATCATATACTTCTGATCCCATTGACAAAAAGCTCTTGATTTTCATATCTAAACCTACTAAATCATCACAATCATAATTAATACAAAATGATAAGTTTTTTCCAAATGCCTTTGTAACAATGGTTGATGACTTTATTTCTTTTTTTACCTTTTTACTCGCTTTTTTATAGTTTATAGTATGTCCGCCCTTACTTCTTTCTATCAACTCTTCAGATCTAGTTGTCAGTGCATCTCCAACTTCTCTTCCAGTCACATGGCCATTATATATCGCCAATATTGACTTTTCTGGATTATCCAGATCAGATATAACGACTTCACAGTTGTTTCCAAACATTTCTGATATAATCATTGCCAATGTGTCTATAAATGACATAAAAGAGCCGAAGTCCTCTACTACACCTTCATATTTATCAATATTCATAAATCATTCATACAACAGAATTTCTTTGTTGTATTCCTCCTATCCCTTAGATTTCATTACATCGTCTTTGAGTTATAATGATTTTATTTCGGTGCAGAATTTGTTTAATATAGTTTTATAATCTAAGCTTGTCAGCTTTTTCTTGACCTTTCATAATTCTATATCCACCAGCAGCTAATGCTTTCATTTCAAATTCTCCTGGATACAACTTTACTGGAGCAATGAAAGATACTCTTTCTATTATCCAGTCTGTCAACATTTTAGAATGTGACATTC
Organism: Peptostreptococcus faecalis; assembly: GCF_900240845.1. Taxonomy (GTDB): domain Bacteria; phylum Bacillota; class Clostridia; order Peptostreptococcales; family Peptostreptococcaceae; genus Peptostreptococcus; species Peptostreptococcus faecalis. The sequence goes on from NZ_OERU01000002.1 coordinate 161,386, forward strand.
CACCTGTCAATAATATCGCATCTATCTTCCCATTTTCTACTACAGATAATGCTCCTATAGACTTTGAAATTTGATATGCCATAGCTTCATACACATGCTTTGCATTTTCATCTCCATTTGCTATCATTTTTTCTACTTCTCTAGCATCATTTGTTCCTAGATGTGAAACTAATCCACCTACGCTGTCTTCATATTTCTGAAGAGCATCTCCACCTTCTTCTTTAACAATATTTATACAACTGTAAATTGGTATAAAACCTGCTCTATTTGTTGAAAAAGGGCCTTCATCAGAAGATGTAATATCAATTAGGTGACCATTTTTTTGAATATTTAAAGATATTCCACCACCCAAATGAGCAACGATTATTGATGAATTTTTGTAATCAAGTCCATTTTCTTCACAATATCTCATCGCTACAGCTCTTGTGTTTAGAGCGTGGGAAAAACTTCTTCTTGGATATTTTTTAACACCTGATAATCTTGATAAATCAGTCAATTCATCAACTGATACTGCATCGTATATATACGCTGGAATATCATTTTTCTTTGATATTTCTCTTGCTACCAAAGCACCTAAGTTCGATGCATGCAATTGAGCTGGATGGTTTCTTGCTATATCACATAATTCATCGTCAATAACGTACGCACCTGTATGAACTGGTGGCAACATCCCACCTCTAGATACAATTACATCAATTTCACTAGGGGAAATTGAGTTTTTATCTAAAAAGTCATACACTTGTTTTAATCTCATATCAGTCTGATCATATAGACCTTTATATTGCTTTAAAACATCCGCATCTATAGTTATATTCTCTATTATTTTTTCTTCTAAATCTTCATATATTCCAACTTTTGTAGAAGTCGATCCTGGGTTTATAATAAGTATTTTCATATTTTGTGTTCCTCCACATAAATTCACTTGATTTAATTAATGCTGTGCTAGTGCAGCCATAGCGATTGACAAGTATTTTTCTTCAGCAGATGCACTACGAGATGTCAATACAATCAAACACTTAGCCCCTACTATAAATCCTGCCATTTTTCCTCCAGCTGCAAAATTGAATGTCTTATCCAATATATTCCCAGCATGTATATCTGGAGCAAGTAATATATCTGGATCACCAGCTACTTCGCTCTTGTATTCTTTTACTTCGGATGCCTTTTTGCTATAAGCTAAATCAAAAGATATAGGACCTTCAACTATACATCCTGTTATTTCTCCTCTTTGATTTCTAGCTTTCAACTCACCTGCATCTACTGTACACTGCATTTTAGGATTTACCTTTTCTATTGCTGAAAGACACGCTATTTTTGGTTTTTCATATCCTAACTTGTGATAAATTTCTACAGCGTTTTCTATTATTTTTTGTTTTTCTTCTACATCTGGATAGGTACACATACCACCATCTGTAATTGTAATCAATTTATGGTATGTAGGTACTTCTTCAAATGACATATGGGACATTAATCTGTCAGTTCTAAGTCCCTTTTCTTTATCAACTACGGCTCTCATCAAAACAGCAGTTTCTATATGACCTTTTAGTATAAAGTCAACTTCACCTTCTCTAACTAACTCAACTACCTTTTCTGCAGCTTCTTCAGGCGAAGCTACATTTATAATAGGATACTCTTTTTTTGCTCCTAATTCATTTAACACTTCTTTTATTTCATCTTCAAACCCTATAAATACAGGTTTTGCAAGTCCAATATTCTCTGCTTCTAGAGCTCCACCAATCGCTGCGTGGTCTGCCATACATACACCACAACGCTTCATATCTGGAAATGCTTTTACTCTTTCTATAACTTCATCAAAACTTCTAATCATGTTTGCCTCCATTAATTTAATACAAAAGAAGGTAAAGATATCCTCACAATATCTTCACCTTCTTCTTTTTAAAAGATTTTGTTTGAATATAATTCAATTAAATATCTTATTTAATATTTAATTTTATTATAACAAATTAATCAGGATTATTGTATTTTTTTACAATAGTTCCATTCCGACTCTTAAAGCTTTTTTGTTAAGTTCAACAAACTGTGGCTTTACGTTTTCTTCAATAATCTTATCCCAGTCTATTTCTTCAAGATTCATACTCTTAACTATTGTTCCAAGTAAAATTATATTCATAACTCTTGGATTACCTAGTTTTTCAGCTTCAGCTGTAGCATCAAAAGAGAATAACTTTCCTGCTCTAGCTTCAATTAATTCTTTTGTGTTTTCTGGATATTTATCCTTACCACTCAACACACCTATAGGATTAAATCTAGCAGTATTTAATACAACTACGCCATCACTCTTTAAATAGTCAATATTTCTTAAAACTTCTAGTTCTTCAAATCCCATTATTATATCTGCTTCACCTAGCGGAACAACAGGTGAAAATACTTTTTCTCCATATCTTAAATGTGTTAGTACAGGGCCCTCTCTTTGACTCATACCGTGAACTTCGCTCATCTTAACATCGTATCCAGCACTCATTAGTCCTATTGTCAATAATTTACTAGCAGTTATAGTTCCCTGACCACCTATTCCAGTCAACAGTACATTTTTAGTCATATTACTTTACCACCTTTCCAATTGCCTTTACAGGACATACTTGTGCACATACACTACATCCAACGCACTTGTTTATATCAATTGAAGATTTTTTCTTTTCTGTTTGGAAAGAAATTGCTGGACATCCAGTTTTTGTACACTTTCTACATCCAATACATACGCTTTCATCAACTGTATACTTATCTTGGAAAGAGTTAGGGAAATTAGCCTTATCTTCTTCAGATTGTTTCTTCAATGCACATGGCCACCAAGTAATTATAACAGCTGGTTCATCAAGTGATAGCCCCCATTCAAGAGCTTCTTCAACTTCCTTCAAATCATTTGGATTTATTCTTCTAATATTTTTTACACCTATAGCTCTTACAACAGTTTCAATATCAACTTCGTTACTCTCAACACCCTGAGCAGTTAATCCTGTTCCTGGGTTTTCCTGCTGTCCAGTCATACCTGTGATTCTGTTATCTAGTATGCAAGTAAGTGTACTACTGTTATTATATACTACATCAAGTAATGAGTTTATTCCTGAATGGAAGAAAGTAGAATCTCCTAGTACAGATACAACCTTTGTATCCTGATTTTCATCCATTGAGAACACTTGTGCAGCACCATGTCCCATACTCACGCTGGCACCCATACATAAAGTCATATCCATTGCGTTGTATGGAGGTCCAAATCCTAGAGTGTAACATCCTATATCTCCAGAAATCATTATATTCTTTTTCTTTCCTAATGTGTAGAAAAATCCTCTATGTGGACATCCTGCACAGAAAGTTGGTGCTCTGTTAATCATTACATCTTTGGCATCTTGATCGATTGCAATTTCTGTACCAAATACCGAGTTTCTAATTACTTCTGGTATCATTTCACCATATCTTGGGAATACGTCCTTTCCGTGACATTCGATACCCATAGCTTTTATATGAGTTTCCATAACTGGATCGTTTTCTTCTATTATGTAGATTTTATCTACCTTAGAAGCAAATTCTCTAATTAATTCATCTGGCATTGGATTACTAAATCCTATCTTTAAGTAAGATGCATCTTTACCAAAAACTTCTTGAGCGTAAAGATAACAATCTCCAGATGTAATTACCCCTATTTTTGTGTCATTATATTCAGCAAAGTTCCATTTGCAATTATTTGAGTATTCATATAAGTCGTCCATTCTCTTGAATATAAATTGCTTTCTAACCTTTGCATTAGCTGGTACCATTACATATTTTTGTGGTTGTTTTTCCCATTTTTTAATACCAACTTCATTTCTATCTTCGATTTCAACTAGACCCTTAGAGTGACAGACACGAGTAGTCATTCTTATAATTATTGGAGTATCATGTTTTTCACTCAAATCGTAGGCTTCAACTACCATAGCCTTACATTCCTGGCTATCTGCTGGTTCGAATACTGGAACAAATGCAGCCTTAGCTAAGTTTCTATTATCCTGCTCATTTTGTGAAGAGAACTGTCCAGGCTCATCGGCAGTTACAAGAACTAACCCACCATTTACGCCTGAATAGGCAGCTGTGAAAAATGGATCCGCAGCTACGTTTAATCCAACGTGCTTCATAGATGCAAAAGATCTGGCACCAGCAACAGACGCACCGATGGATGATTCTAATGCAACTTTTTCATTTGGTGCCCACTCTGCTACTAAATCTTTTCTATCGTATTCTGATAGATTTTCTAGTATTTCCGTACTTGGAGTTCCTGGGTATGCAGCGGCAAATTTAACGCCGGCTTCAAAAACACCTCTAGCGATTGCTTCATCGCCTGTCATAAGTTTTTTCATGTTTAAAACCTCCTAGATACATATAAATTACTTAAAATAATTCACTCTATAGACTAACTACAATTTTAATGATTTACCTTCATTAACCTAATTATATCACTTATGTTTTGTATGTCAACATATTGTATAATTCATCATTTTTTTAAACATTTAATAATATGTTTAAATTTTCTGATTATTATTTATTATAATTTTTACAATTATAGTTTAGGTTTAATAAATACTGACTATTAGATATAATAAACTAATAAAAAAAAATGACTATAAATTTTTATAGTCATTTTTTTAATTGAAAAGACAATTCACTTAAAAATATTAATCAAATTTTCACATCTTATTCATCAATAAAATCATAAAAATCGTCATTTCCCGATTCGATAAAATCAAACAACACATTTTGTTCAAATTCATATACATGTTCTTTTTCAATAAACTTTGGTATAAATGACTGAACAGTAGATTCTATAAAGTTGCGAGATTCTAAATCATATGTCGCTAAAAACATATTATTTTCATTTACATATATATTAAACATAATGTCATTATTTATAACATATATATCTCTATCTACGTGTGAATTATCAAAGAAATACTGTGTATATAGGTTTCCATTTTCATATTTTACTTTTTGTATCATTGGATAAGTATTAAAGATGAGTTTTTCTAAGTCGTCTATTTTTGTTTCACTATTTAATTTATATATATCTAGAACTTCCCTTTTTGAAATTATATCAAATACCTCAAAATCATATATTGCATTAGTACTTATTATAAATATAGATCTAAGCCTAAAGTCATATGCATCATCATATGCAAGGCCATCATCTTCCAACTCAAACTTTTCTATATTTACTACTATTTTACCTTCATAATATCCATCTATATCTTCATAAACACAATTACAAATAAATCTATCTTCACTCTTTTTTTCAATTTCATTATATAGGAGAGCTCCATTTATCTTTGTAATATGCTGATTTGCCACTTCTTCGCTTCCAGAAAAATATAGTAATGCTTTTTTATCCCTTGCAATAAATCTCATAACCATATAATTTACAAATTCATTTTCTGTGTCAATTTCCTTGTAAATCTTGTCCATTAAATTATATATACTTATATTTTCATTTTTGTTTTTTTTATAAATTTCTAAGTCTTCTTCTTTTAAATTTTCTGGAACTGGTTTATTATAATATTCATTTTTCTCTAGGTAACAATTTACCATAAAAATTGCTTCTTCTTCATCTAAAGCAATCTTACTTCCACCTAGCCCTCCATATTTTTTTTTATAGAATAATTCCTTTTCTTCCCTCGAAATATTTTCTAAAGGATAGAAATCGGAAATACCAAGACCTTCATCATCTAGCATAAACACATGATAAATTTCATCTTCAACATCATTGATCCACTCTATAGCTAACATCAATGTACCCATTAGCCTCGTGTTCGTACAAAAAGACTTCTTAAATCTCATTGTTTTTCCTCCTATAACTTTATATAATTATAATATTATATAATATTTCTATCTATGTAAAGGTTTTCTTTTTGATAATATATAAATTATACAATAAAAAATTATATTACTTTGATGTTAACTAGAGTTAGCACTCAAGAATTTCCTACTAATTTATTTCTTGTTATACACCTACAGTGCTTTTATCTGTGCTGATATGCAATAAAAAAGCTGAATATTTTAAATATATTTGATATAATGTTGTTAAGAGTTTTTAAAGGTGGTGAATTATGAGCAAAATAGCAGCTTTTTTCGATATTGACGGAACTCTATATAGAGATTCTTTGCTAATTGAGCATTTTAGAAAATTAATTAAATATGAAATAATAGACGAAAAAGAGTGGTCTGATCACTTAAAGGCTACATACATGAACTGGGATAAAAGACAAGGAAACTATGATGACTACTTGTATGAAATTTCTGATCAGTATTTAGAAGCTATTAGTGGCCTTAGCAAGTCTAATATGGATTTTGTAAGCGACCAAGTAATAAAACTAAAGGCAGACAGAGTATATAAATTCACTAGATCTAGAATTAACTGGCATAAGTCCCAAGGACATACTGTAATATTTATATCAGGATCTCCTGATTTTTTGGTTAGTAGAATGGCTAAAAAATATGAGGTCACTGATAATATAGGGAGTTCATATATTGTAAAAGATGGTTTACTTACTGGAGAGGTCATTCCAATGTGGGATTCTAATAGCAAAGATAAGGCTATTGATTCTTTTGTAGAAAAATATGATATAGATATGTTGAAATCTTACGCATATGGAGATACTGCTGGCGATTTAGCAATGTTAAGAAGAGTTGGACATCCAGTAGCAATTAATCCTTCTAGAGAGTTTCTAAGGCGTATTAAAGAAGATTCTTATCTACGTTCTACAGCTAAGATAATAATTGAAAGAAAAGATGTGATTTATCAGGTTAATCCTGACGTAGAACATATTGAAGCAGGCTGTAAATAATTATGGTTTAATAAAGATTTTAACAGTATATTAAAATCTTAAAGGGGGGTACAAATATGTCAACTTATAATGATTATACTTATGCTAGAAATTTACTAAATCAAGGCGATTTTAGAAGATGTTACGATACATTGAATAATTATACGGATAAAGATTCTGAATGGTATTACCTTAGAGGTGTATCTGCAATGAATTTAGGCTTTTATGAAGAAGGTGAAGACTATATAAAAAGAGCAAAATTTATGGAACCTTCTAATCAAGAGTATCAAAATGCATATGATAAATATATAAATTATAGAAATAACTACAATAATAGAGCTCAATATTATAACAACAGAAGAAGCAATGGACTAGATAACCCTGGCTGCTGTTGCTGTGGAAGTAACTGTTGTGATACTTGTTGTACACTATGGTGCTGTGACTGTCTATGTGAATCAATGGGTGGCGATTTAATCAGCTGTTGTTAACAGGAGCTTAATATTATGAATAGAAATACAGTTGCAAGAAGAGTTTCTATATCTGGGATGCTTCTTGCGTTAAATACACTTGTTTTTATATTAGTTAATTATATACCTACAAATACAATTGCTTTTCTAGCTTTAGCTTCTTTTTTCGCAGCTATTGTGATAATTGAATTTGGATTAAAATACGGATGTATATATACAATTGCTTCTGTTTTAATGGCGTTACTGATTTTGAGTAATAAACTACACTTTTTGACATATCTGCTAACTTTTGGCACATATGGAGTCGTAAAAGCTATTATTGAAATGAATTTCAAAAATAGTTTACAACTGTTAGTAAAATTTATATATTCAAGTATAGCGTTTTTTGTGTTATACTATGTTGCGATAATGTTTATAAAAATTGATTTTAATATTTTATACATACTAGCATTTGAAGTTGCTTTTTTTGTATATGATTTTGTGTACACTCAATTTATTTATTTTTATAATGATAAATTAAAAAAACGATTTAAATTATAATAATTTAAACAAAAAAAACATCTTTATCCTAACTAAATAAAGATGTTTTTTTATTATTTATTTTCTAAGCTATCTGCTATTCGTTCTAATGCATCTGCTATTCTAGTTAAAGAATCATTTATATTTGAATCATCGTCTTCTTCATCGTAAAATTTAACTTTTAAATCGCTCAATTCATCCATGCCATCATCAAGAAAATCATCCTCTTTAAAAAGTTTCTTTTTATCTAAAAGTTGATCATTTTCTTCCATATAGCCATCATCTAAATAATCATCACCCAGCGGTATTTCACTTTGCTCATAGTCTTCTAGATCATCTAATTCTTTTTCATATTCATTTTCTTCTAAAAAATCTTCCTCAAAAAAATCACTGTCTAAATCATATCCCTTAGTTTTATTTTCATCTTCAAATTCATTATAAATATCTGTTTCTTCTAAAAAATCTTCTTCTAATAAATTCCTTATACCTTCTTCAGTTTCATCCTTACCAACTGCCTTTAATTCTTCAAGCTTTGGAATCATTCCTGAATCATCTAAATCATACCCGAAATCTTCTTCATCTATGTCTTCCTTCATAGCTTTCTTGCCTATGTCTTTTATAGCCCTAGTCTTTTCTAAATCTTCTTCAAATTCCAATAATTTCTTGTCTTTTTTATACATGAAAACACCTCTTTAATACTAATTTAGAACAGATACTCACTACTATATTATACAACAGTTTTTATTTCTTATCCACAGCTTAGATAAATATAATTTTTTTTAATTAAAAAATAATCTCAAAGTACTTCCATTAAACTTTTGACTATACTATACTCTTTTAAAATATTTTATTGTATAATTTATTATATATACATTTATAGAAGATGAATTGTTATATGATTTTGCCATAAAATATATAAGTAAATACTTAAGGTATTATTTAAAATAAACAATTTTATGTATAAATTTAAATATTGATAGGAGGTAAGTGTAGTTTTATTTTTATCGAAATTACACGTGATTTTATGAACTGTGCCGTAATAGATATAGGAGCGAATACAATACGTTTAAGTATTTTTGCCATAGATAAATCTCTTCCAGTTCTGCTTTTTAATAAAAAGCAAACTGCTGGTCTAGCAAACTACAATGATGATGGATATTTAAATAAAGCAGGTATCGAAACATTAATATCTGTACTTGAAAAATACAAAAATATTTTGTCATATTATCCAGTTGATCAAACTTTTGTTTTTGCAACTGCATCACTTAGAAATGTAATAAACTCTTCTTCAATTATAAAAAAAGTGAAAAATGAGTTAAAATTAAAAATAGATTTACTGGATTCTCAAGAAGAAGCAAATCTAGGTTTTTTAGGAATATCTACGTCTTTTCATCACCTTAAAACCGGAATGAGTGTTGATATTGGTGGTGGTTCTACAGAAATAGTACTTTTTAAAGATAAAGAAATCAGAGTTGTCTTTGGTATTGATGAGGGTTGTCTTTCTCTCCATAAAAAGTTTTGTAATGGTGTAATACCTGAAAAAGACGAGATCTTGAAAATGACATCTTATATTGAAGATAAAACATGGGGATTTGGAGATAGTACAGGAGAAATAGATACCATTTCTGGAATAGGTGGTACTATACGATCCGTTGGAAAAGTACTAAAAGAATTAGATCTAGCTGATAACAAAAGATGCTACGATATTGTATCCATGAATAAATTATACCATATGCTTTTAGAAAAAGATTCTGAAGCATATGACGCTTTATTGAAAGTGGTTCCTGATAGATCCCATACATTACTTTGTGGTCTTGTAATTTTAAAAAGAATTTGTGAATTATTCGATATCAAGCAAGTGAATGCTTCAAGCTACGGATTGAGAGAAGGTTATGTAATAAATCAGTTGAATGAATGCGATAAATAAATTTTACAATAAAGTAAATTACTTAAAAATGGAGGTTGTTGAATATGTCTGAAAAAATAAAACCAGAATATATGCAAAATAGAGAAGTTTCCTGGCTTCGATTTAATGACAGAGTTCTAGCTGAAGCCGACCAAGAAGATGTTGAAGTGTATGAGCGATACAAATTTGTAAGTATATTTACCAGCAACCTCGATGAATTCTTTATGATTAGAATTGGTAGTTTGCATGACTTATCACTTTTAAAAAAGCCACATCCTGACTCAAAAACAGGCATGTTGCCACAAGAACAGATAAACGAAGTTCTAAATATGCTACCAAAAATGTATAGCAGAAAAGATGAGTTATACAAAAAAATCACCAGAGAATTAAGCACATATAATATAAATGAATACAATTTTTTACAATTAAACTCAAAACAAAAAAAATACGTACACGACTATTATCTTGAAAATATAAAACCAATTTTGTCTCCTCAAATAATTGATAAACAGCATCCATTTCCTTTTCTGGAAAATCTTGCTTTAAATATTTTTATTGAATTTGAAAGAGAAGAAAAAACATACTTTGGAGTTGTTCCGATTCCAGATACTATTAAAAAATTCCTTCTTTTTCCTGGAGAATCGATAGACTTTATACTACCAGAAAAAATAATATATCATTACGTAGATAACTTATTTGAAGGCTATAGCGTAAAGTCAAAAGCCATCATTTGTGTTACAAGAAATTTTGATTTAGATGCAGATGCAGAATTTGAAGATGAGCTTGAAGATTATAAAGATAAGATGAAGATGGTTTTAAAGAAAAGAAAAAGACAGGCTGCTGTAAGACTTGAGTCAAATCAAAAGCTTACAAAAAATATGAAAAATTTCTTACTTGAAAACTTAGAATTAAGTAATGAATCTTACTTTTTTGTAGACTCACCTTTAAAGATGAAGTATGTACATGAACTATTAGATATAATTCCTTCTGCTAAAAAAGAAAAAATATTGTATCCTAAGTTCTACCCTTACTACCTCAACTTTCCAAAGAGCAATAGCCTTATAGATAAATTTGAAAAAAAAGATCTTCTGTTGTCATATCCATATGATGATATGCAAACTTTTATAGATTTATTAAAAGAAGCTGCTTATGACAGCAGAGTTTTATCAATAAAAATAACAATTTACAGGCTTGCAAAAAACTCGCAGATAGCAAAATATCTTAGTAGAGCTGCCGAAAATGGAAAAGATGTAACTGTCTTTATGGAGCTAAAAGCTAGATTTGATGAAGAGAATAATATCAACTATGCTAATATTTTATACCAAGCTGGATGTAAGATAATATACGGATTTGAACGCTTTAAAGTTCACTCAAAAGTTCTGCAAATTACATATAAAAACAAGCGAGATGAATATATGTACATAACTCAAATTGGTACAGGTAATTACAATGAATCTACTTCAGAAATATATGCTGATTTTTCACTAATTACCGGAAATAGGGAAATCGGACTAGATACTCTAGACTTTTTTAATCATATGTCTGTAGGCAACCTAAATGGAAAATACGAACATCTTGTTCAATCTCCATCTTCTTTAAAAGACAAATTTTTAAAATTGATTGATGAAGAGATAAAAAAAGGAGATGATGGATTCTTATTTTTCAAAATGAATTCTTTTACAGATAAAGACTTTATACAAAAAATATCTGAGGCCTCTCAAAATGGTGTTAAAGTATATTTAATAATACGTGGAATTTGTTGTATTTTGCCTAATGTTAAAGGATATACTGATAATGTAGAGGTTCGATCTATTGTAGGAAGATTTCTTGAACATGCAAGAGTATTCCAGTTTGGAAAAGGAAATGATGCTAAACTATATATTGGATCAGCAGATTTAATGACAAGAAACACTGAACAAAGGGTTGAAATAGCCTGTCCAGTACTGGATGAAGATATACAAAAAGTAATACAAAATTATATTTCAAAACAATTACATGATAACGTAAAAGGTAGAATAATGAATTCTAATGGTGAGTTCGAATTTGTCGTAGATAATAATGATAAGTTTTCTTCACAAGATTATTTCATACAACAAGCTGTTGAAAAAAGAAATATCCAACTTGACAAGAGCAATTTAAATGAAAATAAAAAAATATTTTCTATGGATAAACTAAGAAGTTTTTTCAAAAAATAACTAGTTATAAATACTTAATTGAAATTAAATATTTTTTATTAATCAGTAAACAAACTATAAAAAACTCCTCTAAACATAATCATTAGAGGAGTTTTTTATAGTTTGTTAAATTTATTTTCCTATAGGTGTTGATATTCTATCAAGTCTTTGAGATATCTTTACTGCTGTAGAGTATCTATCAGCTCCTGATATTCTTTCTTTATTAGTAACTTTTAGTCCGTCATATATTGACTTAGACACTGAATTTTCTCCTCCACCTACAAGTATGCTATCTACCTTCCAATCAGCTATATCTTTTGCTGTAATGTCAGTTAGTTTATCTGGTCTTGTTAAGTGAATTGGGCACTTGAACTTAGCTGCTAGTGAGTTGATTGTGATTCCATCTGGGAAGTCAGTTCCATCTACTAGTATCATATCAGTCATATTTCCTGTAAGTGCTCTTACTTCTTTTCCTATTAGTGAAGCTGTTTCATATCTGTCTGCTCCACCTATTCTAGATACTGAAGATATCTTTAAATCAGCGTCTAATCTATCTTGTATGCTCTTTGCAACTGAATTTGTACTTCCACCGATTACTATATTATTTAGATTCCAGTCCTTTATTACATTTTCAGTTGTAGTTGTAAGCTTGTTAGGATTTGTAATTAAAATTGGTACTCTCTTTTGAGTTGCAAGAGCTGATATTGTAATTACGTCAGGGAAGTTAGTTCCATCGACTAACATCGCACCATCAGTTTTACCTGTCAAAGCTCTAACTTGTTTTCCAATTTCTTTTGCAGTTTCGTATCTGTCAGTTCCAGCGTATCTAACTATATTAAAGTCTTTTAATTGTTCTTCAACTTTCTTAGATACTGAATCCAATCCACCAGATATTATTACATCCCCTGTTCCACGTCTTTTTAGCTCGTTTAATGTTTCAGTAGAAATGCTGTCTGTTCCAGTTAGAAGTATTGGACAATCTTTTTCATTAGCAAGTACTGTAGCTGTTAGAACATCAGTATATTTTGTTCCGTTTGCAAGTACTGCTGTAGTCTTCTTTGTTGGAGGTGTAACTGTTCCTCCTCCCCCGTTGTTTCCACCATTATTTCCATCATCTTTGATATATATGAGAGTTATTGTCTGTTCTTTATCTTTTAGATATTTTCCAGTTAATGAACCACCATTTGCAACTTCCTTGAATTTATATCCATCAATTTCTGGTGGTGAGATTTTAAAGTCATCACCTTCATTACCTTTTAAAACATCAGTATTTTTTATTTCTTTTCCATTTTCATCTAAATATTTTATATTTATATTATTTGATAAGAAATTTATTTGAGGATTGCCTAGTATAAAATACATGTGGTATCCACTTTCTGAATCATATAAGCCAGAGCCTTCAAATAGATCGGACTGAATTATTGCTGGATAAGTAGAATTTCTTACTCCTCCATATGCAAATTTTTTATTCGAAAAAATATCTTTTAGGGTACTATTTAGTGTTTCATCATTTTCATCTACTAAAAGAGCCTTATCCTCATGCCCACCATTTTTATCATATATAGGTAATTTAATATTTCTATCTAATTTAAATTCGCCATTTCCAACATTTTTATATACTGCGATTGGTTTTCCTATATTATTATGTGGTCCATAATATCCTGCGTTATATGCATCTAATGTTTCTGTATTAGAGTTATCTGGATCATAGAAAAGGTAATATCCAATGTTAGAGGAATTTTGCTCTGATGATTCATTTTCAAAGAATACTATATATGGCAAAGATTCAGTGAAATTTTTATAAGCTTTTATAGTCTTCTCTTCTCCAGTTGGAGCAACTGCTTTGATATCTTTTGATTTTATAATAGTATAATCATCAGGATCAGAGAAAATAGGATACCTACCACCCGACATAAGATTTATATAAGCATTTTGGTCAGGATTATCTCTAACTGATTTTTTTATTAAAGTTATAGGGGCATATAAATCAAAGTTATAATAAGAATCTCTTCCATCCAGCTGATCAGGTAGAAGTCTTGACATTCCACCGAAGTATGTGTAGTCAAATTTTTCTTCAAAATAGTCATAAAATGATTTTCCATTACTATCTTTTTTCATAAGATGTAGATAGTTTCTTTCTACAACATTAGACAATTGTAAAGTTGCATTATTATTTGATGTATCTATTAATTTAGCCCACTCCCAATAATTGTTTGACATAAAATCATATTTTTCATGATATAGATCAATTTGTTTTTGAGTAACGCCTGATTTTAATTCTTGATTTTCACCTTTATAATTTTTTCTAGTTTCTTTTTCTACTGGTTTATCAGAAAAAATTTCATATGACCAAGTACCATTTAAAACTATGTTGATATATTCCTTTTCATTTATAGATTTTATAGTTTCATGAGTGACTTCTTTTGAAAAATCTATTTCCGACTCTTCAAGATACTCAATATTGGAAATATCAAAATGCTCCGAGTAACCAGTCTCAGCAAGCATGTTTAATAGCGCTTTTAGGTAATGACTTTTATTAATCTCACTCAGTATTCTATCTACTTCTTCAGAAGAAATTCCATTTATAGAACCATCTTCTGTTTTTGTAATAGATTCATTTATTTCTGTATTATTATTTTTATCTGTTTCTTGAGCAAAAATTTTGTTATTAATGGAAAATATAAGCGTAGTACACATCAATGTCAAGGCAAATGTTTTCATTCTTCGTATACTCATATTTTAACCTCCTTTAATTTTTAAAAATAAATATTTATGAAGTATTTAAGCATTAGAACATTATTATTATTTCTATTTAAGTTATCACGATAAAAATCAATTTATAAATTTAGTATTTGCATTGAATATATACGGTGAAAACTTATAGAATTAAGTATATATTTTTTGATAATAAATGTTATATATAAATAGTCCATACAACAAGATGTTATAATAGTATATTTATATCACAAAATATGGATTATAAACACGTATAGGAATTTTGTTGTAAATATAAAGCGATATTTATATATATTTTATATTATGATATTTATATATAAATGTACTATTGAAAGAACTGTTATTTTGTTTTTTTACAAAAGATTATATAATAAAAAATATATCGTTTTCACTTTTATATATTTTATTATAAAAAGAAAAATATAAGAAATAACATATAAAAATAATACTATTTTTGATATTGATGAATAAAAATAAAAAAAGTTTCATTTTGTTTTATATTGTGTTACAATTAATAAAGATTATCGGTATTCTAAAACAATAAAAATCAATTAATAATTAGCAAAAGGAGCAGTTACAAATGAACAAAAAAGCATATTCAATTGTATTATCAACAGCGATAGGATTCTCTGCTATAGGGGGAAATATATCGCAAGCAATGGATGTAGATGTAGAATCTAAAGATATTGAAACTCTAGAAAATGAAGCTAAAATTGCTGTAGAGCGTTATAGAGATAGTTCTAGATACTCTGAGACTGAAAGAGATTATGTAATTAGGACACTAGGAAAATTGCCAATTGATAAAAAATATGATTCGTTATATAAAGATTTTGCAACTTCAGAGGTTAATAGATTAAATGGTATATCAGATATAGAGCTAGAAGATTTACCAGATGAAACAACTTTTAACAGATTTAAAGATAGAGCAATAGAAGCTGTAAATAGAGTCTACGATGAAAATATTAAGACTAAACTAAATAATGAAATATTAAATTCAGATGATTTGTATCTTGTAAATACTGCTCTTCTTGGAATCGAAAATATTGGTAGATCTGCAAGGTCTCTTCAGAGTGGACCAGTAACTGATGAGTCTGCTTTAAATAGAATTAAAGAGCTTGCAAATCCTTTTATAAAGAATGGTTTACATATAGAATACAGAGTCATTGATAGTGGAGAAATTGATTCTAGAGATATAGAAATAACTATAAGTAAAAATGAATCAAAAAATACAGTAGATATAAATATAGGTATAAATCCTAATGTTAAGACAGAAAATGCTGTTTCTGAATATGAAAAAATAGGTTCTGATAAAAGTACATCAGAATATGAAAAAGAAAATGCAAAAGATAAAGCTATAGATGGAATTATATTTGTAGAAGGCGACAAAGAAAAAGAAGACTTCAAAAAGAGAATAGTAGATACTGCTGTTAAGTATTATGAGAGTTTAAAACTTGACAAGAGTGCAACTCAAAATGATTTGACTAATGCTTATTATAGAGCAAAAGAACTTGTAAATAGATTTGTAAATGATGAAGAAAAAGAGAAAGAATACAAGAAAAGAATAGAACTTGTAACAGTAGCAGAAATAGACGTTACTGATACGAAAAAAGAAGATACTAATGGAACAAATTCTGCTGAAAAAAATAAATCAACACAACAAGGATCTACATCTAATTCAATATTTAGTAAAGTGGAAGATTTAAAAATCTCTAAGAAAAGGATATCAGGTAGAGATAGATTTGAAACAGCTATAAATATTAGTAAAGAAGCCTACAATACTTCTGATCACGTAGTAATAGTAAATGCCTACAATACTTCTGATGCATTGACTTCATCTTCATATGCTAGCTTAAAATCTGCACCGATACTCCTTACAAATGTTGATAGTATTTCTTCGAAAACTCTAAATGAAATAAAGAGACTTAATGCAAAATATATAACTATTGTAGGAGGAGAACATTCTGTCTCGGATGCGGTTGTTGAATCATTAAAAAAGAATGGGTTAGAAGTAGAAAGAATTGCAGGAAAAGATAGATATGAGACGTCTTCAAAAATTGCAAATGCTGTATACGGAATGAATAAATCTGCAGATACTGCAATTATTGTAAATGGAATTAATAATGTGGATGCACTATCGATATCATCATTAGCTACAAAAAATGGATTACCTATATTTATGTCTAAAAAAGACTCTTTACATAACTCTGTAAGAAGTTATTTAAAAGTAAATAATATGAAGAAATTAGTAATTGTTGGTGGAGAAAATTCTATATCATCGAATTTAGAACAAAAGGTATCTGATATTAGCATAAAAAGTGAAAGAATTGCAGGAAAAGATAGATATGAAACCGCATCTAAAATATCGAAGATATCCAATCCTGATTCAAAAGCATTTATTGTTGCTAGTGGAGAAAATTCAGTAGATGCACTAGCTGCTTCTTCACTTACAAAGACTCTTAATGCACCAATGTTATTAATTAAGAAAAATGAATTACCAAGTAGTGTTAAGGATATGGTTAAAAATATTAATACAATATATTTTGTAGGAGGAGAGAATACAATATATCAAGATGTTTTCTCTCAAATAAAGTAATAAAGATTAGTAATTTTATAAATAATAGATTCTGTGTGATTACAAATAGAAGTGTTGGATAAAAATTTATATTTATTAATGAGTAAGCCCTATAATATATAGAGCTTACTCGTTTTTATAAAAAATATTGTTTTTTATTAGACAATATTGTATAAAATTGTCAGAAAATAATTTAAATATAAATAAGAATTAATACAATTAATATAAATTAATTTAACTGAAAATCTTATTGATTTTATATATAGTTAATATTATATTTAATATCAGTAAGGTAATATGCTTTTTGATTGAAATGATTGTTAAATAATGTTATAATTATATTTGAAAAGTTGTATAATTCTTTAGTCCAAAATTAGAAAAAAACTTGAAAGGAAGGTAACAACGTATGAATGGACGGAAAAAGGTAAAAGCGATATCGCTCGAAACTTTTGTGTTTTTATTTATTTTTATAGGAGGATTTGCTTGGGTAGGTTCAATAATGGGCGCTGGTTTAATGTTTAAAACAATGATGGCTACAGCACATGATTTACTACTTCAAACAGTATTCTTAATAATGGCAATGGCAGTATTAGCAGGAGCAATAAGTGGTCTGTTGTCAGAGTTTGGAGCGATTGCTCTTATAAACAAGATATTTGCACCGCTTATGAAACCGCTTTACGGTCTGCCAGGAGCAAGTATAACAGGAGTAATAGCAACATATCTATCAGATAATCCGGCAATTATATCTTTTGCAAAGGATGACACGTTTACACAGTACTTTAAGAAATATCAAGTACCAGCATTATGTAATCTTGGTACAGCTTTCGGAATGGGATTAATAGTAACAACTTTCATGATAGCTCAAGGTAAGCAATTTATAGCACCAGCTCTAA
The DNA here is from genome assembly GCF_900240845.1 of Peptostreptococcus faecalis. Taxonomy (GTDB): domain Bacteria; phylum Bacillota; class Clostridia; order Peptostreptococcales; family Peptostreptococcaceae; genus Peptostreptococcus; species Peptostreptococcus faecalis. The sequence continues at coordinate 179,459 of NZ_OERU01000002.1, forward strand.
TAGGTAACTTGGGAGCGATAGTAGGTAGTATAGTTAGTGTAAGATTAATGACTATGCAAACTAAAAAATATTACGGTGAAAGTAAAAATGACCCTTATATAGTGTTAACTTCAGATGAAGAAGATAATGATATGGGAGAATTTAGACTTGTAAGAGATGGTAATTTATTCCAAAGAATACTAGATGCACTATTAGAAGGTGGGAAAAATGGTGTTGAAATGGGAATGGCAATAATACCAGGCGTACTAATAGTTTGTACATTAGTTATGATGTTGACTTTCGGACCATCTTCTGATGGTACATATACAGGTGCTGCTTATGAAGGTGTAAAATTACTACCATACCTAGGGCAAAAAATAAGCTTTATAATGGAACCTTTATTTGGATTTAAATCTCCAGAAGCAATAGCTTTCCCTGTAACTTCACTGGGAGCAGTGGGTGCAGCGATGTCATTAGTACCTGAATTTATAAAAACAGGTGTTGCAGGACCGAATGAAATAGCAGTATTTACAGCTATGGGTATGTGTTGGTCTGGATATTTAAGTACACATATAGGTATGATGGATGCTTTAGATTCAAGACCTCTTGCAAGTAAAGCAATAATATCACACACAATAGGTGGGTTAGTAGCAGGAATAGTAGCTCACTTTGTATTTATGTTAATAGTACATTAAGCTTAAAATATTAAAGAAATATACACTAAAAAACAAGATGGATAATTTATTTTATCTATCTTGTTTTTTTTATTCTAATATAATACATATTTCAAAACATAATAAAGGGTGGATTTAAATAAAAATTTAGTAATCTTAATATTAACTTATGATTTAGTGTTATATTTTCATGATATAATATTATTTATATTCAAAGATATTAGCGTTTAAAAAATTTGTAATCTCAAATTACAAAGAATTTTAAGGAGGAGATTTTAATTAGTTTATATGAAAAATTTATAAATAATATTAAATTAAGAAGAATTATCGTTTTTTCTTTTATTATTTTGTTATTGTATCTATCTAAAAGTATAATAACAACAATATTACTAACATTTATATTTATATACTTGTCTGTATCGTTTGAAAAATTTGCACTTAAATATGTAAAAGTACCTTCTTTTGTGATCGTATTAGTATCATATGTAGGTATACTGTTATTTATTTATATTGCTATAACAATGTATGTTCCAGATGCCGTTAATCAACTTAGCAATACGCTGACATCCATGATAGAATTTTATGAAAATAATTTTTCCTCAGATAATGAAGTAATAGAAATTTTAATTGGTTATTTAAATGATTCAAATATTTTTGAAGAACTTAAAAATGGAGCAGGTCTTTTATTGAAATATATTTCTTCTTTTAGTAGAATAGCAATGTCTTTAGTAGCTGCATTTTTCCTTAGTTTTCTATTTATGATTGAGAAAAAGAAAATAAGCAATTTTTCAAAAGTATTTCTTGAAGGTGAAATTTCATGGTTTTTTGAAGATATAGTATTTTTTGCTAAAAAGTTTATAAATACATTTGGAGTTGTAATAGAAGCACAAATTTTTATTGCAATTTGTAATACAGTACTTACAACCATATCTCTAATGATATTTGGATTTCATCAAACTCTCACAATTGTAGTTATGATATTTGTATTTAGCCTTATACCAGTTGCAGGAGCAGTAATGTCAACTATTCCATTATGTATAATTGCATTTTATCAAAATGGAATTAATGGTGTATTGGTCGTGCTTATTACGGTTATAGTTGTACATTTTATAGAGGCATATTTCTTAAATCCTAAGTTTATGTCAAGCAAAACTAATTTACCAATATTTTTTATATTTATAGTTTTATTTGTAAGTAGTCTATTTATGGGAAATTGGGGCTTTATACTTGGGATTCCAATATTCACTTTCATATTGGATTTACTAAAGATAGATTATAAAAACAAATAAATTGAATTATATTATATATTTTTAATGTTATGAAATATATGATATAATCGGCTTAAGTGATTAAATTTAAGTGCAGGTGGTGAAGTGGAATGAAAGAATACAAAGTGGACAATTTAACAATTATTTGGCAACCAGAAAAATGTACTCATGCAGGTGTTTGCTCAGCAACATTGCCAAATGTTTATTTTCCAAAAGAAAGACCTTGGATAAGACCTGAAAATGCTACTGTAGAAGAGTTGAAAAATCAAATTAATCTCTGTCCATCAGGGGCATTAAGTTTTAGAGAAGATTAAATATAAACTCAAAAAGGAGACTTCGAATATGAAAATAGTACATAATAATGGCGAACAAAAAGGTGCGTTTATAGCACTAGAAGGTGAGAAAGAGATGGGAGAAATGACTTATACTTGGGTAGGAAAGAGCAAGTTCATAATCGACCATACAGGCGTTAATGATGAATTCAAAGGCCAGGGAGTAGGAAAAGCTCTAGTTATGTCTGCCGTAGAATATGCTAGAAAAAATGATTTAAAGATAATGCCTCTTTGCCCATTTGCAGCAGGGCTATTTAAACAAAATAAAGAGTTACAAGATTTGGTTTTTTAAAGAGTATAGATAGTATTAATATATTAAAAAAACAAATATAAAAAATAAATAATAAAATACAGTATTATATATTGAAAAGATACGAACATATTGTTAATATATAAGTATAGTGTGTAAAGTAAAACGCACGAAGGGGGACACCACCAAGGGTGTCAATTCTCTTCGTGCGTTTTTTTGTTTTTGATAAGAATAAGGAGGTGATAATATTGGTATTTATCAATGGGAAAAAAGAGGAAATAGAGCATAGTAATCTGCTAGAGTATTTAAAAGAAAAAAAATATGATACCAAAAGAATTGCAGTAGAGTTAAATGAAAATGTTATAAAAAAAGAATTATATGAATTTACTTATTTATCTGATGGAGATAGAGTAGAAATTGTATGTTTTGTAGGAGGCGGATAATGATAACTACCTTAAATGGATTTAAATTAGATGAAAAGATGATAACTGAAAGAGTTGGAGAAAAATATTACAAAAAATTTAAAAGTGCTAGAGTATGTATATTAGGACTTGGAGGACTAGGATCTAATATATCAGTTTATTTAGCTAGAAGTGGACTAGGAAAGTTGATATTAGTTGACTATGATATAGTGGAGCCAAGTAATATCAATAGGCAGTACTATAATACATCACATATAGGAATGAAAAAGACGGAAGCACTTAAAAATATTATAAATGAAATTAATCCATTTGTTGAAGTTGAAGTAAAAAACTTAAAAATCGACAAAAATAATATTAATGAAATTATAAAAAATGAAAAATATGTGTGTGAAGCATTAGACGATGCAGATACTAAAGCTATGATAGTTGGAGAAATACTTTCTAAATACAATGATAAAATAATTATTTCAGGATCTGGAATGGCAGGAATAGAAAATGCAAATAACATTTTAACACATAAAAAATTTAAAAATTTATACGTGTGTGGAGATGAAGAATCAGATTTTAAAAAAGTAGAAGGAATGATGGCACCAAAGGTATGTATATGTGCAGGGCATCAAGCTAATGTAGTTTTAAAATTAATAAAAGATGAATAAAAAATTTAATAAGGAGGATGTTATGAAGGACAAGCTAATAATTGGAAATAAAGAATTCGATTCTAGATTTATATTGGGGACAGGGAAATACTCTATAGATTTGATTAATAATGCAGTGGAGTATGCAGGTGCTGAAATGGTGACGGTTTCTCTTAAAAGAGCTATGGGAGGAAATGTAGAAAATATACTGGATCATATACCTAAAAATGTAACTCTACTTCCTAATACTGCTGGTGCTAGAAATGCGGAAGAAGCCGTTAGAATATCAAGGCTTTCAAGAGAATGTGGTTGCGGTGATTTTGTTAAGATAGAAATAATAAGAGATTCAAAATACTTATTCCCTGATAACGTGGAAACTATAAAGGCAGTTGATATTTTAGCTAATGAAGGATTTATAGTAATGCCTTATATGTATCCAGATTTAAACATAGCAAGGGATTTAAAAAATGCAGGTGCAGCAAGTATTATGCCTCTTGGATCACCTATAGGATCTAATAGGGGATTGCTTACAAAAGAATTTATACAGATATTAATAGATGAAATAGAACTTCCAATAATCGTAGACGCAGGAATAGGAAAACCATCTCAAGCATGCGAAGCTATGGAAATGGGAGCATCTGCAATTATGGCAAATACAGCAATAGCAACGGCAGGTGATATACCTATGATGGCAAAAGCATTCAAATTAGCAATAGATTCCGGAAGATTGGCATATAAGTCAAAAGTAGGAAGAGTATTGGAAAAAGGTGGGGCAGCATCTTCTCCATTGACATCATTTTTAAAAGATTAGGATAGTATTTAGGAGGTGATAAAAAATGACAAATAGAAGTGATCATATGAAATATATGAAAGGTATGGAAAAGATAGAATCAGATGTTATGGACAAAGTTATATATGAAATGAACGGATACAACTATTATAATTTTTCAGAAGATGATGTAAAAGAAGCACTTTCAAAAGAATATATATCAATAAAAGACTTTCAAAGCTTACTATCTCCAGCTGCAACTCCATATTTAGAAGATATAGCTCGCAAAGCTCAAATAGAAACAAGAAATCACTTTGGAACATCAATAAGCATGTTTACACCGTTATATATCGCTAATTATTGTGAGAATTATTGTATATACTGTGGCTTTAATATACACAACAAAATAAAGAGGCTTAAGTTAGATTTAGATAGTATAGAAAAAGAAATGATTGCTATTTCAGAAACAGGGCTAGAAGAAATTTTAATTTTAACCGGAGAAAGTAGAAAAAATTCTAATTTAGAATATATAGGAAATGCATGCAAGATAGCTACTAAATACTTTAATGTAGTAGGGGTGGAGATATATCCTTTGAATACAGACGAATACTCATATTTAAATTCATGTGGTGCAGATTTTGTAACTGTATTTCAAGAAACATACAACTCAGATAAATATGAAAAATTACACCTTGCAGGGCACAAAAGGATATTTCCATATAGAATTAATGCTCAAGAAAGAGCTTTAAGAGGTGGAATGAGAGGAGTTGGTTTTGCTGCTTTATTGGGGTTAGATGATTTTAGAAAAGATGCTTTTGCTACAGGATATCATGCTTATCTAATACAAAAGAAATATCCTCATGCCGAAATATCAATTTCTTGTCCTAGGCTTCGACCTATAATAAATAATGATAAAATAAATCCAAAAGATGTACATGAAAGAGAGTTATTACAAGTAATTTGTGCATATAGGCTTTTTCTACCATTTTCTAATATAACTGTTTCAACAAGAGAAAATGCAAATTTTAGAGATAATATAATTAAAATAGCGGCTACGAAAGTTTCGGCAGGTGTTAGTACAGGAATAGGTGCTCATTCTATGGAAAATGATGATTGTACAGGAGACGAGCAATTTGAAATATCTGACTCAAGAACTGTAAAAGAAGTTTTTGAATCAATTAAATCATCAGGACTACAACCTGTTATGAGTGATTATATAAATTTAACTGACACGACGAATTTATAAGGTGTTAAAATGACAAATCTAAGAATTATTACAAATCGAAAATTATGTAAAAATCTACCAAAAAGGTTAGAAGAAGTCTTATATTTATATAAAAAAGGTGATTATTTATCAAGTTTTACAATAGAAGGAGTTGTACTTAGAGAAAAAGATCTTTCGAGAGAAGAATATGCATCTTTACTAAGAGAAGTTATGAAAGTATGTAAGTATTATGGCGTAGATATAATACTGCATAGGAACTGGAAAGAAGGAATTGATTTTGGTATAAATAAAATACAATTACCTCTTAATGATATTAAGAGTATTTGTTGTAATGAATATAACAAAGAAGTATTTTTTAAATATTATAAAGATATATCTGTCTCTGTACATAGTGTAAATGAAGCAAAAATCGCTTATAGCTTAGGAGCAACGTCTGTAGTAGCTGGCCATATATTTAATACAGAGTGCAAAAAGGGATTAGAGCCAAGAGGATTAAGTTTTTTAAATGATGTTTGTGAAAGTATTGAAATTCCAGTATATGCTATAGGTGGAATAGATGAAGAAAAATCAAAATTAGCAATATTAAACGGTGCAAAGGGTGTATGTATGATGTCAGAAATAATGAAGTAATGAATAATTAGGATTAAATTAAATATTTTACTGCTTTTTTACATTGAATTATTATATAAATATATTAATAAATACATAAAATTTGATAGATAGACTCTGTAGTATTGCGAGGTCTTTACAGAATTGAATATTAATGTTAAAATAGTGTGAAAACTTATAGTTTGAAAGGAGTAAATATAAATTATGGATTCAGATCCGAGCGCCCAAATTTTACCTAAAATTTTATTATTATTAGTGTTGACATTGATAAATGCTTTTTTCGCTGCCAGTGAAATTGCAATAGTATCAGTAAACAAAAACAAAATTCAAAAACTTTCAGAGGATGGAGATAAAAGAGCTAAATTAGTTGAAAAATTAATTTCAGAACCTACTAATTTTCTTTCTACAATACAGGTAGCAATAACACTTGCAGGATTATTCTCATCAGCCATAGCTGCTAAAGAGCTTTCTGCACCTTTTGCAAAAATACTTGAAAGTATAGGTACTCCATTTAGTGATACAGTGTCTTTTGTTTCGATTACTATAATACTAGCATTTTTTAACTTAGTATTTGGGGAGTTAGTTCCTAAACGTATTGCGTTGGTTAAAGCGGAAGCAATGTCTTTATTTGTAGTAAGACCTATAAGATTTATAGGAAAAATTTCGTTTCCATTCGTAAAATTACTGTCATTTTCTACATCACTAGTCTTAAGATTATTTGGAATCAATAGTGAGAACTTAGAAGAAGACGTATCAGAAGAAGAAATTAGATCTATGTTAGCTTCTGCAAAGAAAAGCGGTACTTTTAATGAAACAGAACATGAAATGTTAGAAGGTGTATTCGAATTTAATGATATATTAGCACATGAAATAATGACTCCGCGTACAGATGTGTGTGCAATTGATATTGATGAACCATTAGAAGAGAGTTTAAAAGAAATAATGGAGATGAAACACTCGCGTATACCAGTGTATGAAGATAGTATAGACAATATAATCGGTATATTGTATATAAAAGACTTCATAAAAGAAGCTTATAAAGTTGGATTTAACAATGTTAACGTTAGATCTGTTTTAAGAGATGCCTTCTTTATACCTGAGAGTAAAAATATAGATATTTTATTCAAAGAATTACAATCTAATCGCAAGCATATAGCTATACTTGTAGATGAATATGGCGGATTTAGCGGTATTGTAACTATGGAAGACCTGGTAGAAGAAATAATGGGTAATATACAAGATGAATTTGATGAAGAAGAAATAGATTTTCAAAAAATAGATGACTTAAACTATATATTATCTGGATCATATGAAATAACTGATCTAAATGAAGAGTTTGAATTAGAATTATCAGAAGAAGAACATGAAACAATCAGTGGATTTTTAATAAATGAATTAGGATATATACCTAAAGATGGAGAAAAACCATTTATAAAGACTGATAATGCAGAGTTTTATGTGTTAAGGGTATCTAATCATAGAATTCAAAAGGTTAAGATGCATTTACTTCCTAAAGAAGATGAAGAATCAGATGAATCAGAAGAATAGTAAACTCAATAGTATTAAGTGAAATAAAACTAAATATAATATAATAAAATTGAAGTAAAAAATAGCGATATATGTGTATCGCTATTTTATTTTGTGTTATAATACTAAAATGCTTATATTTAGTTAATATTAATTTTTAATTAGTTAAATAAGTAATATATTTAAATACAAAGAAAAGGATGTGGTAAATTGAATAAAGTAAAAAATACTCAAAGATTAAAAGAATTGCTTTATGTTACAATAGGAGCTTTGTTACTTGGAATATCCATTAACTCAATATTGTTGCAAAATAAGATTGTAGCAGGTGGCGCAAATGGAGTCAGCATAATATTAAATAATTTATTTGAATGGAATGTAGCAATTATTTTATACTCAATAAATATTCCTCTTTTGATAATTTGTTATTTCTTATTAGGAAAAGAAGTTTTTTTAAAAACGGTATATGGTAGTATGATATATCCATTTTTTGTAGGTATTACAGCAAGTGTGCCAATTTTGACTAATAACCTATTACTGGGTGCTATTTATGGAGGAGTTACTACTGGAGTGGGATTGGGTCTAGTATTCTGGGGAAATGCATCTACTGGAGGAACGGCTATTTTAGCACAAATATTGAATAAATATTTTCATATTTCCTTAGGGCTAGCTATATTTATATTAGACAGTGTAATAATTATGACTGCAATGTTGGTATTTAATACAAACTTAGTATTATATTCGCTGATTTGTCTATTTATAATTGGACGTGTAATAGATATGGTTCAAGTAGGATTTATAAGGTCAAAAACGATACTTATAATTTCAGAAAAATATATGGTCATTAACGAAATGCTGATTAGAGATCAGAATAAAGGTACTACTCTTATTCCAATGCAAGGTGGATATGCTAATAACAAGAGCAAAATGATAATGGCAGTTATATATGATAAAGATTTCCACAAGATAAAAGAATCTATATTGGATATAGATGAGATGGCATTCATTGTAGCTCTCAATGCTAGTGAAGTAAGTGGTAGAGGATTTAGCTTGAAAAAGATTACTGAAAACTATGGTGTAGAAAGCAATTCAATATAAAATGGATAAAACATAAGTAATTATAAATATTAAAAAACATTTATATTGTAGTAAAATATATGTATAAATATTTGATTAATATTAAGAATAGTGTATTATTAATATAGTGTTATTTTAAAATATACTTTATAAAAGTGGAGAGTACTTATGAACAAAAATAAAATAAAAAAAATTATTATTCCTGTAGCAAATGTATACAATAAAATATATTTAAATTCTTATTATAAAAAAAATAAAATAAATCATAACTATGAGTTGTTAGATTTGAATATGAAAAATAAAAATATATTAGTTATGTCTCCTCATCAAGATGATGAAATAATAGGTCTTGGTGGAACTTTAGCTAGACTTTCTGAAAATAATAATATAACAGTTCTGTTTTTAACGGATGGTTCACTTATTAGCTATGAAAATTTTCCTAAAAAGATATCTGCTATAAGAAAGAAAGAGTCTGATGAAGTCTCAAGCATTTTAGGAACAAATACTTCAACATTGAATTTTACAAATACAACATTAGATATCGAAAGAAAAAAATTAGAAAATAGTATAGAGTCTATGCTAAAAGATAATAAATTTGATATTATTTTTACTCCGTCAGTAACAGATTGTACGAGTGATCATAGAGAAACAAGTTTTGCATTATTAAATGTATTAAAATCTAATAAAGGTGATTATTTAGAATTATATTTTTATGAAATAAATAATAGCTTACAGGCAGGTTCAATTAATTGTATATCATCATTAAATATAAATGATATAATGAGTAAAAGAAAATTACTAGATATTTATAGGAGTCAAAAATATATAGATTTCTCTATAATTTGCATAAATGATAGAGAAAAAAGAAAAATGTTTAGAAATAATTGCTATGCTGTTGAAATATTTCATAAGTTGGATTTTGAAAATATGCGAAGTATAATAGAAAAAGAAAAAAAATGTAAAGAGTTTGAAAATATGAAAACAACAACATCTTCTATTAGACTTAAAAAAAATATGGAATATAATTTATCTTATAGAGAAAAAATTGAGAGTATATTTAGATGAATAGAAAGCGGTATTGAATATGAGAGAAGTAGAAGAAAATTATTCATGTGTTGTCCTAATGGGAAGTTTAGGGGCTTTAGCAACTGTTAGAAATTTAGTAGAACACAATATGAATGTAACAGGTGTATCTAAGAGAAACTACCTATTAAAGACAAAAATGAATAATTCTATATTGATAAAAAATAATAATGAAATAACAAAAATTTTAAAAGAAATTAGCGAAAGAAATCACTCTAAAATTATTGTGTTTACAGATAGTGATGAATATGTAGAATATTTATTAAATAATAAAAAAACATTGAGTGAATATTGTTTGATACCATATTCAAGTGATGCGAGTATTACAGAATCTCTAATGAATAAATCACTACTCTATAAGGTAGCAAATGAGCTATCTATTGATATTCCTAAGACTTATTCAATATCAGATATTAATGAACTTACTCGAGTAGTTGAAAAACTAGCGTTTCCTGTACTTGTTAAACCTTCGAAACAAGTGAGTGAAATAAATGAAAAAGTTATACTTTGCGATACTTTTCAAGAGCTTGAGGATGCCTTTCTAAAATATAATAAATATGTAGAGACTCTAGTAATTCAAGAATATATTAAAGGAACAATAGAAAATCAGTACTGTGTAACTACATTTACAGATAAAAATATGAATGTACATATTGCCAATATTGTAAGAAAAAAAAGACAGTATCCAAGTTTGTTTGGAATGGGTAGTTGTCATATTATTTGTTATAATAAAGATATCTTAGATATTGCGTATAAAATTCTTAAAAACTCAAAATATGAAGGAATATCTATGATGGAATTTAAATATTCATCTTTAGAAAATAAATATTATCTAATTGAAATAAATTGTAGACTACCTATTGAAATGCAATTAAACAATGTTGTTAATAAGGAATTTCTATATAACGTTTATAAATATTATACGACTAATGAAAATATTAGTTTTTTAAATGAAGAGCAAGTAGAAAATGAAATGAAACATGAGATAGCATGGGTAAATGCTTCATATGATATTAGAGCTTGTAGACAAGAAAAAGTTAATTTCTTGAAAGAATATTATTTTTATAGTAAAAATAAACAACTTTGTTGGAGTATACTTTCTAGACGAGATAAAAAGTTTTTTATTTATTATATTTGCTATTTATCAAAAAAAATATTCAAAAAAGTATTTAGAAAATTAAAATATACAAATATTTTAATATAGGGATATAGCTGTAAATAAAATATTATACTATAAATTGAAGTGCGCGCTAAAAGTAAAATGTAAACAAAATTTTGGGCGCACTTTTTTGTACTTAATAATTTATTTTGTACTTAATAATTTATAAAGAATAAAGGTAATATGATCAATTTAATATAAAAAGATGTTAATGTATACTATGTAAAGTGAATTTATCATTAAAAAACATTAAAATATAAGTACTTTTGCTAACGCAAGATATATAAAGTTAGCTATTATATTTTTGAGGAGGTTAACAAGTGAATCCTAACGAACAGATAAAATTTAAAAGAAAAGAATTAAATTTATCGCAAGAAGAATTGGCCGAAAAATTGTTTGTTTCCCGTCAAACAGTATCAAATTGGGAAAATGGAAGAAGTTTTCCTGATGTTCAAAATTTAATAGCATTAAGTATTCTTTATGGAATATCTTTAGACGAATTAGTGAAAGGAGATTTGAAAGAAATGAAAAAAAGTATTTCTGATTCAGAAATTAATAAGTATATAAAAATTATGATTATTTTCATGTTATTAGCGATGATTTCTGTTGGACCTTCTATATATTATTTAGAAGGATACTGGAGTTTTATTCCGATGGGATTTCTATGGGCAATTGCTTTTTACGCGTCACGAAAAGTAGAAAAATTAAAAACATTAAATAATATTGATGAATACAAAGAGTTAATAGCTCTTTTAGAAAATAAAAGTGTAGGAGAAATTAACAGCGAAAATAATAAATTGAAATTGTATTCTTATAAGATACTAACGCCAATTTTAGTAAGCTTGATTTTTGCTCTTATGGCAATAGGGTCTTATGGAGCTATGAAAATATTTTTTAAACCTTAAAATTTTTTTGATACGTTATAGGAAGAATACAATAAATAACCCCACCGCATATGAGGTGGGGTTATTTATATGTCTCTATAATAATTCTACATCTACTTTTTTGCCACTCATTTCATAGCATTTTAATACAGGGTTATTAATGCAGAATATTTCAAATTTACCATCTCCAACACTGTAAAGGTTTGCTAAATCAGGCATAACTTCTAGTGCTTTTTTTTGTGAATCTTCAGTAGTAATAAACTCTACAGTACCAGTAATTCTTAGCGTGTTAAGGTTTTTGTCTACTGCGCAAACTTCTACCTTAGGATTTTTTTGCATTTGAGCATACATTTTTTTCCTGTTGTCTGTACAAAAAGAAATCTTACCATTATAATCCATTACAAAGCCAAGTGCCCTTACATGAGGTTGATCACCTTCTACCGTTGATAAATAATAAATTTTTGCACTATTTAAAAAATCCAATACTTTCATTCTAACACCTCCATATTAAAATATACTTTTAATTGTTTGTAAAAACATAAATCTGTTGATATAATTATAATACAAGGTAGATAAAATGCAAGTAAGCAGTTTTTTAATACTTGATATTAAAAAACTGAGTAAAGGAGTATTTTTAGGGAGATTTTATTATGGAATCTAAAGAAGAGACACATAAACTATATGACGAAGAATCTATGTTTTGTCCTATATTGAATGTAGTTGGGGCTATTGGTGGAAAATGGAAACTTCCCATATTATGTATACTCGCAGCAAATGAGTCGCAGAGATATGGAGTTTTAAAAAGAAAGTTGGAAAAAATAACAAATACAATGTTATCTCAGTCGTTGAAAGAGTTAGAAAAAGATCTTTTAGTTAGCAGAATCCAATATAACGAGATTCCACCTAGAGTAGAGTATTCTCTCACAGATAGGGGGAAAAGCCTTGTTCCGATATTGGAAAAATTAGTTAATTGGGGTATTGAAAATATAGAACAAGGCATAAATAGAAATTTGAAATGCAGAAATTGCAGATAAAAATAAAGGAGGAAATTATATTGAAAGAAATGTTCGTCTCGCTAGTAACTATAACGTTTTTATTAAATATTTATTCTTTAATTACTATACTAGTTAGACCAAAAATATTTGGAGTTAAACTGTTTCGACCAATGATTTGGAATTTTAAACTTTCAGTATTACCGTTAATAGTTTTGTTAATAACTATTGTAATTACATTTTTAACAAGGATTATGGTCGCTTATGGTAATCTGAATTTTATGTACTATGTAGGAAATTATATATATTTTATAGGACTTTTATTTTGGTTGTTGCTTTTACCTAATTCAGGATATTTAATAACAGAGCTTAATTTAACACATAGAGAAATGGATGAAAAGGAAGTACCTATTTGGTATGATATAGTATCGATTTTATCATTTTCCTTATCTGGAATATTAAATACAATTTTAAATATAGTAGCAGTACAAAGTCTTTTTTTAATCATTATGTATCAAAGGACAATACATAAAGATTATTTATTTTTAAGCGCGTTGGTTTTAATGCTGCTTATATCAACAGGAATATACATGGGAAGAGAAATAAGGTTTAATTCATGGGATGTTATTCATATAAAATCATTTTTTAGTAAGTTGAAAAATCATTTCATAATAAAAGGAAAGATAAAAAATTATTTACTCTTTATAACATTTCATAGTGTATTTTTTATGATAATATATATGACTTTTATATCACTAATATAATAAATAAAAAATTAAAAATAGAGGAAATATGTAGTAAAAATCAATAAATTACAGTTACTATAAAAACCCTGCAAATTGTTTTGTTATAACAATTTGCAGGGTTTTTATTATTTCATTTAATAAAATTAATATCTTCTATAGTATCTTTATTTAGCTTGCATAAAATAAGAGATAATATAGAATGCATATATATGAGCTGGATAAAATACATAGAATAGATATTTGAATCCTTTTCTACCAGGCTGTCCGTTGTACATTAAAAGAGGTATAATAGCCAATATCATAAGAGGCTGGATTAATTGTCCTGACATGAATGAAAGTATTGAAACAATAGCCATAGGAATAACTATTCTTATAAATTTGCCATATTTTCTTAAAAAGTAAAAAGATAGCGCTAGTAAAATAAACATATATCCACCTTCAGTTGATAAAATATTAGGGAATATTATAAATAATATTCTCCCAACATCAGGATTAGTAGGTAGAATCATTAATGTTATAAAAGATATGGATATTTGTAGTACAAATAAACCAATTCCCATAAGTAACTGTGATATTTTCTTATTTTTCACACCGCTAATAATATTGTCTATCACCCACATAAAAAATATAGATAAAAATATAGTAGAAAAAATATTATTAAGCAGTACGATCTCTGACTTGAAAGTATCTTGAATAACTATGGAAAGCAGTCCCATGATTATTGAAGCAACCCACAATCTAAGCATATACTTGAATTTATTCCTTGTATGATAGAATCCTTCCGCTGATAGAAATAAAAATATAGGTGCAACAGGTCTCCCTAACATATTAAACCACTGCGGAACACCAAACATATAAAACATTTGATGTATATGATCAAATACCATCAGAATAAGTCCTAGTATTTTAAGTTGGAACGCATTGATTCCAGCAAATTTATTGCTAGTAATATTATTATTTTTCATATAAATAACTCCTTTTTAATTTAATCATCAAAAATTATAGCAGAAAAGCAATTTTTAGTATATTTTTTTTATAAAATATTATAATTTATTTATAAAATCTTAATATAGTTTTAAAATAAAGATGCATATGATATATAAATGTTAGAAGTAGCCTTTAAGAGGGTATAAAATATGTAATTTATACATAATTTTTACCTTTATAAAATGGTTATTTAATATGTTGTAAATATTAACATGAGGGAGGAATAGTTATATGAATTTATTTAGTTTAGAAGGAAAAGTTGCAGTAATCACAGGTGCATCAAGTGGATTAGGAGCAGATGCAGCAAGAGCTTTTGCTGAAGCAGGTGCAAACGTGGCACTATTGGCTAGACGTGAGGAAAAGCTTTTCGAAGTAGCGAAGGAAATAAATGAAAAGTATAATAAAATAGCTTTAACAGTAAAGTGTGATATTTCAAATGAAGATGATGTCAAAAATGCTTTTGATACAATTATCAAAGAGTTTGGGAAAGTTGATATACTTCTAAATAATGCTGGTATAGCTCTTAGAGGTGGAGTAGATGACATGTCTACAGAAGACTGGAATAAAATGATGGAAGTCAATGTAAATGGAATCTATTTAGCTTGTAAGTATGCAGTTCCTCATATGAAAAAACAGAATTATGGAAAGATAATAAATACTGCTTCAGTAAATGCATTGATAGCAGATAAAAATCCACCATTTATAAGACATGCATATAATGCTTCAAAATCAGCAGTTATAGGACTTACGAGGGGTATTGCGGCAAGCCATAGTCAATTTGGAATTACGTGTAATGCAGTAGGACCAGGATTATTTGAGTCTGAAATGACAGAAGGTACATTATTTAAATCAGATGAATTTTTAACTAAATACAATTTTGTGAACCCAGTAGGAAGACCTGCTAAAAGAGGAGAACTAAACGGAGCATTATTGTTTTTTGCTAGTGACGCATCTAGCTATGTTACAGGACAAGTTTTGTATGTTGATGGAGGAATTACTCTAGTATAAATTTTTAATATAAGAATTTAAAGGGATGATAAATATTTTATCATCCCTATTTTTTTATAGTGTTCTATTGTGTATTTAAGATTTAATGCTTTTCCCTGTTATTTTATCTATACAGTAAGGTGTATCCTGATATACACAATAATTAATCCAATTACTGAATAGAGCATTTCCGTGGGATCTCCAAGTTATCTTTATATTTCCATTATCATCAAAATAATTTATTGGCTTTTCTATTTCTAATCCACTGTCTAAATCTCTTTTATATTCTTTGAAAAGCGAATTTTTATCGTATTCATTATGTCCAGAAACAAATATAAATCTATTGTCATTACTAGTTGATAAGCAAACGCCGGTATCTTCTCTAGAACATATTATATTCAAATCTTTAATTTTCTTGATGTCTTCTTCTTTTGTGTATGTATGTCTTGATTGAGGAGATAAAAATATATCATCAAATCCCTTTGTAAGAAGATTTTTATTTTTCACTTCGTACTCATAGATACCAAATATTTTTTTATCAGAAAAATGCTTAGGAACATCATAATAATAGTAAAGTGCCGCTTGAGAAGCCCAGCATATAAACATTGTTGAATATACATTTTCTTTAGCATATTCAAATATCTCCTTAAGCTCTTCCCAGTAAGCAACTTCTTCAAAGTCCATTTTTTCTACAGGTGCTCCAGTTATTATCATACCATCGTACTTTTTATTCTTTATATCTTTGAAATTTTTGTAGAATGTATTTAAATATTTTTCTTCTGTATTTTTAGATGTATATGACTCTGTTTTTATTAAATCAATATTAATCTGCAACGGCGTGTTAGATATTGATCTTAATATTTGAATTTCTGTTTCTTCTTTATTAGGCATTAAGTTTAAAATTGCTATATCAACTGGTCTAATATCCTGGGTTTCAGCTCTATTTTTTGTCATTATAAAAACATCTTCCTCTTGTAATACTTTATGTGCTGGTAAATTGTCTTCTACTATCAATGGCATTATAAAGAACTCCTTTCCAAAGCTTGTTGTAAATCTGAAATTATTTCATCTACATTTTCTATTCCAACAGATAATCTAATCATATTTTCTTCTATTCCTGCGTCTAATTGAGCCTCTTTTGACAACTGTCTATGAGTCATACTAGCAGGATGTAGTACGTGTGTTCTTACATCTCCAACATGAACAACTAAAGATGCAAGCTTTAAGCTATCAATAAATTTTTTACCTTCTTCAACGCCACCTTTTACTCCAAAAGCGATTATTCCACTAGCGCCCTTATCTAAATATTTTTTGGCTAAATCATAGTCTGAGCTAGATTCCAATAAAGGATAGTTTACCCAATCAACATAAGGGTTTGTCTCTAGAAATTTAGCTACAGTTAGTGCATTTGAAGAGTGTTTTTCCATTCTAAGGGCAAGTGTTTCAGTTCCAATATTAGTTAAAAAAGCATTAAATGGACTCATTGTTGTTCCAAGATCTCTTAAAAATACAACTCTTGTTTTTGTAATATACGCAGCTTCCTTAAAAGTATCTGTATATGATAAACCATGGTAGTTTGGATCTGGATCAGTTAAGCAATTAAATCTTCCATTTGTCCAATCAAATTTACCAGAATCTACTATTACACCTCCAACACAAGTAGCATGACCATCTAAATATTTAGTTGATGAGTGTGTAACTATGTCAGCACCAAAGTCAATAGGTCTACAAAGGTAAGGTGTTGGAAAAGTATTATCTATTATCAAAGGAAGTCCATTTTTATGTGCTAAATTTGAATATCTTTCAATATCAAATACTTTTACTCCAGGATTTCCTAAGGTTTCACCAAAGATTAACTTAGTATTACTTTTTATATGATTTTCAATTTCTTCATCACTATCACCTAAATCTACAAAAGTCGTATCAATTCCAAAATCTTTTAATCTAGATTGTATAAGTACAAAGCTTCCTCCATATAAATTATTAAAAGCGATTATATGATCTCCATTTTTACATAGAGTCAAAATAGCCAATAAATTTGCAGATTGTCCTGAAGAAGTAGAAACTGCAGCAATTCCACCTTCCATTTGAGCGATCTTTTTTTCGAATATATCGAGAGTAGGATTCGATATTCTAGAATACATATGACCCTCTTTCACTAAATCGAATAAATCTCCAACCTCATTTGCAGTATCGTATTTATAAGTTGTTGATTGATATAGAGGAGCTACTCTAGGTTCTCCATTTTTTGGTTCATAACCACCTTGTACACATAAAGTTTCTACTGATAAATTTTTCATTGTAATCCCCCTTAAATTAAATAAAATAAAAAAAGCCTTCGTCCTATAAAAGGACGAAAGCTATAGTTTCCGTGTTACCACCTTAATTCACCATTATTTCACAATAATGACCTTTTCAAGTACGTTACAAATTGTAATTATACCCTAGCGCTGTAATGGGCGCCCCCATATTAATCTTAGTATCATACCTCGACTAATCCTAGAGAAAGGCCATGTTCATTTCTATTATCTTTATCTTCTTTCACCAAACGAAGATTCTCTGGAAAAGCTTCAAGAAATTACTCTTCTTCCTATAAAGTTATTTATTTTTAATTTTCTGATTTTACACATAATATCATGTATTAAAAGAAAAGTCAAACATTTCTAAAAAGTAATTATATTCTTTGAAATTCATGATACAATAATTAAAAGAGATAAACTGTTGCATAAATTAAAACATAGGAGGGGTATAGTATGTTAAACATAGGTATCTTAGTAGGTAGTTTAAGAAAAGAATCGTATAATATGAAAATTGCAAAGTATATAGTTGATAAGTATCCAGAAAAAGCAAATTTTGAGATTGTTGAAATAAGGGATTTTCCACTATTTAACAGCGATTTGGAAGAAGATGTTCCAGAATCTGTACTACGAGCTAAATCAATTATAAAAGATAAGGATGGTATAATTATAGTTTCTCCTGAGTATAACCATTCTATACCAGGGGTATTAAAAAATGCATTGGACTGGTTTTCAAGAGGAGAATACGTAATGATGAGAAAACCATATATGATAATGGGAGCCTCAATGGGAAGTATTGGAACAGCAAGAATGCAAGGACATCTACGTCAAGTTTTAAATTCGCCTTCATTTAAGATGTATAGTATATCAGAAAATGAATTTTTGTATGCAAGCATACAGAAAAATATTGACGAAAAAGGTAAGTTGACTAATGAAAGAACTATTGCAAAACTTGATAAAAAAATAGACGATTTTTTGAAGTTCACAAAAGTGGTTAAAGAAGAATTATAATGATAATATAAAAATACAATAGTAATAAAAAATAGAAGGAGATATATTTGTTAATATAAATCCTTCTATTTTTATGTTGTTAAATAAAATATCTTAATAACTTTATACTTTCATAAGAGATGCTATTATATTAACAAAAAATATTATTTTTTTAAAGAAAATATAAGTGTTTAGATTATTTATATATAGCAGAATAGTTATTCTTTATATTATATAAAAAAAGAAAACATTACAAAGTAAAAAAAAACAAAAAAATAATTTAAAAAATAACTTTTATTGCAAAAAAACTTAATTTATGCTAAAATTTCTATAAATTAGCAAAATTCAGAAAATAGCTTTTTTAAGGAAGGATGGTGAATTTATATGTTTGGTACAGATAGTAAAAAAATTGAAGAAAAAGCTTCAGAGTTTATAGCAAAAACTCAACAGATTTCTTATGCACCCATCACATTTGAGAGAGGTGAGGGTTCAATTCTTTATGATATTGAAGGAAAAGAATATATAGATTTTTTATCTAGTGCTTGTTCTGCAAATTTGGGTCATGGAAATAAAGAAATAGCTGAAGCTATAAGCAATCAATTAGAAAATTTGACACAGTACACATATGCATATTTTAATACTAGTTCACCAATTCAACTTGCAGAAAAAATATGTAGTGTGACTCCAGGCAAAGATAACAAGGTGTTATATAGCACTACAGGATCTGAGAGTATTGATGCAGCTATAAAACTAGCAAGAGCGTACACTGGTAGAAGCAAAATTATATCAATGAGTGAATCATACCATGGAAGTACTTATGGAGCTGTTTCAGTTTCAGCATTAAGTTTAAATATGAAAAGAAAAATAGGTCCACTTCTTCCTGAAATTTATTATTTTCATTATCCAAATGATATTTATGATTGGGAATTTTGTATAAATGAAATGAAAGATGCCTTTGAACATTATCTTCCAATAGAAGATGTAGCAGCTATACTAATAGAGCCAATTGCTGGAGATATGGGAATAATAATACCACCTATTGAATGGGTTCAGGCAATAAAAAATATATGTGAAGAAAATAATGTACTATTGATTTGTGATGAAATACAAATGGCTTTGTGCAGAACTGGAAAATGGTTTTCTATAGAGCATTTTGGTGTGGATGCTGATTTATATGTTATGGGTAAATCTTTAGGTGGAGGTCTACCACTTGGAGCGGTAGTAGGAAGAAGAGAAATACTAGATTCTCTAAATCCACCAGCGCATATTTTCACTTTAGCAGCTAATACAACAGTTTGTGCAGCAGCACTAAAAAATATAGAAATTTTAGAGAGAATGGATGCAAATACAGTATCTAAGGAAAAAGGGGAATATGTAAAATCAAAATTCAAAAATTTGAGAAAAAAGTATGATTTTATAGGAGATATAAGAGGCTTAGGTCTAAGTATAGGAGTAGACATAATCAATCCTGAAACTGGAGAAAAAGATCCTATAGCTACAGCTAAAATATGCTATAAGGCATTGAGAGAAGGAGTAGTATTAATATTTTTAAATAAATCTACACTTAGAGTTCAACCTCCTATAGTTATATCAGAAAAAGAAATAGATATAGCGATGGATATTATAGATAAAGTAATGCAAGAATATAAAAATGGAGAGATTGGAGATGATGTGTTAGAAGAAATACAGGGCTGGTAGGCAAAAAAATAATGGAGGAATATGTTATTATGAGTAAAAAATTTAGTTTTAAGACAATGATGATTTTTGCGGGCTCGTATGTAGCTACGGTAATAGGATCTGGGTATGCGACTGGTCAAGAAATTTTACAGTTTTTTTCTGTATATGGATTATCTGGATTTTTGGCAGGGACTGTTTCGATGGTATTATTTTCAGTATTAGGAGCAGAAGTTTTGTATAGAGGGACAGTAACAAAGCCTAAAGATTCAATGAAGATTTTTACATTTTACACTGGAAAATTAATAGGTACTTTTTTAGATTATTTTGTACCACTTTTCTTGTTTGCAGTGCTTGTAATAATGATATCAGGAGCTGGTTCTACGCTTACTGAATATTATGGTATGCCAAATTATGTGGGACGTGTTGGATTAGCTATACTTGCTTATTTTACGGTATCATTAGGTCTTAAAAGATTGGCAGATATCATAGGATATATTGGACCTGTAATAATAGTATTTACAATACTGCTATCTATATTTAGTATACTTAGAAATATTGATAATTTACAAGTGGCATTAGAAGCATTAAATGCTGCTGATGTAGGCAAACCTGCACCAAATGCATTTATATCAGGAATTTTATATGCTTCATATAATGTAATTATGGTGGTTGCATTTTTAGCTGGATTAGGATCAACAACAGATGACACTAGGGTATCTAAAGCAGGTGGTATTTTAGGTGGTATATCACTAATGATTGCAGCGATATTAATGTATTTTGCTATACTTTGTCAGTTTAATATTCTTCAAGGAAAAACTATACCTACGTTATTTTTAGCCGATCAGATAAGTCCAACATTAGCAATTTTATTTTCTATAATATTGCTTTTAGGTATATTCTCTACTGCAGTGCCTCTACTATGGCAGTGTACAAATAGATTTGTAAACGATGACCATCCAAAATTTAAAATTATATCTCTTGGAATAGCAGCACTTGCTTTAATTGGAGGATTCTTGCCATTTGATAAGCTAGTAAGCACCGTTTATCCATTCACTGGATGGTTGGGAATATTTGTTTTAATGTTAATAGGATATAAATCATTTAAACTTAAAAAAGAAAATAGAACTGGAGCTGATGAAGTTCATAAACTTGAAAGACAATAAGAAACTATAAAATGTTTATTATATAAAAATTTATAGAATGATATGAAAAATTAATAAAAAAACAATAAAAAACAATAAAAAAACAAAAGGCTGATATAAATATCGGTCTTTTGTTTTTTGTGTTATAATAATGAAAAATAATTCATATAAATAAAATAAATCTATCGAAAAGGAGTAGAAAATGAATAGTTACAAAGATTTTATAAAAAAACTAAAAACGCTTCTAGTAATAATATCTATAATTCCAATGATTACTCTACTATCAGGTTGTAGCAATAACTCAGATAAACAAGCACCCTCAAATATAGAGCAAAGTAAAAGTAGTGATGTTGGGTCAATGTCAGATGATGAAATTATATCATATAGAGAAGAAAATGAAGGCGTAATCGAATTTAAAGGTCAATTGTATACTGTTGTAAATTCTAATAAATCAACATTTACAAAAAATGAGTTGAAAATGAATAAAAAAAATGATACTTGGGATGATTTTTCAAAATTAGATTCTTTAAACAGATGTGGAGAAGCAAATGCAATGGTTGGCAAGAGCATAATGCCTACTGAAAAAAGAGGTAGAATAGGTATGGTAAGACCGAGTGGATGGAAGTTGGTAAAGTATAATTCTGTAGATGGGAAGTATTTGTATAACAGAAGTCACTTAATTGGATACCAGCTAACTGGTCAAAATGCCAATGAATTAAATTTAATAACAGGTACAAGATATTTCAACGCAGAAGGAATGTTAGCTTTTGAAAATGAAATACGAAATTATATTGATAATACAAATAATCATGTTAGATATAGAGTAAAACCGGTATATAAGGGAGATGATCTAGTAGCAAGAGGAGTATATATGCAGGCAAAATCTATAGAAGATAATGGTAAAGGATTAGATTTTAATGTATTTGTTCATAATGTACAGCCGGGAATTGAAATTAATTATAAAAATGGTGATAGTAAACTAAATAAAGCTATAGAAGTTGAAGATAATTATGATAGCATATCTAGCAACGATTTTAATAGTAGTAAATCTTATAAAAATAAAACAGATAATAATGACTACAATGATAAAACAGATAATAATGATAATAATAACGAAAAACTTATAAAAGGAAACATAAATAGCAAGGGAGAAAAGATTTATCATCTTCCAGGAAGTGCAAATTATGATAGAACAATTCCAGAGCAGACTTTTAAAACTGAAAAAGAAGCAATTGAAGCAGGTTTTAGAGCTGCAAAAAGATAAGGAGTTAAGAGGTATGTTATAATTATCATATAAATATTTATATTTAAATAAAAAAGGAGAGAATTGAATATGAAAAATAAAAAGATTATTACCATAGTGGGCTCAGCACTGCTTGTAGCAGTTATCGTTATAGGGATGTTTGTATCGCCATATAATACTCTTGTTTCTTTAGAAGAACAAGTCAACGATAAATATGGAAATATTAGTTCAACTATTCAAAGAAGAGCTGATTTGATTCCTAACTTAGTAAATACAGTTAAGGGTTATGCAAAACATGAAGAACAGACTTTTACAAATATAACAAATGCTAGAGCTGGTGTATCTAATGCAAAAACACCAGAAGAACTGGCAAAGGCCGATAGTGATCTTACTAAAGCGCTTAATGGCATAAACGTCATAGTTGAAGCTTATCCTGATTTAAAAGCAAATAAAAACTTCATAGGACTTCAAGATGAACTTGCAGGTACTGAAAACAGAATAGCTGTTGCAAGGAAAGATTATAATGATATAGTTAAAATTTATAATACAGAGGTTAGATCTTTTCCAACATCTATAGTTGCTAAATTTACAGGATTTGAAAAAAAAGAATATTTCAAAGCAGATGAGAACGCGAATGATGTGCCTGTTATAAACTTTGAGTAGGTGTTTTTTATGAAAAAAAAGATAAGTTTAATAGCTTTTTCATTGATTATGATTTTATCAATTTTTTCAGGATCAATATTTGCGGATACTTATCCTGAACATACATCAAATTTCTATTTAGATCAACTAGATGTATTAAAAGAGGATACAAAAGAGCATATTAATTCTGTAAATAAAGAGCTTGAAGAGAAAACAAAAGCTCAAATAGTTGTTGTTACAATTAAAAATTTAGATGGAAAAAGTGCTGAAGAGTACGGGCTAAACTTGGGTAGAAAGTGGGAGGTTGGAGATAAAGACGAAAACAACGGAATAGTAATTATCGTAGGATATGAACCGAGCACAAAAAAATACAGTACAGCTATTCAAGTTGGTTATGGCTTGGAAGGAGCTATAAATGATGCAAAAGCCGGAAGAATAATAGATGATTATTTAGTGAAAAATTATGATAAAAATGATATAAAAACTCTCAATTTAGCACTAAATGAAACATTTAATGCTGTAGTATCTCAAGTTGCAAATGAATACGGTGTTTCCATTGAGGGCGACTATTCAAAATATGATGAAGAACTCTATAACGATGAAGGATCAGTAGGAGACATATTTATTCTTTTAGTTATCATATTGATTATTATAATTTCATTTTCCAATAAAAACAATCGTAGACCACCTAATAATCGTAGAAGAAAAAATTATGATGACTTTTTCGGAGGCGGATTCTTTGGAGGCGGATTTGGTGGTGGTAGCTCTGGAGGTGGATTCTCTGGTGGAGGCGGAAGCTTCGGAGGCGGAGGAGCTGGAAGGGGCCTTTAAAATATTTTTTGCAAGACTAGTAATATTTAATAATACATATTTAAAATACTTGAAATAAAATTTTATGATAAAAATATAAAAAAACAAGGCTGTAAGATTGTATCAGTCTTGTTTTTTATTTAGATATTTATTTAATAAACATTAATTGTAAAAAACACATAAAAAATAATATTTTTAATTTTTACAATTGGGTATATAAGTTTACGGTAAATAATATTTTAGTTTAATATTTATTGTAAAATAGTCTATTAAATTATTATTTGTATATTATAATACTAATGACAAGACGTATTATATCGTAAATTAAACTTTACAAAAAATAAAGTACAATACTTATGTTTGAAATAACAAGTAATATAACTGGAGAAAAGAATTAAGTAAATTGAAATAGAAAACGATATCACAAAAAAGTTTATCAAAAAGGGGGCTATTACAAATTAATTCTCTTGTTAAATTAACTATGACTTCAAATATTGATTACGATATTATATAAAAGCAAAAAATATTAACTAACATTATAAAAAAGGAGAGAGTTATGAATAATAAAATAAAGAAATTATTTTTTGGAATTATTTTTTCTATGTTGATTTTTGTGCTAGCATCAAATAATACTACGCTAGCAAATTCTGATATTGAAGTTAAAAATAATAGCAATTCTATAAAGTCGGAGTTTTTAATTAAAGATGAACAATTAAGAAAAATAATTAATACAAAATTAAAGCAGCCAATTAATTATAATGCAACGGCTGAAGAATTAGCTAGTATAAAAGGTATTTTTAATCTACAAGGAAAAAGTGAGGATTTTATAAAGTTTGAAACATTGGATGGGATTCAATACTTAAAAAATGTGACAACACTTCAGATTGGATATGTGATGTTCCCAGAAGAGTCATTTAAGTACCTAGGAGAATTAACAGAGTTAAATACACTTACTATTAATGGAAGTTATATTACCGGAAATGATGCGACTACAGTTAGATGGAAAATGAAAATAAATGGAGAAAATTACAAAGAACGTCAAGAGATAAATATAGATAACGATATAAGTTTAGAACCATTAAAAAATTTAACTAATTTAACTACTTTTAAATTTGACTATGTAAATACTCAGCAAAATGGATCATATTCTTTTTCTAATAGAACAAAAATAGATTTAGCTGCAATAGGAAATTTTAAAAAATTAAATAGATTGGATCTTGGAAACTTTGGAGAGAGTTATGACCCGAGTTATTCTTGGCTAGAAAATTTAACTAATTTAACATATTTAACAATTAGCAGCACGGATTTTGATGATTTGAAATCTGTTTCAAAATTAGATAAGTTAAAAACGTTTATTTTTACAGATGATTATGTTAACGATTTAAGACCAGTTGCAGAAAAAAGTGTTTGGGCTACTTCTGGATTGAAATATGTTTCAAAACCAAAAGTAGTAAAAGTTGATGAAAATGGTAGAAAGTATGTTAAATTTAGCGGAGAAATATTTTTGGGAAGTGAAACAAAACCAGAAATTAGAATGTCATCAGAAATGGCAAAATATTTCGCACCAAAATCATTAGACATAACGAATGGAGCACTAGATATAGAATTTTATTTAAATGATGAGCCTCCTACACTGAAATTGTATAACTATCTTACTGGAAACTCTGATAAAGAAGTAATAGGTTTGAGCTTTGGATTAAAGACAACATTAAATGGAAAAAATATTGACTATACGAGTATAGTTGTACCAATAAAAGAACATGCGGATGAATATTCAGTGATTTATAATGGAAATGGAAATACTTCAGGAACAGTACCAGTTGATCCTAATAAATATATTGAAGAATCGGATGTGACTATATTAGATAAAAACACTTTAGAAAAAGATGGACATAAGTTCATTGGTTGGAATACAGAAGCAGATGGAAGTGGAACAAAATACAATGTAGGTAGTGAATTTAAGATTCTGGAAGACACAACACTTTATGCTATGTGGGAAAAAGAAGATACTCCAGGTGGCGGAGGTGGAGTAGGAACAGTTAATCCTCCAGCTAAAAAAGCAACAGCAGTGTTAGCAAATGGATCAAAATATACTGATGTATTGACAGCAACAGTACTTGCAAATGAAAGAAACTGCCCAATTCTACTAACTGGAACAGATAGTATATCTACGGAAACACTAAACGAATTAAAAAGACGTGGAACAGGAGATATAATAATATCTGGTGGTGTGGATTCAGTGTCTAAAAAAGTAGAAGAACAATTAAAAGACTTCAATATTATTAGATATGCAGGAAATGATAGATACGAAACTGCAAAAGAAATTGGAAAAGCAATAAGATCTTTGACTGGAAAGACTGAGGGAGCATTTTTGGTGGATGGTACTAACTTCCCTGATGTAATTACAATATCATCATTAGCAGCAAACAAGAGACTTCCAATACTTCTTACTAATCCTGAAAAACTAACAGCAACTACTGAAAAGACGATAAAAGACTGGAATATAAAAAATATAACAATAGGTGGTCAAGATAATTCAGTAGGAAATAATATTGAAACAAAATTAAAAAATGAAATAAAAATATCTACTTCAAGAATAGGTGGATCAGATAGATATGAGACAGCTTCACTAATAGGAAAAGAAGTAAGAAAATCTACAGGAAATACTAAAGATATGATATTAGTAGATGGAACAAACTTCCCTGATGGAATCACAATCAACTCTCTAGCAGCGAAGTTCAAAGCTCCAATACATTTAACAAGACCAGCTAGTCTAACTGATATTACAGCAAATGATATATCAGACTGGAAAATAGAAAATATAATTGTAGGTGGAGGAGAAAACTCAGTTTCTAAATCAATCTATGATGGACTGAAAGTCGCTAACAAGGAAAGAATATCAGGTGCTGATAGATATTCTACAGCAGTTAAGATATCTCAAAAACTTGATAGTGTGAATTTTATAAAATAATATTGATTATGTTGTAAAATAAAAAAAGNCTATGATGGACTGAAAGTCGCTAACAAGGAAAGAATATCAGGTGCTGATAGATATTCTACAGCAGTTAAGATATCTCAAAAACTTGATAGTGTGAATTTTATAAAATAATATTGATTATGTTGTAAAATGCAAAAAGAGAATGGCTAGCAAATTATGCAATGCACCCAAAATGTTGGACAATAATTAAGCTATTTGACTGGAGTGAGTTCGGTAATTAACCGGACTCATTCCTTTTAATTTACTCTTAATTCTTTTATTATTATATCATTCTATATATTCAATTAATTGATCTTTAAAATTATATACAGACTGAAAGCGTTGTAGATAATTTAATTTTGACTTCAATAATCCAAAAAAATTCTCCCTAACACTATTATTAAGACAATTTCCTTTTCTTGACATACTTTGCTTCCAACCTCTATCTTTTAATAACTTTTGATAGTATTTATGTTGATATTGCCATCCTTGATCTGAATGTAAAAATGTATTTTTTCCGTAACTATTTTAGGTTGTGTTGCGAAGTTTAAAATTCTCGGATTTTGAGATATAATTTATGAAAATAGAGGAGGATAATCATGAGAAAATTATTTAAGGGGAAACAATATGATTCTAGAATAATAATTGAAGTAGTAGGACTTTACTTTGAATATTCTTTAAGTTATCTTGATTGTGAAAAAATAATGCGAAAATTTAGTATTAGAGTAGATCATACTACTATTTATCGTTGGGTCAAGCAATATGGAAAAACTCTATACTATTTATGGAAAAAGAGAAATAAACATAGATTGTTGTCAAAATCATGGAGAATTGATGAAACCTATATTAAAGTTAAAGGAAAGTATTGCTACCTTTACAGAGCAATTGATTCCAATGGTTTAACGTTAGATATGTGCTTAAGAAACCATAGAGATACAGTCTCTACGAAGACTTTTATCAAACGCTTAATTAGAGATTATGGACAACCTCGTTCAATTGCAACAGATAAATAAGCACCTTCTATTAAAGATATAAATGAGTTAAAATCAGAAGGTTTCTTAGATAAATCAGTAAATCATTGGCATTCTAAATATCTTAATAATATTTTAGAACAGAATCACTGTAAGGTTAAGTCTAAGATTACCTATAGTAACAGTTTTCAGTCGACTTACACTGCAGCTTCTACTATTAAAGGGATTGAATTTGTATCTGCTATGCATAAAATTAGCCGAAGAGAAGTTACTCTCTTCGGCTTTTTCCTATAGACAGAAATTGAAAGATTATTTAAAACTGCTTGCTAGAAATTCAAGAAATTGGTGAGGTATGTCATTGTTTTAAACTTTGCAACATAACCCCGTATCTAATGTAGATTATTTATGCAAATGTTTTCGTATTTTCTAGAGATTTAAATACTGTTTTATCACTTATTTTTTTCGGAATTTTTATATTTTTTTCTATTTTCTGTTTTTTATTGACGACATTAATTTTACTATGATATAATGAAATTAACTTAATAAAACAAATTTTATACATCTATTTTTTTTAAAAAAAAAATCAGCAACAATCTCATTAATAACGTTTTCAAAAATTCGAGGAGAAAGAAAATAAAAAAATTTTATATTTGTTTACATGGAGGTTATAAGATGAAAAAAATATACATATTACTGTTAATAATTTCTCTGTTATTAAATTCTATAGTAAATATTAATGCGATTTATTCAATAGAAGACAGTCAAAGTCAAAAAATTAATCAAGGAGAAGATTTAAAAACCTATACTATTAAAGTAAAATATATTTTAAAGAATGGAGATGAAATAGCTCAACCATATCTAGCAACTGTTCATAAAGGATATAAGCTGGTAGAAAATATTAAATCTCCTTATATTGAAGGATATATTCCTGACAAGGATACTATTAATTTAAATATTTCTTCTGTGGATAAAGATAAAGAATATACTGTTAAATATTCGCCTTCTAATGAAGGAAAATATAAAATAAACTATAGACTTCCTTCATTAGAAGATCCTTCCAAATATAAAACTGAAACCATTGAATTATCCGGCCCAGTTGGTAGTAATATCGTAGCTCCAATTAAAGAATTTAAAGGTTTTTCTCCACCAAAAGAAATTCCAACAACTGTCATTAATGTTGATGGAAGCACTGAAATAGATGTGTACTATAGCCGTAATTTATATACATTATATTTTGATACTGAAGGAGGCTCTTATATTGAGCCAATAACTGGTTTTTATGAACAAAATTTAATTCCACCTAGCGATATTCCAGAAAAAAAAGGATATGAATTTAAAAAGTGGGATAAAGTAATACCAAGTACTATGCCTGCAGAAAACACTGTATTTAAAGCAATGTGGGAAGAAAATAATAAATCTAACTATTCTGTTGAATATAGATTGGAAAATTCTAATAGAGAAGGGTATCAGCTGAAGCGTATCACTACTCAAAGAGGTATTGTAGGAGAAATGCCTTATATTCCAAAATCGTATCCATGGGAGAGTTTGGGAAATATGAATAATCTATATTATTTACTACAGGATTATGTCGAATTAAATAAAGAAAAAACTGAAAATGAAAAAGAAGTTATTAAATCAGATGGTTCTACTTCTTTAAAAGTTTATTGGGATTTTAAAAAATATAATTTGCATTTTAAAAATTTAAATGATAAAGGGTATTATTATTATAAAAATGGCGAAAAAATAATTGGAGATTATATTATTTATGATGTGAAATTGTTTCAAGATATGACTGATTCATGGCCTGAAATTAGGTATGAAGGAGAAGGAAGTTCCTCTGTTATAGTAGGATATAGAAATAAAACAGGAGGAAAATCTGCTGTTATCTCTCCATTAAATATGAATGGTCAAATTATTTCAGCCTTTCAGTTAGGATATAAATCAAGCAAAGATATTAATATGGAAATATTTTTTGATGATAGAGTTATTGAACCAACTGTAATAAATCATATGCAAAATATTGGAGGAAAAGAATATATTTCTAAACAATCAAAAGCTATGGTAATTACTAATAACCTGTTAAAGCCAAAAGATATAAAAGGTTTTACAGTTGATATAAGTAAAGATGATGGAAATGGTGTAAGGGTGACTAACAAAGATCAAATAGTGAACTTTTGGTATAATCGAAATAAAAATGAATTAATCTTTAGATCAGACAATGATGATGTTAAAAAAGAAAATCTTTGGTATGAAGAAAGTTTAGATAATTATTTAAATTTCATTCCGAATACCACACCAATAGGAAAAAAGAACTATCAATTTAAAGGTTGGTACTCAAGTAAAGAATTACTGCCTGAAACTAAAGTTGAACCGGGAAATGAAGAAAAAATGGATGATAAAATATTAAAACTATATGCCAAGTGGGAAGCACCTAATTGTATTGTGAGATTTAAGCCAAATAATGGAGAAAAAAACTTTTCTATAGAAGCAAAATACTTAGAAAAAATTGTTGAACCTACTATTCCAAAACGTGAAAATTATATTTTTAAGGGATGGAGACAAGTTGATAAAAAATATAATTTTAATTTTAATATAATGCCAATAATAGATTCAATTACTTTAGAAGCCGTATGGGAACCAATTCAGGAGAATACTCTTTTGATTAGATATCTGAATAGAAACAATAATGAAAAATTATCTGAAGATTTAGAAATAAAAGATTTGAAAGAAGGCATTGTCCAGTTATTAGATGCAAAGGTGATTGACTCATATTTCCCGGATAAGCCTACGAAAAATATTAGAATTAAAAAAGGAAAAAATGAAATAATTTTCTATTATGTTCCTTTAACAACAAGTGAATATAAAGTAAAGTATTTAGATGTTAATGGAAAAGATTTATTGCCAGAAGTCAACAAAAAAACAACAAAAGCAATTGATACAGAAAATTATATACATATTGAAGGATACACGCCACAGAAAAAACAAATTACATTTAAATTAATTGATGAAAAAGAAGTTAAATTTATTTATAATAAAGAAAATATAATATCAGATAATATATCTGTAACCTATAAGGGTAATGGAGAAACCTCCGGGGTAGTACCAGTAGATTCTAACAAATATATAAAAGGTAATGAAGTTACAATTTTAGGTAAGAATACATTGAAAAAAGATGGATATAAATTCATTGGTTGGAATTTAAAATTTGATGGAAGTGGTATAAAATATGATGTAAATAGCAAATTCAATATAGTTGAAAATACTATTCTTTATGCTATGTGGGAAAAAGATTCTACTCCAGGCGGTGGAGGCGGAGGTGGAACAACTCCTCCAACAAAGAGAGCAACTGCAGTACTTGCAAACGGCAAGAAGTATACAGATGTGTTAACAGCCACAGTATTAGCAAACGAAAGAGATTGTCCAATACTTCTAACAGATAAAAACGACATCACTACAGAGACTTTTAACGAACTAAAAAGACGTGGAATAGGTGATGTAATTATATCAGGAGGTCCTGATTCTGTATCTCAAAAAGTTGTAGATCAGCTAAAAGACTTCAACGTGATAAGATATGCTGGATCAGATAGATATGGAACTGCAAGAGAAATAGGTAAAGAAGTAAGAGCACTTACTGGAAAAACTGATGGAGCAATGTTAGTTGATGGAACTAACTTCCCTGACGTAATTACAATATCGGCTCTTGCGACTCAGAAAAGAGTACCAATTTTAATTACAAATCCTAACAAGCTTAATTCTACTACTGAAAATGTAATAAAAGACTGGAAGCTAAACAATATAGTAATAGGTGGAAGTACAAATTCAGTTGCAAAAACTATACAAGATAGATTAAACACTGATTTAAAAATATCTTCAGTATCTAGGATAGGTGGAGTTGACAGATACGAAACAGCTTCACTAATAGGTAAAGAAGTGAGAGCACTTACTGGAAAAAAGACAGATATGATACTTGTTGATGGAACTGACTTCCCAGATGGAATCACAATCAACTCACTAGCAGCTAAGTTTAAATGCCCAATTCACCTTACTAAGCCAAATTATCTAACAGATATTACAGCTAAAGATATAGCTGACTGGAATATAGATAGCATACTTGTAGGTGGTGGAGAAAATTCAGTATCTAAGTCAATCTATGATGGACTAAAGGTAACTAATAAAGAAAGAATATCAGGAGAGGATAGATATTCTACAGCAGTGAAGATATCTCAAAGACTTGATAAAATATTAATTTCCATAGGAAAATAAACTTTGTAACACAATAATTTCAGAATAATTGATTGAAAAAAATATTATTATAGAATTAAATAAAACTGTAAATAGGAGGATGATAGTTTGAATGAAGCAGAATTATTAAAAACAATGGATTATTATATTACTGAAATTGAAAATAAAAATAAAAGATATGGTACTATAGTTAAAATTGGAAATATAATTAAAATAGTACTGTCTGCCAGTATACCAATAATGATTACTAGAGCAGAAGAAAACACAAGCATTCTATTTTATGTGTCAATTTCTTCAGCAATTATAACCATTATACAAAGTTCTATTTCTTTTTTAGATTATGACGATAGAAAGCATATCACAGCTGATATTTTAATTAGGCTAAAAAAAGAAAGGTTGTTATATATAACTAAAACAAATCCTTATAATAAAACAGATGAAGAGAATTTTCACTTACTAGTCGAAAACTTTCAGGATATAGTAAATAGTAATTTAAAAGAATTGTTAAATTCAGATGGTGATTAATTCTATGAATGAGACTAAAAATCTGAGGTTTGTTATCTACTAATGACATATAAAGGTATTAGTGTATAGTTTATTTGTAAAAGTTTAAAAAAAAAGACTTTTAATTCTGTTAAAATAAAATTATAATGTAAATGGTTAAATAAACTCATAAGGAGGTACGATTTATGAAAGATAATTTAAATTACGCAAGGTGGATGTCGTTATTAATGGGTATTTTATTAATTTGCTCAGGCATTATATTTTATATGTATCCAATTACGTCATTAGTTTCTATGGCATATATGATAGCGTGTATCTTTATTGTAGTTGGTGCAGTCAGAATAGTTAGATATTTTACTCATACTACTTTTAGAACAGGGGCATTTCTAGTTCAAGGTATATTAGAAATAATACTTGGTATATTAATGCTTTATACACAAGGAATTACAGTTATTACCTTAGCAATGTTTCTAGGATTTTGGGAAATATTCTCTGGAACTTCAGAAATAGCAAACTCTTTTGATTTAAAGAAAAATGAGTTTAAAGGTTGGTGGCTAGGAATAATATCAGGATTAATAGGTATTAGTTTAGGATTTATGTTAATAGGAGATCCTGCTTTATCGTCTATACTGATAGGTATGTATGCTCTTATATATGGATTTACATATATTCTAAGTTTTTTTAATATATCATATATTTTAAAAAATAAGTAAATGGATAATTGTAAAATGAAATTGAACAACTCAATAAAAAAAGATTCACCATGAATCCTGTGCTAGAATATAAGTGCCTAAACAAATAATCTAAAGGAGACCCATGATGAATCAACTTAATTCTAACACAAAAAACAGAACTTTTAAACACTTATCCGCTAGTGAAAGAGGAGCTATTGCAGCTCTATTAAACTCAGGAAAAAGTATTACCTATATTTCAAAAATGCTGCATCGATCTCGTACCACTATATATAATGAAATTAAACGTGGAACTGTGACTCAAATAGTTCAAGGCAAAGCTTCTGATAAATATATTTCTGAAACAGGTCAGGCGATATATGAAAGCAACAGATTAAGTTGCTGTAAGCCACTTAATCTAGAAAAATGCAGAGACTTTATAGATTTTGTTATAGATAAATATGTTAACCTTAAATGGTCTCTAGATGCATGCATTGGATACNCAGGTCAGGCGATATATGAAAGCAACAGATTAAGTTGCTGTAAGCCACTTAATCTAGAAAAATGCAGAGACTTTATAGATTTTGTTATAGATAAATATGTTAACCTTAAATGGTCTCTAGATGCATGCATTGGATACGCCATAGCTAATTCTATGTTTACTGAAACAGTTTGTATGAAAACTCTTTACAACTACGTTGATAAAGAAATCATAGTAATCAAAAACTATGATTTACCATTTAAACTTCGCCGTGCTGAAAATAAGAAATTTTCTAAAGAGCATAAGCGTAAACTTGGCAAATCAATCAGTGAAAGACCCTCTGAAATAGAATCCAGACTAGAATTTGGTCACTGGGAAATTGACACCGTTTTAGGTGGTAAAACCAAAGATCAAAACTGCGTTTTTTCACTTGTTGAAAGAAAAACAAGGTATTATCTGCCTATTAAAGTAGAATCAAAAGATAGCAAGTCTATAAAGGAGGCATTCCAATCACTAGTTTACAGTTTTAAGAGCAATGTATCTGAGGTGTTTAAAAGTATTACATGCGATAATGGCTCCGAATTTTCGGAGATGCATACTTTTGAGTATCTATCAGATATTTACTTTGCTTACCCTTTTTCATCATATGAACGTGGTACAAATGAAAGACATAACGGGCTTTTAAGAAAGTTTCTACCAAAAGGAACATCCATGAACAAAGTGTATTCAGTTTTATAAAAGTGTTCAATTTGATATTGCAATTTAGTTGCTAAATATTTATATTAAAAATAAAGTTGTTAGATAATTATTTAGATTAGTTATTTATTTAATTAGATAAGTGTGAAATTATAGATAATTTATAATGCATTAAATACATATAATTGCTTTTAAAATTTAGAAAATAAATATATATAATCAAAAATAAATGGATAGTGTGATTTTATTGTATAAGAGATTTATTTGAACACACATAAAAACTGTGTTATATTTTTTATATGATTTTAGGTAAAAGTATAAACGTAGTTATAATAGGAGTTTAGTATGAGAATAAGTATGTTAAAAGCAAAGATTCATAGAGCAACAGTAATGCAGGCCGAATTAAATTACGTAGGAAGTATAACTGTTGATGAAGATATTTTAGATGCATCGGGGATAAGAGAGTATGAAAAAGTCAGTATAGTTGATATTAACAATGGAGAAAGATTTGAAACTTATACGATTGCAGGTGAAAGGGGAACTGG
Organism: Peptostreptococcus faecalis; assembly: GCF_900240845.1. Lineage (GTDB taxonomy): Bacteria > Bacillota > Clostridia > Peptostreptococcales > Peptostreptococcaceae > Peptostreptococcus > Peptostreptococcus faecalis. The sequence continues at coordinate 214,949 of NZ_OERU01000002.1, forward strand.
AATTATATGCTTAAATGGAGCTGCTGCTAGATGTGTACAAGTCGGAGATAAAATTATAATAATGTGTTATTGTGATATTGATAATGATGAAGCTGAGGATCATAAACCTAAAGTTGTTTTTGTTAATGATGAAAATCATATAATAAAAATAAGTGATTATGAAAAACATGGAATGCTTTCAGAGTAGTGTTTATTACACGAATTTTAACTAAACTAGATAAAAAAAAAACACAAAAAAAGAACTAGGTAATATGGTTTTAAATACATTACCTAGTTCTTTTTTTAATAATATTATATTAAATGTTATTTGCTTGTTTATCTAAAAAAATACAATTTGTTTTTTAGATAAACAAGCATTTTAAAATATTTTCTTATTCAATGCAAATACTAAATTTATAAATCAATTTTAATAATCATAAAAACTTAAATAAAAATAATAATACTATTTTAATGTTTAAATTCATATTTATATTTGTAGTTTTTTAATGATGTATCTTATAACATAACCAATATAATCAAAATATTGGTTATGTTATATTAAAATACAAGAATTTTATAAGTTAAGAAATAATTAATTTAACAGTCTATTATTTCCTACCTATTTGAGAAGAATCATCCAATCTTTGAGATATCTTTACTGCTGTAGAGTATCTATCAGCTCCTGATATTCTTTCTTTATTAGTAACTTTTAGTCCGTCATAGATTGACTTAGACACTGAATTTTCTCCTCCACCTACAAGTATGCTATCTACCTTCCAATCAGCTATATCTTTTGCTGTTATATCTACTAGGTTATTTGGTCTTGTTAAGTGTATTGGAGCCTTAAATTTAGCTGCTAGTGAGTTGATTGTGATTCCATCTGGGAAGTCAGTTCCATCCACTAGTATCATGTCTGTTTTGTTTCCAGTAAGCGTTCTTACTTCTTTTCCTATTAGTGAAGCTGTTTCATATCTGTCTGCTCCACCTATTCTAGATACTGAAGATATCTTTAAATCAGCGTCTAATCTATCTTGTATGCTCTTTGCAACTGAATTTGTACTTCCACCGATTACTATATTATTTAGATTCCAGTCCTTTATTACATTTTCAGTTGTAGTTGTAAGCTTGTTAGGATTTGTAATTAAAATTGGTACTCTCTTTTGAGTTGCAAGAGCTGNATTCCAGTCCTTTATTACATTTTCAGTTGTAGTTGTAAGCTTGTTAGGATTTGTAATTAAAATTGGTACTCTCTTTTGAGTTGCAAGAGCTGATATTGTAATTACGTCAGGGAAGTTAGTTCCATCGACTAACATCGCACCATCAGTTTTACCTGTCAAAGCTCTAACTTGTTTTCCAATTTCTTTTGCAGTTTCGTATCTGTCAGTTCCCGCGTATCTAACTATATTAAAGTCTTTTAATTGTTCTTCAACTTTCTTAGATACTGAATCCAATCCACCAGATATTATTACATCTCCTGTTCCACGTCTTTTTAGCTCGTTTAATGTTTCAGTAGAGATGCGGTCTGTTCCAGTTAGAAGTATTGGACAATTTCTCTCATTAGCAAGTACTGTAGCTGTTAGAACATCAGTATATTTTGTTCCGTTTGCAAGTACTGCTGTAGTCTTCTTTGTTGGAGGTGTAACTGTTCCTCCTCCACCTCCGCCACCTGGAGTATCTTCTTTTTCCCATACAGCATATAATGTTGTATTAGACTCTATATTTTCTATTTCTGTGATTATTTTGGATTTGTCATTATTTTTATCAAGTGACCATCCTAAAAATTTACTTCCATTTTTCTCTAATTTTCCTTCATTACCTTTTAGAGTTACTTTTTCTCCCTTTTTATATTCATTTTTATCTTCTGGTACTGTTCCTGATGTATTTCCATTTCCATCGTAAGTAACTTTATAAACTACAGTCATTAACACGTAAGTATTATCATTTAAAACGTCTTCTGAAGCTCCCTTGTACTGCGTTACGGAGCTAAAGCTATCCAATGAAGGATGTCTTCCTTCTTCTCTATAATAAATACCTAGGTCTTTATTTTCATATTGTCCAATTCTAAAGCTATTTCCATTTTTATCTACTGCATTTTCAATATATGTATCCCCATTTGCTCCAGGAATAGAATAAGCATAACTTTTCATATTCTTTTCTAACTTCATTTCAGATACTAATTTGTTACTATCTTTATCATAAGCTTTAATAGTTATTTCATCATTTATATCAGCTTCTGGTGCAAAAGTATGGCTTGCCATTACTTTCATAGAATCTGGTAATAATTTTGCGGTAATTGCATCTCTATAAGAGTATGATTTTACTCCTAAATCTTTAAAAAATGCACTTGAATAAGCCTTTACATTTGCATCGTTAAGAATTTTTAAAGTTCCTTCTGTATCTATACTTCGAGGAGTTTGATTTCCAGAAGCTTGACCTGCAATATTATATTCGTTTAGCATACCTCCACCGATTCCTGCTCCATATAGACTTCCTGCCAATACTTCACTGTTATCTATTACAATATTTCCGGCAAATGCAGTCTGATCTACAAGAGTTGTTCCGCTATAATACTTTTGACCCATACCGGCTCCAATTCCTGCACCACCATATAGAGATTTTGCTTCAACCTTTGCATTGTTTTTTATTTCAACATCCCATTTATCATTAGATCTAAATCCACTACCAATTCCTGCACCTCTATAAGATTTCGAATTTACTATTGCGTTATCAATTGTTATCTTAGAATAAGACTTAGTAGCATCAGTTTTACGTGTATTAGTTCCAGCTCCACCAATTCCAGCTCCATTCCCTGCATAAACATCTACAGTAGCGTCTTTTATATTCAGTTTCACACTTCCAATTTTATCAACTGTATTAGAAACATTTAATCCAATTCCAGGATGGTAGTTATCTGAAATTTTGCCAACTTCTCCATTAGGGAATCCACTATCTATATCTTCTTGAGTAACAGTATGGCGACCAAGTATTTCTATTTTTGTATTTTTACCTGATATATTTATTTCACTCTTTAAATTATTTACACCATCTAGTGGATGTACTGGTATACTTGTACCTATTCCTGCTCCTGCTTTTGTAAATATCTTAATATTTCCTCCTGAAATATTAAGTCGTCCATTTGGTATAGTAATTCCACCTGAATTCCCTCCTGCTATAATAGTTGGATTTCCAGAAATATTTATATAATCGAAATCATTATCATGATCTTTCGTATTTTGTAATTCAAATCCAATTCCAGTACCTGCGCTAACCCATGCAAAATTTCCAAACCCCATATTTTCTTGATATTTTGAAGTATCATAATCTGCATTATTAAGAGCAGTTACAATTGAATTATCTCTAATATTAATTTGACCTAATTGAATTCCATAAGCATTTCCTATTGCAGAAGTGTTAGCACCTCTTGTTGTAGCGTGAATGTTAGCATTTTTTTCAATATCTATCTTTGGTGAAAAAATTCCGTCATTAGAATGATACGTTTGACCCGCTCCTATCGCTGAACCTTCCATAGAAAGTACTTTTATTTTCACATCATCGGTAAATAATATACTTCCAGTTACTTGAGTCTTATCAAATCCCATTCCAGATGTGTGCATATATCCTGTTCCTATTCCAGCTCCGTTATCCTTTTGTTCTAAGTCAATTGTTAATTGGCCTGTAAATATAATATCGCCATTTACAAGGTTAAAATCTCCACCAATTCCAGCTCCACCATATGTGGAATTTGGTGGTCTTGGTGTTCCAGCCACTACATTTAACTTTGATTCATTATTCCCAGTAATTGTTACTTTTTTTCCGTGATTTACGCTAATCACTGCTCCACTTTCACTTCCTGCTAAATAATTTTCAGTACCTTCTACAATTATTTTATTATCAGTATTATCAAGTATTTTTATAACTGAAACCTTATTACTACTATTACTTCCCGTAACTGTACTAGGACGGTAATTATCTATCTTAACATTATTAATTGTAAGTTCTGCACTATTTTTTAAATTAAATTGAATATATTTAGTAGTTGCATCATTTGCATTTGTAATTTTAACTTTAGATCCATCAATAGTTATTTCCTTAGGAGAAACTTTAAAATTATCATATGAACCAGCTTCTTCTGCTAAATTCGAAAAATCATATTCTCCTTCAGGTAATGTACTTGGAACATCTTCCCAAGAAGAAAAGCTTGTAGCAGCCACACTTTGTGTATTAGATTTTTTAATAGATTTAATAGTATTTTTAACTTCTACTTTTTCAATTGATGTATTCTTCAAAGAATTTTCTTCAGTGATGCCTGCCTCTGAGATTGTTATCTCCGCAAAGCTTGATGAAATCATCGAAAAAGTTATCGTAAATACTATTATCTTCTTTTTAAATGCAATCGTTTTCATAATCCACCTCTTTCTCTAAATAATATACAACCTTAAACTTAATATGTATAAAAGTTGTAAAATCCCCCTTCCAATATCACAAAATTTTTTTATTTATCTCTAAATATTAAGTCTAAATTTTTTTTGATTATATTTTTTATAAATATAGATATAATTTTACTTACATTTTAACATATTTAGGGAGTTAAAAAAGTATTTTTGATAATAAAAATAAAGAGACAAATACAAGCTAATATAAATTCAAGCACAAAAAAAGGGCTAGAATAGAATCCAACCCTTTTAGAATTATCGTTAATTATTATATTGCACGAATATTTGTAGCTTGTAGTCCACGAGAAGACTGTTCTGTATCAAAAGAAACCTTTTGTCCTTCTTCTAGTGTCTTGAATCCTTCTCCCTGTATTTGTGAGAAATGTGCAAAAACATCATCTCCATTATCTTGAGAAATAAACCCAAATCCTTTGTCAGAATTAAACCACTTAACTGTACCTGTATTCATAATAAATACCTCCTTTAATATGTTGTAACTAATAAAAATTTATAAAGGGAGTATTTATACACACACATTATTAAATTTCATAAAAATCACTCCTTTAATTGTAACACATATAAATATATTAAACAAGTATTTTTTATATATGACTTATTTCATATTAAAATGATTCGTTCTTAATGTTTTTTGTTTATTAATTAAAGCAAATAATCTTGTAATTAACTATTATACCCTGTTAATCTGGCTGAGAGCTTTGAGCATTATTTTGACCCTTATATAGAGTCAAAATAAGTAAATCTGTCGTTCACTCGTCGCTACACGTTCAGCAATCTAATTAAGCAGTCCCCTAATATAATCAATCACCTTTTCACTTTGCCAGCATTTCTGCTTACTGCACCACCGATATAATTTATTCATCGGTCATATCAACCCGACTGACGTATTAATTTGTGTCTACGTGTATGGCACTCATTAACCGATTAGACTTTTTGCGTTGGCTCTAATTAACCTATCGTTATTTATACTGCTGTCGGCTTGCAGTTTTATTCTCTGTATTAAATTCATGTTGAGTATATCTCTGAAAGCATCTTATTTCAATGCTTTTGAAAATGCTGTAGATTGTAGATTGTAGATTGTAGATTAATCTACTGTAGATTGTAGATTGTAGATTGTAGATTGTAGATTGTAGATTAATCTACAAAAATCACAATATCTATTTTCCAATACTTCTATCATTTTATAACTTACACATTTTTGTAGATTGTAGATTGTAGATTGTAGATTGTAGACCAGTCTACTGTAGATTGTAGATTGTAGATTGTAGACGACTTTTATATTGGACTCAATAACGTTTTTTGAGTTGCAATGATATTTAGTTAGATATATAATGTAGACATACAGAAAAAGTTTTTTGTAGATTAACAACAATTTATGAAAAAGGAGTCGGATTATGAAAGTTATAACTATAGGAAATTTTAAAGGTGGAACAGGAAAAACAACAAACTCTTGCATGATAGCTTACACACTAAGTAATATGGGATACAAAACATTACTTGTTGATCTAGATCCTCAAGCTAATGCTACAGCTTTATTTTTACAGACGAGACAAAGTCAAAAAGACGAAGTTAAGGCATATGATTCTACTTTAATGAAAGCTATTACTGACAATAATTTAAAAGAGATCATTACAGATATTAAGGAAAATTTATATCTAATACCAAGTTTTGCAGATTTTTCTAGCTATCCATTATTTTTAGAAAAAAAATTCCCTAATTCACAAAAAGATAGAATCTTTTTTATGAAATCATTGCTAGATAACATTAAAGATGATTATGACTACCTAATATTAGATACACCACCTACTTTATCAATTTTTACAGATTCAGCAGTCGTAGCTAGCGATGCAGTTGTTATAGTTACACAAACTCAGGAAAGATCTTTTATAGGAGCACAAGCATTTGTAGGATATCTACAAGAACTATATGATCTATATGACATTAATTTTGACGTTGCCGGAGTTTTACCAGTATTACTTAAAAATACAGCTCCTGTAGATAAGAGAATATTGGCATCTATAAAAGATGAATTTGGTGAAGATAACGTATTTAAAAATGTAGTAAAAAATATGGAAAGACTAAAAAGATATGATATAACTGGAATAGTTGACCCTAATATCAATGAAGATTTTGACATGCATGACAAAAAAGTTCATAAACTATACACTGATTTAGCGAATGAATTCGTTGAAAAAGTAAATAGGGTAGGTGAGTAATTTGAGCGGACTTATAAAAAAGAATAATAAAAAAGATCCACTTGAGAGAGTACCTGTTCCTCAACCAAAAAATACATTTTCTAGAGATAGCTTATTTACAATAGATGAAGCGAAGAAAGAAACTAAAGTAAAAAAAGAAACAACTACTATAAGATGTGATAAAGACGTTGCTGATAAAATAAACGCTATGACGGTAATACTTAATTACGAAACTGTAAACGAATTATTGACACATGCAATTGAAGAATTGAGAACTGGACTAAGTGGAGATCAAAAAAAGGAATTTGAAACAATAAAAAATGTTTACTCTAAAAAAAGAGCATTTAAGAAATAGCTAGCTTAAAATTATTACAAAAATAAATATTCAACTATGTTTATTTAACATATAAAAAGTCAAATCTATTGAATCTTATAAAAAATATTATCAAAATAAAGCCAATCTAACTTAAATTATATAGATTGGCTTTATTTTTTATTTTATAAAATATGATATATGATTAAGATATTTTACATCTTGTTAATAATAGATTTAGAGTTAATCAATTTCATTTTATTTTTTTATTAAATTACCTATATTTATATTATTTAATTGCTTTTTGTTTAATTGACAGAATTTTCTTTATTTTAATTTTAATTCATGATAACATTAATGTATACTAATTAATTCTTTTGTTTTATATTTGTAATTAAAGGAGGTTTTCTAATTGAAAAAAATAGTGATAAGCATTTTATTTGTAATTTTTTTAATAGTAGGTTGTTCAAAAAATGAACAAAAATTAGACAACAGCGCTTTCTTAGATAATGCGTTGGAATACAATACGCTTGATGGGGTAAACGCAAAATTAGATAAGTACGTAACTATTAAAGAAACAACTAAATTCAAAGACGGAACTTCAAAATCAAAAAATTCAATCGCTATATTAAATAATAAAGGAACTTTATTAAAAATGGGATCTTCAGTGGATAAAAATAGCGAAGGTGATATGTACATTAATTATAATAAAGATGAAACAATAAACATGTATAGCTTTGGATACGACTCGTCTGCAAAAAACAATTATTCTCTTCAGGTTAGTAAAAATATTCCATATGAATCAATGAAAAATTTCTTTAAGCAGTATTTAATATCTGACCCAAAAAAAGAAAAATTTACTGTTATCAAAGATGAAAAAATAAATGGAGTAGATACCGTGAAAATAAAATATAATGCTACAATGGAAAATTTTTTAGATGGATATATATCAGATGGAATGTTGAGTCAAAATGATGCGGATAATTTAAAAAAGAATAAAGATTTCAACAATGCTATTGAAAGCATAGAAAAAAATGACATGTATGTGTATTATTGGATTGATAAGAATACATATAAAGTAATGAAAACTGAAATTAATACTAGTGCATTACAAACAGCTAGCTATTACATACAAAATTTCCTTGATAAAAAGGATGAAAATAATCCTCCAATACATTCTATAGCTACCTATACATTTGATTATGATAATGTAAAAAAAATAAAGTTGCCTGAATAAAAGTAAGTAGTTTGTTTTTCTTTAAAAATATATTACATTAGCTAAATTGTTTCAATCATGACTTTGTATTGTTTCATAATATTTTTATAAAAATATTATGAAATATTTGGAAAAAGTAATATATATTTCAATAATTTTATTTCATCATGCAGTGATAAGTATTATATGGTAATATTATATTAAAAGTTTTAAAATTAATTAAGCTACTTATATTTCGAGGTGAATAAAATGAAAAACAGTAAAGAGGTTGCAAAGGCGGCTATAAAGATTGCTCTAACAGAAAGTATTGAAGAAGAAAAAAGTTTCAAAGCAGAAATGGAAAAACTAGGAATAAAATCTTGTGGAGTAAATATTGGTGGAAATATTTTAAATTCTATCCCAAAGCTATTAGAATCCGCTTTAGTAAGTGCTAAAAGAAATAATTTGATAAAAGATAACCACGTGTGTGACGGTGCAATATTAGGTGCAACAAGAGAAGCTTTAGAACAAGTAACTGACAAGACTTCTGGCTTTAATGTCGGTGGCAAAATCGGAATAGCTAGAGGAGATGAACATATTTCAGTTTGTATTTTTATTTCTGTTGGGTTGCTTCATCTCAACGATTTGTCAATTGGGCTAGGTCACAGAGTTATTCCAATAAACTAATATATAAATATTATATTACAAAATAAATTTTTAATCCGTCCAAATTTGGACGGATTTTTGTATATATTAATCTAAAGTTTAAGCCTTTATTTCCTATATAATTTATTAATATATAAACAAATTATATAGGAAAAATAAAATAAATAGAAAAAATAAAAAGTAGTTGACAATACTATTTTTTTTGAGTAAGATAGATAACATTATAGTAGAATTGTAGAATGGTAGAATGGTAGGATTTAGATATTTAAAATTATGTAGAATAGTAGCAAAGTAGGAATAAGTAGAATTTCAACCTCTTGTTCATATTGCGCAAGGGGCCTTTTTTTGTTAAAATTTTTTATTAAATTTAGCTATTCCCATTAACTACATTACTAAATAGGGAGGGAAAATATGAAAAATATTAGTAAGATTTTTTTGATGTTAGGATTGTTAACTTTCGTTTTAGTAGGTTGCAATAAGAAAGGCGATGACTTTGTCATCGGTATTGCTCAACTGGCAGAACATCCTGCTTTGGATGAAGCTAGAAAAGGTTTTATTGATGGGTTAGAAGAGCAAGGTATTAATTTTAAAGAAGATTATAATAATGCTCAAGGAGATCCTGGAGTCGCAAGTCAAATAGTACAAAAACAAATTTCTGATGATGTAGATTTGATCTTTACAATCGCGACACCCGTAGCACAGTCAGCTCAACAGGCAACATTAGATTTAGAAAAAGAAAACAGAATACCTGTATTATTCTCAGCAGTTACAGATGCTGTAGATGCTAAACTTGTAAATTCAAATGAAAATCCTGGTGAAAATATAACCGGAACTTTGGATGCGGCTCCTATTAAAGAACAATTAAGTTTATTTAAGGAAATCGATAGTTCGATAAAAAACATAGGAATTATTTATAACACTAGTGAAAGAAATAGTGAAATACAAATTAAGCAAGCAAAATCACTAGAAAAAGAATTAGGAATAAAAATTATTGATATCGGGGTAAGCAGCATAAATGATGTCGCCCAAACTCTACAATCAAAGGTTAAAGAAATAGATGGAATTTACACTATAACAGATAATATGATTGCTTCAAGTATTTCAATTATTTCAGATATTGCCATTGAAAATAAAATTATAACTGTTGGTGCAGAAGAAGCCCATGTAAAAGGAGGAATTTTAATTTCAAATGGAATTAGCTACTATGATCTAGGAAAACAAACGGCTTCTATGGCAAAAAAAATTCTGATTGATGGTGAGAATCCAAAAGACATCCCTGTAGAAAAATCAAAGAATTTTATCAAAACATATAATAGTAATACATTAGATTCTTTAGGAATAGATAAGGATAATAACGTCTTTAAAAATTCAAAAGAAATATTAACTGAAAAATAAATTTTAGGAGGTTTCTTTTATGAATTTAATGTTTACAACAATAGAACAGGGATTAATTTATACAATATTAGGAATAGGAGTATATTTAACTTATAAAGTTTTAGATATTGCAGATTTATCTGTAGATAGTACATTTCCTTTTGGCGCATTATTATTTGCTAGATTAGCAACATTAGGATTAAATCCAATGCTGAGTATCGTTATTTCATTTGTCATAGGTACTTTTACAGGGTTTTTAGCAGCTTTTTTAAGTATTAAATTAAAAATAAAACCTCTATTAGCTGGTATTTTGAACATGACTATTCTTTACTCTATAAACCTAAGGATAAACGGTAAGGCTAATGTTCCTTTATCAGGCTCAAAAGTCATATTTGATTATTTCACAGTTGGGAATAAATATATAGATAGAATAATAGTAATGATAATTATTGTTGCAATTATAAAGTTTTTAGTAGATAAATTTTTAATAACAGAAACAGGATATATGTTAGTTGCAACTGGCGATAATAAATCACTTGTAAAATCATTGGGTGAATCGTCAAATAAATATAGTGTTATTGGGCTAATGTTATCAAATGGACTAGTTGCATTATCAGGAGCCTTACTAGCACAATCTCAAAGGTATGCTGATATGCAAATGGGCCCAGGTACAATAGTTATTGCTCTAGCATTAATAATTATTGGAGATACGGTATTTAGACATAGAAATCTAAAAGGAACTACTAGAGTTCTAATAGGTGCAATTATTTATAAAGCTATTAATGCACTTGCTTTAGAAGCAGGACTTCAACCGTCAGATTTTAAAATGATTACAGGTATAATAGTCGTTTTATTTATTGCATACAATAATAGCTATGCAAATTGGCAAATAAAGAAACGTAGTAAGGAGCGAGCATAATGTTACAAATAAAAAAATTATATAAAAGCTTTAATATCGGCACTGATTTTGAAAATAACATTTTTCGTAACTTTGAAATAGAATTTGAAGATAATACTTCCACAGCTATAATTGGATCAAATGGCTGTGGAAAGTCTACATTAATGAATATAATCGCCGGTTCATTAATACCAGATGAAGGCAGTATAAAAATCGAAGGAACTGATGTTAGCAAATTCAAAGAAGAAACAAGAGCAAAATATATAGGTAGAGTGCATCAAAATCCATCTATGGGAGTATCTCCTTCATTAACTATATTGGAAAATATGGCTCTAGCCGATAAAAAGAATGAAAACTTCAGCCTGAGAAAACTTATTAGAAAAAAAGAATAGAATATTATAAAGAACAATTAAAAACACTAGATTTAGGACTTGAAAATAAACTAGATAGTAGGGTGAATTTGCTCTCTGGCGGACAAAGACAATCTTTGTCTCTGTTGATGGCATCAATGAAGCACCCCAAAATACTTTTACTAGATGAACACACAGCTGCTCTGGATCCCAAAACATCAAAGGTTGTAATGAACAAAACTGTAGACTTAATAAAAAATAAAAATCTTACAACGATAATGATAACTCATAATATGAAAGATGCAGTAGAATTTTCAGATAGAATAATAATGCTCGATAGTGGTCAAATAGTTTTAGATAAAAAAAGTTCAGAAATAACTTCAAAAGAACTTTATCAGATTTATCAAGATAAAATATTAGAAATGGAAATGAAGAAATAATATGAAGAAATAATATATTGATAAATAAAAAATGGTTGTGTTACATATATCACTCATTAGCAAGGTAATATATGTAAATCAAAGTATACTATATTTAACTTTTTAAGATATCGTTTTCTCATGTGTAAATCAAAGTTATATACTTCATATCGTATTTTCTATTATTTTATTGTTAAATCAACATATATATCCTATATAAATCAAATTATATTTACATCTAGTAAAGTGAATATGTACTTTATTTTACTTTTATGATATAGTTATAAATATATAAAGGATAAATATATTACTAGGAGGAGATTCTTTGAAGGGTCAGTTAATAGGTTATGCTAGAGTATCTAGCATAGATCAAAATTTAGATAGACAAATAGATGCTCTGAAAGAAAAATTTGATTTAGATAAAATTTATACTGAAAAAGTATCTGCTAAGGATAAAAATAGAGTAGAATTAAAAGACATGCTAAACTTCGTTAGAGAAGGCGATACAGTTGTAGTCTTAGATTTTAGTAGTCTTAGATTTTAGTAGACTTGCTAGAAGCTTAAAAGATTTGCTAGATATAACAGATGAACTAAACTCAAAAAAAGTAAATTTAGTAAGTATAAAAGAAAATATAGACACTAGCACTCCTACAGGAAAGCTTATGCTTACAATGATTGGTGCAATCAATGAATTTGAACGTGTAAATATTAAGGAAAGGCAAGCAGAAGGAATAAAAATAGCCAAGGCAAAGGGTAAATTTAAAAAAGAAAGTATAAAGATAAATGATTATTTTGTAGATTTGTATAATCAATATATGAATAGAAAGATTACAAAAAAAGAATTTGCTATACTATATAAAATATCAAGACCAACACTTGATAAACTTATTAAAAAACATGAACAAGAACTAAAAAAGGAGATGTAGAAACATCTCCTTTTTTATCTTGCCAAATAATATCTATAAACTAGTTCTATTTTAAGTTTTACAACATAATCAATATTATTTTATAAAATTCACACTATCAAGTTTTTGAGATATCTTAACTGCTGTAGAATATCTATCAGCACCTGATATTCTTTCCTTGTTAGCGACTTTCAGTCCATCATAGATTGATTTAGAAACTGAGTTTTCTCCTCCACCTACAATTATATTTTCTATTTTCCAGTCTGATATATCATTTGCTGTAATATCAGTTAGACTAGCTGGTCTTGTTAAATGTATTGGAGCTTTGAACTTCGCTGCTAGAGAGTTGATTGTGATTCCATCAGGGAAGTTTGTTCCATCTACTAATATCATATCTTTAGTATTTCCTGTAGATTTTCTTACTTCTTTTCCTATTAGTGAAGCTGTCTCATATCTATCTGATCCACCTATTCTTGAAGTAGATATTTTTATTTCATTTTTTAATTTTGTTTCAATATTATTTCCTACTGAATTATCTTGACCACCTATTGTTATATTTTTTATATTCCAGTCTTTTATCGTCTTTTCAGTAGTTGCTGTTAGTTTTTCAGGATTAGTAAGAAGTATTGGAAGTCTCTTGTTTGCTGCTAATGATGATATTGTAATTACATCAGGGAAGTTAGTACCATCCACCAAAAATGCTCCCTCAGTCTTTCCAGTCAAAGATCTTATTGCTTTTCCAATTTCTTTTGCAGTTTCGTATCTATCATTTCCTGCATATCTAATAATATTGAAGTCTTTTAATTGTTCTTCTACTTTTTTAGACACTGAATCCACACCACCAGATATTATTATATCTCCTGTTCCACGTCTTTTTAATTCGTTTAGTGTTTCCGTAGATATACTATCTGTTCCAGTTAGTAGAATTGGGCAGTTTCTTTCATTTGCAAGTACTGTTGCTGTCANTGAATCCACACCACCAGATATTATTATATCTCCTGTTCCACGTCTTTTTAATTCGTTTAGTGTTTCCGTAGATATACTATCTGTTCCAGTTAGTAGAATTGGGCAGTTTCTTTCATTTGCAAGTACTGTTGCTGTCAATACATCAGTATATTTTGATCCATTTGCTAACACTGCTATTGCTTTTTTAGCTGGAGGATTAACTGTTCCTCCTCCATTTCCGTTGTTACCCTCTTTTACAAATTTTATTTTATCTACATCACTTTCTTTACTAGTTTCAATATCATTTATATACAGAAAATATGCTCCATCTCTTATGTTTTCTAATTTTTCTAAATCTCTCTTATATAAATCTTCATAGTTACCTTTTTCATTAATCTCATTAATTATAAAATCAATGTCTACCTTATCTCCATTCGATAAAGTATATTTATTCACTTTTATGTAATTGATATCAAAATTAAATTTATCTGATCCACCATTAGCTATTAAATCTACTTCTTCAATATTGCTATTGTCTATTGATGTCTTAGGAAGTATTAATTTAATTTTATCGCCTTGCTTTACAGAAACAGATTTTTCGTTGGATATTTCCTTTTCATATGGTTCTTCATATTCCCATATATCTCTCTTTTCACCTGCATACTTCACAGGTGTTACAATAACCTTAGCTCCGTCTATTTTTTTATCCAACTTTATATCAGCCTTTGCGTAGACCATGTGCTCTCCACCAGTATTAGCTCTAACATTCCATATTTCCATATCTTTTTCTAATGGGACTGAAAGTTTGTATTCTTTTGTATAATTTCCATCAATAACATTCACTTCTCCACTAGATACCAACTTAATTTTCAAGTCATCTTTATATAAATTTTCTAAGTTTTTCATACTTGATTCTAAATAAATAGAAGTTCTTGGACCATCTTCTTCTCTTATCTTAGAAATAGCGGGCATTTCTATCTCTTTTCCTAAGCTCTCATTTAAGTATTTTATAAGCACTCTCTGAGTTGTCAAAAATGAATCTATATTTGACATCATGTGAGTTGCAGTTCCAGAATTTTTAACGCTATTATCTATTTCAGAATATCCTAATTTTAATATATTATTAATTATATTATTATCCTGATCAGATAAACTTATTTTTTTATAATCTCTTTCTAACTGACTGTCTAAAATATTATAATAAAATGATTCACTGTGTTTTAAATACTTCATATAAAAAGTATAATACTCATCTAACCTTGCTTTGTCATAAAAAAGAGAATATACTAAATTATTATTGTACTTAAGCTTTTGAGTTATAGCAGTAGTTCTCTCGGGAGATGCTTTATCCACACCATTATAAGATATTTCATCACTATCACCAATTTTTCCATAATGTGAGAAATCAAAAATAACGCCTTTTGAGAAATAAGCGTTTTCCACATCTACTATTGGTAACGAAGAAGATGCTCCCGTCTCAATTCCATCATCCCACTGTTTAAAAATAACTCCTTCATTATTTTCATTAAATTCAAATGATTTAATTTCTGGCAATTTTTCACTAGCAAATGAACGACTATTTCCAAATATAACTAAAAAAACCGCTATACAAAAAATTGCTAATATACCTGATATTTTTTTTGATTCTTTTATCACTTTTCTACCCCCTATATTTTAAATTACATTTTCATTTTTTAATACCTTGTCATAAAAATATGATATGACTGTGTATACTTATATTTTTTGTATTAAAAAGTATATAGTCTCATTTAATACGAAATTTTGATAAGCAAAACTTTATTTTTTTGTATTAGTATATTTTCAAATGAAAATTGTATTACATATGTA
The DNA here is from genome assembly GCF_900240845.1 of Peptostreptococcus faecalis. Taxonomy (GTDB): domain Bacteria; phylum Bacillota; class Clostridia; order Peptostreptococcales; family Peptostreptococcaceae; genus Peptostreptococcus; species Peptostreptococcus faecalis. The sequence continues at coordinate 230,487 of NZ_OERU01000002.1, forward strand.
TATATGCCCCCGTTCATATGCGTTCTAAACAGTGATTTATTATTTATTTTCATAAATATACATATATATTATAGAGAGTTTTATAATTTTATTTTTCAACTTTTTATTTAGTTAAACTAAATAATTTCATTATACCTCATACTTTTTTAGATTATAGTTAAGTTATTTATACATAATTTATTGTTCTTTGATCATGATGTTCAACTTTTCACCATTGTAATAACTATTCTATTACATACTCCATAGGTGTAAATCTAATTCCATTTGTTACCTGTTCTCTTCCCGTATCCGTAAATCCTAAACGATGATACATACTAATAGCATAAGGAGATGAATTTACTGTTACTTTATTTACGTTTTCTGACACTTTATAAAAATTCAATACATGTACAAATAGTTTCTTTGCAATCCCTCTTTTGTGAAAATCTTTATCCACAAATAAAAGACTGATATGAAAAGGAGCTCGAACTCCTATTACTCCAACAATTTTATCCCCGTAAAAGCATCCCCATAAAACATATCCTTCATCTTCGACATATCTTATATATGATTCTGTTTTTATGATTTCTTTGAAAAATTGTACTCCTTCTTTGCTATATGTTGGTGCTACATACTCATCAAAAACTATTGAAACTAAGTTCATTGCCTTTTCAATTTCTTCAACCGTCAATTCCCTTATGGTTTGATTTTCCACTAAAAGCCCCCCTTTTTTTATTTTATATAATTTTTTATCTTTACTCATAATAATCTCATGTAGTTTATCTTCAACAATTCATGCATATAGTAGCTTTATATACTTATAGTTTTACTTTATCATCCATACATATATTGTAAATTTAGCATTAAAAAAACCAACCTGTCAACAGGTTGGTTGTTATTTATAGTTTTATAACCCAAATACTAACTAATTACAAATTTTCTCAGGGTTAAACGGTCACGCATAGCAAGAATCTCATTCCCGTATTTTAATTGGTACATGTAACATTTCTGTATCATGTCTTAAGCTCTATTATACCATTACTTTTCATAAAAGTCAATTTATATTTTCCTTTGTTTTCCTAAATACTATATCTTATCTCTTACAATAAACAATAATTTATAATCACCATTTGAATCTCACATAAATGCTACTTTTCATACCACTTATCATATAACCTTTTTATAATATTTAATATTCCACCTATTAAATATCCAATAATTCCATATATCAAAGTTGTATTTAAAAGAGATCCTCCGCTAATTATTGATTTAACAACTGAGGATATATTTTCTATTCCCATAAGCATAGATAGAGAACCTGAACAAATCAGTACAAGTAGTATATTTATAAAAAAATTTAAAAAAATTCGCTTGCTTAGTAATCCGAAAATAAGTGCTGTAATCACGAATATTGGAATTAGTAATATTGCTATTCCTAAACCTCTATAAGGGTCTTGTCCTATTAAAAACAAACAAGCACAACCCAACAAGTATAAAATTAATATAATTAGGTACAACATTCTTTCTTTTTTCATAACTACCTCCAATCTATAACATTAATAAGAATCTTTGTTATAATTTTACTTTAGCATTTATATCGTTGTGTGTAAACACAAATAAATATTTAATTGAATAAATCATTCTAATATTCTATACTTATAGTAATATCTAATTGAAAAGGAAGTGACATCATGAATTCTATAAATACAATTAACAAAAAATTATGTAAATTGGTTGAAGGTGGTTCATTTATTAAAGTGTGTCTTATTTATATTATTGCCGTGATATATTTAGACCTATTTATTGGAATTAGTACTGAAAACTTATGGACTGAACTAAAAAATAGCCGTAAAAATAACATATAATTAAGCTAAAGAGAGGAAATAACCTCTCTTTTACATCTTTTTTTTGCTTTTTTTACAACTTCTATGTAGTCATATTTTTCTTCAAAAAAAAGGAGCTATTTAAAAACAACTTCTAAATTACTTGTATTATGCTTTTTCTTTGCTATTTGCTGTCTTATTTTTTGTTTTATTAATTACTGCACCTATTGAATATCCCACTATTCCATATATAATTATTGATGAAATAAAATCACCCCACAGTATTAATAGGTCAATTGCAGTGCTTAATTTATAACTATCTCCTGAACCAATTAATATTAAGGCAGTAAATATAACATTTAGAATTACACTTATAACGAAGTTCCTAATAATTCTACCACTAAATAATCCAAATATAAATGAAAGTATAAAATAAACTGGAAGTAACATGATAAGTCCAAGCCCATTTGCTGGATCTGCTTTGAGATGTAAAATAAAATAGGTGGCATTCAAAATATTTAACAATAACATCACAACATACAACTTTATTTCTTTTTTCATAAGTACCCCCTATATAAAATTAAAATGCATCAATAATGCTAGAACAAGCATTAAAATAAGTATTGCTTTACTTATTTTTCCAAATGATTTTTCTGTGCAACATATACCTACCATTGCTATAATGGAAATAACTCTAATAATATCTTTAGTTGTATAACTCATTTCAATCCAATTATCACTGACATTAGCTAAAGATACAGCAGCAAAAATCAAGCTTCTAACAAATTGAATAACTCTATTTTTATCCTTAAATCTCTCAATCATCTCTTACTCCTTTAATATTAGACTATAAATATTACAATGTATTTTCCATATTAACAATGCTGTTATAAACAGTCAATACTTTTTTTAAAAAAGTTTCTAAAGATTTTATAAATATTTTTTTAGTTATTATGAAAATATTGCGATATATTAAAAAGTATACTAAGTAGTGTATATTATTATATTTAATAATAATATTTTTTAATTTTTCTATTAAATCCTATAAGCATTTGTTTATAAAATAAAAAAACACCAAGTTGTAAAGCCTAGTGTTTTAAATTTGTTTACTGATTTTTAATTTTAATTGGTGGAGGTAATATAGGTTTCAAAAATATTTTACATTCCAATTGATAATATTTTAAAATCACCATTTAAATCTTGTATTAATGTATAGTGGGTCATATTTTCCCCCTCTTCGTATATGATTCCCTTTCCACCTTGATGTTTGACTTCAAACCAAACTTCAATAACTATGGGATTTCTATACTCTTTAACTTTTCCATTCTTATCTTTGATTTTTATAGGATTTTTAATTACTTCTTGTTGTAAAGTTGGTTTTGCTCCAATAAATTTATAGCTTTTTATAATTTTATTGTTATGCTCAATTTCCTTTTTTATAGTTTCCTTATCTATGAATCTACCTAAGTGATAAAATCCATCATTTCCTAAATAATCTTCTCCTATAGAATATATTTTATCTTTTTCATTCATATCAGCGTAAACATACTTATAGCAATCTTCTGTATTAAGACTATTCACGTATCTAGATACTACTTCAATAGGATTTTTCTTCCATAGTTCACTACTACTTACAATTTTATCAAGATTTTTATCTTTATTTTCCTTTGTACATCCTACTAATGAAAACATGAAAATAAAAGTACAAAATAAAACGCTTATCTTTTTAATATTTTTATACATATGCAAACTCCTTTCGCATTAAATTTTTCAACAAATTTTCAATTTTTTTATTTATTTTTATTGAAATCGATGTGAAATTATCTAAGGTAATTACTAAAATGTACCTAGTGTTATCAGTATATTTCCCATACTGTGTATTATTATTGGTACTTCTAATCTTTTGGTTTTGTAGTATGCAATTGAAAACAGTAATCCTGAAGAAGCAAACAGCATAAAACTAATAGGATTTTCTGGAAGATGCCCTATTCCAAATAACAATGTACTTATCAAAATGCCTATTATAGGATTATTCACAAACAGCCTACCTATTATATATCCCCTAAATATTATTTCTTCGACAATTGGAGCATAAATAAATCCAGTTATAAAATCTAAGTACCAACTAATATTCTCATTATCTATGTAATAATCAACTGTTCTAACTCCCATGCCATTACTTTGGATTATTCCATAAAATAAAGCAGCACTTACTTGATCAATTATAACTATAATAAAAATTATAAGTACATTCTTTTTATTTATAAATGACAAGTTGAATTTTGCAATATTTAACTTCTTTGCCAAATACACAAAAAGTATCATTACTAATATATATGACATCATTGGAATAATAGTATTTATTCCTGTAAGCGTTATTATATCTGATTTCCCATTAACGACATAAGATACATACTCTCCTACAGTTTCAGGTATTGAAAAAATAAGAAACATTGATGTTAAAGCAAAAAATCCAAGTATACATTTTCCAAGTATAATTACTACCTTATCCATCACGTTAGATAATTTTTCTCCAAGTTTATCTGCTCTATTCCTTATCTTCTCAAACTTATCTGCAATTTCACTCACTATACCTCTCCTTTAATAATTATATTTGATAATGTATTTTATTATCTCTAATAATTATAGTATAATCCTTATTTATATTTATCAAGGTATACTTTTCGTATAAACTTTTTTATCCTATTTTTTCTAGTTTTTATTAATTTATCTAAACGTGAATTATTATAATTCTATATTTTATAGACGTGTCATTATTTCTAGTTATGATTTTTTATTTTATTAGTTATTGCACCAAATGAATAGCCTACCATTCCACATATGGTTGTTATTCGAATAAGAGAATTCCAAGATATCAATAATTCAAATACAGAATTATAGTTATAAATTTCTGAGAAGCTACCAATTATTATTAAAGAGGCAAATATCACATTCATAATAGTACTTATAACGAAGTCCCTGATAATTCTGCTGCTAAGCACCCCGAATATAAATGAAAAGATAAAATAAACTGGAAATAACATGATAAGTCCAAGTGCATTTGCTGGATCTGATTTAAGATGTATAATAAAATAGATAGTATTCGTAATATATAATAACAACACTACAATATATAACTTTATATATTTTTTCATAAGTAATTCTCCTTTTAAAATGTAATAATTTTATTCTATTAAAGAACAGTTGTGTTATAGTTGTGTTATTTCAATACAAAAAATAAAACACCAAACTATAAAGCCTAGTGTTTTCAATCTCTTTACTGATTTTTCATTTTAATTGGTGGAGGTGAGGGGAATCGAACCCCTGTCCGCAAGCCAATTCCCTGTTGCGCCTACATGCTTAGTCAGCTCTTTTTAAATTTCGAATTCTTTGACACCGAGTGACAGGTTTCAAATTCATCTAGTCTTAATTAGACTACCTTTAGGTCAAGACAACCCTAAAGGAGTTCCCTGCATAAATTGCGTCAGCTCTTAGTCGGCAGGAGGACTAAAAGGGACGAGCGCCATTAAGCGGCAGCTAATAAATTATCTTCGTTTGCGTTTGTTTTAAAATTTCCCCAGTTTTTACGTGACCCAGAGTAACACGACATGCAGCCCCAAGTTCAAAACCCACGTCGAAACCAGTACACCCCCATATAAAAGTAGCCTATTAGAAACCATGTTTATAAGAGTATTTACCTACATTAATTCTAACATAAGAATCTTATAAAATCAATATTTCCAACAGGCTAACTTATATTATTTATTTTTCCTAGTATTTTTCCCTAACTTCTCTTTCAATTCTTCTTTGTGCATCTTTTTTTGCAAGGTCTTGTCTTTTATCATATAACTTCTTACCTTTTGCAAGTCCAATTTCAACTTTTACCTTGCCTTTTTTTAGATACATTTTTAAAGGAATTAATGAATATCCCTTGATTGTTGTCGCACCAATCAACTTTCGTATTTCCGATTTATGTAATAGAAGTTTTCTAACCCTTAGTGGATCTACATTGTATCTATTACCTTGTTCATACGAACTGATATTTACTTGCTTCAAAAATACCTCACTGTTATCTACTGAAGCATATCCTTCCTTTAGGTTTATTCTTCCCATTCTAATTGATTTTACTTCTGTGCCTTTGAGTTCTATTCCGCACTCGTACACTTCATCTATAAAATAGTCATGTCTAGCTTTCTTGTTTGTAGCTAAAATTTTTATAGCTGACATCTATATATCCCCTCCTATAAATCTTCTCAATACTAGATATGCAATTAATAACAATACCCCTAGTACAGAAACATATATTCCGTAATTTTGCCAAGGTCTATTATATTCAAACACTACTTTATGTTTTCCAGGTTTAATATTTATTGCCATAAATCCTGTATTTGCTGTGTGTATCTTTGTGTCTTTACCATCTACAACGGCTTTCCATCCTTCGCTATATGGTATTGACACAAACATCAATCCATTTTCAGTATTGTTTATACTTCCTTTAAACCCATTGTTTGAAATTTCAACACCTTCTAAATGTCTTTGAGCTAATTTCCTAGAGTTTTCTGATATATCACTCGCAGGAATACATTCTAGTTCTATATCATCCATGTTAAAACTACCGCTTTCTGGTATGTTTATCATTATGCTGCGAGTCCCTTTATTATGGTATCCTAAATTCGCAATTACATCTTTCTCTCCTAGATACCAGTTGGAATCTCTCTTAATAAATTCAATTGCCTTTTGACCTGTTCCAGATTCAACAACAATGTAGTCATTGTTTTTAAATGTGTCCATATCCTTTATTTTCAAATATAGCTCTCCACTATATTTAAGGTTAAAATTCAAATTTACTATATGTTCTTTTTTATTATTAACCACCTTGTTTTCAGAAGAAATATAATCCACCTTGTTTTGTCTAAGCTTTATTTCATCTAATTCTTGCTGAGCTAGTTTTTCTACTCCAAGAATATTATCTTCTATTATACAAGCTTTTAATAGTATTTCTTGTTTTTCTAAAGCTGAATAATCTTCTAAGTCCGACTCTTTTACATAATTATTATACATAAATCCAAAAGGTATATAGTTTTCATTCATATACATATCTTGAAAAGCATATTGCTTAAATCCATATGGTACTTTATGCTCACCTACATGATATTTTACTGATAAAATATTTACCAGAGCTGACCTTTCATCAACGCCCTGCATCCTTGTCAATGGTACTGCTCCATTATTTTTATATTCCAAATTAAATTTTGATAAATAAGCATTTTCAATACTGTAATATTCAGATATTGATGGATAATTATATATATCTGAATAATTGAAAGAAATAGATTTTAAGTTATTTACTCTTTCAAATGAATGTTTAGATTTTCCAGATACATAAGATAATGAACTATTATTGCTCATCATTCTTATATCATCTCTATTTGCTAAGACACCACTTGAACATGCATTATTAATATATAGGAACACATTTATGCATAATGATATTGACACAATCATTTGAATTGACCACTTTTTAGTTGATCTATCCTTTAATAATAATATCATTAATATTAATATTGCAGTAATCACTGGAAGTAAATTTATAGGTTTTATCAGTATGTCTTTAATGGAAAGTTCATATAGTAAATGTCCAAAGTTTTGATATATGTACGTTCCTAAATAAGTAATCACGACTAATACCATTATTATTTTTTTTGCAAAACTCATTTCTAGAATATTTTCATATTGATTCACCAATATATAAGACAATAATAATGTGACTACATAATACCATCTGTAATTATCATACGAAAATCCATTTACAAAACTGTGTAGCTTTGGCATTAATACTAAAAAAACTGTTAATATTGACAAAATCTTTAACTGCATATTACCTCTATTTATAAATAGACTTATTAATGCAAATAAAGTAATAATAGATATTCCTACAACAGCAAAATTTTCTATATTAGGAGTCACAAATAAGTTCAAAACATAATCTAGAGCCTCTTCTACTGACATAAATAAATTTAGATTTATCTCTCTTGGTCCACTTCTATAACTATCTAAATATGAACGAATCACTGGAATCAACACTATAGAAGATAGCATTACCGCCAGCAAATAGCAAATTATTCCTCTAAATAAAACTATCAAGTTGCTCTTTATTTTAAATTTTTTGATTCGCATAATTATTTTTACCAAAGCATATACAAAGGTAAATATAGCCAACATGTAAGCAAAGTAAAAATTTGTTATTATTGATAATACGGATACCAAAATAAAAAATATAACATTATTTTCCGTTATTAGTTTATTTACACCTACAATCATCAGTGGAAAAAGATACATCACATTTATAAAATAAGGATGCATAATACCTGGAGTAAGTGCATAGTTTGAAAACACATAGATTAATGCTCCTAGTGGTATTAAGCCTCTTTTATTATCAAAATGAATACACATATATACAAATGCTAATCCCGATAAAAACATTCTTAATATAATCTGTAAATCATACATGGCATTAGCATTTATATCTTTCCCTAACAACAAAATAATATTTAACGGATCTGTTATTCCATAATAATGGTATGTACCTAATATATCTTGTCCCAATCCTATATTAAAATTAAATAACTTTATTCCATCTCCTATATTTGCTATAAAATCACTCAAGTATTCTGTGATAAAAAATTGTGTGGGATAGTGTTGTACCAATGCATCAGCATTATAAACAAAACTGAGTTTGTTTATGCGTATGTTTAATAACATTATGCTCATCAATATAAAAAAACCTATCGTATAGAGTGCATAAACTCTAAATTTTTTATTTTTTTTAATATTCATAAGCCTTCTCCCTTATCTTTTTATACAAATTTAAAATCAATTTCTTTACCGTCTACATTTACATTTTCTACTTCCACTCTTACTTTTTGACCTAGTCTATATACTTTATTTGACCTAGTTCCTACAAGTGTATGTGATTTTTCATTATATTTAAATGCTTCTGTAAGAGAATATAATCTTATCATGCCTTCTACAGCATTTGGCAACTCAACAAATATTCCAAAAGATGTCACACCAGATATAAATCCGTCGTATTGTTCTCCAACCTTATCTTGCATATATACTGTCTTGTAGTAATCATCTACATCTCTCTCTGCTAAATCAGCTTCTCTTTCCTGTGTTGAAGATTGATCACATACATAGTCCAAAATGCTCTCATAGTGAGCTTTTCTCTTTTCAGTAAATTTATTTTCTAAATTTTCCTTTATTATTCTATGTATTTGGAGATCTGGATATCTTCTAATAGGAGAAGTGAAATGAGAGTAAAACTTTGCTGCTAATCCGAAGTGTCCTAATGATTCAGGCGAATATCTAGCCTGTCTTAAAGACCTCAACATTATAGTTCCTATTGCGTGTTTTGATTCTTTATCATCTATTCCATCTAATAGTTTTTGAAGATTACTTGGTTTTATACCTGTTCTACTGTAATCCATTTTATATCCTAGCTCATTTACAAAGTTTTTCAAACTCATAATCTTTTCATCATCTGGCTCTTCATGGACTCTATACACAAAAGGACACTTTAGCCAATAAAAATGTTCTGCTATTGTTTCATTAGCTAGTAGCATAAATTCTTCTATCAATTTATTTGAACTTCTTCTTTCATATGCAGTTATATCTATAGGATAACCCTTATCATCTAGCACTATTTTAGCTTCTGGGAAATCAAAATCGATAGCTCCTCTTTTTATTCTTTTTTCTCTAAGTATTTTTGCTAGTGACCAAGCATTTCTAAAGTTTTCTAAAAATGGTACATATTCCTCTATCAGTTGTTTATCTTCATTTTCTAATATTTCACTCACCTTATGATAAGTCATTCTTGCCTTAGATCTTATAACAGATTTATGAATTTCATGTTTTACAACCTTTCCATTTTCAGGAGAAACTTCCATAATACAAGATAACGTAAGTCTATCTACATTAGGATTTAGTGAACAAATTCCATTTGATAGTTCTTTTGGTAACATAGGAATTACTTTATCCACTAGATATACTGATGTCGCTCTTTTTAGCGCTTCTCTATCTAAAGCAGAGTTCTCTGCTATATAATGAGTAACATCGGCTATATGCACTCCTAGTCTATAATTTCCGTTTTCTAATATTTCAACACCTACAGCATCATCAAAGTCTTTTGAATCATCTCCATCAATTGTGTATATTATTTCATCTCTTAAATCAACTCTTCCAATCATTTCGTCTTCACTTACATGATCAGGTATTGTTTCTACTTGACGTACAACTTTTTCTGGGAAAGAATCTGGTAGCCCATGAGATCTTACGATTGAATCTATTTCTACGTATCTATCACCCTTTTTACCTATAACTTCAATTATTTTGCCTTCTGGCTTTTTATCATCATCAGGCCACAAAGTTACTTTACATACTACTTTATCATTATTTTTTGCTCCACTAAAATATTTTTTTGGTATAAAAATATCTTGGTTGAAGTTTTTATCATCTGATACTACAAAACCAAAACTTTTATTTTCTTGGAATGTCCCTATAATTTCTGAGTTTCCTCTTTTTACTATTTTTACGACAACACCTTCTGGTCTTCTTATCCCATCTGATGGTTTAGTCAGTTTTACCAATACAATATCACCATTAAAAGCTCCATTTTTATCGCTTTCTCTGACGAATATATCCTGTTCACCTTTTTCTAAAATAATAAATCCAAATCCTCTTTTTGTAGAAGAATATTTACCTTTTTTCATTGAATAATGATTTAAACTTCCAACTTTATCCTTTTTATTTAAGAATATATCTCCATTTTCAGAAAGTTCTTCTATTATTTTTAAAAATTCATTTTCATCATCTTTATCTTCAACAAAGATTTTCATAAAATCTTCTTTTGGTATCGGCTTGTAAAATTCTTCTTCTAACAGCCCTAATATCTTTTCTTTTATATTTTCTGGTAGCATAGGCTCACCTCCTGATACTTTTAATTATATCTATAATTGACGTCTATTTCAATTAGTTAGGAAAATATAATATAAATATGCTAATTTTATTCAATGATTTTATTATATCTATTTTCAAAAATAAAAAACACCACTATTAAGTGGTGTATAGTAATTTATTCTTTAAATTTTCTATTCGTTACTTTATTACCATTACAAGAGCAAGCGCATTTATGAAAAACAGTATAGCAACTACCTTTGTAATCTTATTTAATACTGCCTCTTTCCCCTTAGGCTTAAAGTATGCCTGAGAAGACGAGTCTTCTATAAAAATTTGAGGCTGGCTTTTTTTACTCTGCTGTGGTAAAACAACTATTATCATTAGAATACTTAATATTACTTGTATTGCCATAAATATATTAACTATCATGGTATCCTCCCTTTTAAACGACGTCTCTACAAATCCAAATTGTATTATACCATATTTCAACTGATTTCACAAGAAAATCGTATTTTATTGCATAGAATTTAACTTTTTTTTATTTTAATAAATATTAAATAAGAGATTATCTATGGTATTAATTTTACCACAAATAATCTCTTATTTAGTCTAAAATTTTAATATTCAATTTAAAAAGTAATTTCTTTCAATTTCTACTTTTTAATATTGTAGAAAGAATTTAATTTTTCATATCTAGCGTAGTCACCAACTATTTCTTCTATTCTCAATAACTGGTTATACTTAGCAACTCTATCAGTTCTTGAAGGAGCACCAGTCTTTATTTGACCAGCATTTACTGCAACTGCTATATCAGCTATTGTAGTATCTTCAGTTTCACCTGATCTATGAGATATTACAGCAGTGTATCCTACTCTCTTTGCCATTTCAATAGCGTCTAGAGTTTCTGTAAGTGTTCCTATCTGATTTACCTTTATTAGTATTGAGTTTGCTACTCCATTTTCGATTCCTCTTGCTAATCTAGTTGTGTTAGTAACGAATAAATCATCTCCTACTAACTGAACCTTGTCACCTAATTTTTCAGTAAGAGCTTTCCATCCATCCCAATCTTCTTCATCAAGAGCATCTTCTATTGTGATGATAGGGAATTCAGCTACCCACTCAGCGAATAAGTCTATCATTTCGTCTGAAGTAAGAGTCTTTCCTTCGCCCTTTAATTCATACTTCTTTGTTTCTTTGTCATACATTTCTGTAGCAGCAACATCTAGTCCAAGCATAATATCTTCACCAGGAGTCAATCCAGCCAACTTAATTGCATCAATTATCAATTCTAGAGCTTCTCTATTTGATTTTAGGTTTGGAGCGAAACCACCTTCATCACCTACACCTGATGCAAGTCCTCTTTCTCCAAGAACTTTCTTAAGTGAGTGGAATACTTCTGCACCCATTCTTAAAGCTTCTGCAAATGAATCAGCACCAACAGGAAGAATCATAAATTCTTGAACGTCTACGTTATTATCTGCATGTTCTCCACCATTTAGAATATTCATCATTGGAACTGGTAACTGCTTTGCATTTACTCCACCAATATACTGGAATAATGGAAGACCTATTTCATCTGCTGCTGCTCTAGCAACCGCTAAAGAAACTCCTAGGATTGCATTTGCTCCTAATTTCCCTTTATTTTCAGTTCCATCTAATTCTATCATTAATCCATCTATACCAGGCTGATCAAATGCATCAAGACCTTCAATCTCAGGTGCTATTATTTCGTTAACATTGTCAACTGCATTTTGAACTCCCTTTCCTAGGTATCTGCTCTTATCTCCATCTCTAAGTTCTACAGCTTCAAAAGCTCCTGTAGATGCTCCAGAAGGAACAATAGCTCTACCATTTGCTCCACTTTCAAGAACTATTTCTACCTCTACTGTAGGATTACCTCTTGAGTCCAATACTTCTCTTGCGTATACTAATTCAATAGTCGACATTTTATTTCTCCTCTCAAAAAAACATTTTTTTTATAATTTATTATATCATATTGTACTATCGATAAGTCATAAATATGATCATATCAATAATTATATTATGTGTTATTTTTGTTACTTACTTTTTTATTAGCGAATGGCCTGTCATTTCCTCAGGCTGCTTCATATCCATCATATCCAATACAGTAGGAGCTATATCTGACAGTCTTCCATCATCTAATAACGTCTTTCCTCTGTATTGTTCTCCTACTACTATGAATGGAACAGGATTTGTTGAGTGAGCTGTGATAGGTCTATTCGTATCCAAATCAAGCATTAGTTCAGCATTTCCGTGATCAGCCGTTATGATTCCGCTTCCACCAAGCTCTAATACTTTATCGAATAATTTTCCTACACACTCGTCCACTACTTTTACAGCTTTTATAGTTGCATCCATATTTCCAGAATGACCTACCATATCAGGGTTTGCAAAGTTTACTGCTATAAAGTCATACTTATCTTCATCAAGAGCATTTAAAAGTTTTTCTAAAAGTTCATATGCAGACATTTCAGGTTTTAAGTCATAAGTTGCTACCTTTGGTGAAGGTATAAGAAGTCTATCCTCTCCCTTAAATGGTTCTTCAACTCCTCCATTAAAGAAGAATGTTACATGTGCATATTTTTCAGTTTCTGCTGCTCTTAACTGATTTTTGTCATTTTTAGCAAGATATTCACCTAATGAATTTACTATTTTTTCTGGACCAAATGCTACACTTACATTAGAGATTGTTGCATCATATGTTGTCATGCAAATATACTCAGTAGGTATATAAGCTCTTTCAAATCCATCAAATTTTTCATCTACAATAGCTCTTGTAATTTCTCTTGCTCTGTCAGGTCTAAAGTTGAAAAATACAACTGAATCTCCACTTTCAATATGAGCTACTGGCTTATTATTTTCTGTGATAACAGTTGGAACTACAAATTCATCATTTATATCAGCTTTATATGAATTTTCTATGCATTCTTTAGCTGAATTGGCAAATTCACCCTTTGAATCCACAATTGCTTCATACGCTTTTTGAACTCTATCCCATCTCTTATCTCTGTCCATTGCATAATATCTTCCAGAAACAGTTGCAAATTTTCCAGCTCCAATTTCTTTCATATATTCTTCAATTTCTGCAACGTAATTTATAGCACTTTGTGGATCTGTATCTCTTCCATCTGTAAATGCATGTACAAATACGTTTTTTACGTCATTTTCTTTAGCCATTTTTATTACAGCTTTCAAATGATCTATATGTGAGTGAACTCCACCATCAGAAAGTAACCCTAATATATGAAGACTCTTTTCTTTTGCATTTGACATAGCTGATAGAAGGTCTTTATTTTCAAAGAAATTTCCATCTTCTATTGCCTTTGTTATCCTTGTTAAATCTTGATATACAATTCTTCCGGCCCCTATATTAGTATGCCCAACTTCAGAGTTTCCCATCTGTCCTGTAGGAAGTCCTACATCTAATCCACTAGCGTTAATTAGCTCGTGTGGATAATTTTTCATAAGTCTATCTATATTTGGAGTTCCTGCTTTTGCTACTGCATTACCCTTTGTATTTGGGTTATAACCAAATCCATCCATTATCGTCAATACGACTGGTTTTTTCATATAAGCACATCCTTTTGAACTAAAATTTTAATAATCCTAAGAAATCATCTGCCTTCAATGATGCTCCTCCAACTAATGCACCGTCTATATCAGACTGACCCATTATTTCTGCAACATTGGCAGGCTTTACACTTCCACCATATTGAATTCTTACACTATCTGCTAAATCGCCAAACATATTTCTTACTACTGATCTTATATAAGATATCACTTCATTAGCTTGCTGTGCAGTTGCAGTCTTTCCAGTTCCTATAGCCCAAATAGGTTCATAAGCTATTACTACCTTTTCTAAATCTTTTGGATCTACATTTAAAAGACCTTTGCTAACTTGTGATTCAACTTTTTTCATAGTTTCATTTGCTTCTCTTTCTTCAAGAGTTTCTCCACAACAAAGAATTGGGTTGATTCCAACTTCTATTGCTTTTAGAACCTTTTTATTACAAGATTCATCTGTTTCATTGAACATTTCTCTTCTTTCTGAATGTCCTATTATTACATAATCCATTTCAATTTCTACTAGGTTTGCAGGTGCTACTTCTCCTGTAAATGCTCCAGAGTTTTCAAAATGCATATTCTGAGCACCAATTTTTATATTAGTTCCCTTTGTCGCTTCCTTTAAATCTTTTAGCAAAGTGAAAGGAGCGCAAATTAAAGTTTCTACGTTATCGTCAGTTTTTCCCTTTATACTTTCAACAAATTCAAGACCTTCTTTTATAGTCTTATTCATTTTCCAATTTCCTGCTATTATAGGCTTTCTCATTGTATATCTCCTTAATTTATTATTTATTGTCAAGTGCAGCTATTCCAGGTAATTCTTTACCTTCTAAAAATTCAAGTGAAGCCCCTCCACCTGTTGAAATATGGCTCATTTTATCTCCATACCCCATTTGATTTACAGCTGCTGCAGAGTCTCCTCCACCTATTATTGTAATCGCATCAACTTCTGACATAGCTTTTGCTATAGCTCTTGTTCCCTTAGCAAAGTTTTCAAATTCAAAGACACCCATAGGTCCATTCCAAACAATAGTTTTAGAGTTTTCAACAGCTTCTGTAAATAGAGCTATTGTCTTTGGTCCAATATCTAGACCCATGCAATCAGCTGGTATATCCCTTCCTTCTGTTACATGAGGCTCAGCATCTTCCGCAAATCTATCTGCATATATAAAATCTAAAGGAAGTAATAATTTTACTCCATTTTCTTTTGCCTTTTCCATCATTTCTTTTGCATAATCCATTTTATCTTCTTCTAAAAGAGATGTTCCTATTTCATGACCCATAGACTTAATAAAAGTGTATGCCATTCCTCCACCTATTATAAGTGTATCCACTTTTTCTAAAAGATTATTTATTACACCTAATTTATCGCTGACTTTAGCACCACCTAATATTGCAAGAAGTGGTCTGTCAGGATTTTCTACTGATTTTCCAAGGAAATCAAGTTCTTTTTGTATTAAATATCCACAAACTCTTTCTTCAAGAAATTCTCCTCCCCCTACTGTTGAGCAGTGTGCTCTATGAGCTGTTCCAAAGGCATCATTCACAAATACATCTGCAAGTGAAGCTAGTTCTTGTGAAAAATTCTTTTCATTTTTTGTTTCTTCTATTCTATATCTAGTATTCTGAAGTAGTACTACATCTCCATCATTCATATTAGAAACTGCTTTTTTTGCATTATCACCGACAACATTATCATCAGCTGCAAAAACCACATTTTTATTTAACATTTCAGACAATTTATTTGCTACTGGCTCTAATGAAAGTTCTGGCTTTGCTTCTCCTTTTGGCTTTCCAAGGTGTGAGCATAAAATTACTTTCGCACCATTTTCTATTAAGTATTTTATTGTAGGTAAAGCTCCAACTAATCTGTTATCATCTGTAATTTCACCATCTTTTAAAGGCACATTGAAATCGCATCTTACTAAACATCTTCTTCCCTTTACCTCGATATCTTCAATAGTTTTTTTACTAAGCATTGTCATAAAAATTCTCCTTTTATCTCATTGTACTTTTTTGCACTAATTTTAGTACACTAAATGTAGTATACTCTATTAGTTTATAAATTTTTTTCCGTCCATAATTCAATATTACCCCATAATTATATCACATATTAAAGTTTTTTTTGAATATAATATATACTATATTATGATATTTTGCTAAATTTAATTTACTAAAACAAAATAATTATTATATACAATTCATTGAGAATCACATAATAAAAGTCCGAGGGTTAAAGAAACTTACCCTCGGACTTTAAATTTCTGGCGCCTTCGAGGCCTATTAAAGACTTTTCTTCAAAACCAGTTTATTTTTTATTATTTTGTCATGCTTCCTACTAAAGATAGTGTTCTAATTAACTGTGATACATAAGACATTTCATTATCATACCAAGATACAGTCTTAACTAACTGATGTCCGTTTACATCCATTACCTTTGTTAGAGTCGCATCAAATAATGATCCGTAATGTATTCCTATTATATCACTTGATACTATTTCATCTTCAGTGTATCCAAAAGATTCATTTGAAGCAGCCTTCATAGCAGCATTTACTTCTTCTACTGATGTGTTCTTTTCAAGTACACAAACTAATTCAGTAATTGATCCTGTTGCTACTGGAACTCTCTGTGCAGCTCCATCAAGCTTACCAACTAATTCTGGTATTACAAGACCTATAGCCTTTGCTGCACCTGTTGTGTTAGGTACAATATTTTCTGAAGCAGCTCTAGCTCTTCTTAAATCTCCCTTTGCATGAGGTGCATCAAGAGTATTTTGGTCATTTGTATATGCATGTATAGTAGTCATTAATCCTTCTACTATTCCAAACTTATCCTGTAATACCTTAGCCATTGGTGCAAGGCAGTTTGTTGTACAAGATGCTCCTGAAACTACTGTTTCACTACCATCTAATATATCTGAGTTTACATTGTATACTATTGTCTTTACATCACCTGTAGCTGGTGCAGAAATTAGAACTTTCTTTGCTCCTGCCTTTATGTGCGCTTCTGCTTTTTCCTTTGAAGTGAAAAATCCAGTACATTCTAAAACTATATCAACATCCATTTCCTTCCAAGTAAGATTTTCAGGATTTCTTTCTGATAATATCTTTATTTCTTTTCCATTTACAATAAAAGCATCTTTTTCTTCAATTATTTCTCCATTGAATCTGCCCTGTGCTGTATCATATTTAAAAAGATGAGCTAACATGTGAGAATCTGTTAAATCATTTATTGCTACTACTTCAAACTTATCTGACTGTTCAACCATCTGTCTTAATGCTAATCTACCTATTCTACCAAATCCATTAATTGCTACTTTAACCATTTTTTACCTCCAACCTATTTCATAGGGTTCTTTTATTTTTCAATTTATATTATCTATATTTAAACTAAGTTTATAGATTAATTACTTATTTTATTCAATATTTCTCTTGCGCTGTTTTCATCAGTTATTAAAGTTAAGTTTTTGTTTATTTTATACATTGCCAAGAATGAATCTACTTTGTCTTGACCTGAAAACACGACTATTGGGTTTTTTGAGTTTTTATACATTTCTATGTCTATTCCAATAGTATTTAACTTCATAACTATATTTCCATCTTTATCGAAATAATATCCAAAAGCTTCAGCAATTGCGCCTCCGTCTTTTAGTTTTTTGATATCTTCTTGAGACATCGCTCGTCTTTTAGCCATTACATCAGCTCTTCCAACACTAAGTATCATTTTGTCAGCTAATTTTAAGTCTTCTATCGTATTTTTCACATCAGGTATATTCATAATTGTTTCCCTTGCACTATCTTCAACTTGATCTGGAACATATAAAAATTCTACCTTTGCTCCCAAGTTTTTAGCAAGTAAAGCTGCTATATTATTTGCCTGAATGTCAATATCTAGACCTACACTTCCTCTTGTTGGCAATACTGTAACTTCACCATAGCGAGTTTCTGACTTGATATTTTCTGCAATATCTCTCATAGTAGTTCCTCCAGCTATAGCTACTATATCTTCAGGTTTTAAAACCTTAAGTATATAATCAGCTGCACATTTCGCAACTCCCTTTGATATGCCTTCTTTTGTTTCATTTATATTTTTAGATATTGCTATATTTTTTATTCCTAGCTTTTCCTTTAGACTTTGCTGTAATACTGAAATTCCCATTACTTCAATCATTACTTGGTCTAGTTTTTTCAAAACATCTTTGCCTTCTTCAGTGATTGTCATACCAGATCCAGCAATTTCTATCAAATTTTGTTCCTTCAAGAAATCTATCTCCGTTCTAGTTGTCCTCTCACTAATGTCTAATAGAACAGATAGCATTCTTCTGCCAATTGGCTGACTAATTGAGATTTGTCTTAAAATCGCATATCTCTTTTCCATCAGTTCAATAGCATGAGGAATTATTTTTTTTTGAACTTCTATCAACTCGTCCATTTTATTTTCCTCCTGTTTTAAAAGAAGTGGGCTGTTTGTCGTCCTATGATGTTACTTTCTGTCCCACATGGATTATTATATACCCTCCTTTTAAAAAAATCAATCTAATTTATAAAATTTATTTATTTATTTTTAATTTTTTTATTCTCTACAAATTTAATCTCGCATAAGGACAAAGGTACTATCTTGATATGTTACTAATAGCAAGATAGTACCTTTGTTCTTATATATTTATAATATTTTTCTCTTAGACGAATTTAAAAAGCCTAATTCTTCCCTATACTTTGATATAGTTCGTCTCGCAACGTCATATCCCTTTTCTTTTAGAATATCCTCTATCTTTTTATCGCTTAAAGGCTTCCTTTTTTCTTCATTATCAATAATTTCTTTTATGCACTTTTTTATTTCCGATGAAGAAATTACATTTCCATTGTCTAGTTCATATGAATTGGAAAAAAAATGTTTAAATTCTAACAATCCTTTAGATGTCAACATATATTTATCATTCACGCCCCTACTCACTGTAGATACATGGCAACCAACTATATCTGATATATCGTTTAGAGTCATTGGTTTTAACTGTGCATTACTTTCAAAAAAACCGTATTGTAATTCTATAATAGCGTTTGCAATTTTTACTATCGTAGAATTTCTTTCGTATACATCATCCATTATTTTTTTTGCAGAATTTAATTTTTCTTTTAAGAAAAGCTTTACCTCTTTATCGTCAGTATTTATAAATAGATTTTTATAATATTCATTTATTCCTATCCTTACCTTTTTTTCATCATACGGCTTAGCAATATATCTCCCCTCTTCTAACTCAACAACTACATCTGGATACGCATATACTATTGTATCGTCACTACAGGCTTCTACTGGTTTTGGATTTAATGATTTTATTAATTCAATATATGAAATTACATCATCTTTTTTTATTTTATATGTGGATGATAGTATTTTAATATTTGAATTCGCTATGGCGTTTAAATTTTCTTTTATCATCTTCTCTAGTACATCATCAAATATACCTCGTTGACGAAGTTGTAAAATGATACATTCCTTTAAATTTCTAGCACAAATACCAGTAGGCTCTAAACTCTGAACTATCTCTATACATTCTTCAACTTTGCTTTTACTTACCTTTAATTTTTTAGATATAATATCATTTTCCTCTCTTAAATAGCCATCCTTATCAAGGCTATCAATCAAGTAGTTACATATTCCTTTATGTTTATTAGAAATTTTCATTATGTTTATTTGCGCATGCAATTTATCGTAAATAGTATCTCTATCCACGGTCATATTTTCAAAGTCATAATCCGAAGTATCCGTAAATACAGTTTCATTTCTATCAACTCTATGTGTCTTAATGTCGTTTTTTATATACTCTTCCCAATCTATTTCGTTTTTTTCAATCTTTACTTCTAATGCTGGATTGCTTTCATATTCAATTTCTAACTTATTTTCTAACTCCTGTCGACCTAAATTCAGTATATTTAAAGACTGAACCAATTTATTTGAAATAATTATTTTTTGGGTCTGTTTTTGTTCTATTTTATTTTGAATGGACATAAACCAACCTCCTTATTTAAATACTGACTCAGCCTTTATATTTTAAGCATTTTCTTTTTCTTTAATTTCTTTGTTAGCACTGATATTTTTCGTTGTTGTTATATACATCACTAATGATATTATACCACTAATTATTAATACTGAGTAGAAATTTGCAATTCTTGTAAGCAACATTGCTGGTATAACAAGACCACTTCCGAAAAATATTCTAAATAATCCAACAAAGACGCTTTCACTAGCACCTACTGCTCCTGGCAACGGAAGTGCTGATACAGCAATATTTAATATTGCTTGAGCAAACATCAAATCCCACATAGAGAATCCACTTAATCCAAACCCCTTATATATAAAATATGGAATTATAAATAAAGCTGCAATTTGAATCATAGTTACAAGTGTTACATGTAATATAACTTTAGGATTATTTTTCATATAAATCGCACCCGCTTCATACTCCTGTATAGATACTGATATCTTATTTTTCATTTTATCTAAGTTCTTTACCAATTTTATCTTGTAAAGAAATAAAACCGATACATTTAAAATTTTAAACACAGTCTTAGGTGAAAAAATTAAAAGTGCAATAGCTAACAAGATCACTGCATTTGATAAAAATCCGTACAGCAAAAGCAATTTAACCCCAGTCATTTGAGTTATATTATCACTTATTGGTGAAAAAAAAGCCGCTATTCCGTAAGCAATTACAACTAGCTGATGTGCTACAAACACTACCATCAATCCAAGTGAAGATGATGTCATAGATATTCCATCCCTTTTCATAAAGAAAATTTGAGCAGGTTGCCCTCCTGAAGCTGATGGCGTTATTGAACTAAAATAAAATCCTACAAATCCATACCCCAAGCAATTTTTTATATTTGTTTTTTTATTAAGGGCTTTCATCATTATCCATATATTTATTCCTTCACAGATTATATAAAAAGCCATAAGTCCCAATGCAATTAGCATGAATGTAGGCTTCACATTTTTTATAGCATTTATTATTTCTGTTGGAGATTCATCTTTCAATACATATGCGATGTATCCAACCATTATCACTACCATTATACCAATTCCTAGAAACTGGCTCTTTTTACTCTTTAATCCTTCCATTTTCACTCCTTTTCGGTATATAATTTTAAAATTATTTTATTTATTACTGTGGCAATACAAAATTATACCCCTTCTCTTTTAACTTAGGTATTGCTATATCAAGACCTTCTATAGTATTAAGTGGTGCATCTTTTGCTCCTCCAGAGTTTTCTCCTGCATCATGTAAGCAAATAATACTGTTTTTAGTTGTCCTTTTTAATAATTTTTCACTAATAGACTCCGGTGTACTACTTGCACTCCAATCTTCTGCCATTACATCCCAATACATCAGTTTCATATTGTGCTTTTTAACAAAGTGATTAGAAAATATATTGGTATGACCCCATGGTGGTCTATATATAAAGTCTTTAACTCCTAAACTACTCATTATTTGCTTGCTATTTTCAAAATCCTTCTTTGTATAAAAATAGCTATAAAGCATTGCATTTTTGTGTTCCCAAGAATGAAGAGCTATTTTATGACCTTTATTTTCTATTTTTTTCACTATTTCTGAATTATTTTGTGCATTTTTGGCAACCATAAAAAATATAGCTTTCACATCATTTTTTTCTAGTACCGCTAACAACTGATTAATATATCTTTTATCTGGACCATCATCAAATGTCAGCATTATATTATTATCCGTATCCGTTTTTCTTATTGCATTTTTATTAAATATCTTATTGTAGTATGTTGGTATTATAGAATGAACTATAAATACTAATACCAATACAAGTAAAATCTTTATCAATATCATCTCTACCTCCTAGTATGTAATATTTATGTATATTTTAATTATAACTAAGCATAATATTTTTTACTAGCCTATATCCTTTTTTCTATTTTTTTGTTGTCGTTATATCTTTAAATACAGGCTAATCCACTTGAAAAGTGAATTAGCCTTTTAATCAATTTATAAATAAAAATAAGGCTGCCTTATCTTACCGAGACAACCTTATTCTTATCACTTATTACTAATCATTTATTATTTAATTAAACATTATCTCTTTGTTATAATTGTCAATTCTTCTGAAATTATATTATTGACTCTGCATCCATACAAGATGCATTATAGTAATTTTTATTTAACCCATCAACAAATCTTGACATCGACTTTTTAATTTTAGACATACTAGCATTATCATTCAATAATCTTTCGACTATATCTAAATCTTTTTCAGATGTTCCATCAAGCATGAATCCAAAATTATTAGAATATATAAAATCCACATTTTTAACTTCATTTGGTAAAGTAGTAGGTAGTGAAATAATTGGTGTCAACGAATAAATCGACTCAAACACTGTTATTCCACCTGGCTTAGTGATAATACAATCTGCTTTTTCTAGTAGTTCATAAACTTTATTTGTAAATCCAACTACTGTTATATTATCATACTTACCATGTAGCATTTCATATGCCTTTTTATTATTACCTGTTACTATTGTAGTATGTATATTATTCAATGAGTTTAATTTTTTATAAAAAGAATCTTCTTCAGGAAGTATACCAAATCCACCTCCCATTATTAAGAGTTCTTTATTTTTATTTATCTTTATAGTTTTATTCTTACCAAAAGTATTATTCATAGATATCTTTCTAAAATTCATAGAAACTGGTATTCCTGAAGATATTATTATATCTTTTTTTACTCCCTTTTCTACTAATTCATTCATTATTGAATCAGAAGGAACTAAATATCTATTTGTATAATCATTTATCCATTCATAGTGACTGCTTACATCTGTAATACAAGTTACTAAAGATATTTTAGATCCGCTTTCTTTTTTATAAAGCCCAATACCTTGAGATATTAGTGGGAAAGTAGATACAATTACATCTGCTTGTTTTTCTAATATCAACTTTTCAGCCATGTTTGCAAATCTTCTAGTAAATACATCTCTTCCGCTTGTTTTTCTATCATTTCTTAAATAGTACAGACTATATAATTCCTTAGCATATTTTAGTGTGACATTAAATGCTTTGTATAGGAATTTTGATAGTGTCGGCATAGTATACTCAAAATAGTCAATTATTTCAACATCTGCTTCACTATTAAATTTTAATATATCCTGTTTTATAGAATTGGCTGCTGACACATGCCCCATACCATATTTTGCTGTCAAAATAACTATTTTCATTTTATGCCACCTCCTTATAGCCTCTTATCTTTCTTTATATTCATTATACGATCTAAAACTAAAATAAAAGTGCATATATTTCTTAATTTTTCTTTAAGATTTTCTGTATTAAAATATAATATTAAATAGTTTACACAATGAAATTTACGCAAGTTTAAAAAAATTATTATTATTTTAGCTATCATTTTTTTTTTTTTTTGATATAATAGGACTTGACAATAATAAAAATTTAAATTTTTGTCTAATATAATTATATATTTGTAAGGAGGATATTATGTCGTTAATAAACACTAAAAAAATGTTCGAAAAAGCATACAAGGGTGGATACTCAATTGGAGCTTTTAATATAAGTGATTTAGAACAACTACAAGGAGTTCTTAGAGCTTGTAAGGAAAAAAATTCTGCAGTTATTATTCAGGCTTCAAAGTCAGCTATTGAATATGCAGGCATAAATACATTAGTAGCTATGGTAAAGGCTGCATCAGATGAAATAGGAGTAGATTGTGCTCTACACCTTGACCATGGTCCAAATTTTGAAATGGCTAAGAAGTGTATAGATGCTGGATTTACATCAGTTATGATTGATGGTTCTCATCTTGATTACGAAGAAAATGTTGCTATTACTAAGGAAGTTGTAGAATATGCACACTCTAAAAATGTATCAGTAGAAGCTGAATTAGGTGTTCTAGCTGGAACAGAAGATGATGTTACTTCTGATGTACACAAGTTTACTGATCCTGATCAGGCAGTTGACTTTGTAAACAGAACAGGCGTTGATTCACTTGCTATAGCTATAGGTACTTCTCACGGAGCATTCAAGTTCAAGGGAGAAGCTAAGTTAAGATTTGACATACTTGAATCAATTCAGGCAAAGCTTCCAAACTACCCAATCGTTCTTCACGGAGCGTCTGCTGTAGATCAGGAAATTGTTGCTACTGCTAATAAATTTGGTGGAGATATCGCCGGAGCTAAGGGTATTCCAGTTGAAATGCTTAGAAAAGCATCATCAATGGCTGTTTGCAAAATCAACATGGATACAGATTTAAGACTAGCAATGACTGCTTCTATGAGAAAGTTCATGGCTGAAAACCCATCACAGTTTGACCCTAGAAAATATCTAGGTGCTGGAAGAGATGCTATACAGGCAGTTGTATCAGAAAAAATAGACATTGTTTTAGGATCTAAAGATTCTCTTTAATCCACATACTTAAATAAAAAATCTCCTCTTACTGAGGAGATTTTTTATTTAAGTAATATTTTTTGAATTTCTTTCCAGTTTTTTACCCTTATTATATTTTGACCGTCTATATTTTGATTATATGCACAATCTAATAAAATAACTTTTATTCCAGCTTTATCTAAATTTATTGCATTCTCTGGATCATCTTCAATAAATATATCACACCTTAGCTTTTTTGCCATACTTACTTTCCCGCCATTTCCGCTAAGTGAGTATACCAAATCAGGATCAAGTCCATTGTTTGATATCCATTTTTTCGTTATATCATCGATTTCACTGCTCCTAGCAGTCACAAAAAAAACTTTATCACCACTACGTTCTAATTGATTTATCACATTTGTGACATTATCCAATATATTCATCTCTTCGTATATATAAGAATAATTTATATCAAAATTTTCATATATCCAATCATATTCAGTACCGTAGACATCATTCCAGTTAGTAGATATAAACTGATCATTTGTAATTTCTTTGCCCGTTAGTTTATTTAAATAGGGAACAAAAAAGTATGGATCAATCATTGTCCCATCTATATCAATGCATATATTTCTACTCACCATCTACCTCCGCTGCATCTTCTATTAATTATTTTGAGTTCCAAAAATTGTTAAATTTTAATTTAGTATTTATTTTTTCATTTAAATTTATACTAAATTTTATTTAATAAAAATTTCTTTCAATTTAAAATCTAAATAATCACACGATACCAAATGAAAATTTACACCATTTAATTCTCCTTGAAGTCCATACTTAAAGTTTTCCTTTCCATGAATGTGCCCATATATAACATGCTCAGGTTTGTATTCGTTTATAATATCCATAAAAAAGGAGTTTTCAAACTTTTCATTAGTTGGAGGATAATGCATAATTACTATAAATTTATCAAAACCATCTTTTCTTGCACTTTCTAGAGATATTTTTAATCTATTTGCTTCTCTTTTATATATTTCAAAATCTTTTTCTTCAAAGCAATGTTCATTAGGACAAATCCACCCTCTGCTACCACATATTGCATATTCTCCTAATGTTTCATATTTTGTATTCATAAAATTCATATCATCTTCGTACAATTTATTTAATGCTGTAGCTGTACCCCACCAATAATCATGATTTCCTCTTATCAAATATTTTTTACCAGGACACTCAGAAATTCTATCCAAGTCCACTCTAGCATCTTGAAGTTTTGAAGCCCATGAAATATCTCCTACGATTAAAACTACGTCCTCATTTGATACTTTTTCTTTCCAATCATCAAATATAATCTTGTCGTGTCCTATCCAGTTATCACCAAATATATTCATCGGCTTATCTACAGCTCCAGATAAGTGTAAATCACCTATTGCAAACAGCTTCATTATTTTACCTCCAATATTACATAGTTTTACTTTTCGCGTTTTTTCATAATTGCATCTTTAATTTTATCCGCATCATATTTTTCAATTGCTACATATTTTAGTATGTTATCTTCAAGGGCAACTTCAATTAATTTAAGATCATGTAAAAATGCCAGTGTAGCATTTAATGAGTTTCTATACTCTAAATATGCCATATAGTATGATGGTAATTTTTTTATATCTATAAAATTCTTTATTATTTCGTCTATTGTCTTTGGCTCTTTTAGTGTATCCATAACAAATTCTACTAATCTAACCAAAGCCTTGTAGTTATAGTCTGCTATTTCTATAGTTTCCGATTTTGAATATACTCCTCTAGAATGACCCAATATGCTGTATTTAAAATCAATATTTTTTACATTTTCTAAAGATCTTATTTGACTCGGATAGTCATACATAAATAAGAAATCAAACTTAGCCAGTGAATTTTTTGTTACCATTAAATCCGCTAAAAATACAACATCGTCATCCGTTTTTATACCAACTCCATCGCTTGTATGCCCAGAGCAATCCACTATTTCAAATATATGATTCTTAATATTTATTTTTTCGCCTGGATATACAGTATTATCTACTTTTGTTGATCCTTGAAAGTGCTTTTCGATTTCGCTTTTTATATTTTGTGAATGTCTTCCACCTATTAAAAAATCTACATATACATCAGGATTTTCCATGTATATCTTTGCTCTCTTAGGTGCATATATTATAACATCTGGATATATTTCTCTTATCTGATAATTCCCTCCACAGTGATCTTCGTGTTCATGTGTAGTCATTATATATTTAACATCCATTTTATTTTCTTGTAAAATTTCAACCATTTTATTTATTCTACTTCCGCCAATACCAGTATCTATTAGAAGTACAGTATTATCTTCGAATATATATACTCCGGTGTTAGTTCCACCTCGTATCCAATAAGTATTACCTTTTATCTGATTTAATTTCATCTCACACCACCTGTACTTAGTAATCTACACTATATTTTATCATATTTAAGAAAGTATATCATCAGTCAGAATCCTTTTATTGAGCAATCACCTTGAACCTAAATATATTACATTGTATAATATACATAAATTAATTTAAATTTTAAGGAGTAATAGCTATGAATAGATACACAAAAATAATAAATATCATGGGAAGTTATTATACTAAAGACTTCGAAAAAGATAAAAAAAATATTATAAAAGTTAGAGAAGTAAAAGAAGAAACTGTAAGAAAGTTCTTCTTACAAGGTAACTGTGAAGTTTTAGTAGTATTTGAAGATACTGGTAAAGAAATTCTAATTGACGATTTTTCTTCATATGAAGATATAAAAAAATATTTAGGTTCTTCTTTTATAAATAAAAAAAGATAATAGTCTTCCATATAAATTAAAATTTGAATCAAAAAAAATGAGAATCTTAGGGGGATAAGATTCTCATTAGGGGAGATTGAGTATTCTAAATTACGTTACACTATATATTTATCACATTTTAATGCTTTTTAAACATAATTTTCAAAAGTTTTATTTATTTTTTTCATTTTTTTCAATTTCATTAAGGTAGTTATATATAGTATACCTTGATACACCAATCTGTTCAGCTATATATGGAACTGATTTTTGTATATTAAAAACTCCTGCATTTTTCAAATTTTTAATCAACAATATCCTATCTTGCTTGTTCATACCCACTATTGGTTTTTTCATTTTTTCCACTTCAGCCAAAAATTTTCTCTGAACTAACTCCCCGCTATCATAAGTGTCAAACTCATCATATACTTCTGATCCCATTGACAAAAAGCTCTTGATTTTCATATCTAAACCTACTAAATCATCACAATCATAATTAATACAAAATGATAAGTTTTTTCCAAATGCCTTTGTAACAATGGTTGATGACTTTATTTCTTTTTTTACCTTTTTACTCGCTTTTTTATAGTTTATAGTATGTCCGCCCTTACTTCTTTCTATCAACTCTTCAGATCTAGTTGTCAGTGCATCTCCAACTTCTCTTCCAGTCACATGGCCATTATATATCGCCAATATTGACTTTTCTGGATTATCCAGATCAGATATAACGACTTCACAGTTGTTTCCAAACATTTCTGATATAATCATTGCCAATGTGTCTATAAATGACATAAAAGAGCCGAAGTCCTCTACTACACCTTCATATTTATCAATATTCATAAATCATTCATACAACAGAATTTCTTTGTTGTATTCCTCCTATCCCTTAGATTTCATTACATCGTCTTTGAGTTATAATGATTTTATTTCGGTGCAGAATTTGTTTAATATAGTTTTATAATCTAAGCTTGTCAGCTTTTTCTTGACCTTTCATAATTCTATATCCACCAGCAGCTAATGCTTTCATTTCAAATTCTCCTGGATACAACTTTACTGGAGCAATGAAAGATACTCTTTCTATTATCCAGTCTGTCAACATTTTAGAATGTGACATTCCACCTGTCAATAATATCGCATCTATCTTCCCATTTTCTACTACAGATAATGCTCCTATAGACTTTGAAATTTGATATGCCATAGCTTCATACACATGCTTTGCATTTTCATCTCCATTTGCTATCATTTTTTCTACTTCTCTAGCATCATTTGTTCCTAGATGTGAAACTAATCCACCTACGCTGTCTTCATATTTCTGAAGAGCATCTCCACCTTCTTCTTTAACAATATTTATACAACTGTAAATTGGTATAAAACCTGCTCTATTTGTTGAAAAAGGGCCTTCATCAGAAGATGTAATATCAATTAGGTGACCATTTTTTTGAATATTTAAAGATATTCCACCACCCAAATGAGCAACGATTATTGATGAATTTTTGTAATCAAGTCCATTTTCTTCACAATATCTCATCGCTACAGCTCTTGTGTTTAGAGCGTGGGAAAAACTTCTTCTTGGATATTTTTTAACACCTGATAATCTTGATAAATCAGTCAATTCATCAACTGATACTGCATCGTATATATACGCTGGAATATCATTTTTCTTTGATATTTCTCTTGCTACCAAAGCACCTAAGTTCGATGCATGCAATTGAGCTGGATGGTTTCTTGCTATATCACATAATTCATCGTCAATAACGTACGCACCTGTATGAACTGGTGGCAACATCCCACCTCTAGATACAATTACATCAATTTCACTAGGGGAAATTGAGTTTTTATCTAAAAAGTCATACACTTGTTTTAATCTCATATCAGTCTGATCATATAGACCTTTATATTGCTTTAAAACATCCGCATCTATAGTTATATTCTCTATTATTTTTTCTTCTAAATCTTCATATATTCCAACTTTTGTAGAAGTCGATCCTGGGTTTATAATAAGTATTTTCATATTTTGTGTTCCTCCACATAAATTCACTTGATTTAATTAATGCTGTGCTAGTGCAGCCATAGCGATTGACAAGTATTTTTCTTCAGCAGATGCACTACGAGATGTCAATACAATCAAACACTTAGCCCCTACTATAAATCCTGCCATTTTTCCTCCAGCTGCAAAATTGAATGTCTTATCCAATATATTCCCAGCATGTATATCTGGAGCAAGTAATATATCTGGATCACCAGCTACTTCGCTCTTGTATTCTTTTACTTCGGATGCCTTTTTGCTATAAGCTAAATCAAAAGATATAGGACCTTCAACTATACATCCTGTTATTTCTCCTCTTTGATTTCTAGCTTTCAACTCACCTGCATCTACTGTACACTGCATTTTAGGATTTACCTTTTCTATTGCTGAAAGACACGCTATTTTTGGTTTTTCATATCCTAACTTGTGATAAATTTCTACAGCGTTTTCTATTATTTTTTGTTTTTCTTCTACATCTGGATAGGTACACATACCACCATCTGTAATTGTAATCAATTTATGGTATGTAGGTACTTCTTCAAATGACATATGGGACATTAATCTGTCAGTTCTAAGTCCCTTTTCTTTATCAACTACGGCTCTCATCAAAACAGCAGTTTCTATATGACCTTTTAGTATAAAGTCAACTTCACCTTCTCTAACTAACTCAACTACCTTTTCTGCAGCTTCTTCAGGCGAAGCTACATTTATAATAGGATACTCTTTTTTTGCTCCTAATTCATTTAACACTTCTTTTATTTCATCTTCAAACCCTATAAATACAGGTTTTGCAAGTCCAATATTCTCTGCTTCTAGAGCTCCACCAATCGCTGCGTGGTCTGCCATACATACACCACAACGCTTCATATCTGGAAATGCTTTTACTCTTTCTATAACTTCATCAAAACTTCTAATCATGTTTGCCTCCATTAATTTAATACAAAAGAAGGTAAAGATATCCTCACAATATCTTCACCTTCTTCTTTTTAAAAGATTTTGTTTGAATATAATTCAATTAAATATCTTATTTAATATTTAATTTTATTATAACAAATTAATCAGGATTATTGTATTTTTTTACAATAGTTCCATTCCGACTCTTAAAGCTTTTTTGTTAAGTTCAACAAACTGTGGCTTTACGTTTTCTTCAATAATCTTATCCCAGTCTATTTCTTCAAGATTCATACTCTTAACTATTGTTCCAAGTAAAATTATATTCATAACTCTTGGATTACCTAGTTTTTCAGCTTCAGCTGTAGCATCAAAAGAGAATAACTTTCCTGCTCTAGCTTCAATTAATTCTTTTGTGTTTTCTGGATATTTATCCTTACCACTCAACACACCTATAGGATTAAATCTAGCAGTATTTAATACAACTACGCCATCACTCTTTAAATAGTCAATATTTCTTAAAACTTCTAGTTCTTCAAATCCCATTATTATATCTGCTTCACCTAGCGGAACAACAGGTGAAAATACTTTTTCTCCATATCTTAAATGTGTTAGTACAGGGCCCTCTCTTTGACTCATACCGTGAACTTCGCTCATCTTAACATCGTATCCAGCACTCATTAGTCCTATTGTCAATAATTTACTAGCAGTTATAGTTCCCTGACCACCTATTCCAGTCAACAGTACATTTTTAGTCATATTACTTTACCACCTTTCCAATTGCCTTTACAGGACATACTTGTGCACATACACTACATCCAACGCACTTGTTTATATCAATTGAAGATTTTTTCTTTTCTGTTTGGAAAGAAATTGCTGGACATCCAGTTTTTGTACACTTTCTACATCCAATACATACGCTTTCATCAACTGTATACTTATCTTGGAAAGAGTTAGGGAAATTAGCCTTATCTTCTTCAGATTGTTTCTTCAATGCACATGGCCACCAAGTAATTATAACAGCTGGTTCATCAAGTGATAGCCCCCATTCAAGAGCTTCTTCAACTTCCTTCAAATCATTTGGATTTATTCTTCTAATATTTTTTACACCTATAGCTCTTACAACAGTTTCAATATCAACTTCGTTACTCTCAACACCCTGAGCAGTTAATCCTGTTCCTGGGTTTTCCTGCTGTCCAGTCATACCTGTGATTCTGTTATCTAGTATGCAAGTAAGTGTACTACTGTTATTATATACTACATCAAGTAATGAGTTTATTCCTGAATGGAAGAAAGTAGAATCTCCTAGTACAGATACAACCTTTGTATCCTGATTTTCATCCATTGAGAACACTTGTGCAGCACCATGTCCCATACTCACGCTGGCACCCATACATAAAGTCATATCCATTGCGTTGTATGGAGGTCCAAATCCTAGAGTGTAACATCCTATATCTCCAGAAATCATTATATTCTTTTTCTTTCCTAATGTGTAGAAAAATCCTCTATGTGGACATCCTGCACAGAAAGTTGGTGCTCTGTTAATCATTACATCTTTGGCATCTTGATCGATTGCAATTTCTGTACCAAATACCGAGTTTCTAATTACTTCTGGTATCATTTCACCATATCTTGGGAATACGTCCTTTCCGTGACATTCGATACCCATAGCTTTTATATGAGTTTCCATAACTGGATCGTTTTCTTCTATTATGTAGATTTTATCTACCTTAGAAGCAAATTCTCTAATTAATTCATCTGGCATTGGATTACTAAATCCTATCTTTAAGTAAGATGCATCTTTACCAAAAACTTCTTGAGCGTAAAGATAACAATCTCCAGATGTAATTACCCCTATTTTTGTGTCATTATATTCAGCAAAGTTCCATTTGCAATTATTTGAGTATTCATATAAGTCGTCCATTCTCTTGAATATAAATTGCTTTCTAACCTTTGCATTAGCTGGTACCATTACATATTTTTGTGGTTGTTTTTCCCATTTTTTAATACCAACTTCATTTCTATCTTCGATTTCAACTAGACCCTTAGAGTGACAGACACGAGTAGTCATTCTTATAATTATTGGAGTATCATGTTTTTCACTCAAATCGTAGGCTTCAACTACCATAGCCTTACATTCCTGGCTATCTGCTGGTTCGAATACTGGAACAAATGCAGCCTTAGCTAAGTTTCTATTATCCTGCTCATTTTGTGAAGAGAACTGTCCAGGCTCATCGGCAGTTACAAGAACTAACCCACCATTTACGCCTGAATAGGCAGCTGTGAAAAATGGATCCGCAGCTACGTTTAATCCAACGTGCTTCATAGATGCAAAAGATCTGGCACCAGCAACAGACGCACCGATGGATGATTCTAATGCAACTTTTTCATTTGGTGCCCACTCTGCTACTAAATCTTTTCTATCGTATTCTGATAGATTTTCTAGTATTTCCGTACTTGGAGTTCCTGGGTATGCAGCGGCAAATTTAACGCCGGCTTCAAAAACACCTCTAGCGATTGCTTCATCGCCTGTCATAAGTTTTTTCATGTTTAAAACCTCCTAGATACATATAAATTACTTAAAATAATTCACTCTATAGACTAACTACAATTTTAATGATTTACCTTCATTAACCTAATTATATCACTTATGTTTTGTATGTCAACATATTGTATAATTCATCATTTTTTTAAACATTTAATAATATGTTTAAATTTTCTGATTATTATTTATTATAATTTTTACAATTATAGTTTAGGTTTAATAAATACTGACTATTAGATATAATAAACTAATAAAAAAAAATGACTATAAATTTTTATAGTCATTTTTTTAATTGAAAAGACAATTCACTTAAAAATATTAATCAAATTTTCACATCTTATTCATCAATAAAATCATAAAAATCGTCATTTCCCGATTCGATAAAATCAAACAACACATTTTGTTCAAATTCATATACATGTTCTTTTTCAATAAACTTTGGTATAAATGACTGAACAGTAGATTCTATAAAGTTGCGAGATTCTAAATCATATGTCGCTAAAAACATATTATTTTCATTTACATATATATTAAACATAATGTCATTATTTATAACATATATATCTCTATCTACGTGTGAATTATCAAAGAAATACTGTGTATATAGGTTTCCATTTTCATATTTTACTTTTTGTATCATTGGATAAGTATTAAAGATGAGTTTTTCTAAGTCGTCTATTTTTGTTTCACTATTTAATTTATATATATCTAGAACTTCCCTTTTTGAAATTATATCAAATACCTCAAAATCATATATTGCATTAGTACTTATTATAAATATAGATCTAAGCCTAAAGTCATATGCATCATCATATGCAAGGCCATCATCTTCCAACTCAAACTTTTCTATATTTACTACTATTTTACCTTCATAATATCCATCTATATCTTCATAAACACAATTACAAATAAATCTATCTTCACTCTTTTTTTCAATTTCATTATATAGGAGAGCTCCATTTATCTTTGTAATATGCTGATTTGCCACTTCTTCGCTTCCAGAAAAATATAGTAATGCTTTTTTATCCCTTGCAATAAATCTCATAACCATATAATTTACAAATTCATTTTCTGTGTCAATTTCCTTGCAAAGCTTGTCCATTAAATTATATATACTTATATTTTCATTTTTGTTTTTTTTATAAATTTCTAAGTCTTCTTCTTTTAAATTTTCTGGAACTGGTTTATTATAATATTCATTTTTCTCTAGGTAACAATTTACCATAAAAATTGCTTCTTCTTCATCTAAAGCAATCTTACTTCCACCTAGCCCTCCATATTTTTTTTTATAGAATAATTCCTTTTCTTCCCTCGAAATATTTTCTAAAGGATAGAAATCGGAAATACCAAGACCTTCATCATCTAGCATAAACACATGATAAATTTCATCTTCAACATCATTGATCCACTCTATAGCTAACATCATTGTACCCATTAGCCTCGTGTTCGTACAAAAAGACTTCTTAAATCTCATTGTTTTTCCTCCTATAACTTTATATAATTATAATATTATATAATATTTCTATCTATGTAAAGGTTTTCTTTTTGATAATATATAAATTATACAATAAAAAATTATATTACTTTGATGTTAACTAGAGTTAGCACTCAAGAATTTCCTACTAATTTATTTCTTGTTATACACCTACAGTGCTTTTATCTGTGCTGATATGCAATAAAAAAGCTGAATATTTTAAATATATTTGATATAATGTTGTTAAGAGTTTTTAAAGGTGGTGAATTATGAGCAAAATAGCAGCTTTTTTCGATATTGACGGAACTCTATATAGAGATTCTTTGCTAATTGAGCATTTTAGAAAATTAATTAAATATGAAATAATAGACGAAAAAGAGTGGTCTGATCACTTAAAGGCTACATACATGAACTGGGATAAAAGACAAGGAAACTATGATGACTACTTGTATGAAATTTCTGATCAGTATTTAGAAGCTATTAGTGGCCTTAGCAAGTCTAATATGGATTTTGTAAGCGACCAAGTAATAAAACTAAAGGCAGACAGAGTATATAAATTCACTAGATCTAGAATTAACTGGCATAAGTCCCAAGGACATACTGTAATATTTATATCAGGATCTCCTGATTTTTTGGTTAGTAGAATGGCTAAAAAATATGAGGTCACTGATAATATAGGGAGTTCATATATTGTAAAAGATGGTTTACTTACTGGAGAGGTCATTCCAATGTGGGATTCTAATAGCAAAGATAAGGCTATTGATTCTTTTGTAGAAAAATATGATATAGATATGTTGAAATCTTACGCATATGGAGATACTGCTGGCGATTTAGCAATGTTAAGAAGAGTTGGACATCCAGTAGCAATTAATCCTTCTAGAGAGTTTCTAAGGCGTATTAAAGAAGATTCTTATCTACGTTCTACAGCTAAGATAATAATTGAAAGAAAAGATGTGATTTATCAGGTTAATCCTGACGTAGAACATATTGAAGCAGGCTGTAAATAATTATGGTTTAATAAAGATTTTAACAGTATATTAAAATCTTAAAGGGGGGTACAAATATGTCAACTTATAATGATTATACTTATGCTAGAAATTTACTAAATCAAGGCGATTTTAGAAGATGTTACGATACATTGAATAATTATACGGATAAAGATTCTGAATGGTATTACCTTAGAGGTGTATCTGCAATGAATTTAGGCTTTTATGAAGAAGGTGAAGACTATATAAAAAGAGCAAAATTTATGGAACCTTCTAATCAAGAGTATCAAAATGCATATGATAAATATATAAATTATAGAAATAACTACAATAATAGAGCTCAATATTATAACAACAGAAGAAGCAATGGACTAGATAACCCTGGCTGCTGTTGCTGTGGAAGTAACTGTTGTGATACTTGTTGTACACTATGGTGCTGTGACTGTCTATGTGAATCAATGGGTGGCGATTTAATCAGCTGTTGTTAACAGGAGCTTAATATTATGAATAGAAATACAGTTGCAAGAAGAGTTTCTATATCTGGGATGCTTCTTGCGTTAAATACACTTGTTTTTATATTAGTTAATTATATACCTACAAATACAATTGCTTTTCTAGCTTTAGCTTCTTTTTTCGCAGCTATTGTGATAATTGAATTTGGATTAAAATACGGATGTATATATACAATTGCTTCTGTTTTAATGGCGTTACTGATTTTGAGTAATAAACTACACTTTTTGACATATCTGCTAACTTTTGGCACATATGGAGTCGTAAAAGCTATTATTGAAATGAATTTCAAAAATAGTTTACAACTGTTAGTAAAATTTATATATTCAAGTATAGCGTTTTTTGTGTTATACTATGTTGCGATAATGTTTATAAAAATTGATTTTAATATTTTATACATACTAGCATTTGAAGTTGCTTTTTTTGTATATGATTTTGTGTACACTCAATTTATTTATTTTTATAATGATAAATTAAAAAAACGATTTAAATTATAATAATTTAAACAAAAAAAACATCTTTATCCTAACTAAATAAAGATGTTTTTTTATTATTTATTTTCTAAGCTATCTGCTATTCGTTCTAATGCATCTGCTATTCTAGTTAAAGAATCATTTATATTTGAATCATCGTCTTCTTCATCGTAAAATTTAACTTTTAAATCGCTCAATTCATCCATGCCATCATCAAGAAAATCATCCTCTTTAAAAAGTTTCTTTTTATCTAAAAGTTGATCATTTTCTTCCATATAGCCATCATCTAAATAATCATCACCCAGCGGTATTTCACTTTGCTCATAGTCTTCTAGATCATCTAATTCTTTTTCATATTCATTTTCTTCTAAAAAATCTTCCTCAAAAAAATCACTGTCTAAATCATATCCCTTAGTTTTATTTTCATCTTCAAATTCATTATAAATATCTGTTTCTTCTAAAAAATCTTCTTCTAATAAATTCCTTATACCTTCTTCAGTTTCATCCTTACCAACTGCCTTTAATTCTTCAAGCTTTGGAATCATTCCTGAATCATCTAAATCATACCCGAAATCTTCTTCATCTATGTCTTCCTTCATAGCTTTCTTGCCTATGTCTTTTATAGCCCTAGTCTTTTCTAAATCTTCTTCAAATTCCAATAATTTCTTGTCTTTTTTATACATGAAAACACCTCTTTAATACTAATTTAGAACAGATACTCACTACTATATTATACAACAGTTTTTATTTCTTATCCACAGCTTAGATAAATATAATTTTTTTTAATTAAAAAATAATCTCAAAGTACTTCCATTAAACTTTTGACTATACTATACTCTTTTAAAATATTTTATTGTATAATTTATTATATATACATTTATAGAAGATGAATTGTTATATGATTTTGCCATAAAATATATAAGTAAATACTTAAGGTATTATTTAAAATAAACAATTTTATGTATAAATTTAAATATTGATAGGAGGTAAGTGTAGTTTTATTTTTATCGAAATTACACGTGATTTTATGAACTGTGCCGTAATAGATATAGGAGCGAATACAATACGTTTAAGTATTTTTGCCATAGATAAATCTCTTCCAGTTCTGCTTTTTAATAAAAAGCAAACTGCTGGTCTAGCAAACTACAATGATGATGGATATTTAAATAAAGCAGGTATCGAAACATTAATATCTGTACTTGAAAAATACAAAAATATTTTGTCATATTATCCAGTTGATCAAACTTTTGTTTTTGCAACTGCATCACTTAGAAATGTAATAAACTCTTCTTCAATTATAAAAAAAGTGAAAAATGAGTTAAAATTAAAAATAGATTTACTGGATTCTCAAGAAGAAGCAAATCTAGGTTTTTTAGGAATATCTACGTCTTTTCATCACCTTAAAACCGGAATGAGTGTTGATATTGGTGGTGGTTCTACAGAAATAGTACTTTTTAAAGATAAAGAAATCAGAGTTGTCTTTGGTATTGATGAGGGTTGTCTTTCTCTCCATAAAAAGTTTTGTAATGGTGTAATACCTGAAAAAGACGAGATCTTGAAAATGACATCTTATATTGAAGATAAAACATGGGGATTTGGAGATAGTACAGGAGAAATAGATACCATTTCTGGAATAGGTGGTACTATACGATCCGTTGGAAAAGTACTAAAAGAATTAGATCTAGCTGATAACAAAAGATGCTACGATATTGTATCCATGAATAAATTATACCATATGCTTTTAGAAAAAGATTCTGAAGCATATGACGCTTTATTGAAAGTGGTTCCTGATAGATCCCATACATTACTTTGTGGTCTTGTAATTTTAAAAAGAATTTGTGAATTATTCGATATCAAGCAAGTGAATGCTTCAAGCTACGGATTGAGAGAAGGTTATGTAATAAATCAGTTGAATGAATGCGATAAATAAATTTTACAATAAAGTAAATTACTTAAAAATGGAGGTTGTTGAATATGTCTGAAAAAATAAAACCAGAATATATGCAAAATAGAGAAGTTTCCTGGCTTCGATTTAATGACAGAGTTCTAGCTGAAGCCGACCAAGAAGATGTTGAAGTGTATGAGCGATACAAATTTGTAAGTATATTTACCAGCAACCTCGATGAATTCTTTATGATTAGAATTGGTAGTTTGCATGACTTATCACTTTTAAAAAAGCCACATCCTGACTCAAAAACAGGCATGTTGCCACAAGAACAGATAAACGAAGTTCTAAATATGCTACCAAAAATGTATAGCAGAAAAGATGAGTTATACAAAAAAATCACCAGAGAATTAAGCACATATAATATAAATGAATACAATTTTTTACAATTAAACTCAAAACAAAAAAAATACGTACACGACTATTATCTTGAAAATATAAAACCAATTTTGTCTCCTCAAATAATTGATAAACAGCATCCATTTCCTTTTCTGGAAAATCTTGCTTTAAAAATTTTTATTGAATTTGAAAGAGAAGAAAAAACATACTTTGGAGTTGTTCCGATTCCAGATACTATTAAAAAATTCCTTCTTTTTCCTGGAGAATCGATAGACTTTATACTACCAGAAAAAATAATATATCATTACGTAGATAACTTATTTGAAGGCTATAGCGTAAAGTCAAAAGCCATCATTTGTGTTACAAGAAATTTTGATTTAGATGCAGATGCAGAATTTGAAGATGAGCTTGAAGATTATAAAGATAAGATGAAGATGGTTTTAAAGAAAAGAAAAAGACAGGCTGCTGTAAGACTTGAGTCAAATCAAAAGCTTACAAAAAATATGAAAAATTTCTTACTTGAAAACTTAGAATTAAGTAATGAATCTTACTTTTTTGTAGACTCACCTTTAAAGATGAAGTATGTACATGAACTATTAGATATAATTCCTTCTGCTAAAAAAGAAAAAATATTGTATCCTAAGTTCTACCCTTACTACCTCAACTTTCCAAAGAGCAATAGCCTTATAGATAAATTTGAAAAAAAAGATCTTCTGTTGTCATATCCATATGATGATATGCAAACTTTTATAGATTTATTAAAAGAAGCTGCTTATGACAGCAGAGTTTTATCAATAAAAATAACAATTTACAGGCTTGCAAAAAACTCGCAGATAGCAAAATATCTTAGTAGAGCTGCCGAAAATGGAAAAGATGTAACTGTCTTTATGGAGCTAAAAGCTAGATTTGATGAAGAGAATAATATCAACTATGCTAATATTTTATACCAAGCTGGATGTAAGATAATATACGGATTTGAACGCTTTAAAGTTCACTCAAAAGTTCTGCAAATTACATATAAAAACAAGCGAGATGAATATATGTACATAACTCAAATTGGTACAGGTAATTACAATGAATCTACTTCAGAAATATATGCTGATTTTTCACTAATTACCGGAAATAGGGAAATCGGACTAGATACTCTAGACTTTTTTAATCATATGTCTGTAGGCAACCTAAATGGAAAATACGAACATCTTGTTCAATCTCCATCTTCTTTAAAAGACAAATTTTTAAAATTGATTGATGAAGAGATAAAAAAAGGAGATGATGGATTCTTATTTTTCAAAATGAATTCTTTTACAGATAAAGACTTTATACAAAAAATATCTGAGGCCTCTCAAAATGGTGTTAAAGTATATTTAATAATACGTGGAATTTGTTGTATTTTGCCTAATGTTAAAGGATATACTGATAATGTAGAGGTTCGATCTATTGTAGGAAGATTTCTTGAACATGCAAGAGTATTCCAGTTTGGAAAAGGAAATGATGCTAAACTATATATTGGATCAGCAGATTTAATGACAAGAAACACTGAACAAAGGGTTGAAATAGCCTGTCCAGTACTGGATGAAGATATACAAAAAGTAATACAAAATTATATTTCAAAACAATTACATGATAACGTAAAAGGTAGAATAATGAATTCTAATGGTGAGTTCGAATTTGTCGTAGATAATAATGATAAGTTTTCTTCACAAGATTATTTCATACAACAAGCTGTTGAAAAAAGAAATATCCAACTTGACAAGAGCAATTTAAATGAAAATAAAAAAATATTTTCTATGGATAAACTAAGAAGTTTTTTCAAAAAATAACTAGTTATAAATACTTAATTGAAATTAAATATTTTTTATTAATCAGTAAACAAACTATAAAAAACTCCTCTAAACATAATCATTAGAGGAGTTTTTTATAGTTTGTTAAATTTATTTTCCTATAGGTGTTGATATTCTATCAAGTCTTTGAGATATCTTCACTGCTGTAGAGTACCTATCAGCTCCTGATATTCTTTCTTTGTTAGTAACTTTCAGTCCGTCATATATTGATTTAGATACTGAATTTTCTCCTCCACCTACAAGTATACTATCTACCTTCCAGTCAGCTATATCTTTTGCTGTAATGTCAGTTAGTTTATCTGGTCTTGTTAAGTGAATTGGGCACTTAAACTTAGCTGCTAGTGAGTTGATTGTAATTCCGTCTGGGAAGTCTGTTCCATCTACTAGTATCATATCAGTCATATTTCCTGTAAGTGCTCTTACTTCTTTTCCTATTAGTGAAGCTGTTTCATATCTGTCTGCTCCACCTATTCTAGATACAGAGGATATCTTTAAATCAGCGTTTAACCTANTTCCATCTACTAGTATCATATCAGTCATATTTCCTGTAAGTGCTCTTACTTCTTTTCCTATTAGTGAAGCTGTTTCATATCTGTCTGCTCCACCTATTCTAGATACAGAGGATATCTTTAAATCAGCATTTAACCTATCTTGTATGTTCTTTGCTACTGAATTTGTACTTCCACCGATTACTATATTGCTTAGTTTCCAGTCTTTTATTACACTTTCAGTAGTAGAAGTAAGTTTATTAGGATTTGTAAGTAATATAGGCACTCTTTTCTGAGTTGCAAAGGCTGATATTGTAATTACGTCAGGGAAGTTAGTTCCATCTACTAACATTGATCCATCAGTCTTTCCAGTAAGTGATCTTACAGCCTTACCTATCTCTCTTGCAGTTTCATATCTGTCAGCTCCAGCATATCTAATTATATTAAAGTCTTTTAACTGTTCTTCAACTTTCTTAGATACTGAGTCTAGACCACCAGATATTATTACATCTCCTGTTCCACGTCTTTTTAATTCGTTTGTGTTTCTGTGGAGATTGAATCTGTTCCAGTTAGAAGTATCGGACAATTTCTTTCATTTGCTAGTACTGTGGCTGTCAATACATCAGTGTATTTTTTCCCGTTTGCTAGTACTGCTGTAGCTTTTTTAGATGGAGTTCCTCCTCCATTTCCTCCGCTACCTGATCCACCACCTGGAGTGTCTTCTTTTTCACCCCATATAGCATATAAAGTCATATTATCCTCTGTAAAATTAATATTTTTACCAACTGCATAGTTTTCGTCTGGCGTAGTTGCGTCTTTATTAGTCGACCACCCTTTAAATTCTTTTCCTTCCAATGTAGCGTTTAACTTTGATCCTCCATCAACAATAAGCTTAGACCCCTTATTTTTACCTATGTCGAAATATGTAGTTATTTTACCACTTTCATCCAATTCGTAATACTCTGTTCCATCATAGGCAGTCATCTCTGCTATATCAAATACTCCTCCATTAGCATCATATTTTACTCAAGATATTTCAACTGCACCTTGATCTTTATATCTGCTGTGATTTCTCTGATCTATATTTGGTATCGTCGTAGTCCCACTGTAAGTATTATCTGCTATACCTTCAGGTTTTATAGGAATTGTTTTTACATACTCCTTATCTACTCCTGCTTGAACTTCTGATAAATTCTTTGATAGCATCACATTTTTAATGCCAAGAACATCCTTTAGTGTATATGCAGGTGTTTCTCCTTTGTCTACATTAATAACATTTGTAGTTCCCGCTTGAGCCGTCGCGTAATTTGATAGGTCTTTATAATTAGACACTTCATTTATTTTACCATCTGCTCCATATACCTGATTCCCTATAAATAGAGAGTCATTTCTAGTTACAGTTGCAGTAGCAAATAATCCTGCTCCAGAAAGACCTATCGCTCCACCCTTCTGTTCAGCAGTTGTACTTTCATTTCCAGATTGATTTCCTACAAATGTCGAGCTAAGTATATTATTCGTCATTTTTGAAGATCCACCATTTTTAAAATACTGAATTGCGCCTCCTGAATAACCTGCTCCATCTAATCCATATGCTTTGTTATTAAAAAATGTAGAGTTTGTTATACTAGTCGTAAGTCCTGGATTACCAGTTCCTTGTAATAATATTGCTCCACCATCATCATATGCTAAGTTATTCGAAAAAGTACTTCTATCTATATTAAATACAGCTCCGTCTCTTCCATCAAAAATATATATTGCTCCACCATCGTAAGTGCTATTTACTTCTGTACCTTCTCCGCTAGTCTGATTCTGATCAAATATTGACTCACTTATATTTATAATTCCTTTAAAATAGTGCATTGCCATAGCACCTCCGCCTCCACCAAAGATTCCGGTATTGACGCTGCTATTTTTATTTTTTCTAAATACAGAATTATTTATATTTAACTCTGCTTCATAATGTTTTGAAGATATAGCACCCGTTTCATATCCACCACCAGTGCCTTCGTTGCTTTCAATTGTAGAATAATTAATATCTACAAAAGCCGCAGTTCCCAACCATATAGCAGGTGCTGAATTATTCGCCTTATTATTATATATTTTACTATTTTTTATTTCAGTCTTAAACTCTCCATCTGTAAGTATATTCAAAGGGGTAAATCTTGCATTATATAGTTTAACATTGTCTAAAACTAGTCTTCCTTTTGCAGCATAATTTGTAATAAGTTCCTTA
Organism: Peptostreptococcus faecalis; assembly: GCF_900240845.1. Lineage (GTDB taxonomy): Bacteria > Bacillota > Clostridia > Peptostreptococcales > Peptostreptococcaceae > Peptostreptococcus > Peptostreptococcus faecalis. The sequence continues at coordinate 273,791 of NZ_OERU01000002.1, forward strand.
TTTATACTACTACCATCGATATTTAAATTTTTAATCGTAAGTTTCGCATTACTTCCACCTTCTATAGTAATTGAACCTTTATTCCAGACGTTGTTATTCCCATCAATCGTTACAGAAGAGGTAGGCATTTTAATAATTAAATCTCCATATGTAAAATCGTTTGCAATTACTATTTCATCACCTTCACTTGAATTTTCTATAGAACTTTGCAATTCAGTTACATTATGTACTTCTTTTGTAGCTCCATCTGATATATTTCCTAACAATATCAGCAATGTCACCGAAAGACATAGCTTTAAAGGAATTCTCCTTCTTAAATTTTTTATTTTTTTTGCTTTCATCTTCATTTCTTGCTCCTTTTCTTCTTATTTTGTTTTTGGGTATATAATCGACTCTATACCCACAAATTATGTTTTTATAACCAAAGTTTTCACTTAAAAACAATTATAAAAAAACTATGTTTTTATAATTAAAATATTCGTAAGAAAAAAACATTATAAATGTTATTTTTCTTGTTTTTCTTAAATATTTTATGAATGTATTTTCATTTTTTAAAGTTTTATTTTTCATCTTTTATATTTTTTTTATTTATAATAAGTAATTATAAAATCTATTCTATTTGAAAGTATGTGCTTAAAATTTTAATGTACCTATGCTAACATAAAAAAAAACTAACTTATACTAAGTTAGCATTGATAGTAGTTTTTTAACCCGAACTTTTTAATCAGTACTCAGGGTTAATTGGTCATAGCGCTTTAATTGCTATTTCCATTTTTTAGAGGTATATGCATTTTGAGTCACATCCTCTTTTAGAGCATTTATTTTATGTCCTAATTACATTATAGACTAATTATATTTATAATCAATTCAATTTACATAACTTTAATAATATTAACAAGATTTGAATTAATTAATATTATATTAATATTACACAAGCTTACATATATTTTATTTTAAACATCATTATTATTTTTATTATTATATTATTTTTGTATAATTTTTATTCTAATATCACTTTTTATACTAAAAAGACTAACTAGTAGTAAGTTAGCCTTCTTAATTTTATTAAACCGGTATAACTATATTGTAATCACCGGACATATAATCTCTGGAACACGGTTTTGGAAAAGAAATTCCATAAAAGTTATAATGCTTTATCATACGCTTTATCATACTTTTACCTACTTTTACTGCATTCTTCAAGCTTTCTGTAGTACTTTCTACTCCAAAATCCGGGATATAGACATGATACCCTTTTTTTTCTTTGTTTATGATCATTCTATAAGTTTTTTCTAACATTTGATATCCCCTCCTTGATACATATAATCGCATATATTTCTAAATTTCCCCTTAACAGTATTATTTTTACAAAAATATTTCATAATGTATCGTTAAATTTCAATATTATCACTAACAAAGATTATAAAGTTTTCATCTATCAAAAAACAAGTAAAGACTCTATACCTAGTCGCAATTGCTATTAGATATAGAGTCTCCTTTTATTTTTTGTTCTATTTTTTATTCTGTCAACCTGTGAAATGGTATACTGTTAACTGCTAATGAAACTATTATACCTATAGACGTTTCTAATACTCTACACCAGGCAAATATCATAGGATTTTCATCCGCTCCATGCATTATTGTAATACATAAAAATACCACGCACATTAAATATGTACATTCTTGTTTTTTTATTATAAGTGAACTCTGTATTATCGGCACTAACATAAGTGATAATACCAAATACCTTATTATTTCCGAATAATCTCCCATAAATCGTTGTTCAAAATAAATAAATACTACACCCCAAATTGCTCCTACAATTGTAGCAATTTCTCTATTTTTTGCAACTCTAAAGCTATTACTCATATCATTTTGTATACATAAAATGGTGGCTATAGCTGCATAAAATGGACTTCCAGTTTTTACGATACTCTCAATCATAAAGCATATAAAAACTGCTAAAGCAGTCTTTTTTGTTCTAAGACCTACTTTCGTAAATTTTTTTGCCATAATTATTTTCATCTCCAATGATTACATTACTTTTGTGTATTCTATTCAATCCGTCATATATCTGTTTCAGTTATCTGTGTTTATTTAAGATGTTTTTTTATATAATATTACTTAAAATAAGCATCAGATCATGACCAATAATATATCCCTTGTTTTATTGTATTTTATATCAAGAGCCACTTTATTTCAAGGTTTGTTCAATACAACAAAATTAATAATATTATAGATATTCCATTTATAGATTAATTAAAAAAGATATTTTTATTTAAAATCATATTTTCTTCTACTATGCATAAGATAAAAGCGGAAACATTTCATTTTCTTTAAATTTTGACGAGCTATCATTTTTTAGTTCAAATAGAGTTGTATCTTCCATCTCAAAAATAGATGATTCCATTCCTGTTATATCTTTTGGAGTAAATCCTAAAACCACCCTTTTAACATTTGAATTTACCACCTCTGCTAATAAGTCAGTCAACGAAGCTTTTGAGTCACCGAAAACATCATAGCAAATAAATTCTTCATTTTCTTGGACTCCTATTACAGCTGTATTATGTTTCTTAGAATAATATATACTTTCTTTCATAACTGAACTGCAATAAAACATCACTAGTTCAATATTATCTATCATTTCAAATTTTGAAAATGGATTCCCTTTTTTATAGCATTCAAATAAACATTTTTTATCAATTTCATTGTCAACATCCAATTTTATAAAATCACTTTTTTGTGTATCAACAGAAAATAAATACTGCTCTTCTATTCTCTTTTCAAATCCAAATTTAGGATAAAATTCAACAACTGAATCATTTGCAAAAAGGTATATCAAATCAGATTTATCACGCCAATCAGCTATTATTTCTTTCATTAACATTCTAGAAAGTCCTTTGTTTCTGTGTGATGGCTTTGTCATTACAGTTCCTACTTGTACACAGTTTTTTATTTTGCCATTATGATTAAATTTTATTCTATTTACAGAAGCATTTGCTACGATTTCATTTCCCTCGACAATTGCATATGGCATGTATTTATCAGTCCAATACCCCTGCTCATACCACTCTTTAAAAGGTATTCCATATGTTTCTTTTGCCAATTTAAAAAAGCTCTCTCTTAAAATATCATTCTCTCTCACATTTTTTATTATTTTACTCATATTATCCTACTTTCTTTTTACATTAATATTATTTATATGTAGACACCTCTATCTCTTTTTTTATACACAATTTATGTATATAACTTTTTTATATACTATTTTTTAATAATAATTTTTCTACATAATACTTTTTATATACTATTTTTTAATAATAATTTTTCTACATAATACTTTTTATATACTATTTTTTTGCATATAATATTATATCTATTATTAAAATATTTATTTTTTTAATACATCTCACAATTTGCAAAAAAAATTCTAAAATAAACTCAATTGAATCCCTTCGTCTTTATTTTCAAATGTACTTAAATATTCAAATATCATATCATTATTGTGCAAAATTCCATTTTCCTCACACTTTTTATGAAAAAAATCCATCAATTCATTATTTTTCGGACTATTTATAATATATTTATTTCCATAATTCTGTATGTACTTTTCTTTAACTCCTGGAAATTTTTCATCTAATTGTTTATAAAAATATTCACGATTTCCTTCCCTAAGTGTCAATCCCATTCCAAAACATATAATTCCAAAAACGTTCGCTTCTATGCACTCATCCAAGATTCCATTTAAGTTTTCTTTTGTATCATTTATAAATGGGAGAATTGGTGAAATCCATACTGCAGTTGGTATCCCTCTTTCATTTAACTTTTTTAAAACTGCTACCCTTTCTTTAGTTGTGCATACATTAGGTTCAATTATCTTACAAAGTTTTTCATCATGTGTTGTCAGAGTCATTTGAACTACACATTTAGTTTTTTTATTTATTTTTTCTAATATATCTAAATCTCTCAATATTAGGTTTGATTTTGTTATTAAAGTAAAACCAAATCCGTATTTACATGATAATAACAATGCTTTTTTCACATATTTCAAGTCTTTTTCAATAGGAATATATGGATCTGTCATTGATCCTGTGCCAAGCATACACTTTTTGCGCTTTCGACTGAGAATATTTTCTAATAGCTCGATTGCATTTTCTTTAACTTCTATATCTTCAAAATCATGTTCCATTTGATAACAATGACTCCTTGAATCACAGTATATGCATCCATGTGAACATCCTCTATATAAGTTCATACCATTTCTAGAAGACAAAATCCCTTTTGATTTTACATAATGCATCTTCCCACCCCTCTTCTTTCCTTATATTATACCAAAATTAACTTGAAACATCGTGTCATATTTTATTTTAAGTTTTAAACTTTTAATGTAGATTTTCTATTAGTTAAAATACTTCTATATTATTGTTTTATATTAATATGATGTGGTATCATTCTTTTATAATAAACTAATTTGGAGGTAATAAATGAATAAATCATATTTTGATGGAGGCTTGCTTCAGTTTTTGGGATGGTACATACTAGGAGCGGCTATAACTATAGTAACACTAGGAATATGTCTTCCATGGGCATACTGTATGAGTATTTACCCACGTCGAAATACTAAACCCCATTTCAAAACACGTTATTAATGGTGCTATAATATTAACTGATATAATAGAAATTATTATCATAAATATCGCAAATTCTTTTTTATTTCTTGGTAACTTCATATAAAAATCCATACTAAACTCCCTCCTTTTAAGTATTATCGCAAAAAAAAAACAGCTGAGTTAAGTCTTAACTCAGCTGAACAATTTTACGCCTTTTATTTACTCTACTATTCTACACTAATTTAAAAGTAAAATCAAGTACTAAATTTTATTTTTTATGATTTTGCATATTTCTCATTTCAATATGCTATATTTTATTACTACTTACTATAATTTCTATAAAAATACCTTTTTAACAGTATATTTTTACTCATACATATTGATACATATTTATACCACTATCCTACAATCTTTAATAATATTAACCCAAGAATACCCATAAATACATTCATACCATTGAATATAAAATGTACTGTTATAGAGTTCCAAATATTTTTTGAGTACAAATAAATCAAGTTAAAAAACATTGCCATAAACATATATGGAATAGTTTGTATTATATCTCCATTAAAATTATTGAAATGAATTAATCCAAACAATATTGCAGATACAAAAAACATAAATATTCTAACTGATTTTTTCTCAAATCTATAAAACAAGTGATGTCTAAACACTATTTCTTCTACAAATGGTGCCATTAAAGGAATTAATGAAAGAGGAATTGACAGCATCAAAGGAAGAGACATTACATCCATTTCTTTGCTTGCACTTAAATTATCTAAAGGTAATCTAACTATATATAATAGCAAATGCATTAATATTACACAGATAATAGAAATTCCTATATTTTTCCAAAGACTTTTTTTAAATACCTTAAAATCCCTTTTCAATAGATTTTTATTCAATAAAACGACAATCAAAAATCCTATAAATGCTATGCTTAGAGTCAAAACGCCTCTCATATTCATATCAGAATTTATTGATGGTATTTTTACAATTAATTCTCCTAATAATAATTGCAATGGAATTATTATTAATGTTATAAATGTTTTAATATAATTTTTGTTTTCCATTTTTATTTCCTTTCTATACATTAAATTATAACTATCTCTTTATACTTATTTGATAGTATACCATAAAGACTTTATATTAAACTAATATTTTTATTTAATATCTACTATTGAATATATGTAAAGACCCATGCTAATAAGTTATTTATAAAATGAATACACATCGTAACCTCAATTCGTTTTGTCTTGTAATATGTAATTGCAAAAATAAGGCCTCCGCCGAAATATATCAAAAAGCTAACTATATCTGCTGGACCATGGAAAATTCCAAATAAAGTTGAACTCACTAATATTCCGACTACTGCTTTATAGTTTTTAAATAATGTTCCCATTAAAAAAGCTCTAAATACAAGTTCTTCAACTATAGGTGCATACAAAGACATGGTTATAAACATTAAGACTATACTTTGATTTTCAAATAATTCTTGTATAGCTGTATCATTTGCAGTACTTTCTATACCTTGAATATGTAAAAGAATATACCCTACTATTACAACTATTCTATATAATACAAATCCTCCAATAACTATAAGTATATTTTTTTTATTTATAAAATTAAAACTTAGTTTTGCTATATTATATTTTCTTGCAATAAAAACAAATATTATTATAAACACTACATATGTTGCCGAGGATATAAGAGTATTTACATCTATAAATGAATATATGTCAGATGTTCCAATTTCTGTAAATATGCAATTAACTATTTCCTCTATAAATGATGGTAAAGAAGAAGTCATTATTGCCAATAATCCTATAAATACTCTCCCAATTGTAATAATTGTTTTTTCTAAATACTTATCCATTCCATCCGAAAATTTTTTCAATTTGTTTGATCCATCACTCATTTGTTTATTAAACTCCTCTTTTTATTTTTATTAACAAGCATCGACTCATTGTTATAAAATTATACTTATTAATATGTTTAAATTGTTATATTTTTTAAAAATACTTCTAATAAAATGATAAATTTTTTAATAAGTATTATCAAGGTATATTTTTTGTATATTATATAATATATTTTAATTTATAATTGTTTAATACGTATTACTAATCATCATAATCATAATAGCAAATACTTATTATAGTTTTTTTCTGTTTAAAATTTATTATTTTAAGACACAAAATGTTTTTTAAACATAAAGCAGGGTATAATTAGGTAATTCACACTTTTATATATTAAATTCCACTAATATTATAAAAAATGGAAACAAGGAAAACCTTTTTATTTTCTATATTTAGTTTGAATGACCTATTTTTTATAAGTAATAGACAACCTAAATGTAACAAAATAAATTACAGCAGGCAACCGAATAATGAAAAATAAATTCTATAAATAACATGGAGGTAAATATGAATACAAAAATTAAAAAAATTGCTTTGTTAAGTTTAACTTTAAGCTTAATCTCGTCAAATTTTATCCCTGCTTTTGCTTATGACTCTATAAGTGAAACTAATTATCAAATTAAACAAAATGTGAAATCTGAAAGCAATCTTCCGGAATATCCAGACATAAAAGATTCCCTAAACTACAAAACATCTAGGATAGGCAAAGAAATAATACATTATGTGGATGGATTAAACTTTGAAAACTATGATGAATCCGGTGGAAATCCTTTAGGATTGCGTAATTACATGCTTAGTATTGACATTTGGGAAGCATATGATAAGGCTGCTAGATTTGAAAAGCTTGTTGTTCCATGGACTCAAATAGAAAATAAATTAAAAGATGATACTTATGAAGAATTATATGGGGTTAGAATAACACTAGTAGGTTTTGATGGAAGCTTTAAATTTACTTTAGAAAAAGACTTTGATTATGACATAAATTCATCAAAAGAAGATATTGTATTTACGAGAAAAGAAATTGATGAAGAATTAATTAGAAGAGGAGTAGACCCAGAAACAGCTGAAATGCCTCATACATTCAGCCTATACTTTACTAGCTTAGACAAAAATAAAAAAGAATTATATTATGCTGGGACAACCAAATTTGAAATGGAAAGACCATTAGAATATCACTATACGGCTATTGATAATCCTACTTATGAAAATTGGGGAATACATAGACTTCAAGGTGATCTCAGTTGGTATACAAAAGATACTAATGACAGGACAACTCTTTCATTAAAAACTAAAGACCTTTATTATGAAACTTCTACATTAGAAATAACTCCTAATAAAGCTGAAAATATAAAACCTGGCGAATCTATAAACCTAAATTTAGACCTTAAAAACACATCTAAAAATATTCCGAACTCTTTTTTAGTAATGGGATATGACATTTTAGATGAACAAGGAAATAAGATTGGAAACCAAGAAATAAAAACTACTTCTGATAATAAAAACATAAATTTAAAGCAAGGAGAAAGTTTACAGCAACAAATAGAATATAAAATTCCTGATGATTATAAAGGAAAAAAGATTAGTTTTAAACCTTATGTATATACTGCATATGCCGTCATGAACAAAGATGGTACCAATAAAGAATTTTACTATAACCCTCAAGATAAGGAATACGATAAAATCGTTGATATATTTTTAGACAATGACTCCACTGGCGGTGATGGCGAAGGCGGTAACACCGGCGGAAGTGAAAACGGAAATAACAGTGGAAACGGAACTGAATCCAAAAAAAGTATTATCTTGGCGAGTGGTAACAAGTATACGGACGTACTAACTGCTACGGTTCTTGGGAATGAGAAAAATAGTCCTATTCTTCTTTCAAGTAAAGATTTAGTATCTAAAAATACTTTAAATGAAATTAAACGACTTAGTGCTGATGAAGTAATAATCTCTGGTGGTCCAGATTCAGTATCTGAAGAAGTTGTAAAACAATTAGAAAAAGAAGGTTATAAAGTTAGAAGAATTTACGGACAAGATAGATACGAAACTGCTAAAAAAATAGGCGAAGAAGTAAGACTTTCTACTAATAATAAGACTGATGCTATTTTAGTTGATGGAACTAACTTCCCTGACGTAATCACCCTTTCTACTATAGCAAATGAAAAAAGAGCTCCAATAATTTTAACTAACCCTAGCAAGCTTAATAGCACTACTAACAAAGCTTTAAAAGATTGGAATATAAAAAACGTAACAATAGGTGGAGAAAATAATTCAGTTTCTAATGAAATAGAAAACGAATTAAAAACAACTCTAACAAGTGTAGAAAGAATTGGTGGAGCAGATAGGTATGAAACTGCATATAAGGTAGCAGAAAAATTTAGAAATATCACTAATAATAAGACTAACATGATATTAGTAGATGGAACAAACTTCCCTGATGGAATCACAATTAGTTCGGTAGCTTCTAAATTTAAAGCTCCTATTCTTTTAACAACGCCAACTAACCTAAATAAAACAACAGAAAATGCAGTAAATAACTGGACAATTGAAAACATACTTATAGGTGGAGGATATAATTCAGTATCTAAAACTATAGAAGATAGCCTAAAGATTAAAAACAAAGAGAGAGTATCTGGAGACGATAGATATGACACAGCAGTTAAAATATCTCAAAAATACTCTGAAGAAAAGTTTTCTAAGTAAAAAATATAATTACAAAAAAGCGCCCAAACAATAGTTTGGGTGCTTTTTAATTCTTTGTTGTATCAGCGTTCTATTATTTTAAATTATTTCCAAATACAATTGAGTTGTGTAATTGTATCTATATAACTCAATTGTATTAACTTATTTCCCTATAGGTGTTGAAATTCTATCAAGTCTTTGAGATATCTTAACTGCTGTAGAATATCTATCAGCACCTGATATTCTTTCCTTGTTAGCGACTTTCAGTCCGTCATAGATTGATTTAGAAACTGAATTTTCCCCTCCACCTACAATTATATTCTCTATTTTCCAGTCTGATATATCATTTGCTGTAATATCAGTTAGACTAGATGGTCTTGTTAAATGTATTGGAGCTTTGAACTTCGCTGCTAGAGAGTTGATTGTGATTCCATCAGGGAAGTTTGTTCCATCTACTAGTATCATATCTTTAGTATTTCCTGTAGATTCTCTTACTTCTTTTCCTATTAGTGAAGCTGTCTCATATCTATCTGCTCCACCTATTCTTGAGGTAGATATTTTTATTTCATTTTTTAATTTTGTTTCAATATTATTTCCTACTGAATTATCTTGACCACCTATTGTTATATTTTTTATATTCCAGTCTTTTATCGTCTTTTCAGTAGTTGCTGTTAGTTTTTTAGGATTAGTAAGAAGTATTGGAAGTCTCTTGTTTACTGCTAATGATGATATTGTGATTACATCAGGGAAGTTAGTACCATCCACCAAAAATGCTCCCTCAGTCTTTCCAGTCAAAGATCTTATTGCTTTTCCAATTTCTTTTGCAGTTTCGTATCTATCATTTCCTGCATATCTAATAATATTGAAGTCTTTTAATTGTTCTTCTACTTTTTTAGACACTGAATCCACACCACCAGATATTATTATATCTCCTGTTCCACGTCTTTTTAATTCGTTTAGTGTTTCCGTAGATATACTATCTGTTCCAGTTAGTAGAATTGGGCAGTTTCTTTCATTTGCAAGTACTGT
>NZ_OERU01000021.1 GCF_900240845.1 Peptostreptococcus faecalis
TTTCAGTTGTAGTTGTAAGCTTGTTAGGATTTGTGATTAAAATTGGTACTCTCTTTTGAGTCGCAAGAGCTGATATTGTAATTACGTCAGGGAAGTTAGTTCCATCAACTAGCATTGCTCCATCAGTTTTTCCAGTAAGTGCTCTTACCTCTTTACCTATTTCTCTTGCAGTTCCATATCTATCTGATCCAGCGTATCTTATCACGTTGAAATCTTTTAGCTGATCTACAACTTTTTGAGAGACAGAATCTAGTCCTCCTGATATAATTACATCACCTATTCCACGTCTTTTTAGTTCGTTAAAAGTCTCTGTAGTGATGTCGTTTGTATCTGTTAGAAGTATTGGACAATCTCTTTCATTTGCTAGCACTGTAGCTGTCAATACATCAGTATACTTTTTACCATTGGCTAAGATTGCAGTTGCTCTTTTTGTTGGAGGGTTGACTGTTCCGCCTCCGCCACCATCACCAGGATTGTCAGGTTCTTTGACTATTTCAAAGTCTTGGATATGTTCTCCAAAATAAGTAATTCCCATTCCACTTTCAATTTGAATGAATTTTAGTGGATCAAGAAGCTGAACTGCTTCTATTTCAAGGAATTCATAGTTGAATAATTCGTATTTTAAAGTAGACGAATCAACCTTAGAATCAACTGAAATAACTTTTTTATCTTCATCATACTTTGCATTAAAATCATTATTATCTAAAATTCCAAAATATGAATCTGCAAATTGAGTAGGAAAAGAATTATTGATATACCTTACTGGTAAGTCAATATCAAAAATGTTATTATTTTTAATAACTTTATCGTGGTTATATTTTTGATTATACATACTTACATTAAAACAAGAATAAATATTATTATAGAAGTCAATATTTTTAAACATACTAGGATCTTTAATTTTATTAGAATCTAAATTTACAATAATTTTATTTTTTTCTTTGTCACTATTCCAAATACTAGAATCATTTACAAAATCAAGAAAGTTAATATCGCTAATTTTATTGTCCATAAACGATATATATATGAAATTAGTAATATCATTTTTACCAACAACGTTTTTTAGATCTGGTACTTTTTCAATATTATTATCGTCAAATTCGATGTAATACAAATCTTTCAGCTCACTAATAAATGAAATATCAGAAAGATTACTATAAGAAATATCTATTTGCTTTAGTAATTTATTAGTGGAGAGCGAATCTACATTATTCAAATTTTGAAATCTTAATTGCAAATATTGTAGGTTATTAAGTTTTGATATGTATTTAATGTCAGAATCATTTATGTTTGGTTCACTGACAAATTCACCATCTACAAGATTAGAAGGAGCAATAATTCGTAGTATTTCTAAATTATCTAAATTGGATATTGGTTCTAAGCTGAAAGTAGACTTATTTTTATCGAGACGAATTTCTTTTAATTTTTTTAAGTCTTTTAAAGGCGATAAATCAGTTTGAGCTGTTTCAGTCATATATAGATTTGTAAGGTTTTCCATATATTTAAAACAGTCTATATTCTTAACTTTATTTCCAGTTTTTGCAATATTATGTATTTTCAAATCCTTTATTCCCTTTAAATCTTTTAGATAAACATTGCTTGAACCACTATATTTAGTGAAAATATCGTTTAATAGAGGGTCGTTGATATCTATCTTGGTATTTTTATCATACTCAGAAGGTTCGTATGATGAATCAGCTTGAATATGAGCCACATTTCCATCACCAAGAGGAATCATAACTGAGTCATCAGCTGCAAATATTTTTCCAAAATTAAAGAAGATTAAAGCAAGTGAAAGTAAAAATAACTTGATTATGTTAGTTGAATTACGAGTATTAGTCATAAATAGTACCTCCTATATTATTAACTATAATAATTATTATATTTAACGGTATAGTAACATAAGTACTTATGATAATGCAAGAATTGCTTCTATAAACAGAATATTCTGTAAATTAAAATATATATAGAAAAGAACCACTAATAAAGGTATAAAAATACTTTAATGTTGTAAACTATTTTAAAGTATAATATATTCTTCACTAGTGGTTCTTTTTTTGTTGAAAAATTTATAAAGTAGAGGCTTCTTTGTAGAAAGAAATTTAGTTAATAAGCATTTAGAATAAAATACAAGTATCTTTTAATAATATAGATGTATTGAAAGAATTTTCTGTCAATACATCTATATTATTTATTATAATACTAGAAAAATATTATTTCAATAAAATCACGAAAATATACCCTTTGACGAGTATAAAAATTATAGAAAATAAACAATACTGACTAAAATACGTTTAGTCTAAATTTTAATTATAATAGAATTATATTTATTTTTTTCTTTAACTAAATTATAATTTTTTATGTATTTTATCTTGACCCAATAATCTAATATTTCAACAATTGTATCTCTGATTTTCTTTTTTTCTTGAGTAGTATCAGCATTTAAGTCATCATAAACAGTTACTAGATTTATTTCTGTACTTACATCTTTTTCACTGTTGTCTGTAGAAAGCTCTATTAATTTTATTACATGAAGCATATATTCTTTTATAATAATATTTTTCTTAGTAGAAGAGATAGGAGCTCTAATAATAGTAGCATCAAGAGGCTCAATTTTTGAATATTCTTTTGATATTCTATATAATATGGGCTCTCTTAAAATGCGTATTCCTTCAGATTTTGAAGATTGACCATTTACAACAAAATTGTTATCTTCAAATAAAATATACAATAAGTTTTCTTTTACAACATTATCATTATAAAAAGCTGATTTTGAAGGATCTTTTAAATAAAGTGTTACTTCTGTCATAGACATTTTATTTATTGAATATTTAATATCATCAATTTGGCCTTGGTAAGGTGATCTGGATTTGAATCCTGTTAAAGCATGTAATATCATTTTGTATGTCATAGAGCTTAAACCGGATTCATAAAGAGTACATATTGCTCTAAGAACTCCAAAATCGTATAAATTGAATTTGCTAGATATAAAGATATCTTTATCTGAAGATAGAATGACGGATGATGCAAAATCTTCTTCAGCAGTTTCTACTTGATGTTTTTCAAAAAGGTTTATACCACTAAATATCATTTTATTTACAGAACTATTTAAAGCAAAAAGAGAGTTTATTTTAGTAGTATTTATCTTGATCAGAGAATCACGATCATTTAGAGTATCCAAAGTTTGAAAAACTCTTTTTCTCCAACTATCATGAGTTTTATAAACTTCCATTAAGTATTGAATGGTATCTTTTTTATAAAAAAAATTCATATTAAGTTTATGGATTGTATATAGAAGTTTTTTATCAAAATTATTTAGTAAGTTTAAAAATTCATTTAAATTGCTCGAAAAAAGTTCTATATAAGTAGACTCGCAGTTAAACTTATTTGAATACGTAATTGTTTCCAACTGATCTAATAACTTTTTTGTTTCAGAGATAAGAGGATCTTCAAAAAGACAATCTTCGCCATAACATTTTACGTCTAAATTAGCCTCAATAATTTCTTTAATGTTATTATAATTTTCCACAAAATCCCCACCTTTAATCATATTAATATCTATATTATATTATACAATAATTTAGAAAAAATAACACAATTTATTTAATAATTAAATAAATGTATTTCTGTAATATTGATAATATTAAGTTTAAATAGCAGATATGAGATTTCTATAATAAATATTTAAGTAAGTTGAAATATAAACAAAACGTATATTTTTTTACACATTATGTTAAAAATATTGATATAGTATTATAGAAATTCATATGGTATAATCAGCGAAAAGAGAAATTCGTAGAGTAATAAATAATTGATAAGGAGTGTAGTTATGAGACGTATGGACAGAGAAGTGGTTTCTAAAGAAAGAATACGTGATGTTGTTGAAAATTGTAATTGCTGTAGACTGGGATTTAACGATAATGGTGAAATTTATATTGTACCTCTAAATTTTGGATATAAATTTGATGGAGAAGGATATACTTTTTATTTTCACGGAGCAAAAGAAGGTAGAAAAATAGACTTAATAAAAAAATGTCCTAATGTAGGTTTTGAAATGGATACAAACTATGAGTTGGAAAAATCTGATTTTCCCTGTGCTTATTCAGCTAAATATCAAAGTATAATAGGAAATGGAATGGTTAAAATTGTGGAAGAACATAGTGAAAAAGTAGAGGGCTTAAAGCTGATTATGAAGCAAAATACAAAGAATTATGATTGGCAATTTGATGAAAAGATGATAAAAAAAATTATGGTTTTTAAATTAGAAGTAAATAACTTAAGCTGTAAGGAACATAGATAGAATTTATAAAAAAGAGTAAAAATTATTTTAGAAAATAAAAAAACATCTCGTCTGTATTAATGCTGAGATGTTTTTTTTAGTGTTCATCATTAATTTACTAATTGATTTTAATATAAATCAATTGTTACTGGTAGTGTATTACCTTCCTATAGGTGTTGACACTCTATCTAGCCTTTGAGATATCTTCACTGCTGTAGAGTATCTATCAGCTCCATGTATTCTTTCTTTATTAGTTACTTTTAATCCATCATATACAGATTTAGATACTGAATTTTCTCCACCACCTACAAGTATGCTGTCTATCTTCCAGTCAGCTATATCTTTAGCTGTTATATCTGTTAGAGAAGATGGTTTTGTAAGGTGAATTGGGCACTTAAACTTAGCTGCTAGTGAGTTGATTGTGATTCCATCTGGGAAGTCAGTTCCATCTACTAGTATCATGTCTGTCTTATTTCCAGTAAGTGCTCTCACTTCTTTACCTATTAGCGAAGCTGTTTCATATCTATCAACTCCACCTATTCTAGATACTGAAGATATTTTTAAATCAGTATTTAATCTATCTTGTATATTCTTT
>NZ_OERU01000024.1 GCF_900240845.1 Peptostreptococcus faecalis
AATTTGGTCACTGGGAAATTGACACCGTTTTAGGTGGTAAAACCAAAGATCAAAACTGCGTTTTTTCACTTGTTGAAAGAAAAACAAGGTATTATCTGCCTATTAAAGTAGCATCAAAAGATAGCAACTCTATAAAGAAGGCATTCCAATCACTAGTTTACAGTTTTAAGAGTAATGTATCTGAGGTTTTTAAAAGTATTACATGCGATAATGGCTCCGAATTTTCGGAGATGCATACTTTTGAGTATTTATCAGATATTTACTTTGCTCACCCTTTTTCATCATATGAACGTGGTACAAATGAAAGATATAACGGGCTTTTAAGAAGGTTTCTACCAAAAGGAACATCCATGAACAAAGTAAGTAAAGAAGAAATTCTTCACTATGATGACTTAATAAATGGATTGCCTAGAAAAATCTTCAACTACAAAACTCCGAAAGATCTTTTTGAAGAAGAGATGGACAAAGTGTATTCAGTTTTATAAAAGTGTTCAATTTGATATTGCAATTTAGTGAAAAAAAGAAAAAGAAAAAGAAAAATGGAAGTAATTTGTAATAAAAATAAACGGAGGATAATTAAAGATGTTAATTATAGTACCTGCAGGGTTAAAAAAAGATGTTAAGGATAATTTAAAAAATAGCAATTATACGCAAGAAGAATTTAAATCTATGTATCAGAGCATTTTAACTGAAAATGAAAAAAGAAAAAAAGGATTTAAATTGGTTTCTTTAATTTTAGTGTTTACTATGGTTTTATTTACAATAATATCAATTAGCACAATGATGAAAAATAATATACTTATTTTTATTGTATTTTTTAATGCGACAGTAGTAATAAGCATAATATTTGCAATCAAATATCTATATGTTGATAGAATAAAAATACAGTTCATAAAGTATTCAAAACTTGGTGGATATACAGTGTAATTGGTTGTGTTGCTAAAGACAATCACTTTATGTTATACTTTGTTTGAAAATAGTTTTAATATACAGATTATTCAAAAACAAAACATATAAACATGAACAAAAAAATATAAAAGTAAATTAAAGCAATAATCATATCTTGGTTTCTGAGTTGTATGCATGTTGTAATATAAATTAAAAAAATAAATAACGGAAAAAATTTATACAAATTGTAAATAGAGTAGAAAAAGTAGATTTAAAGGTGAATTATGCATCTTAAAATAAGTATTTAATGAGATTACACAAAAAAACAATAGGAGGTTTTAGTATGTTAAAAAAAATAGTCTCAATTTGTATTGCTTTAATTTTTGTTATTACTAGCGCAGCGCCAATTAAAGCCCAAAGTTATAAGAAAGAGGATGATCCTTATGTTGAATATAACTTCATCAATAGTTTAACAGATGAGAAAAATAATTCAATACTCACTCCTTTCTCAAAAGAAAATGATGGATATGACAGAAATAATATAGATACCAAGTTTGGAATTGATGATAATGGTCCATATTGGTCTTGGAAATCTTCTCTTCCACGTGGAGGAGGATTTAAGATTTTGTTTAACAAAGATTTAAAAGATGAATATTCCATAGGAATGAAGTTTTCGTTTGATGAGATAAAAGGGCGTTGGAAAAAGATAATAGATTACAAAGACTCTAAAAGAGATACTGGTTTTTATTATTATGATAATGGAAAGCTACAATTCTATCCTCACTCTGCAAGTAGCTATACAGTGAAAGAAAATGAAGTAATAGATCTAATTGCAGTTAGAAATAAAGAGAATAAATTTATAGTATATATTAAAGGCTCTGATGGAAAATTATATGAGCAATTGAATATTTCAGATGTAGACTCTCAAGCTATACCAGAAACGATAGATGGGAATACAATATTAGGATTTTTCTTTGATGATACAGCCACAAGTAATGAAGCTACTCCAGGAGGTAAAATTTATAATTTAGTTATTTGGGACAAGGCCGTTGAAATATCAAAAATAACAGAAGAGCTTGACAATGGAAATGTCATAGTTAAACATGTAAATGAAGACAATGAAGAAATAGCTGAAAAAGACATACTAGAAGGTCATATAGGAGATGATTACAATACAACTGAAAAGACTATTCCTGGATATAAGTTTAAAGAAATGAAAGTAGGTAGTGCACCTATATCCGGCAAATTCAGTAAACAAATGCAGTATGTAACATATGTATACGAAGTAAATTCACCATTACATATAAAATATGATGGAAATGGTAATGAATCAGGAACTGTACCTGTAGATCTTACAGAGTATAATATCGATGATGAAGTAACAGTTCTTGATAGTGGAGATTTAAAAAGAGATGGTTATGAATTTAATGGTTGGAACACCAAGCCAGATGGAAAAGGAACTCAATATGATGTAGGATCTAAATTTAAGATTACCAAAGAGACTACTTTATATGCTTCTTGGAAAGAAGTGGAATTTAATGTGAAATATAAGGGAAATGGCAATATTTCAGGTACTGTACCTACTGATTCAAAAGACTATAAATTAAATGAAGAAGTAATAGTTCTTGATGGTGGAGATTTAAAAAGAGATGGTTATGAATTTAATGGTTGGAATACCAAGCCAGATGGAAAGGGGGCTCAATATGATGTAGGATCTAAATTTAAGATTACCGAAGAGACTACTTTATATGCTTCTTGGAAAGAAGTAGAGTTTAATGTAGTGTACAAGGCAGTAGACGCCACATCAGGAGAAGTACCTATAGATAAAAAAATTTATAAGATAAATGATGAAGTAACTGTATTAAATAATGGAACTGCAGAAAGAAAAGGATATAAGTTTGTAGGATGGAATACAAGAACAAATGGAAGTGGTATAACATATCGTCCTGGTGATAAGTTTAAAATAACAAGAGATACAAAATTATATATAATTTGGGAAAAAGATGATGATGGAGATGGTGGTGGCGGAACAGTAATTCCTCCAAGTAAAAAAGCAACAGCAGTGTTAGCAAATGGATCAAAATATACTGATGTATTGACAGCTACAGTACTTGCAAATGAAAGAAACTGCCCAATTCTACTAACTGGAACAGATAGTATATCTACGGAAACACTAAACGAATTAAAAAGACGTGGAACAGGAGATATAATAATATCTGGTGGTGTGGATT